>NZ_CP120733.1:687161-1374322 GCF_029542625.1 Tepidibacter hydrothermalis
TTATACTGTACGAGTAGGGGATATAGATGATTTTGGACTTGGGTGGAACTATACTCCAAACAATTTTTTTGAGGAATATAGATTGAACAATGGAAGAAGAGAAAGATGGACTACAATAAATCCATTCAGTGGAGAAAGTACATCAGCTCATTATTGGGGAAGCGGAAATGATCCATATGATAACTTCAAATGGGATGAGATTAATAAATATGAACCTAATGGATTAGATGCAATAATAACCGTATCTAGTTATGAAAAAGAACAAAATGTATCAGGAATAGGAGCAGATGGATACTCAAATAGACAAATAAGGATACCTCAGTATCCTGGTATAGAAAGAGCACCAAAAATAACTCCGAAAGATGAAAAAGGTATCATTAATATTAATCATAATATAAAGAATATTAAGGATCAAAATAATAATTTTGAAGTTAAAGCAGCTAAATTACAAATGTTTGTTGATGATTTTCAACCAAAGGCGGGAGGAGCAACTGCTGGAGGTGCTACTTATCAAGTTAAATTTATAGCTGATGATAAAACAGAAACGAGAATACCAGAGTTTGAGGAATTAATAAATCATCTTAATCAAACGGGGCCAGTTGGGAAACTAATAACTTTTGAAATGCCTTCTAAATACTATGATTTATTAGAAAACAATAATAATTTACATATAAGTATTGATGATCCTACAACTGGAGCTGGAGATGGTTATGCTATAGATTTTGTTAAGCTGTTAATAAATCCTAAGGATCTTATGCATGAAGGAACAATAAAGGGAAAAATAACTGATATTAAAACAAATCAACCTATTGGAAAAGCTTATGTTGAGGTTAATGGGAAATGGAGAATATATACTGATGAACAAGGGAATTATAAAATACCAAATGTTACATCAGGCTTAGCAAGTGTGAAAGCTTATAAAGCCGGAGCGTATATAGGAAAAACAAAAACTATTGATGTAGTAGATAATCAAGAAAGTATTTTAAATTTTCAATTAGAGCCTTTCAGTAGTTTAGACAATTCTATAGAAGTAGACAAAACAATTAGTAATAATTTAGGTCAAGAGAGGCAAGAAGAATATGAGATTGATTTAGAAGTAAAGAATAAAAATATTGAAAATAATAAAATTCTAGATAACGATTCAACAGAAAACAATAATGGTAGTACATCATCTAGTTCAAATAAAATAAGTGGATACGTATGGTATGATGGAAAAGAAAAAGGAAATGGAAAAGGAAATGGAAAAATAGAACCAAATGAAGAAGGTATTAACGGTGTAACGGTTAAATTATATGATAGTCAAAACAATTGTATAATGACAACAAAAACAAAAAATTATTCAGAGGGAAGCAAAGGATATTATTTATTTGAAGGATTAAGATGGTCGGGGTATAGAGTGAAAGTTGAATTACCAGAAGGTTATAAATTTACTATACCAGGAAAGGGTAATGGCGGTGGTGTCTATGAGAGAATATCAAAAGCTGATCCACAAACAGGAATGACAGACGTGATATATCCATATTCATCACTAACGAATATAGGGTTAATAGGTGGTAAGTATATAGAAAATGTAGAAGAAAGTATAACTGTTAGTGACTTTGTAATAGAAGATGAAGTTTCTGATAATTTTGATATAGTACCTAATTCTTTTAAAGTAACTCTGAATGGTAGAGATTATTCATCTAAGGTTGAGTTTATAAAAAAAGGAAATAAGTTAGTTTGGAAATTTGATGATATTGGTAATAAAGAAGATATTTTAACAGTAAGTTATAAAATCAAAAGACCTAATAAAGATGTAAAAACAGGAAGGTATCCAACAAGTACAAAGCCTTCTACGATAACTTATACATTAACAGATGGTCAATCTATCTATAAGAATAAAAAAGAGTTTCCACAAGTTGAAGCAGAACTTAAAAATAATTTAAAAGCACCATTAACATTGACTAAAAGTATAGATAAAGATAAGTATGAGGTAAATGAAGAAATAACAATTAATTATAAGATTCAACCAGAGCCAATACCAGCGGAAAATATTATACCAGAATCTTACTTAAAGAATAAAGAAATTGTCTTGGTGATGGACACATCAGGAAGTATGAATGAATATATAGATTACAATGATGAATTAAATGAGGATCAATCTATATTTGAAGAAAAATATGCTCCTAGGAATTTAAAAGGAGAATTGAGAAGAAATGGTAGGAATTATTATTATGAAATAAACTTTGATGAACCTGCTGTTGAGAATGAAAATGATCTAGAGTATTTAACATTTTATACTGATAAGGAAACAGATGAGTTAGAAAAATACTTGGAAAATTTAGTATGGTATGATTATGAAAATCCTTATGGAGATAGTATATGGGGTCTTCAAGCTTTATTTAAGGCACATTGTAATACATATAATAATGGGAAAAGGATTTTACAGCTTAGTTATTATAAAGATCTTGATGGAAATAGATTTAATCGTAATAAATCGTATAATTTATATGTAGCAACAATTGCAAATCCAAGAACAAGCAATGCTAAAGTTATAGGGTTATCGAAGACAGGAGATGAAATTAATAGTCAAGGAAGAAAGAAAAAAATAGATGTTATGAAAGATGTTTCTAAAAACTTTATCGAAAAGTTTAAAAAAGACGAAAAAACTAAAATTGCATTAGTTCCTTACGAAAGTTACGCAAAAGATGTTACTTTTAATGGTTATAATTTTGCAAACTTATCAAATTCTAATCAGTATGAAGCTTTTGTCAATAAAATTAATAACTTAACCCCTTATGGAGGAACTAATATTGGAGACGGACTTAGAAAAGCATATTATAAATTTTCAAGTTCAGATGAGAATACACGTAAATATGTAATCTTAATGACTGATGGAGAGCCCACATTCCATAGTAGTAAAAATGGAAAATTTTATCTTGGAAATACAGGAAATTATCATTATAGTGGAGGTGGAGATCATTCCACTTATAATGACAGATTATATGCTAATAAAGTAGCGAAAGATTTAATATTAAATGGAGAGCATAAAATAGATTCTTTTATGATTGCTTTTAGTAATGATGCAGATAAAAATGAATTGAAAAACATAGCAAATAGTGCTAATGGTTATTATAAAGAGGCTGTAGATGGAAGTGCATTAGATGAAGTGTATCAAAAATTAGCTGAGCAAATACAAAGTGATTTGCCTATACATGGTATAAACTTTAAAGAAACATTTCCTCAAGAAATGAAAATTATAGATAAGTCAGATTGTCTACAAATTAATGGTCAAACTGTAAGTGGAGATATAGGAAGCATTTCATATAAATTAAATGAACAAACAAAACAATTTGAAGCTGAGCCATTCGATTTTTTTGTTAAGTTAAAAGCTACTAAAGCAGGGGAGTATAGTTGGGGTAAAGATAGTAACAATAATAGTACATCTTATATAGACTATAAAGATATTGATGGTAGTGATGGACATAAAAATTTCCCACAAATAAGTGTATCAATATGTGAAGAAGCAGATATAAAATCACCTATAGCATCAATAGTAACTATAACTTCAAATAATAAAAATAATACTTCGTTAGCAAAGGTAGGAGATACAATAACATTAATTATAGAAACTGATGAAGATATTAACAAACCAATAATAACAATAGCTGGAAAAGTTGCAAATATAGCAGGGATCGGATCAAATTGGACTGCAACCTATATTATGCAAAGGGATGATATAGAAGGAAGTGTAGATTTCACATTGAATTTTGTAGACAAGGCAGGAAACAAGGCTGAAGAAGTTACATCTACAACGGATAAAAGTATTGTGATATTTGATAAAACACCACCAGAGAAGCCAATAATAAAACCTTCTATATCAGGCGAAGATGTTAAAGTAACAATAACTTATCCAAATGATGGAGTGATTAGAAAATATAAAATAAATAATGACTTACATTGGACTGATTACAAGGGAGAAATAGTAGTTGGTAAAGAGGATATTGTATATGCAATATGTTATGATGAAGCAGGAAATGAGTCTGAAATAGCAGAGTTAGAATTAAATATTAGTTCTAATATTGTTAAACAAGGATTATTTGTAAATAATAATGCAGATGAATGTTTAAAAGGAAAAAATGAAGGTGATCATGTAGAGGTAGACGTTGTTAATACACTTAAACAATATATAGGAGTTAAAATTGAGATAAATAGTCCTAATCCAAATATAAATATTAGTGTAGATAAAAACAAAACTGAAAATACTACACTAAAGATATACGAAGTTAAGGGCAAAAGTCTAATACAAAAATCAAATGAAGAGTATACAAGTTATAAGGACATGAACACAGGCCTTAATAAATTCGACTTTGAAAAAGGTAAAATTTATATAGTTGTTTATAGTTATATACCTTTTGGAAATGCAGGAGAAACTGCAACAAATTCAGTTGAAGTTGATGGAACTGTTAAGAAACTAAAAATGAATATAAAACCTTTACCAATACTTGAATAGAAACTTTAAATGAAGAATAGAGAATAATCTTAACTATTTTCTATTCTCTTTTTCTGCATAAAGGTGAAGTTACAAATATTAAAAGGATATCACTATATATTTATAGAAATATATAGTAAGGAAATATTTAGAAAGGATCAAAATGAGTATTGAAAAGATAAATATCTTTTTTATAACGAATAGGAAATTATATTCCTTTTTAAGTTGTGGATAAATATAATTTTCGCTATGAGTTTCAAAAAAGTTTACATTGTAAGATTCTTCTAAAGATGAACTTTTTTATTGATAAGTTAATTTATAATATTATATTGAAATAGTACATATGAAAAAATATGAAGTGATTTTGTAGAATGTTTTGACAAACAATGATATAATACAATATTGTATCTTAATAAAAACAAATGAATAAAATGTGAGGGAGGAAACACAACTTGGTAGGAAGAAATGATTTATGTCCATGTAATAGTGGAAAAAAATATAAAAAATGTTGCTTAAATAAAGATAAAAAAAATTCTATGCTAAAACAAAAAGTTGATTTTTCACAAAAACACGATATAAGTATAACTAAAAAACTATATGCTTATTCTAGAAAAGATAAATTCTATGATGAATATATTAATGCACAACATAAATTCCATATAGTAGATGACAAAGAAATAAACTCTAAATTCAATTCATTCTTTAATACATACTATCTTCAAGATTACATAACTAGTGAGAATAAAACTATAGCTATATCATTCTTTGAAGAAAATAAAAATAAATTAAATATAATAGAAAAGAATATATTAAAAAGTAAATTGAAATCATACATAACTATATATAAAATCTTAAACATAGAAGAAGATAAAGCTATACTTAAAGATTTAATACTAGATAAAGAAACTTATATAGAAGATATAAATGTATTAAAAGATTTAAAAGTTGGAGAATTAATAATAGGTAGAATGGCTAATGTTGTAGAAGTTAACAAATTTATAGACACTGTACTATCTATATCTGAAAAAATTAAGGATGTTATAATAGCAGATATTAATAATATATACGAAAAGAATAAAGATGTTTATAAGGAGATGGAAACATTCCTAGTATACAATACAAATATATTCTACAAGTATATTCAACAACTAATAGATCCTAAAATAGGGACATATTTAAAAGAAAAGAAAGAAACTTCTAAGGCAAAAGTGAATAATGTTGAAAAACAAGAAGATACTAAAAAAGTAGATACTAAAGAAGTAGATAATTCACAAAAAGAGTGTGAAGTTAAAAATCTTATAACAGAAAATATAGAAGATGCTTATTTAGAAGTAGCTTTAACTATATGGGAAGAATATAAGAACAACAATGAAGTAAAGGGAACTGAAAATGGATGGGCTTCAGCAGTTGAATACCATACTAAAAAAGAAGATGGTGTAAATGTAACTCAAAGTGCTATAGCTAAAAAATACAAAGTAAGTCCAAGTACTTTAGGTAAAAGATATAAAGAAATAAAATCAATACACAAAATATAATATAGATTATATTATCAAGAAGAATTTATTCAGAAGCTTATAGTATTATAAACTTTAGCTTTCGGATAAACACTGTGATATAATACTCATATATGGTAATTGTTTTGATAAATATGTAGAAAGAGGGATAATAATGAGTCTGACTTTAGGAAAAGAAATAGCTGTTTCAACTAGTTATATAAAATCAAACCCTGCTGTACCTATTTATAGAGGAGAAGAAACATTTGAAAACTTATTTGGGATGATATATCACATGGAAATAGGCTTTTATGAAGGTGAAAATGAAAAAATAAAAGAATACATAATAGTAGATTTTAAGGATTATACTCTATCACAAGAAGACAAAAAAGCTTTACTTGAAAAGGCTAAAGAATACTGTGATTTAAAAGGAAAAGATTTAGAATCTAATACTGAAATATTCTTATTAGATAACGAAGAAGCAGAAAGCTTTGTAGAAAAATTATTTGATAATATGAAATTTATAAGAGGACTAACTACTAAAAGAGGTTAGTCCTCTTTTTTTATATGCAAAAATAACAGAATATTCAAAAATAAACAAAAATGGTATAATTATATTAATTAAAGGGGGGAGAGGTAAATGAACTTGAATAAGATAAGTGTAAGGTTGATTTCTGTTTCTGTATTATTAATATTACTTCCGATGATGTTAGTTGGATATTTTTCATATGATAAAGCAGCTCAAATAATAACTCAAAGTGAGTTAAGTAAGAGTGAGACTTCTATAAGACAATTGAATGGTAATCTAAACTTAGAAATAGAAAATAAGTATAAGATATTTCAAGGTCTTAATCAGGCAGTTAAAAGAACTTCTGATGAGGATGTATTAGAATTATTTGAAGAGTTTAGCCGAAATAATAAAGATATATTGATGGTCTATATAGGGAGACCTGACAAAGTCATGAAGACTTATCCTGATGTTGAGTTACCAGAAGGTTTTGATCCTACTAAAAGAGGATGGTATATAGATGCTATGTCTACTGATAACCCTGTGTGGTCAAAAACTTATGTAGATGCTGTTACAAGCAAAAATGTAATAACATTATCAGTGAAATTATATGATGATAATAAGAATGTAAAAGGAGTTTTGGCAGTAGATATATTACTTGATAGCATAGGAGAGTTGACAAAAGCTATAGATTTAGGAAAGGGAACAGATATTATAATAGGAGATCATGAAGGTAAAGTAGCATTTTATAAAGATGAGTCTAAAATTGGATTTGATTTAAAGGAAACACCATGGGGCAGTAAAATATATGAGGGTAAAAAGGGAAGTATAGAGTATGAATCAAAAGATGATAAAGAAATGCTTAAAGGAGAAAAATACATAACGTTTTATAACAATGATACAATAGGATGGCAGATAATAAATGTATTTGATAAACAAATAATGGAAAGCGAAACTCATTCTATTTATCAAATATCTTTAATAGTAGGGATATTAACAACCATAGTATCTATTATAATAAGTATATATATATCGTTTGGAATAACTAAACCGATAAATAAAATAGTAGAGACTATGAATGAAGTTGGAAAAGGGAATTTTACTATAAAAAATAAATTGAATACAAAGACTGAAATACAGTTAATATCTAAAGGTCTTAATAATATGATAGAAAAAATAAAAAATTTAATAATAAATGTTGAACATATGTCAAAGAGTACACATAGTATATCTACAGATTTGGTAGATATATCTTCAACAACTGCAATTTCTGTAAATGAAGTAGCTCAAGCTATAGATGAAATAGCAAGAGGAGCAACTTCTCAAGCTAGTGAAACAGAGGGATCACTAGCAAAGATTAAGGAACTTGGTGATTTTATAGGTAAAACATCTAATATTGCTGAAGATATGGCTGCTGATTCTGATAAAGTAAAAAATTTCAATGAAATGGGTATTCAGACTATAGTTTTATTAAAAAACAAAAATATAGATACATTAAATATAGTAAAAAGTATTGAACATCAGTTTAAAGAGCAACTGTCAAAATCTATGCAAATAAATAATATAAGTGAAACTATAACACAAATAGCAGAACAGACAAATTTATTAGCGTTGAATGCAACTATAGAGGCTGCTAGAGCAGGAGAACATGGTAGAGGATTTGCAGTTGTAGCTGATGAGGTTAGAAAATTATCAGAAGCTACTACACAACAAGTAAAAGAAATTGCAGAAATAGTAAATAATATTCAGATACAGACTAATGAGACAAGTAAGATTATGAATGATGCATCTTATATTATTGATGAGCAGAATGAAGTTGTAGAAAAAACAGAAAAACTATTTAAGGATATAGACTATATTACTTGTGAGATGATAGAAAAAACTATCAATATAAAAGAAATGTTGAATAATATAAATATAAGCAAGGTAGAATTTGTAGACTCTATGGAACGAATAGCATATGTAACTGAAGAAACGGCAGCATCTACTCAACAAGTGTCTGCATATGCAGAGCAACAAGTAATAGATACAGAAAAATTGAATAGTTTAGCCAAAAACCTTAATTCTAGTATTGATGATTTAACTAGCAATATAGAGGAATTTAAAATAAAATAAATATAAAATAAAAGTCGTGTTATTATTAGAAAATAATAACATGACTTTTTAATTATTTGCAAATAATATTATATGATATAATACATATAACATTTTATAATTAAGGAGGATCGAATAAAATGGATTTTATAGGAATAGAAGAAATACAACCTTATGAAAATATATATGAGTACAAAATATTTGAGTATGATGATGTAATAGAATTGGGAAATGAAGAAAAATTTATATGTGATCTTAAATTTATACAATTAAATATAAATCCTGTGTATAAGAACAAAGGTATTGACGAAACAGTAGGATATGCTGTCGTTGAAAACTTATGTGAAAATGTAAAAATATCGCATCAGCATATCGAAGAAAAGATAAAAAAGTTCATAATACAAGAAATTCCTTTAATAAACATAAAAGAATCGTCTATAAATGTAATTTTCAGTCTAAATAAATAAAATGAATGTTGTTGATTTTTACTTCATCATGGTGTAAATTTATAAAGGGGGGGCGGGGTTCTATGGAAAAAATGAATGATTTACAGATGAATATAGAAGTAATGAGAGAAAGACTGAATAAATTGATAGAAAATAACAATTTTAAACTTGTTAATAAAGAAATAATAGATTTAAGTCAGGAATTGGATATTTTATTAGATAATTATGTTAAATTGAAGAAGGATAGTATATTATCATGAAATGAACGAAGGCATGATATATTTAAATATAAAAATTGAAAGTCCTATTTATAAATATATGGATGGTATTTATAAATAGGACTTTCAATTTGGAAAATTTCAAATAATAAACCCACATGAGAAAGGATAATGAATATGATAAGAATATCGAATATAAAGATGGATATAGATGAGGATATAAAAAATATTAAAAAGAAAATATTAAAAAAACTAAGAATCAGGGAAGAAGAATTAATAGAATATACAATATTTAAAGAATCAATAGATGCTAGAAAAAGAGGAAAAATAAACTTTATATACACAGTAGATGTGAAAGTTAAAAAAGAAAATAGCATATTAAAAAAGATAAAGAGCAATGATGTGAGATTAAGTCCAGAATTAAAATATAAAGATGTAAAAATGGGAAATGAAGAACTAAAGGAAAGACCAGTTATAATAGGAATGGGACCTGCTGGATTGTTTGCTGCACTAATACTTGCTCAAAGAGGTTATAATCCTATAGTTTTAGAAAGAGGAATGGATGTTGATAAAAGAACTGAAGATGTAAATTTATTTTGGAACACAGGAAAAATAAATGAAGACTCTAACGTTCAATTTGGAGAAGGTGGAGCGGGTACTTTTTCAGATGGTAAACTTACTACTAGAATAAAAGATCTAAGATGTAGAAAGGTTCTTGAGGAACTAGTTACATCAGGAGCGCCAGATGAAATACTATACTCTCATAAACCTCATGTTGGAACTGATATATTAAAAGAAGTTGTAAAAAATATGAGACAAAGAATAATAGAACTTGGTGGAGAGGTTAGATTCAATTCAAAAGTTACAGATATTATAGTTGAAGACAAATCAATAGTTGGTGTTAAGGTAAATGATGAATATATAATAGATACTAGCATAAGTATACTAGCAATAGGACATAGTGCTAGAGATACTTATGAGGTCTTGAATAATAAAAATGTAAAAATAATTCAAAAGCCATTTGCTATAGGTGCAAGAATTGAACATCCTCAGTTAATGATAAATAAATCTCAGTATAAAGAATTTTATGATCATCCAAGACTTGGAGCAGCAGATTATAGACTTATTTATCATACGGAGAAAGGGAGAACTACATATACATTTTGTATGTGTCCTGGAGGAAGTGTTATAGCATCATCATCATCTAAGGGAGAGCTTGTTACAAATGGAATGAGTGAACATTCAAGAAATAAGGAAAATGCAAATAGTGCTCTTTTAGTAAATGTAGCTCCTGAAGATTTTGGAAGTGATCATCCGCTAGAAGGAGTTTACTTTCAACAAAAATATGAAAGGCTTGCATTTGAATTAGGAGGAAAAAATTATAAGGCACCAGTTCAATTAGTAGGTGATTTTTTAAATGATAGAGAATCTACTGAGATAAAGAGTGTAGAGCCTTCTTATAAGCCAGGATATACTCTTACTGATCTAAGAAAGTGTCTTCCTGATTTTGTAGTTGAAGCAATGAAAGAAGGTTTGCAGAATCTTGACAAAAAACTAGATGGATTTGCACTAAATGATGCTGTACTTACAGGCGTCGAAACGAGATCATCATCTCCTATAAGAATAGTAAGAGATGAACAAAACTTTGAATCTGTGAATGTATGCGGACTTTATCCTGTTGGAGAAGGGGCTGGATATGCTGGAGGAATAGTATCTGCTGCAGTTGATGGAATAAAAGCAGCGGAGAGTATAATAAGCAAATATCAAAAAAAGTTAATATAAACTTAACATTTTTAATATAAAATTAATATTTTTAACATTAATTTAACATTTCTCCTATCAAAATTTGATACAATTAGACAGTAAAAAACACAGATTACAAATTCAAGGAGGACTAATAATGGCTATAAATATAGCGCTAGGTATACTTGGTGGATTAGGTTTATTTTTGTATGGAATGAATTTAATGGGAGAGGGTCTTCAAAAAGCAGCTGGAGAGAAGTTAAAGAAAATAATAGAGATGTTAACTAGTAACAGATTTATGGGAGTACTAGTTGGTGTATTTGTTACCGCTATTATCCAAAGTAGTAGTGCAACTACTGTTATGGTAGTTGGATTTGTTAATGCTGGCATAATGCAATTAAGTCAAGCTATAGGTGTTATAATGGGGGCAAATATAGGTACTACTGTGACAGCACAGCTTGTATCATTTGAACTAACACAATTAGCACCTGCTGCAGTTGGTATAGGTATGGTAATATATTTATTTGCATCAAAAGAAAAAAGTAAGCAATTAGCTGAAATATTAATAGGTTTTGGTATATTGTTTATAGGTATGGACTTTATGAAGGACGCTGTGAAGCCTCTAAGAGAGTTTCCTGCTTTTAGAGAAATGTTAGTTGGATTTGGAAGTAACACATTTTTAGGAATTTTTATGGGATTTGCTATGACTGTTATACTTCAAAGTAGTAGTGCTGCTATGGGTATATTATTGGCACTATCATCAGAAGGATTATTACCATTGTCATCTGCACTTCCAATATTATATGGACAAAATATAGGAACGTGTGTAACTGCTATTTTATCTAGTATAGGAGCAACAAGAAATGCTAAAAGAGCAGCTATTGTACACTTAACTTTTAATGTATTAGGTACACTAATATTCGCAATTATATTAAGTAAGCCGACAATCGCACTTGTAACTAAAATGAATCAAACTGATGTAACAAGACAAATAGCAAATGTACATACATTATTCAACATTGTAAATGTTGTAATTTTATTCCCATTTGCTCCACTTATAGTTAAATTAGCTATGAAATTGTTACCTGAAACGGAAGATGAAAATAATGGTAGAGTAACTAAGTATTTAGATAGTAGAATACTAGAAACGCCTTCTATAGCACTTGCAAATACTATAAGAGAGTGTTTACATATGGGGAATATAACTAAAAAATCTTTAGAAAACGCTATGGATGGATTTTTTAACTGGTCAAAAGAAGAAGCTAAAAAAACATTTAAAAAAGAGAAAAAGATAAATGCGCTACAAAGAGAAATTATAGATTACTTAATTAAATTATCTAATAAAGCAATATCTGGAGAAAATAGAGAGATAGTAGACGGCCTATTTAATACTGTAAATGATATTGAAAGAGTAGGAGATCATGCAGACAATATTGCAGAATTAGTTGTTGATGGAATAGAAAAGGACATACCTTTTTCAAAAGAAGCTTTAGAAGAGCTTAGAACTATGTTTGATAAGGTTATGGAAGTTTATAAAAGTTCATTAAAATGTATGAAAACTAATGATATAGATTTAGCTTTTAAAGTAATAAAGATGGAAGAACAAATAGATATAATGGAAAAAACATGCAGAACAACACATATATATAGATTGAATAAAAGCTTATGTAATCCAGAAAGTGGTATAATGTTCTTGGAGATGATAAGTAACATGGAAAGAATAGGAGATCACTCGTCTAATATAGCAAGAGCTGTAATAGATGCTCAAACTGTAAAACAACATTAAGATAAATTAAGACCTCGTTATTAATAACGGGGTTTTTTATATTATAATTAATTATATACATAATAAATGCTTTATAGTTAAAAATAAGGGGGAGTTTATATGTGTAAAAACTTCAAAATTGCTTTATGTCAGACTATGGTAAAGGATGATAAGGTTTATAATTTAAAAAAAGCTTTAGAATTTATAGAAGAGGCAGCTGTTAATGGTGCAAATATTATTTCCTTAGGGGAGATGTTTATCTGTCCTTATAGAAATGATGTATTTAAAGAATATGCCGAAGAAGAAGAAGGAAGTATTACACTTAAAGCTATAGCAGAAATTGCTAAAAAATACAATGTGTATATTGTGGCAGGATCTATTCCTGAGAAAGATGGAGATAAATATTACAATACAGCATATGTTATAGGCAAAGACGGAAATATTATAACTAAACATAGAAAAATGCATTTATTTGATATAGACATAAAGGATGGAGTGTATATGAAGGAATCAGATACATTCTCTTATGGACAAAACATAACTATGTTTGATACAGAGTACTGTAAAGTAGGGGTTGCTATATGCTATGATATGAGATTTCCTGAAATATTTAGGATTATGGTTCAAAATGATGTTAAGCTCGTAATAGTTCCAGCTGCTTTTAATAATGTTACAGGACCTGCTCACTGGGATATTATAATAAGAAATAGGTCTGTAGATAATCAAATATATTTTGCTGCAGCAAGCCCAGCAAGAAATTATGATGAGACATATTTAGCTTACGGTCACAGTAGTGTTTGCAATCCATTTGGAGAAATTATAGGGCAATTAGATGAGAATGAAGATATATTGTATTGTGATATAGATTTAAACTATTTAGAGAAGGTAAGGACAGAATTGCCTCTTTTAAAACACAGAAGACTAGATATATATGGTATTAATACAAAAAAATAAAATAAAAAATATAAATTATATTAGAAATTTTTGTGAATTTAATATATAATTATAATGTAATTTGAATTATTATTTATGAAGGGAGTATCAATATGAACAAAATAAGTTTTGGTTATAATAATGCACTTGACTTTGTAAGACAAGAAGAAATTGATTTTATGCAGCCTAGTATAAAAATGGCTCATGATTTATTACACAGTAAAAAAGGACCTGGAAATGACTTTTTAGGATGGGTAGACCTTCCTAAGAATTACGATAAAGAAGAATTTGATAGAATAAAGAAGGCAGCAAATAGAATAAAAGAAAATTCAGATGTATTAATAGTAATAGGAATAGGTGGATCTTATTTAGGGGCTAGAGCTGCTATAGAGATGTTAGGTCATTCTTTTAGAAATAACTTAACGAAGAAAGATAGAGAATATCCTGAAATATACTTTATGGGTAATAATATAAGCTCTACATATATAATGGATTTGATGGATGTTATAAAGGATAAAGATATATCTGTAAATGTTATATCAAAATCTGGAACTACAACAGAGCCTGCTATAAGTTTTAGAATAATGAAAGAATACTTAGAAAATAAATATGGAAAAGAAGAAGCTAAAAAGAGAATATTTGCAACAACTGATGCTAAAAAAGGAGCATTAAGACAACTTGCACAAAATGAAGGATATGAAACTTTCGTAATTCCAGATGATGTTGGTGGGCGTTTTTCTGTATTAACAGCAGTAGGACTTTTACCAATAGCTACAGCTGGAATTAATATAGACGAAATCATGAAAGGTGCAAATGAGGCTAGTGTTGACTATGACAATGAAAACTTAGCAGATAATAATTGCTACCAATATGCTGCTGTTAGAAATGTTCTTCACAGAAAAGGAAAAAATATAGAGCTTATGGTAAATTATGAACCAGCACTTCACTTTATTGGTGAATGGTGGAAGCAGCTTTATGGAGAAAGTGAAGGAAAAGATCAAAAGGGTATATTCCCAGCTTCAGTTGACTTTTCAACTGACCTACATTCTATGGGACAATATGTACAAGATGGAAGACGAGATTTATTTGAGACAGTATTTAATGTAGAAACTCCAAAAAGAGAAGCTACTATAAAAGAAGATGATAAGGATTTAGATGGACTTAATTACTTATCAGGAAAGACTATAGATTTTGTAAATAAGAAGGCTTTTGAAGGAACTGTACTTGCTCATGTTGATGGAAATGTTCCTAACTTAGTGATAAACATACCTAAGCTTGATGAGTACAACTATGGATACTTAGTATACTTCTTTGAGAAAGCTTGTGCTGTAAGTGGATATATATTAGGTGTTAATCCTTTTGATCAGCCAGGAGTTGAAGCTTATAAAAGAAACATGTTTGCACTTTTAGGAAAGCCTGGATATGAAAAAGAAAAAGAAGAATTAGAAAAAAGATTAAATAAATAGAAATATATTTTTAAAATAAAAGGTGTAATATTAATTAAAATGGACCCTTTGTCAAGGACATTATAAAAAAAGGGTTAAGCTGCATTCAAAAGATGATTTCTAAATTGTTTAGGAGTCATCTTTTTTAATCCCCATTGACATCTATAATTATTATAGTAATCCATGTAATTATCAACTTTATTAATTACTTCTTCAAGTGTAGAACATGTTTTGAAATCTACTTCATCCTTCATATGACCAAAGAAGGATTCTTGAGGTGCATTATCCCAGCAGTTACCACGTCTAGACATGGATTGTCCTAGATTATGGCTTTTTAGTAATTTTTGGAATTTAGGGCTTGTATAGTGGACCCCTTGGTCAGAATGGATAAAAGCTTCATCATGTAAATCAGCTTTATGTGTATTAACTAATTTTTTAATTGTAATTGTAGCTATATCTAAAGTAATTCGATCAGATACATGATATGCTAGAATATCGTTACTAGAGCTATCTTTGATAGCTGATAAATATGCCATTTTATTTATCCCGTAAGGGATGTATGTGATATCAGTAAGTAGCACCTTGCCAGGAATACCCTGTTTGAAATTTCTCTGTAGCAGATTAGGTACTACTCTATGTTCTTTTGTCGCTTTGGCTATTCTTCTATACGGATTGGCTTTTCTTATAGGACATACTATACTGTATTTTCGCATAATCCTTTGGATTTTTTTTCTACTGTATATAATACCAAACTCATTTTCTAGTGTCATTTTAATTGATCTAGAACCTTTCTTATAACCTCTATAATTATAAGCCTTTAATATAATATCTCTAGCTTTTAAATCTTCATTCTCCCTTATAGTTCTAGAAGGTGCTGTCTTTAAATAATGATAATAACCTGAACGTGAAACCCCTAAAATTGAGCAGCAATAAGAAACTGTGCCTGAATAATCTTTTTTAGACACAGTCTTTAAAATTAACTCATATACTTCATTATTTGTTAGATTTACGCAGTTGTTTACCAGCCTCCTTTCTGTCACGTCGAGCTTTTTTAGCAATTCTAATTGTTCCTCAAGCAGTTTTATTTTAGCTTCTTGTTTGCTAATAATATCGTCCTTTGAAACTGGAGCATTACTTGGTCTGCCTGAATTCACTCTTCTAGTATCACTTAATCCTATAATTCCATCTTTCTTGTACGCTTTTATCCATCTGGCTGCCGCCTGTTCATAGCGCTTGACACCAAGTATTTCAACGTCAAATCCAGCATCAATGAAAATAGTTCGTGGTGTGCTTCCTCTTAAATACTCCTCAATAAACATTATTTTAAACTCGTCAGAGTATGTTATTGACTTCTCGCTAACGCGCTTTACATAAGGGTTCTTATTTAATCTTTCAATATTGTCTTTTGAAAATGTAATTTTACTCATACTAAAGGCCTCCATATTCAATGATAATTATACACAAAAAAGTACCTATAAACTAGACACTCTTTTTTATGTGTCCAATCTATAGGTACCATTTTAAATATTACACCTTTTATTTTTTTTGAACAATCTCAAACTTTTATAAAAAATTGAAATAATATGTAGATTAAAGTATAATTATGTATTAATAATACATAATTATACTTTAATAATCCATGTTTATACATAGTAAAAGGGGGAGTAATATGAGAAAATTTGAAAGCCAAGTTCAGGTAATAAAACATGACATACTAAAAGAAGTAGCAACACTTGCTATGGAAGGAAATTTAGAGAAAGAATATAAAACTATTCCAAAAAAAATAGCTCCAGGACCTAAAGCAATAACCAGGTGCTGTGTTTATAAAGAGAGAGAAATAGTAAAAGAAAGAGTAAAACTTGCAATGGGTGGAAATAAGAAAAATAAAAATATTATTGAAGTTATAAGTAGTGCGTGTGATGCATGTCCTGTAAATAGATTTACAGTTACTGAATCGTGTAGAGGGTGTCTTGCTCACAAATGTTCAGATGTATGTCCTGTAGGGGCTATTTATCATGTTGAACATAGAGCGTATATAGATAACAATAAGTGTATTGAGTGTGGAAAATGTAAGAATGCATGTCCTTATAATGCAATTTCGGATGTAATGAGACCTTGTAGAAGGTCTTGTGGTGCTAATGCATTATCTATTGATGAAAATAAAAAAGCAGTTATTGATAACGATAAATGTATACAGTGTGGTGCATGTATTTACAAATGCCCTTTTGGAGCGATAATGGATAAGTCATTTATAGTAGATGTTATTAATTTACTAAAAAAATCAAAAGAAGAAAATATAAATGTGTATGCTGTTGTTGCACCAGCTATTGCAAGTCAATTTAAAGGTGTTGGAATTGGGAAAGTATTTAATTCAATAAAAAAATTAGGTTTTGATTATGTTGTAGAAGCAGCTCTTGGAGCAGACATTATAGCTTTGCATGAAGGAAAAGAATTTACCCATACTATTGATGAAAACGGATTAATGACTAGTTCATGCTGTCCTGCGTTTGTTTCATATATTACTAAAAATTATCCAAATGTTGTAGATAAAATTTCGAATTCAGTTTCTCCGATGATTGCAATGTCGAGAATTATAAAAAATGAAGATAGTAATGCTAAGGTGATCTTTATAGGACCGTGTACTGCTAAAAAAATGGAAATTATGCAGGAGGACGTAAAGGGAAGTACAGATTATGTTCTTACATTTGAAGAATTAGAGGTTATGTTAGATGCTGTTAATATAGATGTTAATGAGAGTGAAGAAAACATTTTAGAAGATGCTTCTTTTTATGGAAGAATATTTGCTAAAACTGGAGGTTTAGTAGAAGCTGTAAAGCAAGTAATTAAAGAAGGAGAATTAGAGGTTGATTTTAATCCAATAGTTTGTGATGGAATAAAAGAGTGCGATAAAGCTTTAAAAATGGCTAACATAAATAAATTGAATGCAAACTTTATAGAAGGAATGGCATGTAGTGGAGGTTGCATAGGAGGAGCAGGAGTACTCAACAGAACAGCTAAGGATAAAATAGAAGTAGAGAAATATGGACAAATTTCTGTAAAAGAGGGAATTAATGATTCTATAAAAAATATAAATATTAGCGAAGTTAATTTAGATAGAGAATTTAAAAAGTCTTATTAAATATAAAAGATATAGTACTATAAAATGAGAACACTAAAAAGGATACATCCTAAATTGATATTTTAAAATTCAATCTAGGGTGTATCTTTTTTACATACTAAGGGATTATAAAATTTTTGATACTGCTTTCAAAAAAGTTTACAATTAAAAGTTTTAAATATCTAGTAAAGATATAGATAATAAATATTGAAGATTATCAAATGAATATACTTCTTCTGTTTGTTCGTTTGCAAAACTTCCATATAAGGGTGAATCTTTACTTGATACTTTAAAGTCATTGCATTTATTCAATAATTCTTTAGATTTTTCTGGTTCGTCAATCAAATAGAATAATCTAGAGGCAAGTGAATATATAGCTGTAGATTCTATATTAGATTCAGGGCTTAAATCAAAAGAATAATGGGAGTATAGTTTATTGTTTTTTTTGAATTCCTCGTATATCCAATTTACATCTTTTAAAGATACTAAATCTACTTCTGCTAGATGTATTAATGTATATAAATTTTGAGTTAAATCTATATTTTTTTGATTTATGTATTTTTTATTTGAAATATTATATCTGTATTGATAAAAACTTGTATTAGGTATTTGAGAGTTTAGCACTATATTTTTAGAACTTTCATATATTTTTTCCCATCTCTTATCTAGAGATGATAGTTTTTTTAAGGTGTATAAATCTATATGTGAAATTGTATTGTATTTGGAATTAGTTTTATTTTTTGTATCGTAAAAATCAAAGCATATATCGTTTTTTGTGTTGTATTTTAACAAACCTTCAGATACTTTTTTTATTTTTTTAGAGTAATATTTATCGTCCCATTTTTCATCAGCAAGAATTAATGCTTTTAATATTCTCAAATCATTTACTAAACAGTTAGAGTTATCTTTAAATTCAAGTTCTCTTATTCTCCAAGAAAATGTAGAATTTTTTAGAGATAAATTTTTGATAGTAAATTTTAAAGCTTTATCGAAATTGGGTTTATCATCTTTATTCAAAAAATATAATAGTAAAAGTCCTTGTGATTCTGAAAGTATATCTTTACCAGTAGCCTTATCTATATTTATGTCTTTTGAATCTAAGTAATTTGTATATATTCCAAGTTTTGAGTTTGACATATTGTTTAGTATAAAGTTTAGAGTGTTATATTCGCTGTATGATGTTTTTATAGGCATATTAGAAACATTTATAGAATTATCTATTGATTTAAAATTTGTAAGAAACAGTAATGTAAAACAAAGTAAAGTTATAAATAATAATTTTTTCATAAAAAACCCCCATCTAAAAATAGTATATATAAACTAGTCTGGGTTTTTTTTGAAGAAAATATGCATCATATTAATTTAATATTTCTGTTTGAGGTTCTTTATTTTTCATATAAAACAATCAGATTACAGCCGATCTTTCTAAGAAAATACGATTTTATCTTAAAGTGAAACTTAATTCAGAAATTGTAGAATTATTATCTCCAGCATTAATAGGAATGACATAGAACTCTTAGCTTTTGGATAAAATAGTAAGTATAAAAAGGGTATAATCAATAATATTAGATAAAAAATTAGAAATAATAAAGTGAAACTTAATTCAAATTGAGTTTTAGAGCTTTTAGCTTTTGGATAAATAGAGATACTTTATATGAGGTGAT
Organism: Tepidibacter hydrothermalis; assembly: GCF_029542625.1. Taxonomy (GTDB): domain Bacteria; phylum Bacillota; class Clostridia; order Peptostreptococcales; family Peptostreptococcaceae; genus Tepidibacter_A; species Tepidibacter_A hydrothermalis. Next base: position 707,060 of record NZ_CP120733.1, read on the forward strand.
ATAGATGAAAATTATATGTGTTAATGATTACGATGATATGAGCAAAAAATCTGCTGATATAGTTGTAAGTCAAATAATACTAAATCCAGAAAGTGTGTTAGGACTAGCTACTGGGTCAACTCCAATAGGTATGTATAAGCAGCTTGTGAAAGCTTATGAAGATGGACATATAGATTTTGAAAAAATAACTACATTTAATTTAGATGAATATTTTAATATAGATAAAACAAATAAACAAAGTTATTATTACTATATGAAAAAAAATTTATTTGAAAAGGTAAATATAAATATGGAAAATATCAATATACCAAATGGTATGGCTGATAATATAGATGAAGAATGCCTAGAATATGAAAAAAAGATAAGAGATAAAGGTGGAGTAGATATTCAAGTATTAGGGATAGGAAGGAATGGACATATAGGTTTTAACGAACCAGATATTAAATTCGAGGCATTAACTCATATGGTAAAGTTAGATGAACAAACTATAAAAGACAACTCCAGATTTTTTGATTCAATAGATGAAGTTCCAACAACAGCTATAAGCATGGGAATTAAGACTATTATGAGAGCTAAAAAAATAGTACTATTAGCTAGTGGAAAAGAAAAAGCAGAATGTATATATGAAGCAATATACGGTAATATAACACCTAATCTGCCAGCATCTGTACTTCAGCTTCATCCAGATGTTATATTTGTAATAGATAAACAAGCAGGTTCAAAATTAAATTTAGAAGAAATAGATAAGCAGTATTTATAATGATATTTTGGGAAAATATAGAATTAATGTAATAGCCTATGCAATTTAAGTTTAAATAAATTGCATAGGCTATTATATTTAATTTTAAAAAAATTTCCACAAAATACCTTAATGGTGTTATAATCATAATGCATAAATATATAATTTGAGGCGGGGTAATATGGACACTATAACAAAAAATAAGAAAAAAGGGTTTATACTAGTCATTATAGCAGCTGTATTTTGGGGGTATATGGGTGTTCCCACTAGAAACTTAGGAAATTTAAATTTTGATCCATTTGCTATTTCTTTTTTTAGAACAACAATTGCTGCAATATTCTATTTTGGATATTGTTTAAAGAAAAAACCAAATAGTTTAAAGGTTGATTCAAATGGAATAATATTTTTTATAATTTATGGAATATTTGCATTTGCATTAACATTCATATCGTACAATATATCCATAAACTATGTTTCTGTATCTATAGCCACTGTACTGATGTTTACATGTCCCATTTGGGTAGTAATTTTATCTCATTTTTTATTTAAGGAAGATATAAATAAAAACAAAGTAGTAGCGATAATATTAAACTTATTTGGATGTTTTATGATATCAAAGGGATATGAATTTGGTAACTTTTCACTTAGTTTAAAAGGAGTAGTATTTGGGCTTATATCTGGATTTACATTTGCACTTCAAGGAATACTTGTTAAAGTAGTTGGTGAAAAATACGATAAAGATTGTTTATTATCATATTCATTTTTATTTGCAAGTTTATTTTTAATACTTTTTGTTGATTTTAAAAATACTGTAAATATATTTAAAAATTCAAATGATATGTATTTTATAATAAAAAATATTATAGTAATAGGGATATTTAATACTATAATAGCTAATGGATCTTATGTGAAGGCAGTTGAGTACGTTGAGGCAAGCGTTTGCAGCATAATAGTATCATTAGAATTGGTTGTGGCTGCAATTGTAGCATACTTTGTATTTAATGAAGGACTTGAAATTCCTCAGACAATAGGTATGGTTATGGTTATAGGGTCTATAGTTATACTTAATATGAAGAAAAAACAAAAGATAGATGAAGAAGTGGATATTTCAGAAACATAATTTATAGAGATTAGTTATTGAATAAAAAGTAAGGAAGTACATATGCTTAATCCTAAAACAAAGGGTATCAAAATACCGCTTATGTATTAAATATATTTAATAAAACTAAGTATTACATCTTATTGAATATCCTAAAAGTTCTAAACTCCCGTTGGTCAAACAACCAACTTTCTTAACGGATATTCAACCAATGTAATACGAGTTTTATACAAATATATTTAAATCATTCGCTAATATTTTAATACCCTTTGTTTTGTAAGTGTAGTTCTTATACTTTTAATGGGTTTAATAAAGATTTTTTTATTTTACATTGGGCTACAACTATGTTTGATGATAGTAACTAAACCTAAAAAATATGGCTATGAAAATGTTAAGGAATCTTATATATATAGTATGAGTTGTATTTTTATAGGCATATTTTTTGATTATCCAAATAAAATCACTTTGCTATACCACCCCTAAATACAAACTTTAAAAAAGCACAGATTATTATCAAAAAACTTATATATCCAAATAAAGGGTATAGAATCATTATCAAATTTGAAAATCCGAATTTAGCTAAGAATATTGATATTAAACAAAATAAAAAGCATAGTTTTTTTTGCCCTATATTAAACATAGGTTTTATTCTAGTTAGAATTCCAAATCCATTCCCTATTGCAGTTGTAAACATTGCAAACCAAAGTATTATAGAATATAAATATTTTCCCCTGTAATCTGAATAACTTGATATATTTAACATTGGAAGTTCTAAGGTAGATACATCATTGTAAAGTATAAGTGATGGTGTTAGTATGAATAAAGCTAGTATTCCAAGGAATAATCCACCAAGCAAACCTCCTTTGATAGCAGTTTGTTTACTATCAACTAAAGAACCGACGGATGTTAGTATTACTAAAGCGGGTATCATATTGTATCCAACGTAAGTAACAGATGATATTATGAATTTGTAATTAGGATTTGGGTTAATAGCACTTAAGGAACTTAGGTTTATACCTTCATGTAAAATAACACTAGATCCTATATATACTATTGCAATTAACAAGAACGGAACTACGATAGTGTTCACGGTTGATAAACCTTTTATGCTGAATATAAATGTTATAAATGTAGCTATTGCCATAAATAGAATACCTATATTAGGATCTATATTGTATTGCTCATAAAATATAGCACCACTTCCTGCCAGCATTATACAATAACCAGCTATTAAAAATAGTATGATTAAAAAATCTATTACCTTACTTATACTTTTTCCAAATATTCTTTCTAACAGCTTGTTGTAAGTTGAGATATTATTTGTATGAGCAGTTACTAGGATTATACTTCCTATTAAACAGAATAAAGTTGTTGCGATTATTATACCTATTAGACCATTTACTCCAAACTTTCCGAAAAAGTTCATAATTTCTTGCCCAGAAGCAAAACCTGCACCTATTATCGTACCTACATAAATGCTTGCTATTTTGATATATGAGTTATTTTTCATATTATTCCTCCTTTATATAATTTCCGTATAGAAAATTATATGATTTACAACGTTTGGATAACACTGATAAAAGAACTATACTTGCAACTATTTTTGAGCAACGGAGCCTGTAAGGATCGTTGGCGATATGAGTCACCGCGTTAGCGAGTAGACGAATTTTTTATATTAATTGTATGTATGTAAATTAAATAATTGCACAAATAATTAAGAAAATAGCTTGGATAGAAATATATTAATAATTAGTCATATAGGTTATAATTTATATTAAAGATATATTTATCGGAAAGTTAAAAGTTCTAAAACTCTATCATCTTAAGGTAGAAGATGAGAACTTAACAGCTTCTGGATTAGTTTACCCCTAGGGCACTTACGCAACTAGAAATTCATATGGAGTAAAAACTTTATGTGAATTAAATTTCACTTTATGGGAGGGTATAATGAGTACAAAAAAGATATTAATAGCTGATGATGAGAAGCGTATGAGAAAGTTAGTATCTGATTTTTTAAAGAAAGAAGGATATTCTATAATAGAAGCTAATGATGGTGAAGAAGCTATTGATTTATTTGAAGAAGAAAAGGATATAGATTTAGTAATATTAGATGTTATGATGCCAAAATATGATGGCTGGATAGTCTGTAGGAAAATAAGAAAAAAATCTAGTGTACCTATAATAATGTTAACCGCTAGAAGTGAAGAGTTCGATGAATTGTTTGGATTTGAAATGGGAGCCGATGAATATGTAAAAAAACCATTTAGTCCTAAAATACTGGTAGCAAGGGTAAATGCACTTTTTAGAAGGAGTAAAGAAGAGAAAGAAGATATTCAAGTATTTGGAAAATTAAAAATTGATGATAATGCTAAGGGAGTATATATAGAAGATGAGTCAATAGATTTAAGTCCTAAAGAATATGAACTATTGTTATATATGATAAATAATAAAGGAACGGCGCTCAGTAGAGAGCAAATACTTAATAATGTATGGGGGTATGATTATTTTGGTGAGCTTAGAACTGTCGATACTCATATAAACAGACTTAGAATAAAGCTTGAAAATCAAAGTGATTTAATTCATACGGTAAGAGGTATAGGATATAGATTTGAGGTTGACAAATAATGAAAAAATCTATAAAGACAAAACTATTTGTAGGTATAACTAGTATAGTTGTTATATTTGTAGTTCTTTTATGGGGACTTAATTCTACTTTGCTAGAAAAATACTATATAAAGCAAAAGAAAAACATATTAATAAATGCAAGTAAAGATATCGATTCTATATATACAGGGCATATAGATGATATATACATAGACCTTGAAGTTATTAAAAATACGACAGGTGCAAGTATAATAATAATAAGTCCCAATAGACATGTTAAGTATACATCAGTTGGAATGTATGCAAAAAGGGCATTTGGTCCTATTTATTCAAATGGAATAACGAACAGTAACAAAAGAAATGTATTTACATTAGAATCGGATAAAAGACTAAATATTGATTTTTTAGCTCTTAGAACTACCTTAAAAAATAAAGATATATTGATACTTAAAATTCCTATGCCAGCTATATCTGAAAGTGCTAGTATAGCTAATAGATTTATGCTATTTACAGGATTATTAGCTATAGTAATAGGAATGATATGGGCTTTAGCATTTTCTAAAAAATTCACTAGGCCTGTACTATATTTAAATGATATAACTAAGAATATGGCAAATCTCAATTTTTCTGAAAAATGTATAGTAGATACAGATGATGAGCTTGGTCAGCTTGCAAATAATATAAATTATCTATCTAGTGAACTAGATAAGGCTATATCAGGTCTTCATCAAGAAAATCAAAAGCTTGAAGAGGATATAGAAAGAAAGAAAAAGATAGATAATATGAGAAAAGAGTTCATATCAAGTGTTTCACACGAACTCAAAACGCCGATATCTTTAATACAAGGATATTCAGAAGGACTAAAGGAAAATGTTATGGACAATGAAGAGGACAAGGAGTTTTACTGCGATGTAATAATAGATGAGGCTAAAAAGATGGATATATTAGTTAAAGATCTTTTGAACCTTTCTCAGATAGAATCTGGATATTTTAAATTGGAAAAAACAAAATTCAACATATGCGATTTGTTAGATCAAACTATTATTAAGTACAAAAACATATTTGATAAAAAGAATATAGATTTAAAAGTTGATAAAAAGTATATGGGAAATGTTTTTGCAGACAATATCAGAATAGAACAGATTTTAGTGAATTTTATTAACAATGCAATAGATCATGTGGATGATAATAATATTATAAAAATAAGCGTATATGATAATAATGATAATATTGGAATATCTGTATTCAATTCAGGAAAATCTATATCAAAGTATGATATAGATAAGATATGGACGAGTTTTTATAAAGCAGATAAGGCAAGAACTAGAGAGTATGGAGGATATGGTCTTGGGTTATCTATAGTTAGGGCTATTCAAGAAATCCACAATAATGAATATGGTGTTTTAAATGTCGAAAATGGAGTTAAGTTTTGGTTTAATGTAGATAAATGTTTATAAACTAGGTGAATTTGTGTTAAAATAAACTTTGGCATTGAAAACATATATAGGGTTTATGATTACATTAAATTGGATTCATTTGATATCGGTGATAAGATGAAATACTTTGAAATGTAATTCATAAACCCTATATGAAAATTGGGAGATTAACGTAAATTAAAGAATTTAAATATAAATTAAAAGAGGAATGATATTTATTATGAAATTTTCAAATATTGGAATAAGTAAAGAGTTACAAGATGTATTGCAAAAAAATAGAATAACTGAGCCTACACCTATTCAAGCTCAAACTATACCTGTAATATTAAAAAGCAAAGATGTTATGGCTCAAGCACAAACGGGAACGGGTAAGACGTTAGCATTTTTACTTCCTATGTTAGAAAAGATTGATTCTAATAAAGGTACAGTACAGGGGTTAATAGTTACTCCTACAAGAGAACTTGCTATTCAGATTACAAATGAAGCTAAGAAATTACAAGAGGCAAAGAATATTAATATACTTGCTGCTTACGGTGGACAAGATGTTGAGAAGCAAATCAACAAGCTAAAGGGAGGTATTCATTTAGTAATAGGTACTCCTGGAAGATTAGCAGATCATCTTAGAAGAAAGACTATAAACTTTAAGAACTTAAAAACTCTTGTACTTGATGAGGCTGATCAAATACTAGATATGGGATTCATACATGAGATTGAAGAAATAATAAATAACAGCAACAAGGGAAGACAAACATTATTTTTCTCAGCTACTTTAACTAAGAAAGTAAAATCTTTATCAGGAAAATATATGAGAAAACCTGAATTTATTAAGGTTGAAAGTCAAAAGGTAACTTTAGATGAAATACAACAGATAGTTATTGAAACTACTGATAGATTAAAGCAAGATGCACTTTGTCATGCAATAGATGAGCATAAGCCTTTTATGGCTATAATATTCTGCCGTACAAAACGTCGTGCTCAAATTCTTAATGAAGCTTTAAATGAAAGAGGATATGACTCAGATGAACTTCATGGTGATTTAAGTCAACCTAAGCGTCAAAGAGTAATGAAGAAGTTTAGAGATCTTAAATTACAGTTTTTAGTAGCAACTGATATAGCTGCTAGAGGCCTTGATATAGATGGTATGAGTTATGTATTTAATTATGATATACCAGAAGATGCTGAGAGCTATATACATCGTATAGGAAGAACTGGTCGTGCTGGTAAAGATGGAGTTGCTATTACTTTCGTTGCTCCTAAAGATCAAAATCTACTTACTGATATAGAGCAAGGAATAGAGATGAAAATACAAAAGCAAAGATATGAAAAAGATGGTAGTGACAATTCTTTTGTAGAGGTGAAAAAAGCATCTAAGCCTAAGAAAAAAGAATTTCATAAAAAAGGAACTGATTTTAAGAGAAAAGGCAATAAGTTTGGTAAAAACAAAAGAACTAAAAGATAGATATAAAGTGAAACTTAATTCAGATGGAGTTTTTACTCCAACTGAATTTCTAGTTGAACCAATCCAGAAGCTGTAGAGTTCTTATCTCCAGCCTTAAGAGGATGGAGATTTAGAACTCTTAGCTTTCGGATAAAAAATATATTAGTTATAAAAAAATATAAATGTCATATATTTACAATATAGATTTTTTTCACGAAGGGGAGAAATGGAATGATTAAATTCAAATCATGCTTATTGTATTTATTGGTATTTATATTTTTTTTGTCTTCAATATCTTATGGACAGCCTATTACAAATGCTCAAATTGTTACTGAAAAGCAGACAGAGTTTACAGGGAATTTACTAAAATTCAAGGTTTTATGTGAAGGAAGCAATATGCAGTATAAGTGGAGCATATTAAAGGATTCATGTGTTATTTATACAAAAGATTATAGTGAAAGTAATATGTTTGAATATCCTGTTACATCTGAAGGTATTTATTATGTAGGGGTTAGTATCAAAGATGTAGAGGGAAATATTGTAACTTGTGAATCACAAAAGGTAAGTGTGGTAGATAAAATAAAAATAGAGACTCCGAAGGTAGAAGTAGAGCCTACTAAGGTAAAAACAGCAGAAGAAATAGAGATAGAAAATGTACAAGCTTATGTAAATGAGACTAAGAAATTGACTAGTCAAACTGATAGACTTATATGGGTGGATACTGCTAAAAATATGGTATATATATTTAAAGGTAAATCTAAAGAGTGGCAACTTGAAAAGAAGATGGTTTGTACGGATGGTAAAGACTCTACACCGACTATTAAGGGAGATTTTAGTGTCAAGAGTAGGGCGCCATGGCTAATTTCATACAGCGGAAAGGTAAGAGCTAAATACAAGGTCAATTTCTACGGAAATTATTATTTTCATTCAATATTATTTAATTCAAAAGGAACAAGAGTTGTCGATTCAAGACTTGGAAAATCTTTATCACATGGATGTATAAGACTTAGTGTTGAGGATGCAAAGTGGATATATGATTATATACCTGATAAAACTGCTGTTCATATAAGTTAATTTAGCCTGTGATTTCACAGGCTTTTTTGTTTAGAAAAAATTTGTGCCTATATCGAAAATGATAGATATTAAAATACCGCTAATTAATCAATATTTTAATAGAACTAGGATTTAGTCTTATTAAATATATTAAAACTTCTTAAACACCTAAATCGAGTTTTATAGAATCTAGGTTTTAAATTGATGGTATTAGATCATTAAATAATTTAGTACATATATTTCCATTGAAATTGTTATAAAATTTAGATATTATTAAATTAGGAATATAAAGGGAGATTGATAGTATGAATGTGCGAGAAATATATAATCAAAAAATTACTGAAATAGAATCAAGACTTCCTGTTTCTATTAGAAAAAATACAGTGAATAGAATTAACTCTAGTAAGGATAAAAATAATAATTTTAATAACATTTTAAAAGAACATACAAATAAATTAAGTAATATAAAAAATAAAAATTTAAGAAAATCAGAGTCGATAAAGAATAATGTAATTGATTTTTCCAAAAAATATTTAAATGTTCCTTATGTTTGGGGAGGAAATACTCCTAAAGGATTTGATTGCTCTGGGTTTACAAAATACGTAATGAAGCATTTTGGAATTGATATCAATAGAGTTTCAAAAGATCAAGCTAAGAATGGTAAGTTTATTCCTAAAAAAGAGTTAAAAACTGGAGACTTAGTTTTTTTTGATACTAAAGGAAATGGTGTATCCCATGTAGGTATGTATATTGGAGATGACAAGTTTATACACGCTTCATCAAAATATAAAAAAGTAGTTATATCGCCTTTAAATGAAGGTTATTACTCTGAAACTTATGTTACAGGAAGAAGAGTTTTGAATTCATAACATTTGCTAAAAAGCAGATGTTTTTTTTATTGTATAACGAATATCACAGGTTATACCTGTGGTTCTAAAAAGCTTATAGCCATGTGTAGAAAAAAATAGAACCTCCAATGTAGAATGGAATTAGGTTTGACGACCAAAACCATTACAAAGGAGGTTCATTCAATATGTATAATAGTGGTTTAGCACATACAAAGTGGAATTGTAAATATCATATAGTTTTTGCACCAAAGTACAGAATACAAGTAATATATGGAAATATTAAGGCTGATATAGGAAAAATACTTAGAAAACTATGGCGACCATATGGCATTTTTAGGGAATGTAAAGATATGGTATAATAATTCTACCTAAAACTACAAGGGGGATTATCGTATGAAGTTGAGTAAGAATAAAATATCTATAATTGTAATAGATTTACTTATATTATTTTTAATTTATTATTCAAATAACTATATAGACAAGCATAAAGATATGAAAAAAGCTGTTAATCAAAATATATATTATAATTTAGAATATTTTAAAGAAGAACTTCAAGATTTAAATAAGAACATATCTAGTGTTTTAACGGTTAAGGACAATTATAATAACAAAGAATTTATATCTAGAGGTGTAATTAGGAGTTATTCAAGATGTAACAATATGGTAGGAAAAATAAATGGTAAATATTATGATGATAATTATATATGGGATATATATAGAACTGTAAATGAAAATATAGAATCTATAATAAGTGATAATATTATAGATGATACAGAACGACAGTATTTAACAACACTTGAGGAGTATAACAATGAACTTTTAAAAGAATGTAAAAAAATAATGGGCAAATTATATGATGAGGGTTTTTATGATTACAACTACCAAAAGAAAATAGAGAAAAAAATACTTAAAACTCAAAGTGAATTTTCTAAAAAAGCAGATGAAATCTTAGATCAAGAGAAGTATAAGATTCTTATAGATTATAAATTAAAAAATGAAGTCGGTGAAAATAGAGAAGAGAATTTTGAGCAAATAAAAAAATATTGTGAAGAGATATTTTCGAAAGTTATACGAGATGATATTCTTGAATATGATATCAAAAATAATAATAAACCGGAGTATGTATTTAATACTCCTCAAGAAGAATTTGAGTCACAAAATAAATTTCATGATAAGCCAAAATATCAATTGAATTACGATAAATCAACCAAAGCAATTAAAATAAGTACAGTTAGATATACAATATATGCTTCTGATAAAAAATATAACGAACAGGAGCTATATAACACAGCTCAAAATACAGTAAGTAAGTTCATAGATAAGGTTTATTTATATGATAAAAATATAAGGTATGATGAAAAGATTTTAAAGGATATAACATATAAATATATACAAAAAGATAATGACGTATATTATGAAGGCAGTGAAATATACATAACTATCAATAAAAATAAGATAATAACTGATTTTTATATAGGAAATTTAAACAAAAATATAATTTCTCCATCTATAACTAAGAAAGATATTGAAAATAAAATAGATGGGGAGATACTAGATATTATAACTATTGCAAATACAAAAGGAAAAGTAGAGTACGAGGCTCATATAAAAGATAATAATATAATATATTCGGCAGTGTTTGATGGATATGATGGAAGTCTTAAATATTATGGAACTGATATTAGAGATTATGGTAAAATCATCGAATAGGCCTAACAGGAAAAAATAAAAATAATACCACTTTTTTATACTAGATTACTTTCTTAATATAGTAATTATTTTATAAAAATAGGGTATTATTTTTTTGCTTTCAGATAAGTATTGAATTTATTAAATGTAAAATATTACAAAAAATCAATTGAGATTTAATTGTAAACTTAAAAATGAAAGAGGTTGACAATAGTGATTTAACTATGTAAAATAACATCGTAAAGAAATGTTTGGTAAAAGGAGAGAATAATAATATGAAAATTAAAACTAGAGACATGATTTTGATTCCAATGTTTGCTGCTTTAACTGCAATAGGTGCATTTATAAAAATACCTATACCAATGGTTCCATTCACTTTGCAATATCTATTCTGTGCATATTCAGGAGTTTTTTTAGGGGCTAAGCATGGGTTATATTCACAATTACTATACGTTATTATCGGACTTATAGGAATTCCTATTTTTGCTAATGGAGGAGGACCTACATATATCTTTCAGCCTACATTTGGATACTTATTAGGATTTATAGTATGTTCTTATGTAATTGGTAGATCAACTGAGAAATTAAAAGACATTACTTTTATAAAAATACTTAGACCAGTATTACTGGGATTATTTTGGGTTTATGTAATAGGTGTTTCTTATCTTTATATGATTATTAATATTTATCTTAAAAAAGCAATGACAGTAAAATCAGCAATATTAGTAGGGTTTGTACCATATATAGTTTCAGATTTAATTCTCAGTGTAATAATAGCGTATTCAGCTGTTCGTGTGATACCAATATTAAGAAAAACAAATTTGACTGAAAATCAAATATTAAAAAATCAAGCAGAATAGTTATTTTAATCTATCTAAATTATATTTTGAGTGGAGTGATATAATATGAAAAAATTTATTGAAGAAGTAACACAAAAAGTTTTAGATGGTAAGCAAATAACGTATGATGAAGCATTAAAAATAATCGATATAGATGAAAATGATATTGAAATTCTAGACTTATTTTTTTTAGGAGCAAATAAAATAAGAGAAAAATATGTAGGTAATAAGGTTGAATTATGTACAATAATGAATGCAAAATCAGGTAGATGTTCTGAGGATTGTAAGTATTGTGCTCAATCAGTTTATTACAATACAGGTGTTACAGAATATGACTTATTAAACTATGATGAAATTTTAGAAAGAGCTTTAGAAGTTCAAGCTCTAGGAGTTCACAAATTTTCATTAGTTACTAGCGGTAGAGGTATAAGCTGTGAGACAGAAATGGATAGATTAGTAGAAATATATAGCAGACTTAAAGCAGACACAGATCTTAAGTTATGTGCATCACATGGAATATTAACATTTGAACAATTATTAAAGCTTAAAGAAGCAGGGGTAAGTACATATCATCATAATGTAGAGACTAGCAGTTATAACTATAAAAATATATGTACGACTCATGATTATGAAGACAGAATAGAAACTATAAAAAATGCTGTAAAAGCAGATCTTGAAGTTTGTTGTGGTGGGAATTTTAGCATGGGGGAATCCAAAGAAGATAGAGTGAAAATGGCATTTGAAATTAAATCTTTAAAAATAAATTCAATACCGCTTAATATACTAATGCCGATAAAAGGAACTCCATATCAAGATTTAAAAGTTATATCTCCATTAGAAATTCTTAAGAGTATGGCATTATTTAGATATATTAACCCAAATTCATATATTAGATATGCTGGAGGTAGAGTGGGATTAAAAGATAAACAGAGCTTAGGATTTAAAGCAGGAGTGAATGCTGCATTAGTAGGGAATTTTTTAACTACAATAGGAAGTAATGTTGAAGATGACAAAGAAATGATAGTTAATGCTGGATTAGAGATATAAGGGAATAAGGGGGGAGTTTTTTGAATAAAGGTGTTTTTGTATTAGGTACCGATACTGATGTTGGAAAAACATTTGTAACAGCAGGGATAAACTATATTTTAAGAAAAAATAACTTTAATGCTATTAGCTTGAAACCTGTGCAAAGTGGGGGAATAGTAAAAGATAATAAACTAATATCAGGTGATATTGAATTTATTAAAAAAATAGCTGAGGTTAAAGAAGACTATGAAATAATGAATTGCTATTGCTTCAAAGAAGCAGTATCTCCACATCTTGCATCTGAAATAGAAAATGTTTGTATAGATAAAAATAGAATAATAAATCATTATAAAAAACTATATGAAAAATATGATTTTTGCATAGTAGAAGGGGCAGGGGGTAGTATAGTTCCGTTAATAAGAGATGAATATTACATTTATGATCTTGTAAAGGATTTAAATATCCCTGTAGTTATAGTAACAACAATAGGAGTAGGAACTATTAATCAAACTGTACTAACCGTGAGTTTCCTAAAAAGTTTAGGAATACAAATAAGAGGATTAATAATAAATAAATATACTGGTACTTATTATGAAGATGACAATATAGAGGTTATTAAGTCTATAACAGGATTAGATATAATTGCTGTAATAAATAAATTGGATTTAGATGGAAAAGAAGGATTTATTTCAAAAGCTAGAAAAGAATTTGATAAGAACCTACATATAGATAAATTATTGAATTTGGTTATAAGAAAAGATGGGGGAGATTACAGTGAATAAAATGAATGAACTTCAAAGAAAAGATTTAAAATATATATGGCATCCATGTTCTCAAATGAAAGACTATGAAACATTTGATCCTATAGTTATAAAACGAGGAGAAGGAGTTTTTTTAGAGGATATGAATGGGAAAAGATATTTAGATGCTGTTTCATCATGGTGGGTAAATTTATTCGGACATTCTAATAAAAGAATAAATGAAGCTCTATACAAGCAAGCTAATAAGCTTGAACATGTTATGCTTGCAAATTTTTCTCATGAACCAGCTATTGAACTGGCTGAGAAAATAGTGAATGTAACACCAGATGGCTTAAACAAGATTTTTTTTGGTGATAACGGATCTTCAGCAGTAGAGATAGCTTTAAAGTTGAGCTTTCAATATCATCAACAAATAGGAAAAAACAAAAAAACAAAATTCGTTAAGATATCTGATGCTTATCATGGAGAAACACTAGGTGCTTTATCAGTTTGTGATGTTGAGCTTTATAATAAGGTATTTAATCCGTTGTTATTAGATGTTATTAAAGCACAAGGGCCTGATTGTTATAGATGTCCTTATGGATTATGCAGAGAAAATTGTAGAGCTGAGTGCTTTGAGAAAATGGAAAAAACTATTGAAAAGCAACATGAAGAAATAAGCGCTATAATAATAGAACCTATGGTACAAGGGGCAGCAGGTATGAAAATATACTCTCCAGAATATCTAAAAAAACTAAGAAAACTATGTGATGAATATGAGATTAACTTAATAGCGGATGAAGTAGCAGTAGGGTTTGGAAGAACTGGAAAGATGTTCGCATGTGAGAATGCTGGAATTTCACCAGATATTATGTGTTTATCTAAAGGTCTAACGGCAGGGTATATGCCTCTAGCATTAACTTTGATGACTGATAAAATATATAATGCTTTTTATGATGATTATTCAAAGTTAAAGGCTTTCTTACATAGTCATAGTTATTCTGGAAACGCATTGGGATGTTCTATTGCAGTAGAGACACTTAATATATTTAAAGATGAAAATGTGGTTGAGAATAATATAATTAAATCTAATTTATTAAGAGAAAAAGTAGGAAATATACTAGATGAACTACCTCATGTTGGAGAATATAGACAATTGGGTATGATAGGAGCTATTGAACTTGTTAAAAATAAAGAAACTAAAGAAGGATTTGACTGGAAGAGTAGAGTTGGTTATAACATTTATAAAATAGCTCTTAAAAAAGGAGTATTGTTAAGACCATTAGGAAATGTAATATACTTTATGCCACCTTATGTTATTGATAATAAAGAAATGGATTTAATGGTTAATACAGCTAGGGATTCGATACTAGAATTTTTTAATCTATAGTAAAGATATTCTTATCTATCAAAATATAAAGTAAAACTTAATTCAGATGGAGCTTTTACTCCATCTGAATTTTAAATTATATATCTTGCTTAAATGAAGGTTGTTTTGAATATTCATTATAACCTTTATTATCATAAATAGCTTTTTCTTTTTTATGTTTTTTTTCCTCGTCTTTTTGCATATCAACAATCATAATAATATCTGAAAAGCTGATATTCTCTACTTGAGATAAAATTGATGGATCTACATCTTTTAAAGAAATTGTTTTTACACATTGCATAGTGACACCATCTTTTACAAGATATACTTTTATCAAACCACCTTCTAAAACGTATTTATAGCTCTTAGTTTTTGGTTCATTTAGATTAATCATTTGAGTCTCAAAAACTTTTTCTTTTTTAGCATCTTCTTTTATTTGATCAGTACTTTTATTGTTTAAAGAGGTTAAGTTATTCTGATAATTGAGTTGGGCAAAAGGGACTTTCATCATATCTAAAATTTCCTTTCTTAAACTGAAATTAACATTCATAACTTATTATCGGTGTTAAGGATAATAATCTTTAATATATTGGTATTATTGTAAAAAAATGATTGTATTGAATAAAAAAAGTGTGCTCAATTCATTAAAAATTTAATGAAAGAACACACTTTTTCATTTACTATGAATTTAAAATCTTCATATAAGCATAATCAAGAGCAGATTCTATATTATTACCTTGCTTTCCACCACCTTGAGCAGAAAATTCATTTCCGCCACCTCTACCATCGATAAGCGTAATAGCATCTTTTAACAATTCATTCATGTTATAATTTTTTATATTTTTAGACTTCATAAATAATAAGTTGGATTTATCCTCAGCCTTAACTCCAAGTAGCGCTATAACATTATCAAAAGAAGTAAGCTTTGAACTTATAAGGTTTACAGTTTTTACACTTTCATTATCATAAACTTTTTTTATAATCTTCATTCCTTTAGTATCTTCGCAGTTTCTAAGCATATCTTCTATTTCATAATCTGCTATTTTGGATTTTAATTTATTATTTTCAGATAAAGCTTTCTTGAATTCTTTAGTTAGTTTTTCTATTTGAATTAAAGCAGCTTCAGTATCACAAGTTAAACTTGAGCATACTGTAGATGTAAAGTCACTTTTATTAAAATAATCTTTTATAGCACGATCTCCACATAAGAATTCTATTCTTGTACAATCTTTATATTTTTCCCATTTAGTTATCTTTATAACTTGAACTTCAATAGTAGAACTTGGGTGAATTCCACAACATGCATTGACATCAAGATCATCAATTTTAACTATTCTTATTGGACCATCAACATTTGATGGCATCTTTCTTATATTCATTTTTTTAAGTTCTGATCTTGTAGGATATAAAAATTCTAAAGATATATTTTGAAGTATTATATCATTAGCAAGTTTTTCTACTTTCTCTATTTCAGACTTATCAAGAAACTTTTGAATATCTACCGTACAATGATTTTTTCCCAAATGAAATCCAACAGTAGGAGCGCCCAGTAATTTTACAAAACAAGCTGATAGAATATGTTGACCTAGATGCTGTTGCATATGGTCAAATCTTCTATCCCAATCTATTGAACATTTGACTTTGTTTTTTTTATTAGGCTTTTTATCTGCAACATGATATATATGATTGTCTTCTTCGTATACATAAGTTATTTTTACATCTTCAATAAATCCAGTATCACTAGGTTGACCTCCGCCTTCTGGATAAAAGCAAGTTTTGTCTAGTTCTATATGAAATTTACCTTCTTTTTCAATTACGTTTACTGTATTTGCAGTAAAAGATTTTTGGTATTGATCTTCATAAAAAAGTTTTTCCAATTAAACTACCTCCTTTAGTATATCCGAAAGCTAAGAGTTCTAAGACTCCATCTTCTTAAGTATGGAGATAAGAACTCTACAGCTTCTGGATTAGTTTAACTAAAAATTCAGATGGAGTAAAAATTCCATCTGAATTAAGTTTAACTTTATAGATATCATTGTACTATAAGTATATATGTTTTTGAATAAAGATTTTCTAATAAGGAAAACTTATACTATTAAGTAATTTAAAAAGGAGGATCAAAAATGGAAAATGAAAACTGTGTAAAAGTAATTCCTCTAGGAGGTCTTGGAGAAATTGGTAAAAATATTACTGCATTTGAATATGAAGATGAGATTGTGGTTGTAGATTGTGGTATAGCTTTTCCTGATGAAGATATGTACGGAGTTGATATGATAATTCCAGATATAAGCTACTTATTAAAAAATCAAGAAAAGGTAAAGGGGATATTTATAACTCATGGGCATGAAGATCATATAGGAGCTATACCTTATATACTAAAACAACTCAATGTTCCCCTTTACGGTACTAAGCTGACACTTGGTATAATAGAGAATAAACTCAAAGAGCACAATCTATTATCAAGCTGTACTCTTAATTCAGTTAATGCTTCAGATGTTGTAAAGTTAAATCATTTTAAAATGGAATTTATAAGAGCTACTCACAGTATAGCAGATTCTTGTAGTATAGCTATTCATACTCCTGTTGGAACTATACTTCATACAGGTGATTTTAAGATAGATTATACACCTATAGATTACCTTCCTATGGATTTAAAAAGGATTGCAGAACTTGGAAATGAGGGTATACTTCTTCTTATGGCAGACAGCACAAATGTAGAGAGAAAAGGACATACATTATCAGAAAAATCAATAGGAGAAACATTGATTAGAATTTTAAGACGTGCAAGAGGAAGAGTTATAGTAGCTACATTTGCTTCCAATGTGCATAGAATGCAGCAAATAATAAATGCATCTATAAGGTACAGTAGAAAGGTAGCGTTTAGTGGAAGAAGTATGGTCAATATATCTCAGGTTGCAAGAGAATTGGGATATCTTCATATACCAGATGAATATATAATAGATGTAGATGAAATAGACGATTATGAAGATGAGAATATAACTATAATAACGACTGGAAGCCAAGGAGAGCCTATGGCTGGTCTTTCTAGAATAGCTTTTGATAACCACAGACAGATAAAGATAAAGCCAAACGATTTATATATAGTATCTGCATCTCCAATACCTGGGAATGACAAGCTTATATCTAAAGTTATAAATGAATTGTATAGAAAAAATGTAGAGGTTATATACAAGGATTTAGAAGATGTTCATGTATCTGGACATGCATTTCAAGAAGAATTAAAGCTTATGCATTCTTTGACTACACCTAAGTATTTTATGCCTGTTCATGGTGAATATAGACATTTAAAACATCATGCAAATCTTGCAAATAAACTTGGAATGAATAGAAATGATATATTCACATTAGAAACAGGAGATGTACTAAAGCTATCAAAAGATAAAGCTGAAAAAGGTGCCAAAGTTAGAACTGGAAGTGTATTTGTAGACGGTCTAGGAGTTGGAGATGTAGGTAATGTAGTTCTTAGAGATAGAAGAAATTTAGCTCAAGATGGAATGATGAATATAGTTGTTACAATAGAAAAAGAGACTCATAGTGTAATAGCAGGCCCTGATATAATAAGTAGGGGATTTGTATACGTTAAAGAATCAGAGGAATTAATAAATTCAGTCAAAGAAATTGCAGCTAGGGAACTTGATAGATGTTTAGAAAACAATATAACAGAGTGGTATGCACTTAAAAGAAATATGAAAAAATCAATAGAGAGATATTTATACGAAAAGACAAAGAGAAGACCATATGTAATACCTATAATAATGGAAATTTAAGATTAATAAAGCTAGATTGTAGGTGAAAAATGGAGATTATCAAAATACCGCTCATGTATTAAATATTTCAAATAAAACTAAGCATTACGTCTTATTGAATATCCTAAAAGTTCTAAACTCCCATTAGTCAGACAACGAACTTTCTTAACGGATATTCAAACAACGTAATACAAGTTTTATATAGAAATATTTAAATCATTCGCTAACATTTTAATAATCTCTATTTTAATATATTCTCATAACATATAAATGTATCTTCTTTTCCTTGGAATTTAACTGTACCTATAGGATTGAATCCACATTTTTTAAATAAATTATCCATTTTATCATTTGAAGAATGAGTATCAGTTTTTATATGGTTTATATTTTTATCTATAGATATTTCTTTTGCAAAGTTTATCAACTTTGTACCTATTCCTCTTCTTCTGAATTTAGGATTAACAGCCATTCTATGAATAACAGCTGCTTTTTCGTTTAAAGACCAATCTAGTTCATCGTATTCTTTTGCTTCGTTATAGTCTACACATATAAATCCAGCTATATCTCCATCAATTTCTTTTATATATAAAGTTTCGTTATTTATATCATTTTCAAATGTGTTTTTATTAGGATAATTATTATCCCACTGATAGTTATCAGATGAATTCATATCTTTTACAGTTTCTTTTATTATGCCCATAATAGTATCTAAATCATTTAAACTAGCTTTTCTCATAATATTAAACTCTCCTCGTATATTATTATTACAAGTAGTATAGCAAATAAGGATATATACTTGCAAGTATAGAGCTGTAGTTGTGTATAAAGCCCACCAAATTGATAATAATAAAAATATTATTATATATAGGGGTGATTAAAATAGAACTTATTAAAAACTATAAGCTAAAACAGGAAAATGGAGAGTATTTATTAGTAATATACTTAAATAATATTAATACAGAGTTTGCAGATGAGTTAGATAAAATAAAAGAAAATAACAATCCTCAATTTATAGATAAAGTACATGAATATATAAAAACTCAATTTCCTAATCTTAAAATAGCTATTTGTAAAGTTATGCTAGGATCTATGTTGGTTACATCATTCAGTGTTCCAAATACAGAAGTATTTGCAGCTACTGACCAAGCTACTACAAGTCAAACTTCCTTTATAGATTATAAAGTTCAAAGTGGAGATAGCTTATGGTCTATTGCTAATAAATTTAACGTAACTATTAGTGAAATAAAATCTCTAAATAATTTAACAAGTGATACTATATATATTGATCAAAATTTGAAGATACCATCTAATAATGTCTATCTCGTAAAATCAGGAGATACACTATATAAATTAGCTATGACTTATAATACAACTGTTGATAAAATAAAAAAAGACAACAATTTAACTACTGATAATATATATATAGGGCAAAAACTTATAATAAATCAAGAAACTAAAAGTGTTGATACAACTAAGTACACAGTGAAAAAAGGAGATACTCTATGGAAAATATCTCAAATGTTCAATGTATCAGTATCTTCATTAAAAAGTATAAACAATCTATCTTCAGATACAATATATGAGGGGCAGACAATCTATCTTAAAGGAAATGTAGAAACTAAAGAATCAACAATAACATATGAAACCCATACAGTTAAATCTGGTGAAACTACTTGGAGTATAAGTATAGACTATGGTATTCCTATGCAGGAGCTACTAGATGTAAATGGGCTAACTCAAAACAGTCAACTTAGTATAGGACAAGAATTGACTATTCCAGTTCATAATATAGCTGTAAAAGAAACTATGGGAAGTCAGTATGGAGAATATCTGGATTGGTGGACAGAAGCTCAGTATATAATAGCAATTAACGATGTAGCTAAAGTGACAGATATAGAAACTGGAAAAACTTTTATGGTAAAAAGAACTATAGGAGCAAACCATGCTGATTGTGAACCACTGACAAGTAATGATACAGCTATAGCAAAACAAATATGGGGAGGATATTCCTGGAATACTAGAGCTATTTTAGTAGAAGTAGATGGAAGAAAGATAGCAGGATCAATGTCTTTTATGCCGCATAGTGTACAGTATATATATGATAATAATTTTGAAGGTCATTTTGATATACATTTTTTGAATAGTACTCGTCATAAGGATGGACTGGTAGATGAGAATCATCAAGAAAAAATTAGAATAGCAGCTGGACTAAAATAAAAATATAAAGCGAATTTTTTTAATTTATATTAATAATTGAATTTAAATGTTAAGCTAAAAATGAGGCTAATTGAAATACCGCTACTTAGTTAACGTTTTTATACAACTAAAAGATTATCCCTAATAAATATACTAAAACTTTTAAACTCCCTATGGTCAGACAAAAAAGTTTCTTAACGTATATTTATTAGGTGAAATCTAAGTTGTATTAAAAAATGTTAACTAAAAAGTAGCTAACATTTCAATTAGCCTCATTTTTTTGTTTTGAGTTTATAGATAAAGTAGGGATAGTGAAAATCTAAAACCATATTTAAAAATTAAGTAATATAATAAATATGACTTATGGTAAAAAAAGTAAGAATGATGATATTATATAAATAGAAAGTCTATATAACTAGGGGGATAATATGCGTCACATTAAAACTAGTAAAAAAGATATATTTGGGTTTACAATGATGGTAATTGTATTTATGATAGTACATCTATTTTATGAGAATCTATTATTAGACGGTGAATTATCAGGTATTTGGATAGGTCTGCTTATAGTAGGAGTAATAGGAGAATTAATTAAAGAATCAAGAGATTATATATATAAAAGAATACTTATAAGATGTAGTATTCCTATTATTATGATATTGAACTATGTATTGTTTAGATTTTCAATACATATACCAAATTATATAGTGTTTTTTACAATTCTTTGCATATATATAATCATTATCTACAGAACAAGTTTTGATAGATATAAGATGATTTTTTCTATTGGTATAATATCTTTGTTATTATTGTTTTTCTGCACAGATTATTATATTAAATCAAACAATATAATAAAGGATATTAATTTTAGAAGATATATATCAAAAGAATATGGTATAAAAGGTAAGATAGAACCTAGTGATCTAGAGAATATAGAAAAGCTTAGTATAGATGTATCAGACATAAATAGCATAAAGGGTATAGAGTATTTTAAAAATCTTAAAGAATTATATATACATGATGCCTATAAAATAAATGACTTTTCTTGGATGCCACAGTTAAATAAACTCAATTATTTGATGCTATGGTATATGGATTTAGATGATTTAGAATCTATAGAAGAACTTAGATCTTTAGAACATCTTGAAATTGTATATCCTAAATATGGGGAGTTAGAGAATCTAAAAAATTTCTCGAATCTAAAAGAACTGGATATTCAAGGTATAGACTATATGGAAAATTTGAATTGTATTAAAGGTCCTAAAAATATAAAAAGGCTAGGTCTTGGAGATTCTCAA
Source organism: Tepidibacter hydrothermalis (assembly GCF_029542625.1). Classification (GTDB taxonomy): domain Bacteria; phylum Bacillota; class Clostridia; order Peptostreptococcales; family Peptostreptococcaceae; genus Tepidibacter_A; species Tepidibacter_A hydrothermalis. Next base: position 729,198 of record NZ_CP120733.1, read on the forward strand.
ATAGTGGTTTTTGATGGAATAGAAGAATTTGAAAAGATTGAAGAACTAAGTTTATACAAGATTTCTTCAACTGATGTATCTAAAATATTTGAACTGAAAAATTTAAAGAAAGTAGTTATGGAAAGTTGTAATATATATAAACAGGATGAATTTATACAAAATCTAAAGGCGGATGGAATTCAAGTTGAAATAATAGAACCTCCCAAGATACCTCTATTTGAAGAATAATTATATGTACAAATTGAATTTATAGTAAAAAATATTATATAATGTGAGATTTATTATAGCAAGGGGGATAATATGGAGGGCTTTAAAATTAGTAAAAAAGAGTTGTTTTTTTATACATCTATCTTAATTATAGCTATGGTAGTTCATCTGTTTTATACAAATATGGCAGTAGACGGTGAAGTTCCATTTATTTGGGTATGTATTATTATATGGGTAATAATAGGTGAACTTAAGAAAGAATCAAGAAAAGGTATCTTTAAAAGGATATTTATAAAATCTGTTCTTCCTATGATTATGGTATTGAATTATGTACTATTTAGATTTTCGATGAATATACCTAACTATATATTATTTTTTATAGTTGGGTGCTCCTATTTAATTATCGTATATAATAATAGTTTTGATAAATATAAGATAATTTTTTCAGTTAGCATAGTATCGTTGTTATTAATATTTTTTTATACAGATTATTATATTAAATCAAACAATATAATAAAGGATATCAATTTTAGAAATTATATATCAAATCAGTATGATATAAAAGATAAGATAGAGTCTTCTAGTTTGAACAATATTGAAGAATTAGATATATATGGATCAGCAGATATAAATAGTATAGAGGGTATAGAGTATTTTTCTAATTTAAAAGAACTAAACATTTCAGGTGCTTATAAAATAAATGATTTTTCTCCTTTAACAAAAAATAAGAAACTAAAAGACTTGGGATTATGGCATATGGATCTAAATGATTTAAAATCTATACCAGAAGTCAATAATATAGAAAATCTTGAAATAGGACACCCGGAATATGGAAAAATATATAATTTAGAACAATTCACTAACTTAAAAAAATTGGATATAAGTAGTGTGGAGTATATGGAAAATTTAAATTGTATAAAATCAGTTGAAAATATAGAAAAGCTATATATTTACTATTCTCAAATATCCACTCTTGATGGGATAGAAAAATTTGAAAATCTTGAAGAACTTTATTTGGATTATATTCATCCACTTGATGTATCTAAAGTATTTGAACTTGAAAATCTGAAAAAAGTAAGTATACACGACTGTAAAATACAAAAACAATATACATTCATACAAAAGTTAAAGGATAAAGGAGTTAAAGTTGAAATGGAATAATAATATCCAAATATATCCTTATAAAATATATTGACATACAATATGTATAATGGTACGATAATTATTAATAAAATGAATCTTTAATACTGGTCCAGAGAGGCTAGGAAGGTTGTAAATATGGATAAATTTAAATGTGTACTTTAAGTACATATTTATAATAATTATGTCTGTAATTATGCCTTTCTATAGTAGAAAGGCATTTTTTAATATAGAGATCTTTTAAAGTAGTCCAGAGAGGCTGTAAAGGAGGGTAATATTATGTTAAAAGGAAGAAATTTAATTCAACCAAATGATTTTTCACTACAAGAGTTAGATTCAGTATTAAGTCTTGGTGAAAAAATAATTCAAAATCCACAAAAATATGTTGATGTTTGTAAAGGAAAGCTATTGTCTACATTATTTTATGAGCCATCAACTAGAACTAGGTTTAGTTTTGAAGCTGCTATGCTTAGGTTAGGTGGAAGCTTAGTAGGTTTTTCTGAGCCAGGATCATCTTCTGTATCAAAGGGAGAATCACTTGCTGACACTATAAGAACTGTTGGATGTTATGCTGATATAATTGCTATGAGACATCCAAAGGAAGGTAGTGCATATTTAGCAGCTAAACATTCAAATATACCTGTAATAAATGCAGGTGATGGAGGACATCAACATCCTACTCAAACTCTTACTGATTTACTTACTATAAAATCTTTAAAAAAAGATTTAAACAATCTTACAATAGGACTTTGTGGAGACTTAAAATTCGGTCGTACTGTTCACTCGTTAGTTAAGGCCATGGCAAGATACCAAAACATAAAGTTCGTATTCATATCCCCATCTGAACTTAAGATCCCAGACTATATAAAAGAAGAAATAGAAGGAAACTACTACGAAACTTCAAGCTTAGAAGAAGTAATAGATAAAGTTGATATACTTTATATGACTAGAGTTCAAAGAGAGAGATTTATAAATGAAGAAGAATATTTAAGACTTAAAGACAGTTATATACTTACAAAAGATAAATTGAAAACTGCAAAAGAAGATATGCTTATACTGCATCCACTTCCAAGAGTAAATGAAATATCAACTGAAGTAGATGATGATCCTAGAGCTGTGTATTTTGAACAAGCTAGATACGGAATGTTTGTTAGAATGGCTTTAATTATGAAGTTATTGGGGGTTGATATAGATGCTTAATATAAACAGTATAAAAAAAGGAATAGTAATAGATCATATAAAGGCTGGATGTGGATATAAGATATTTAAGCAATTAGGACTTCATAAAGCAGATTATTCGGTGGCACTTCTTAAGAATGTAAGCTCGAATGCCATGGATAAAAAGGATATTATAAAAATCGAAAATGAAATAAACATAGATTTTACAGTGCTTGGAATAATAGATCCGAATATAACTGTGAATGTAATAGAAAACGAGAAGATAAAAGAAAAAATAAAGCTTTCAATTCCAAAGACAGTAAAGGGAATATTTAAATGTAAAAACCCAAGATGTATAACTACTGTTGAGAACATAGATGAAGTTGAGTTTCTACTAGTTAATGAGGAAAATAAAGAGTATAAATGTGAGTACTGTGAAAGTAGAACGTCTTTGTAAACAATAATATATAGTAAAAATGAGGCTTATAAATATAATTATATTTATAAGTCTTTTTACATTTAACTCGTTTAAATCTACAAAACTATTCTAAAAATAATTTTGAACTTGCTGTTAAAATTATTATGTTGACTTTTTGTAGTCAATAATATATAATACAAAAAGTTGACTTGTTACTAAGATAAAGCTGAGTAGGAATACAAATGATTTAAAAAAATAAACTTACCATTAATTCAAAAGTTATTATTAAAATACTTTTCATTTTATTATTAATATAAAACAAAAATGTATATTCATTTCTTTTTTATGTTAATAATTCTTAAAAAATTCGAGTTATTAAATCACGTTTATTCTATTATTGAATTTCCAAGATGAAATATTTAAATTACTTAAATGAAAAAATTGTATAATTGATTTTATTTGATTTTTCATAGGGTAGCCTGTGTTGTTAAGAATTGTTATATTTTTACATAATATACATATTTAGCATAAAGAGGTTGGTTTTTAATCATGAAATTTTATCAAATAACTAATTATTCATTAATATATTCTTAGTTTCACTTGATAATGAATAGGAAATTATATTCTTGTATAAATTGCAGATAAGTATAATTTTCGTTAAGAAAAAAGCAGAAAAGGAGGTGTCAGGATGACAAAAGAAGTTATATTTTCACTTATTGGTTTATTTCTAATAACGTCTTTTACCAATATTTTAGCAACACTAAAATCTATATTAATATCAAAAAAAATTATGAATCCGGTTTATTTTCTGGTATTTATAGATGCGATGATTTTTGCAATGGTAGTCAATAAAGTTACTAGTTCAAAGGGAATACATTTTACTATTGCATATGCACTAGGTAAACCTGCAGGGGTTTTTATAGGATCAAAAATTGAAGAACGATTAGCACTAGGTATTTTAGAAGTAGATTTGTTTTTAAACAATAAAGATAAAATGATTGCAATAGCAGAAAAACTTAGATCGGTAGGTTATACGGTAAATCATTTTCTTGCTGGAGGCAATAACGGAGAAGCAAGATACAAAGTTGAAGTCGTAATAAAGAGAAATGAATTTAAAGTATTTAGAAATGTTTTGGATGAATGTGGTATTAGTAATCCAACTCTAAAAATAAAAAATTTAAGTAAAGTAGATGGTAAAATTACTACAACAAGTATTCAAACAAATTAATTAATGAAAAATACAAAGGGGATATGCATACATTTCAAGAATTATAAAGTGAAACTTAATTCAGTTGGATTAAAAAAAGGCAGGGGAATTTGGAATGGAGAAAAATATTAAAATTATAAGAAAGAACGAACATAAGACAAGTGAGTGGTCTGGGGGAACTACAACACAGCTATGTATATATCCATATGATTCTGAGTATAAGGAACTCAATTTCAAGTGGAGATTAAGCTCTGCAAGAGTTGATATTGATGAATCAGTATTTACGCATCTACCTAATATTAAAAGGAAAATAATGATTTTAGATGGGGAATTACTTTTAGAACATCAAAATCACTATAGTGTGAAGCTTAAACAATTTGAACAAGATACTTTCTGTGGAGATTGGAAAACAAAGAGTTATGGTAAAGTAATAGACTTTAACCTAATGATGAATGATTGTGAAGGTGATTTAGAATATATATGTATTGATAAGCTTAGTTCAAAAAAGATAGTATTTGATAATAAAAAAAGAAAGTATGATTACGTAGCAGATGTTCTGTATGTAATTAGAGGTGAACTAGAGATTAATTCACAAGATACACTTTATGAAGGTGATTTGCTTTTAAGCTATATTGAAAGAAATGAAGAATCTAAAGAGGTAAATCTTATCAATAAATTAAATACAGATATAAAAGTTATTAGAAGTACTATATACTTTAATAATTAGATTAAAAGCCATCTGATTTTGAAAATCAGGTGGTTTTTTGATTATTACAAGTTTGTAATATTTGTGTAATTTAAATCGATAGTTTGTAATTATAGATTGATTTATAATTTAAATTGTAAACAACAAAGAAAATAAATGGAGGTATAAAAATGAAAAAGAAAATTATAGCAATTTTAAGTGTTATTTTAATAATAATAGGAGTAGGAGCATTAATGTTTGGAAAAGAAGTGTATCATGAAATGAATCAAAATTCTTATGAGAATGTAAGGATAAAATATGAAAAACAAATAGTCAAATATTCAAAAAAATATGGGGTTAATCCATGTCTTGTTGCAGCTATTATTTCACAGGAAAGTGATTTTAGAAGTGGAAAATATAAAAAAGGGGAGAAAACAGGATTAATGCAAATAAGGGATACAGCAGCAAAAAAGTGGGCAAAAGAAATGGGAATGAAGGATTTTAAAGGGGAGATGTTGAAAGATATTGATACAAATATAGAATTAGGGACTTGGTATTTAGGAAAACTAAACAAAGAAAATGATAATGATGAAGACAAAGTTATTCAAGGGTGGTATGATCGCCATGTAACTTATTGTGGTTTGCCAAGTAGAGATGGTGTAGAAGGATATACTAAAATAATAAAAGTAATAGAAAAAGAAATGGAAAAAAAATATTCAGATAAATTAAAATAGTAATTGTGAAAATAAGTTCATATACAAGGTATATATGAACTTATTTTTACAATTTAGGAGGCGAAAAAAGTGACATTTGAACAATTTATACTCAATAATGTAAAAAGGAATTCACAAACTTATCTAGCCTATTTTTTTAGCAGTATTTTTTCGGTTATGATATTTTTTTCTTTTGCAGCATTTAGTTTTCATCCAAATATAAGTGATCAAACTATTCAAAAATCAGTTAAAAGCGCAATGATTGCTTCTGAATATATAATATTCATATTTGCATTTTTATTTGTATTATATTCTGTAAGTACATTTTTAAAAGTAAGAAATAAAGAATTTGGAACTTTAATGATACTTGGAATGTCAAAGAGACAATTAAATAAATTAGTTTTTATAGAAAATATGATTATAGGAAGTTTATCAATAGTTATAGGAACAGCATTAGGAATTGTTTTTTTTAAGTTTTTTCTTATGCTGTCTTCAAAAATTATAGGTATAGATTCTATGAAATTTTATTTTCCGCTTAAAGCTATAGCATTAACTTTTGTTAGTTTTCTAATATTGTTTATAGGAATATCAAGTTTTACTATATTTTTAGTTAGAACAAATAAAATAATTGAACTATTAAAGGGAAGTAAAAAACCAAAGAAAGAGCCAAAAGCATCTATTATATTGTCTATAGTATCAGCAATATTAATATTAGGGGGATATACACTATCTCTTACAGCAAGACCAGCCACACTAGTCAATTTGGTTATACCAGTTATAGTAATTGTAGTAATAGGAACTTTTTTATTTTTTTCTCAACTTAGCATATTTATAATAAAACTTCTTAAGAGTAATAGAAAATTTTACTTAAATCGTACTAATATGCTTTGGATATCTGATTTAGCGTATCGTATTAAAGATAATGCCAGAATGCTTTTTTTAGTTAGTATTTTATCTTCTGTAGCATTTACTTCGATATCTACTTTTTATATAGTTGATAGTAATATGAAAAGTGAACTATCTGAAGATGTTCCATTTGCAATAAATTATAGAGTTAGAGAAGATATAAAAGAAGATTATGAAGATATAAATACAATAGAAAATAAGCTTGACAAAAATAACGTAAACTATAAAAAAGCTGAAGTTATTATTAAAATGGGTTATATAGAAGAAGAAAAATATGAACAAAGTTTTATAAAACTTTCACAGTATAATAAGATTGCAGATATACTCAAGTTTAATAAAATTGAATTGAAAAAAAATGAAGCTTTTATAGCTACTAGATTTGACGAAGAGGAAAATTTAGCTAATAAGATGATAAAATTAAAAAATAGTGATATTAAACTAAATGTAGTAGGGGCAAAAAAACAAATAATTCTACCTCAAGGCATTTTTCAACCATTTATTGTAGTTGAAGATTCTATTTTTGAACAAATGGAAAATAGTGGAAAAATTAATGATGTTTTTTATGGATACTATATTGAAAAATGGGATAAATATGTAGATTTATCAGTAGAACTTAAAAATAAAATAGATAAAGAACAACCAGATTTTTGGATGTTACCATATGAATATAAATTAAGTAAACAAATGTCTTCACTTCTTTTATATATAGGATTTTTTATAGGGTGCATATTTTTTATGGCCGCTGGAAGCTTTTTGTATTTTAGATTATATGCAGATTTAAGTGAGGAAAAACAGAAATATTATAATATTTCTAAAATAGGACTTACAGACAAGGAAATGAAAAAAATTGCAACAATTCAAATGGGTTGCTTGTTTTTTATACCATATATAATTGCTGTAGTTCATACACTTGTAGCATTGAAGCCATTACAACTGCTGTATTCGGATATATTTATTCATGGAATAAAAGTTTTAATAGTATTTGCTGTTGTTCAGATTATATACTTTTTAATTATAAGAAATAAATATATAAATTATTTATTGAAAAACATAGTGTAAGCTTTAGATAAGGGGTGAAGTATGATGGAAATATTAAAATTAAATGAAATTAGTAAAATATATGGAAGTAAAGTAGTATATAATGCGTTGAAAAATATTAATATTACGATAGAAAAAGGTGAGTTTGTAGGAATTATGGGACCGTCGGGAAGTGGAAAAACAACTCTTCTTAATGTGATATCTACAATTGATAGTCCTACATCTGGAGAAGTTTTACTAAATGGAAAAAATCCATATAAATTAAAAAATTCAGATCTAGCTATTTTTAGAAGAAATGAGCTTGGATTTGTATTTCAAGATTTTAATTTATTAGATACATTAACTATTAAAGAAAATATAGTATTACCATTAACGTTAGAAGGTTGCAAAATATCTGAAATGGATAAAAAACTTAAAAATGTTTCAAAAAAACTTGGAATTGAAGAAATTCTTAATAAAAGAACTTTTGAAGTGTCAGGAGGACAAGCACAAAGAGCGGCAATTGCAAGAGCTATTATACATTCTCCATCTTTATTACTTGCTGATGAACCAACAGGAAATTTAGACTCAAAGGCATCTAAAGATGTAATGGACTTATTTAAAAGTATAAATAAAGACTATGAGGTAACAACTATGATGGTAACTCACGATCCTTTAGCTGCTAGTTATTGTAATAGAGTGGTTTTTATTAAAGATGGAGAACTCTATAATGAGATACATGCAGGAGAAAGTAGAGAACAATTTTTTCAAAAAATCATAGATGTATTATCTTTACTAGGAGGACATCATAATATAACTAAAGATAAGTTTTAATGAAAAAATAAATTACTATCTAATTTTGAAGATGGTAATTTATTTTTTTTGTTACAATTTTATAGGTAAATGGTTAAAATTAAATTATACACTTGAATAAGGATGGTGAAAATATGAATTATAAAATAATGATAGTAGAAGATGATAAAGGAATAGAAGATCTTCTATGCTCGCATATGGAAAAGTATGGATATGAAACCGTAAGAATAGAAGATTTTGAAAAAGTAATAGATAGTTTTGAACTAAACAAACCTCACATAGTATTACTGGATATAAATCTACCAAAATATGATGGATATTATTGGTGCAAAAAGATTAGACAAGTATCAAATTGCCCTATTATTTTTATATCTGCTCGCGAAAGTCAAATGGATCAGGTTATGGCAATAGAAAGTGGAGCAGATGATTATATTACAAAGCCATTTTTTTATGAAGTTGTAACTGCTAAAATAAAAAGTCAGTTAAGACGAACATATGGTGCATATGCTACGTCAACAAAAGAAAGAATAATCGAATTTTATGAACTTACTTTATATCCAGAAAGATTAGAACTTAACTTTAAGGATAATAGTATTATACTTACCAAAAAAGAAGAAATATTACTAGAATCTTTATTAAATAAATACCCTAAAGTAGTAAGTAGAGAATATCTTTTAGAAAAATTATGGGATGATCAAAATTTTGTAGAAGAGAATACTTTAAATGTAAATGTAACTAGGTTGAGAAAGAGGCTTCAACAAATTGGAATTAAAGATGCTATAGAAACAGTTAGAGGAGTAGGATATAGATTAGATATAACTTGGAGGAATGAGTGATGAAACTTTTTTTGAGAGAATATTTGGGATTTATATGTATATATTTCTTTAACTTTATTTTTTTATTGATTTTTTATAATAATATTGGAGGCTTTGAAAGTATAACTAACATATTCTATTTTATATTTATAACAACTTTTATTATGACTGGTTATTTAATATATAAGTATTATAAAAATAAAAAAATGTATTGTATATTAAATAATCCTCCTGATCAGATTGAAGAATATTTATGTGATATAGGTAATGATTCTAATGCACAACAATTAGAGAATTTATTTAAAAAACAGTATAGCTTATATCAAGGCGAAATACAGAATTATGTAAAAAAGCAAAAACAACATTTGGTTTTTATGAATCATTGGGTTCATCAAATGAAAACTCCAATTTCTGTAATTCAACTAATAATTCAAGAAAATGAAGATGAACCTTATATTATAAATATTCGTGATGAAATAGATCGTATTCAGAATAACTTAAATACTGCTCTGTATTTAGCTAGAATTGATAATTTTGAACATGATTTTAAAGTAGAAACAGTAGATTTAAAAGTATTAGTTTTTGATGTTGTAAATAATCTTAAAAGAGTATTTATTAAGAAGCATATATATCCAGAAGTTAAAATAAAATCTTCTTTTTTTGTTCAAACTGATTTTAAATGGATGAAATTTGTAATTCATCAAGTAATTATCAATGCAATTAAATATTCTAGTGAAAACAAAAAAGTATCAATAGAAATCTATGAAAAATATGATAGTAGTATTGTAAAAATTAAGGATGAAGGCGTTGGAATACCAAAAACGGATATTAAAAGAGTATTTGAACCATCTTATACAGGAGAAAATGGAAGAGTATTTGGTGAATCAACTGGAATGGGACTATACATTGTAAGTGAAGTATGCAAAAGATTAGGACATAAAATAGAAATAGAATCAGAAGTTAATAAGGGAACTATTTTCAAAATAATTTTTAAAAAATTTAGATAAGCTAATAAATTAAATAGTCTATAATTTAAACATTGGAAAAGACAGAGGAAGAAGTATTTCTTAATAAATTTAGTTAATTGGGGAAAAATACAAAATATATTATTTACTTTTATACAATAGATAACTAAATTTGGAGGAACAAGTAATGAACAAAGAAGTTATTTCAGATAAACAAGGCATATCAATTGTAATTTTGTTTATAATAGGGTCCACTTCTATATTTGTAATGGGGCTTGAAGCTAAACAAGATGTTTGGTTGGCTTTTATTTTAGCAATACTTATGGTATTACCTATGTTGATTATATATTCTCGACTTCACTACATATTTCCACATAAAGACTTGTTTGACATTCTTGAAATTTGTTTTGGAAAGTTCATCGGAAAAATAATGATTTTATTATATACATGGTTTGTATTTTTTTTTGCATCTGACATTTTAGTGAATTATGGACAATTCATTAGAATAGTTAACTTACAAAATACCCCTCAAATCATACCCATCATAAGTCTTTGTATTTTGTGTGCGTGGGGGATAAAGGAGGGTATTGAAATTTTGGGGAAATGGGCAGAATTTTTCGTACTTATACCTATTATTTCTTTTTTTATTATGATAATATTATTGATTCCAGATATGAATATAGATAATATAACCCCTATATTAGGTGAAGGATTTAAACCAGTCTTAAAAGGCGCTTTTAGTGCATTTACTTTTCCACTTGTCCAAATAGTAGTATTTACTATGGGTTTTTTTAGTTTTAAAACAAAGAAATCTCCTTACAAAATTTACATAATAGGCTTATTGATAGGAGGAATATTTGTATCCATACTTTCTATAACTAATATTTTAGTTATAGGAGTAAATACTGCAACAAATGTATATTACCCTACTCATGCTACTGCATCAAAAGTAGAACTAGGTAACTTATTTCAAGGTGCAGAAGTAATTGTATTTTTGACATTTATATTAGGTGGTTTTATTAAAATAAGTATATTATTACTATGTATTTGTAAAGGAATTACTAAAGTATTTGGATATAAAGACTATCGATTTATCATAACACCTATTTCTTTATTAGTAATTAATCTATCTTATTTTCAGTATGATAGTATATTGTATTATTATGAGTTTAATACGGACATATGGCCGTACTATCATTTTCCGTTTCAAGTGATTTTTCCTATTATTATATGGATTACCGCTGAAATAAAAAAGAAGGATCAATTGAATTAAAACAACGTAAATAAAATTTCAGTAGGGTGGGAAGATAAGTGAAAAACTGAATATGGAATAAAAAGTAAAAATTTGATAAAATATATTGAATATATAAATAAGAGAATATAGAGGGGGATATAATGAAAAAATTTATTAAATTATTCGCGTTAATTCTTTTTGTTAGTTTTTCTGTAAATAATGTTAGTTTTGCAGAAAATCCAATTAAAGTAATTCTTAATGATAAAGCTCTACATTTTGATGTGAATCCAACTATAGTAAATGGAAGAACTTTAGTTCCAGTAAGAGAAATATTTGAAGCATTAGATTCTAAAGTTTCTTGGGATGAAAAAAGTAAAACAGTGATAGCAACTAAAGGTGATACATACATATCTTTAACTATTGATAGTAACTATGGTGTTAAAAATGGTGAAAAAATTCAATTAGAAACACCTGCTAAAATAATAAATGGAAAGACTATGGTTCCATTAAGATTTATTGGAGAGAGTTTAGATGCTACTATATCATGGGATGATAAAACAAAAACAATTTCAATTAAAAGTGTAGAAACGATAATAGTGAATAATGCTCAGGAATTTATAGATGCTATTGGATCTAATAGAAAGATTATAATTGGAGAAGGTGTTTCTCTTAATCTTTCAAGTATTAGAGCTAGGGAGATAAAAAATCCTAATGTGCATTGGGGAAAAGTATATGATGGGTATGAATTAGTATTAGAAAATATAGAAAATTTCAGTATACAAGGCCAAGACTCGGGATATTCAGATATATTAGTAGAACCAAGGTATGCAAATGTGCTTACATTTAAAAATTGTAGTAAATTAAATTTTAAAAATATTAATGTGGGACATACCACTGATAAAGGATCTTGTACTGGAGGTGTATTTGTATTTAAAAACTGTGTGGATATAAATATTGAAAAATCTAGACTATTCGGATGTGGAACAGAAGGTTTGAATTTATATGGAGTAGATAAATTAAACTTTGTTGATTCAATTATTACAGATTGTACATATGATCTTATGACTATAGATAATTCTAGTAATATAGAGTTTAAGAATAGTACACTTAGTGAAACTACATCTTTTGGTGAACTTATATATATAAGTAATAGTGATAATGTTAAATTTGACAATTGTGATATATATGATAATGATACTGAACAAGCATTTGATCAATCAAATACTGCTTTATTTGATGTTAATTTATCAAGAAATATTTCCATTCAAAACTCAAAAATTAGTAACAATAAGGTAAAGTCTATTTTTAAGAATCTTAATTCGGTTATAGTTAAGGATACAGATATAGAAGAAAACTAAACATTGAATTTTTATGATTTTAAAATATTTTAACTCATTTATGGTGAGTTAAAATATTTTTTTATATACTAAGATATTATAAAATTTTCGTTCAATCTATAAAATTGATAGAAGGATTACACTTGCAACTATTTTTGAGCAACGGAGCCTGTAAGGATCGTTGGCGACATGAGTCACCGCGTTAGCGAGTAGACGAATTTTTTGTTAAATAAAAAGTCAAAATAGTTAATATAAATAATGTTGAATTTATGAAATAATTATTTAGAAATAAGTGGATCCTAATTTAAGTATAGGGAAAGAATAGGTTCATATCGAACTATATTAATGAATTGAAAAAATAAATAAAATTGAAAAAGACTAATTTAGAGGTGAATGAACTTTGAATATAAAAAATATACAACTTTTCGAATGGGGACAAATAGAGTGGATTTATGAGCCTAGTTCTAATAATTCTATGAATATAATAAACGTAGGAATAACTACGATTTTTCAAAATAAACGTCAACATAGTCATATACATTACGGTAATGAACAAGTTATATATGTATTGTCTGGAAATGGAATTCAGCGTATTGAAGATAAAATCAGCGATATAAATGCAGGCCGTATCTATCATATTGAAGCAGGATCTGTTCATGAAACGATAAATACAGGAGATGAACCTATAAAACAACTTGTTATGTCAGTTCCTGTTAATTATGAACAAAATCTATTACCAAAAAAGAGAAATATCTCTGCTAAACATAAAACATATCAAGATATTACAAAAATTAAAGAAGAAATAAAAACTATATATAAAACAATAGCAGAACCATTAAAAATACCAATTTCTATTTTTGATTCAAATGGAAATATTATTATCTCAAGTAGAGACTATCCTGAAATATGCACATCTGAGTGCTCAGTTGATAAAAATATTGAAAACTGTTGTATTTATAAAATTAATAATGGATATGAATCACCAAATAATACAGATTTATCAGCTTTCGTATGTCCTCATGGATTAACCATATTCACTATGCCTATTATATTTGATAATGAAATTATTGGAATGATTAAAGCTGGACATATTCGAACATCATCATCTAGTAATCAATTACACAATTTTATGCAAATTACACCCAAAGGTACTCTAAATGCTATAATACAGCAAATAAAAAAATTAGGTATAACTATAGAAAATTCTTATACTTTAAAAAATAAGGAAGAAGAATCATTAAAGTCATTAAAAGATCAAATGTTAGATATAAAGATTAATAATCATTTTTTATTTAATACGCTAAATAGTATAGCAAGTCTTGCTGTAAAAGAGAAATCTTTAAAAACATATGAGAGTATAATGAACCTTTCTAAAATGTTAAAATATACGTCAACAAATAAAATAAATTTTATTGAATTAAAAGATGAAATTAGCTATTTGCAAAATTATATTAGTTTACAAAAACTAAGATATGGAGAAAAACTAGAAGTTGTTTTTCATATAACAACCAATATGAGAAATAAATATATTGCAATCAATTGCTTGCAACCAATTATAGAGAATTGTTTTACTCATGGATTTAAGAATATGAAAAAAGATATGAAGATAGATATTATTTTAAAAGCATATAAAGATAACCTAATAATTGAAATTAATGATAATGGTGAAGGATTAAATGAAGAAGATTTAAATAAACTTAAAAATAAGATTAGTGAATATCATAAATATGAAATGAGTGGATTAATGATGGTCTATTCTAAGCTAAAATCATTATATGAAAATAATTTTGAATTTGAAATAAGTAGCTTGATAAATAAAGGTACTAGCATAAAAATAGTTTTACCTGAAAATATATTATAGGAGAGGAGGAGTTAAAATGAGAACAGCTATTATTGCTGATGATGAAGAATTATCTATTGACCTTATAAAATATCTAATCAAAAAAAATGATTTACCAATAGAAGTTATTGGAGAGGCATTTTCAGGAGATGAAGCGTTGGATATGATAAATAAGTTAAATCCAGATATTGTTTTTATAGATATTAGAATGCCTGTTTTAAATGGTCTTGAAGTTATAAAAAAAATAAAAGATGAACAACACTATTCTATTGATTTTATTGTTATTACTGCATATAGCTGCTTTGAATATGCTCAATTATCTTTAAGGTTAGGAGCTAAAGATATATTACTTAAACCTATCGAATCTGAACAATTTGTTGAATCTGTAGAAAAAATATTAGAATATACAACAACAGACAATCAAATTTTAAATAATATACTAGAATACATACATAATAATTATCAAGAGAATATTAAATTAAAACAATGTGCAGATAAATATCATACAAGTCCAAGTTATATCGCAAGAATGTTTAAAAAACATTGTGGAGTAACTTTTATTACATATATAAATAATTTAAAAATAAAAAAAGCACGTGAAATGTTAAAAGACGGAAATTTATCAATTAAGGAAGTAGCAGATAAAGTGGGGTATAACAATTTAAATTATTTTTACAAAACATTTAAGAAGAATACTGGTGTTACTCCAAATATATTTAAAAAACTATAAAATTATTTTTCAATTTTATTTAATAAGCCTTATTAGCATTAAATTGACTTTTTTGTAGAAAAATGATAAAGTGAGCGTTATAATGTGCAATTTTGTAAAAATGAGTACGATGATATGTTTTTTAATAGCAAACTTATCGAAAGGTAAGGACGCAAAGCCATGGGTCTAAAGAATTGCCTACGACTGCCAGGTTGCAAAACTTCATCAAAATAAATATGTAAGTGCGACTATAGAAATAAAAAAATAAGGCATCGTTTTGTAAATTCTTGGATCATGAATTACAGTGAGAAAGGAATATAAGAATGATCAAAAAAAGATATGTAGTAGCTTTCGTGCTATTATTTTTAGTTGTTACAACTTCAAGCTTTATTACCTATAAAAAAAACTATTCTTTATATCTAAATGAGACGAAAAGAACTGTGAAAAACGTTTCCAATTCAGTAACCTACATGTATGATTCCATTTTTTCTTCTATATGCAATTCTACAAAACAAACCATTGAAAATTTAGAACAAAATGATTTATCTAGAAGTGATATAGATGAGTTATTATATACGGCGAGCAAAGACAATTATTATATTAATAATATGTACATTGTTTTCGAGGATGGTACTACTATTAATGGTTTTAAAGAACCTTATGTAGATATGAAAAGTATAACTCCTTATTTTGAAAGAGAAGGTAATGGTATTTGCTTGGGACTAATTAAAAGTTCTAAATCAGATTCTAATCTATTTTATGGAGTAACTCCAATTGAGTTTCAGAATAAAAAAAAGGCTTTATTATTAGTGGGAATAAATTATGATTTGATTAATAATATAAGTAGAGCAGATAGCTATGAGGTTTATGAAGGCTACTTGTATCTATTGTCTAATGATGGATATTTTTTATATCATAAAGACCCTTTATTAATTGGTAAAAATCTATTTACAGATAAAAAGTTTATTAAAGATGTTACAAATATGGATGATGATAGTTATAATTATTTAATAAAAATAATTAAAAATAAAAATAAAGAATCAAGAGAAAATATGATTTCATATAGAGCTTATAATGTTGAAAAAATAGGATATTACAACTACTTAGACTCATTTGATGGGACTATAATGTTATCTATTAATTATACACAATTAAAACATAAACAAATTAAAGCTACGATGAGAATAATTATACCTCTTTTAATTAGCTTTTTAATTGCAACCTATATATTATTAAAATATATTTTCTTAGTAAAATACACTGATTATTTTACAGAAGTAAAAAATGAGTTAGCTTTTAAAAAACGAATAAAAAAATTACATAAACAAGGAAAAGATAATGAAAATTATCTAATTATAAAAGTTGAGAATGTGACAAGTAACAAAGATGAAGAGTTTTTATATGATAATAGTATTTATTACTATGTATCAAAGTATTTTAAAAGTATAAGTTCTTTATATATAGATTTATATAGAATATCAAGAGTTCATTATGTATTTGTTTTAAAAGATGAAAATAGTTTAAAGCAAATAGAAAAATTACTACATAATATAAATAAAAATATATCTATAGATAATGAAACTAATTTGTTTATAAGAGGTAAACAGTTACTTCTTACAATAGATGATATAAAAGAACTTGAAAATTTTGAAGTTGTTCCTCAGATTATTCAATATATGGAAAAAAATTATGAAGATTTGAAAATTATATCAGATACAGGATTTACAAAATATAGTAACATTTTAAATAAAAGCAGTTGTAGATTAAAAGATATACTTCTGTTAGAAAGAGTTATCGTAAATCAAAATATTGTTCCTTTTTATCAACCAATTGTAGAATTAAAAACAGAAAAAATAATCAAATATGAAGTATTAATGAGAGTAAAACATAATAATGAGTATTTAACGCCAGCTAAGTTTATAGAAATTGCAGAAAGTGAAGACAGGATAGAAGAAATTGATCGTTTAGTAATGCGACAGGCATTTCAAACGTATTATAGAAGACTTCATAAAACAGGAAAACATATGAGGTTAAGTATTAACTTATCAGGTAAATCAATTAATCAAAATATGATTGATTACATACTAAAAATAATTTATAAATATAATATTGATCCAAGTAATATAACCTTTGAGTTAACAGAAACAGCTGCGTTAAACAATCTCAATGAATGCATTTGGTATTTAAATAAGCTAAGAGATAAAGGATTTAAATTAGCAATTGATGATTTTGGAACGGGTTATGCTCATGTAGAGTTATTATCTAAGTTAGAAGTAGATTATATTAAGATTGATGGAGCTTTTATAAAAGGTGTTGAAAATGATGGAAAGTTATTAAAAACACTTAATGCTTTAGTATATATATCAAAAAACTATGATGCAAAGATTATTGCAGAATACGTAGAAAACAAAGAAGTTATTAAAGTGTTAGAAAAATTAGGAGTTGAATATGGTCAAGGTTATTATTTTGGAAAACCAGAGCCAATATTTACATAAAGAGAGCTTATAATTAAATGCGCATAAACTATATAGATAATTAATGTATTGTAGCTAAATAGTGCACAAAAGATATTTATTGTGCACTAACAATTTATTTACTGATTGTATTAATGTTTCAAGAAAGTTTCTATAAATTTAGTTAATTTGGAAAAGATATATAATAGGTAACTAATATTTGGAGGAACAACTAATGAATGAAGAAGTTATTTCTAACAAGCAAGGAATATTCATTATAAGTTTATTCGTAATGGGAAGTTCAATGATACTAACTACAGCAGGTGAAGCTAAAAAAGATATATGGATAGCTCTTATTTTATCAATTTTGTCTGCTTTACCTATAGTATTAGTGCATGCTCGTCTTCAAACACTTTTTCCTAAAAAAGACTTGTATGATATCCTTGAATTTGTCTTGGGTAAATTTATTGGTAAAGGAATTTGTATATTATTTGTTTGGTTTTCATTTTTTTTAAGTGGATTAGTATTAAGAGTATTTGGTGATTTTATTTATGTAGTAGCTTTACCAGAGACACCTGAAATCATACCAATGATACTTACTGGAGTATTATCTATTTGTATAGTTAGAGAAGGAATTAAAGTGATAGGCAAATGGAGTGAATTTTTTTTTATAGTAATTATTATTTTGTTAATGATAGTTTTTTTGTTATTAATTGAAAAAATAGATATAAATAACTTGCGTCCTTTATTTAATGAAGATTTAAATCTAGTTATTGAAGCTTCTTTTCATGCATTTATATTTCCATTTACTCAAACAATTATATTTACAACAGTTTTTTCTACATTTGATAAAAAAGCTTATTACAAAGTTTATACACGAGGTCTATTAATAGGGTGGATAATATTATTTATATTTTCTGTTAATGATATTTTAATATTAGGAGTTACTGTTTCTGGAAATATGTATTTTCCATCATATGCATCTGTTAGGTTGTTAGAAATAGGGGCTATATCTGCTGGTTTTGAAATTATTATAGCTGTTGCATTTTTAATTGCGGGATTTATAAAAGTAAGTATGTGTTTATTAAGCACTTGTAATGGGATTGCTAAAACATTTGGTTGTGATGATTATAGATTTTTAGTTACTCCAGTTGGCTTAATGATAATTAGTTTATCTTATTTTATTCATGATAGCGTAATGGAAAAATCAAAATTCGCATTAGATGTATATCCTTTTTATGCTCTTCCGTTTCAGGTTATTTTACCTATACTCGTTCTTGTTATAGCTGAAATAAAAAAGAAACAATTAGAAGATCATTTAAATAAAATATAAATGGGAATGTACCTTTTAATAATAGATTTTAAAAAAATTATATATTGTATTAATGTTTAAGCCTATGTCTAAAAAGTACTAATAAAATTTTAGATATAGGCTTAAGTTATACCTAAATTTATATTTATAATTACCAAAAGTAAAATTATGGTATAATATTCTAATTAAGTAAAATATAAGACGAGAAGGTCATTTTGAAAGGGAGGTTAAAATATGCTTTTTAGGAAAAAAACTTATTTTACATGTTTCTTTATATTGTTTATATTATCTCAGAATTGCTTTGGACAAGGTATAAAAGTAGGAACTGTTATAAATAAGGTTATATCTACGGATATTAAAGCATATATAAATGGATATGAAATACCATCTATGAATATAAATGGATGTACTGCAATAGTAGTAGAAGACTTAAGAAATTATGGATTTGATATAATATGGAGTCCTGTAGATAGAAGCTTAGTAATAAAAGAAAATTCGTCTAAAAAAATAAAACCTATTTCTATTAAAAAAAATAATAATAGTAAAATAGGTCAAAAAATTGGAAATGTACTTTATACAGATATAAAAACTTATATAAAAGATAGTGAAATCCAGTCTTTTAATATAGATGGATATACGGTTATATTTATGGATGAACTTAAAGAATTTGGTGATATCAGATGGAATGAAGAAAAAAGAGAAGTTAGATTTAACTCTAATAAGATTGATGATTTGGGAAGTGGTGTAGATGATAATTGCTGTTTTGAGATTAAGTGTATTGAAGAAATAGATATGCGATTAAAACAAAAAGACGGTAAATATTATTTTGAAGGAAAAGAAGTAGGTTTTATAGATAATACAAATAGTGGATTTAAGATTATGATTTCAGGAAAAGCATTAGCAGAGAAATTTGGATATAACATTAGCGTTGATAAAGGATGTTATATTTTCAAAAAAGGAAATTATAGTTTTAAATTTAAAAATAATAATACAACTATAGAAAAGTTTTTTGATGGATATTTATATGAAAGTTATGATATTCCTAAAAGAACAGTTGTTTTGAATAATGATATATATATTTATGATGCTGATTTAGAAGGGTTATTTGGAGTAGTTAAATATAATTCTGAAGGGGGTATTTATTTAAAGTATAAAGAATTTGATGTTAAAGACTATGAAGATTATGAGATACAGGGTAATCGATTTTTAATAGATCATTCTTATAATGGATATGATGTAAATATGCGTATAAAGAATAAAACGCATACTTTTAAAGGTGATTATTGCAGAATTCCAAAAGGAACTTATCTTGAGTATGGAGATAATGAGCTAGAGATAACTGTAAATCATAACGATAGAATTTTGATGTTAAAAAGGTTAACGGTAAGACCAGATTTAAAAACTAATCAAATAATATATGATGAAGCTATAGGATTAAATATGAAAACTCCACAGAATGGATATATTGAAACGAATAAATCTGAAATTTTAATAGATGGAGAAATTATACATGCATATGGAGACAACTTATTAGTAGAAATTGAAAAACTTGATACAAAGAACGATCAATTTAAAAAAACTACATCAAAAAATATAAAATTAAAAGATAAAAAATTTAATGAATATATACAATTAAATAAAGGCTATGGTATTTATAAAATAAAAGCATTTACAGATGTACGCTCAGAAAATTGTAGGTTTGAAGTTCTTGAATTATTTGTGAATTATAGTGAATAGAATTTATGAATGTCAAATAATATAAAATTTTAATTGGACTTATGACATTAGAAAGTTATTAAATTATAGAAAATATTGCTAATGATTAGGAACATAGTAAAATCAGGCTTATTTAAATCATAGTTTAGAACTTGAATAAGCCTGATTTTTAAATTATCTAGCCTTATATCTTTTTTCGATAATATTGACTATTTGATACATTAAAAGAGCACATATTGCAAGAACAAATACTCCCATCATAACAAGGTCTAGTTTAAATACCTGACCACCGTAAACTATCAAATATCCTATTCCATATCTTGACACCAAGAACTCTCCAACTATAACTCCAACCCATGACATACCTATATTTATCTTAACTATATTTATAATATTACCTACATTAGAAGGAAGAATAAGCTTTGTAAGTATCTGATATTTAGTTGCACCAAAGCTCTTTAACATTTTGATTTTTTCTTCTTCAACAGTAATAAAATAGTTATAAGCTGAAAGTATTGTAACTACTATTGATATAGTAAGTGCAATGACCACTATACCAGTGATTCCAGCTCCAGCCCATATTATAAGTATAGGAGCAAGGGCTGTCTTTGGAAGTGCATTTAATACAACTAAAAATGGATCTAATATTTTAGCTAAGTTCTTATCCCACCATAGTATTATAGCTATTATTATCCCACCTACAGTTCCAAAAACAAATCCCAAAACAGTTTCGTATACAGATATTCCTACGTGTTTGAATATTTCTCCATTTGAAGAATATTTTATAAATAGTTTAAATATGTCAGATGGCTTACTAGTTAAAAACACATCTATAAAGTTTAGATTAGCAGCCATTTCCCAAATCAGTACAAATAGCACAAGTACTAATATTTGATAGAATATTATTTTTCTCTTGTTTGATTTAACTGATTTTAAATAAGCAGTGTATTCACTAGAGTAGTTGGTCTTTTCCATCTATATCAAGCTCCTTCCATATTGTATTGAAATAATCTTTAAATTCGGGAGCCTCTCTTGATAAAAGTGGTGTTTTAGTTCCTTTTACTGTAAGATTTATTTCGTGTATATTTTTTATTGTTGCTGGACGTTTTGAGAGAACAGCTATTTTGTTTGCCATGGATATAGCTTCTTCTATATACTATAAATGGCAAATTTAGACTTGGATTCAAAAGAAACTGAACTAACATTCGGTATTTTTCGTATAGTAATCGAATAGATTATAAAAGAAGGCTGTTAGAACTAATGGGACTGTTTTGTATAGCAGTAAAGAGAGAATGATTGCATAATATTGGTAAAAATAAGAAACGAAAGGAAGATGAACATGATAAATATCCCTGGTAGAATTGAAATTGCAAATCTACCTACTAAGATTGAGAAATTAGAAAGATTATCTAGCAAATTAGTAGGTCAAAATATATTTCTCAAGAGAGATGACCAAACTGGTACTGAGATGTCTGGAAATAAGGTAAGGAAGTTGGAGTTTTCTGTAAAGGAAGCATTGGATCAAGGATGTGACTTACTCATTACATGCGGTGGAATCCAGTCTAACCATGCTAGGGCTACTGCTGCTGTTGCTGCTAAGTTGGGTATATCATCTTATTTAGTTCTTAGAACCGATGGAGAAGAAGAGATAGATGGAAACTATTTTTTAGATAAGGTATTGGGGGCTAAAATTAGATTTATAACGCCTGAGGAATACAGAGAAAAGAGAATGGAAATTATGGAATCCATAAAGGAAGAACTATCAAAGGAAGGTTACAACCCGTACATTATACCAGAAGGAGCTTCAAATGGTATAGGAACCTTTGGATATTTTAAAGCTATGGAAGAAATTGTTCAGCAGGAAAAAGAAATGGGAATAAAGTTCGATGCCATAGTGATGGCTGTAGGATCAGGTGGAACCTATAGTGGATTGTTCCTTGCAAATAAGATTATGGGCTATGGTGCAAAAATATATGGTGTAAATGTATCTAATGATGAAGAATACTTTAAAAATCAGATTGAGAAAGTGATAAATGAAAGTCTTTTTTATATAGATAAAACCTTTCGATTTTCTAAAGAAGAAATCAATATTATAGATGGTTATGTAGGAAGGGGATATGCTTTAAGTAGGTCAGAGGAGATAGAATTCATTCATGAAGTAGCTAAATTAGAAGGTGTTATCTTAGACCCTGTTTATACTGGAAAAGCAATGTACGGATTAGTAAACGAAATCAAAGAAGGAAATTTCAAAAAGCATAACAACATATTATTTATACATACTGGTGGTCTATATGGATTATTTCCTAAAAAAGATTTGTTTTCTTTTTAAAATTACAGATAATTAATTCTTATAATAAAAAGACTAATTTCAACAAGGGCAGATCGATTTATATCATCGATCTGCCTAAACTTTGTGTTTATATTTAAGTTTACATTACGACTCGCCAAGAATCATAGGTTGTCTTTAGATTCGCAAATAAGTAAAAATAGTACAAGCACTGATATTTAGCAGCATAATATTTTTCTGTTATTAGACTTATTTACTAATTAAACTTGGCAGGGAGGTGTATACTGCATATCTAATTACTACATAGTATATAAATTATGAAATATCCAATATGTAAATGAAAGAATCTTTAAATTTAGGAGTTTTTCTTAATAGAAATGCTATTTTGTATTTTGATATAAGGAATATACACATATATGTTTTATTATAGTAAATGTTTTGGAGAAAATTGTTATTATATCGTCTATTGTATATAGCACCTTCTATATCCTATAAATGTCAAAAAACTTCTTTTCAATCGCTGATTGGACTTGGATTAAGTTGATTACATAATATGTAAAAATATAAAATTATTACTAATATACATGATATAATGATAAACATACTAAAAAACTAAGGAGGCGAGTTATATGGGAAAGAAGATTTTTACATTGGTAGCTGTATTTATAGTTTGTCTAAGCTTTATGCTAGTTGGAGAAGAAAGTTTTGCCGTAGAAAAAAGTGTAAAAGTTAGATTACCAAAATTTAATGTTACTATAAATGAAAATAAGATTGATAATTTATATCGAAAATATCCACTTTTGGTATATAAAAATATGACATATTTTCCAATGACATGGTATGATTGTAGGCTTTTGGGATTAGAAACAAAATGGACACAGGATGAAGGCTTTAAAATTATTCAAAGTAAGGTCACATCATCTTACGTAGCATATAAAACAAAACATAAAAATAGAAATAGCTATAATGCAACTATACCTACATTTAAGATTACAGCAAATGGGAATTCAATTGATAATTCTAAAGAGGAATATCCTCTTTTAAGCTTTAACAATGTAACATATTTTCCACTCACATGGGAATTTGCACATGATACATTTGGATGGGAATATGTTTGGGATAAATCAAAAGGACTTATGATAAAATCTAATAATCCACAGGCAAAAACAGTAAATCTTCCTAAATATGCAGGTGAAAATGATGTTGCAGTATTTAATGGTTATTATTATTTTGTAGAGACTGTAAATAAGACAAATAAAGTTTATAGAGTTAAGGATAGTAATATATATAATAAAGAATTAGTGTATTCCTATGAAATAGATACATCCTATGGGTTTAATAATAGTTTGACATTTTATAAAGCAGATAAAACGCTCTGGTTTTATTATCATTCTGGAGGAGCTGTAATGGGGTCTGATGTATATTGTAAGGTAAATAATAATGGAAAAGCTAGAATAGAAGAAAGTGGTTATCTTGATTTTAAAAATACTTTAAAGGGAAAGTTGGATATAGGTCAAGGACCTTCACAAAGTGGTAATAATCTTTGGCTTACACCAACAGGACAAGAAAGAAAAAATGGAAAAAGTATAGGAAATCCAAATCTTATATACGGATGTCATTTAGAAGGAACAGGGTATAATCCTAATGGATCTACTACTGTAGTGAATGATGATATATATATACTTGCATCTACTTATCCAATAAAAGATAGTGAACAAAATTATATTTATAAGATAAATTTAAATACAAATGAAACTATAAAGGTTACAAATTTTGGAGTTGAGAATTTTAAAATTGCAAATAATACGATTTACTATGTAAAAGATGAGGATCAATATTTATATTCATCAAACTTAGATGGAACCAATGAAAAAAGATTATCTGATAATAAACTTTCAGGTTATTATGATAGGTATTATGAAGTAGACGGGAATGTATATTATACTGTATCAGATAAAGATGAAAATCTAAAATTGTATAAGGTAGACACCGCTAAAGAAGATACACTTGTCTTAAAGGAGTATTTAGAAAATATCAAAATAGAAAATAATAAAATAATATGTACTCTTTTATCGGGAGAAGATTATGGAATAAAAGTGTTTGATAAATCTGGAGATTTAAATTTGGCAATTACAGATCAAGTTTCTGATAGTTTTGTAGATGGTGATAAAATTTTAATAACTTCAGGAAGTGATAAATCAATAAAATTAGTAGAATTAAAAAGTAATTAAAAATTATATAATACTGAATAACAAAAGAGAGAGTACTGTGTACTCTCTCTTCAAATTTACTAATTAAACTTGGCAGGGCGGCGTATCCTGCATCTCTGATTACTACCTAAGTAGCGTGTTGGGAGCCATTTCCAACTTCAAATTTAATTAATAATAGTTTATGTTTCTATATAACCATATATTTAGAGAAATCTGATGTCATTAAATATATGTTCTTTCTAAAATATAATACAATCATTATAATATATAAATTATGAAATATCCAATATGTAAATGAAGGAATCTTTAAACTTAGGAGTTTTTCTTGATGGAAATGGTATTTTGTCTTTTGATGTAAGGAATATACACATATATATGTTTTATTATAGTAAATAGTCTGGATAAAATTGTCATTATGTCGACTATTGGATGTAGCATCTCCAACATATACGTCAAGGCAAAAAATGGATATACAATTGATATAAATTAGTAAAACTCAAATCCCATTATTAGTTAAATATTAAATAGAATTACATAATTCATTAAAGTATAATATTCATAGATATTAAAATATGATTATGAATATTATAAGGAGGATGGATTAATGCAAAGTCAAATAAATTTTTTAGGGTTAGGATTGATTATAATATTATTTAGTAGTTTTTTAGGAGCAATATCTATGAATGTATACAGTGATATAGCAGGTAATCTAACCACAGAATATACACCTATATTAGAAGGATTTATAAGTTCATATAGATTGATAGGTTTCTTATTGTCTTGTGTTGGTTTAATAGAGATTTTTAAGAAAAAAGGTTAAATGTGGTGATAACATACAATAAAAAAGAAAATATAACAGCAGATGGAAAAGAGATATTTATTGTATATGTAATAGTAGTAAAAATGGATGGGGGTTGTCTTGAGGATAAACCTCTATTTTTTTGTAAAGATTTAGTAGTTAAATTTTTGTGTAGGTATTAAAAGATAAAAAATTGACAAATACAAAAACTTTTCTATAATTATAATTAGTAAGGCGAGGAAAGAATGAGGGAAAGAGGTAGAGTATGAAGAATAAAGAATTAGCTATTGTAACGTTAAAAAATGAAGCTGCAAAAATTTATTCTAGACAAATAAAAGATTTTTTAGGTAATAATATAAAAATAAAAATATATGCGTTTGAAAATGGAGAAATTGAATTTATTAAAGAAAAATTAGTTTTGTTATCAACATATTTAAAATATGATGAAGTAAAAAAACATACATGTGATGATGCACAAATAATAATACCCAGGATTACTTTAACAAAATCAAGTGTTGATAAGGTTAAGAAAATAGAAAAAGGGAAAGATGTATTATTATTTAATTTGAGTTTAGATATGTCTTTAGAAACTATTTCATTAATATATCAATTAGGCATTGATCATATAAACCTAATACCTTGTTATCCTGAAATGAAAAAACTGCCTGACGTTAATATTGCTATAACTCCAGGAGAGACAGCGTTAATTAGAGATAAGGTTAAAGAAGTTATAGATATAGGACATAGAGTACTTGATTTGAGTACTATAGTTGATGTTGCTGTGAAATTAAATTTAGATTATTTGATTGGAGACGAAAAAACACAAAGGTATTTTAAAAACACAATAACTAATAGCTGTGCATTAGAAAAATTATTAGGAGAAACAAATAAACTTGAAAATCAATTTGATATACTGATGAAAGTTTTAGATGATGGAATTGTTTGTACTAACATAAAAGGTATAGTGTATTTTTATAGTCATATAGCTAGAAAAATTATAAATATAGATGAGAATGAGATGGTTGGTAGATATATAGGAGAATATATAAATGGAACGAATTTTGATGAGATAATTAATAAAAAACAGTCTTTGGATGGAAAACTTATTAAAATAAATGGACGCGATGTTTCTTTGGAGGTAAAATATGTTAAATTTAATAATTTTGATGGATTTATAATTAAATTAAAGACATTCAGTTATTTAGAAAAGAAACAGACAAAATTAAGAGCTCAACTTCTTAAAAAAGGACATGTAAGTAAATATACTTTCGATGACATTATAGGTACTAGTGAAGAGATAAATAAGACTAAGGAAATAGCTAAAAGAATGGCTAAATCTAATTCATCAATTTTAATAATAGGCGAAACTGGAACTGGAAAAGAATTATTTGCTCAAGCTATACATAATGAATCTTATAGAAAAAAAGGTCCTTTTGTAGCTATAAATTGTGGAGCTTTTCAAGAGAGCTTGTTACAAAGTGAATTATTTGGATATGAAGAAGGGTCGTTTACAGGAGCTAAAAAAGGAGGAAAATTAGGCTTATTTGAAATTGCACATAATGGAACTTTGTTTTTAGATGAAATAGGAGAAATGGATTTAAATTTGCAAGCTAAGTTATTGAGAGTAATACAAGAAAAACAAGTGAGAAGACTAGGCTCTGATAGATTGATAGATATAGATGTTAGGATTATTGCTGCTACTAATAGACAATTAAAGGAATTAGTAAAGGAAAAAAAATTTAGGAAGGATTTATATTTTAGATTAAATGTATTACCATTAGATATTAAACCTTTAAGAGAAAGAAAAGAAGATATTATTCCAATACTTAAAGATATAAAGAAAAGCTTAAAATCGAAGTTTTCTTTAAGTGATGAAGTTGAAAATGTATTTTTAAATTATAATTGGGAGGGAAATGTAAGAGAACTTAAAAATATAATAGAATACTTAGCTAATTTAGATGAAAAGACAATACAATTTGATCATCTTCCTAAATATATGGTGGAAGATACTGATTGTGTTCAAAGTGTAGATGTTAAAGAAAGTGAGTTTAAGCGAAACAAAAGTGATTATATATTTGTTTTAAATGAACTTAAAAAAGCTTATGAAAATAAAGAAAGAATTGGAAGGAAAAAAATATATGATATTGCTGTAAACAAAGGCATATTTTTATCAGAACAAGAAATAAGAAGTATACTTTTAGAATTAAATGAATTAGGGTTAATTCAAGTATTAAAAGGTAGAGGTGGAAGTGTAATAAATGAATATGGTTTAAAATTTTTAGAAAATAATAAAATGGGTTAAATGGCATAATAGGTTTTGCTGTTTAACCTGTTTTTTTATTTTGAATAAATTCAATTAATATATTATTAAAAAAATTTAAAGATCTATTATCAATAAATGTTGGAAAATAGATAAAGTTAAAAAAATTAAAAAATTCCTATGTTTTGGCATCGTATTTGCTGTATATAGTTATATGAAAAATATTTATTTTTAATTAGGAGGAATTTTTTATTATGAAGTACAATTTTGATTGTATAATCGACAGAAGCAATAATTTTTCAGCGAAATGGTCTGAAATGGAGAAGAAATATGGAAGTAATGATTTACTTCCTATGTGGGTTGCTGATATGGATTTTAAAACAGCTCCGTGTATAGTAGATGCTATCAGAGAAAGGCTTGATCAGGAGATTTATGGATATACAACTAGGCCAGATTCTTATAATGAATCTATAGTGAATTGGGTTAAAAAAAGACATGATTGGGATATTAAAAGTGAATGGCTTATTTATAGCCCTGGAGTTATACCTTCAATAAGTCTCTTGATACAACAGCTTACTAATGAAGGAGATAAAATAATAATTCAACAGCCTGTTTATAGCCCTTTTGCTAATGTTGTTAAAGATAACAATAGAGAATTAGTTGTAAATTCTTTAAAGAAGGATGAAAACGGAAGGTATGTAATGGACTATGAAGATTTAGAAAGTAAAATAGATAAAAATGTTAAATTGTTTATTCTTTGCAATCCTCATAATCCTGTTGGTAGAGTGTGGGAAAAAGAGGAACTTATAAAATTGGGTGAAATTTGTTTGAAGAATAATATTAAGGTTATTTCTGATGAAATACATAGTGATATTATTTTTAAAAACTATAAACATACACCATTTGCTTCTATTAGTGAAGCCTTTTCTAAAAATAGTATAACTTGCATTGCACCAACTAAAACATTTAATATAGCAGGACTACAGACTTCAGTAGTAGTGTTACCAAATGAGGAGGATTATAAGCTATTAGATAAAGCTTTTACTACAATAGATATAAAAAGAAATAATTGCTTTAGTCTTGTAGCTAGTCAAGCTGCTTATAATCATGGAGAGGAGTGGCTGGAAGAATTATTAGAATATATAGAAGGTAATATTGATTTTTTAATTGATTATTTGAGAACAAATATTCCACAAATAAAGGTAGTAAAACCAGAAGGAACTTATTTAGTATGGTTAGATTTTAGCGAGTTAGGATTAGATGATGATGATTTATCAAATTTAATAAAGGAAAAAGCAAAAGTTGCACTTAATAATGGATTAGCTTTTGGTGTGGAAGGAAAAGGTTACCAAAGAATTAATCTAGCCTGTCCAAGATCTATGGTCAAAGAATCATTAGAAAGAATAAAAAAAGCTGTTGATTCATTAGAAACGAGTATTTCATTATAAAGTAATGTATTAGTATTTTGATTTTTCAAAGATAATAAAAAAATAATGGAGGTATAAAAATGGAAAAGAAAATTATTTCGACTAGTAAAGCACCATCGGCTATTGGACCATATTCTCAGGGCGTAACAGTAGGCAAATTTATATATACTTCGGGACAATTACCAATTGACCCTAAAAATGGAGAAATTCCAGAAACTATTGAACAGCAAACTAAACAAGCTATAGAGAATGGAAAAGCTATTCTTGAAGAGGCTGGAAGTGATATGTCAAAAGTATTTAAGACAACAGTATTTTTAAAAGATTTAAGTGATTTTGCAAAAATGAATGAAGTGTATGGTTTGTATTTTTCAGAAAATTATCCTAGTAGAAGTACCGTGGGAGGCGCTCAATTAGCAAAAGGTGCATTAGTTGAGATTGAATTTGTAGGAATAATATAAGTTATTAATATAAGGAGGATATTGAAATGGCAGAAAATATAAAACAAAAACCAACCTTTGGGTATTCACTAACTCTTATACTTGCAATTATAACTCTAATAACAGTAGGTATGATTGGATTTGGTGCGTCTATTACTACTATGTTTTTATTATCTTGGTTGATTGTTATTCCTGCAGCTATGAGGTTAGGGTATAAAAATTCAGAGTTAGAGGAATTTGCATATGATGTAGGAAAGGGTGCGTTTCAGTCAAATATTATAATATTATCTGTAGGAGTATTAATTGGTGCTTGGATTGCATCCGGTACTATTCCTTCAATAGTTTATGGTGGGTTAAAGATTATTACTCCTAAATATTTTTTACTTACAACTTTAATTTTATGTTCTCTTACTTCAATTGCAACTGGTACTTCTTGGGGAACACTTGGAACGGCTGGCTTAGCTATGATTAGTATTGGTTCGAGTCTTGGAGTACCAGCAGGATTAACAGCAGGTGCGATTATTTCTGGAGCTTTCTTTGGAGATAAGATGTCGCCGTTGTCTGATTCTACAAATCTTGCTCCAGCAGTTTGTGGAGGAGATTTAATTAGTCATATTAAGCATATGTTATATACGACAGGACCTGCATATATTATTTCAGGAGTTCTTTATACGGTAATTGGATTTAAATATGCAAATAACACTATTGATTATGATCAAATTAATCAGGTTTTAAATGTTTTAAATTCAAATTTTAAAATAGGATTTATTGAATATATACCTATTATATTTTTACTTGTTCTTTTACTTATGCAAAAACCAGCTATTGTTTCTATTCTTAGTTCAGCTGTTGTTGGTTGTGTTCTTGCAGTATTTAGACAAGGAGAAAGTATTTCAGATATTTTAAATTATCTTTTGTCAGGATATTCAATTGATACGGGTATGCTTTATGCTAACAAATTACTAAATCGTGGTGGTATTATGAGTATGGCTGAAACTGTATTGCTTGTATTTATAGTATTTTTAATAGCTGGTATTTTACAGAAAGCTGGATTTTTAGAAGCTCTTTTAAATCCTATGATTTCAAAAATAGGAAAGTCAAGAATAAAACTTGTTGGGTGTACATTTATTGTGAGTTATTTAGCAAATGCGTTTAGTTCTTCAATGATGTTTACATCTGTACTTGTTGGGACTTTAATGACACCGCTTTATAAGGAATTTAAACTTAAACCAGAAAATTTATCGAGAATTATTGAAGATACAGCTACCCTTGGAGCTCCATTAATTCCGTGGAACTCAAATGCTATATTTGCAAGTCAAACACTTGGTGTAAGTCCATTAGAGTTTATTCCATATTGTTTTTTAAACTGGATTACTCCTATTATTTCACTTTTCTACGGAGCAACAGGAATTACAATGACTACATTTGATGATGAAGAATTAGACACTCAAAATAGTAATGTATCTTGCTTAGGAGAATAATGGCTATATGGAATTTCATTATTACTATATAATTCAAGATATTATTGGCGTTTTTCTTGTTTTTATTAATTTAAGATTGGCTTATGTTTGTTTAAAAATAATGAAAGTAAGAGGTATTTCAAAAAAATCATTGATTTTGTTGATTCATTATCTTCTTTATTGCATAGCTGGATTTAATTTCTTGATTTCTGATTTTGGATTAAGAACATGGACTGTAAGTTCAAGCATATTCTTTATTGGAGTGCTGTTAAAGCTTGTAACTAGTTTTAAAATTTAGAAACATTAATTTTTATTGAAATAAATAAAAAAATTTTGTAAGGAAGTTGTATTTGATAAAGCTTAGCATATTTTGCTATAGATATAGAATGATTCATTCTATATCAGCTATTCAAATACAACTTCTTTTTATAATTTCTGTTATAAATTTTACATACATATTCATTAGATTAGTTTGCCATATAGGGCATGTTGCTTCTGCTATATCATGTGTAACCATTATAGTGGTCTTGTTCTCATTTTTTATTATCTGAGCGATATCATTACAAACTAAAAGTCTAGTTTGATAATCAAGTGCTGAAAAAGGTTCATCTAAGAGAAGTATATCTGGATTAACAGCTAGAGTTCTAATCAAGGCAACTCTTTGTCTCATACCACCTGAAAGTTCTTTCGGGTAGTTGTTTCTAAATTCCCAAATACCATAAAGTTTAAGAAGTCTTTCTATCTTTTTTAAAGCTTCATCATTTAATTTTTTTTGTATTTCTAATCCGATTTTAATATTATCCATTATAGTTCTCCATTCGAGAAGATGGTCTCGTTGAAACATATATCCTATCTTCCCATTCATTATAACTTCTCCTTTTGTAGGAGTTATAAGATTTGATAATATATTCATAATTGTAGATTTACCACAACCAGATGGACCTACGAGTGCTAAAATATCCCCTTCTTCTAAAGTTAGATTAATATCTTTCAAAACTTCAAGTTCTCCTTCTAATGTATAGTAATTCATAGAAAGGTCGTTTATTTGAACAATAGGTTTCATGCATTCACCCCCAAGATGATAAAGTACAACTTAGTATAATTTATATTATTAAAATATATGTAATTTTGTACCAAAACTATCTTATGAATGAAGATTGATTTTTATTCAAATATAATTTCCTATTGATTATAAAAAAATTTTATATGCGAATAAAATGACATAAGAATAATCAATTTGTAAAAATAAGGCATACAATATAAACTCTTTACTTGGAGATGGTTTTGAATAATACTTGAAATTTTTAATAGAAAATAAGGGGGATTTTAAATGAGCTATATTATAAAACCTGATGAAATGACTCCTATAGAAAGGATGCAAGCGTTTTCTGAAGGAAAAGAAATTGATAGGATTCCTTGTTGTCCATTTTTAGGAGAAAGTTGTTCTTCTATGTTTGGTCGTTCTATAAGAGAGTACAATCATTCAATAGAAGCACTGGTAGATGTTGCTGTTGGAAGTTTTGAAAAGTTTAGACCAGATAGTATAGGATTTGGACCAGGACTTCAGGGGGTACCAGAAGCCATGGGGAGTGAAGTTGTTTTTCCTGAGTATAGTACACCATACATGAGTAAGCCTGCTATAAATGATTATAATGAGATTCACAAATTAAAACCTATAGATCCTTATAAGGATGGACGGATATCATATTTTTTAGAAGCGCTCAAAATAACTAATGAAAAGATCAGTCATAAGGTAAGTGTAGGTAGTTCTGTTGGAGGGCCGTTTACTACTGCTGCTTTCTTGAGAGGAACAGAATTGTTTTTAAAAGATTTAACTAAAAATCCAGAGATGGCGCATACACTTTTAGAAATTTCAACTCAAAGTATTATAAATTATATTGATGCAGTGTGTGATTTAGGATTAAGTCCAAGTCTTGCAGAACCAATTGCATCTTGCACGATGATTAGTTCTAAGAAATTTAGAGAATTTGCAAAGCCATACTTAAAAAAATGTATGGATAGAATTATAGAGAGAAGAGGAAGTGGAACTACTCTTCATATCTGTGGTAAAACAAAAAAAGTATGGGCAGATATGGTAGATGTGGGAATAAGCA
Organism: Tepidibacter hydrothermalis; assembly: GCF_029542625.1. GTDB lineage: Bacteria > Bacillota > Clostridia > Peptostreptococcales > Peptostreptococcaceae > Tepidibacter_A > Tepidibacter_A hydrothermalis. Next base: position 762,837 of record NZ_CP120733.1, read on the forward strand.
ACTTAAGTTTAGATAACATAGAAGATATAGGTGAGCTTAAGGAAGAATTTGGGGATAAAGTATGCTTAATAGGTAATGTAGATCCTATAGAAGCAATAATGAGAGGGACTAGAGAAGATATATATAATGAAGCTAGACAATGTATACGAAAAGCACATAATAGTCCTAAAGGATTTATATTAAGTACAGGATGTGATGTACCTATAGGAACAGATCCAGATAAAATATTAGCTCTTATGGATGCAGCTAGAATATTTGGTAGATATCCTATTAACATTAAGGAATTATAAAGTAAAAAAATATTATATGAGAAGGGGATATTTTAATGGCAAATAAGAATTTAAAAAAGGGTAATCCTTTAGCATTACTACCTTTGGGAGTATTTTTACTTCTTTTTATAGGAACTGGAATTATTACAAAAGATTTTTATAAAATGCCTGTTATAGTTGCATTTACTATATCAGCAGCAGTTGCTTTATTGATGAATAGAGAAGAGAATATGGAAAAGAAAGTTGAGGTTTTCTGTAAAGGAGCAGGAGAAACAAATGTTATACTGATGATTGTTATTTTGATATTAGCAGGGGCTTTCGGTCAAGTTGCAAAGGAAATCGGAGGAGTAGAGTCAACAGTTAATCTAGGGTTATCATTTTTACCTCAGAATTTATTGATTGTTGGAGTGTTTTTTATAGCTTGTCTAATATCATTATCAATGGGAACTTCTATGGGAACTATAGTTGCATTGGCTCCAATTGCTGTAGGAATATCAGAGAACACAGGAATTCCTGTTGCACTAGCCTTAGGAGCTGTAGTTGGTGGAGGAATGTTTGGTGATAATTTATCTATGATTTCCGATTCAACAATTGCAGCTGTTAGAACTCAAGGTTGTGAGATGGCAGATAAATTTAAAATGAACTTTTTTATTGTGCTTTTACCTGCAATAATTACAATGGTTTTATTATGGGTTTTAACACCAAGTGAACAAACTCAAATAAGTGGTGCTCATCCATATGAAATTGTAAAGGTATTACCGTATATAGGCGTTCTTATAGCAGCTTTATCAGGAATGAATGTAATGTTAGTGTTAGCTGGAGGAATTATTTTTTCAGGAGCTATTGGTGTTGTGTATGGTAACTTTGGAGTATATGGATTATTTCAAGCTATGGCTACAGGAATGAGAAATTTACAAGATTTATCAGTAACAATCATAATCATTGGTGGAACTGTTGAACTTATCAAGTATAACGGAGGAATTGACTATTTATTAAATCTAATAACTAGTAAAATGAAAACTAAAAAAGGAGCAGAATTAGGAATTGCAGCATTAGTTAGTTTAGTAAATTTAAGCACAGCAAATAATACGATTTCTATATTAATGGCAGGGCCCTTAGCTAAAGATATATCTCAAAAATATGATATTGACCCAAGAAGAACAGCTAGTTTACTAGATATTTTTGCTTGTTGTTGCCAAGGGATTGTACCGTATGGAGCTCAATTGTTAGTAGCCGCTGGCGTTGCATCTATTACGCCAATTGAGATTATGAAATATCTATATTATCCAGTATTAACAGGCGTATTTGGAATAATATCAATATATTTAGGTTTTCCTAAATTGAAAAAATTTAAAAATAAGTCACAAAAAAATCTTGCTTAATATAGAGCTAAACTTAATTCAGATGGAGTGTTACTTTAGTTGAATTTTTAGATTTCGGATAGATAGATAATAGTCAAAAAAGGGGGAATAAAATTATGGAATTAAAAGAAAAATTATTGAAAGAATTATGTTCTTGTGTTGTAGATATGGAAGACGAAAGAGTAGAAGATGTTGCTAAAGAGTACATAGAAAATAACTTTGATGGATATGAAGGAATAAAAGATGGATTAGCTGTTGGGATGGAAGAAGCTGGGCGATTATATGAAGAGGAAGAATATTATATACCAGAATTATTAATATGTTCGGATGCTATGTATGCTGGAATAGATATTTTAAAATCAAATATAAAAGGTGATTCTGCTAAAGAAAAGTATAAAGCAGTTGTAGGTGTTGTTGAAGGAGACACACATGATATTGGGAAAAATTTATTTAAGATTATGTTAGAAACTGCAGGATTTGAAGTTTATGATTTGGGAAGAGATGTACCCTCTATTGAATTTATAAATAAAGCAAAAGAAGTGGGAGCAAATTTAATTGGTCTATCTACACTTATGACAACTACTATGGAGAATATGGAAGAGGTTATTGAGTTATTAAAAGAACAAAATATACGTGAAGATATAATTGTTATGGTTGGTGGAGGTGCTATCTCACAAAGCTATGCTAATAAAATTGGAGCAGATGGTTATGCTCGAGAGGCATCTAAAGCAGCTAAATTAGCGAAAGAATTAGTACAAAACCTAAAAAAACTAAAAAGTGCTTAATCAAGGAGGTATAATATGCTTACTCCAAAAGATAGACTACATAATATATTAAAAGGAAATAAAGTAGACCGTCCTCCTTGTATTTGTCCAGGTGGAATGATGAATATGATAATAGAAGATGTAATGGATATCACAGGAGTTACATGGCCAAGTGCGCATACTAATGCTCAAATGATGGCTGATTTAACTGAAGGTGTTTATGAAAATAAGGGATTTGAAAATTTTGGAGTACCCTTTTGTATGACTGTTGAAGCAGAGGCTATGGGTGCTAAAGTTTATATGGGAACTAAAGTTAATGAACCGAGAGTTATAGAGTATCCTATAGAGTCTGTTGCTGATTATACAAAATTACAATATATAAATGTAAATGAAGGAAGAGCAAAAGTTGTGTTGGATGCTATAAAAATATTAAAAGAAAAAAATAAAGAAGTTCCTATAATAGCAAATCTAACAGGGCCTATAAGCTTAGCATCTTCACTAATGGAGCCAATAACTTTTTATAAACAGCTTAGAAAAAAACCTAAGGAAGCACATGAGTTCATGGAATTTGTTACAAAAAATCTTATTACATTTGGAAGGGCACAACTAGAAGCTGGAGCTGATGTATTAACTATTTCAGATCCTAGTGGAACAGGTGAACTATTAGGACCAAAAATGTTTAGAGAATTTGCAGTTCCTTATTTAAATGAAATTATAAATTCTTTTAAAGATATAAAAGATAAAGGAACAATCATCCATATATGCGGAAGATTAAAAAGTATTTACGATGAACTTAATACTTTAAATAGTGATGCAATAAGTTTTGATTCAATTACAAGTGCTACTAAAGTAGTAGAGAATGTAACAAACAAGGCTATTATGGGTAATATTAGCACTTTTGCATTAGAAAATAATACTCCAGAAAAGTTGAAAAATATTTCAAATATATGCTTACACAATGGAGTAGACATACTATCTCCAGCTTGTGGTATAGGGCCAAGAACTAAGCTTGAAAATATACAGGCAATAGTTGAAACTGCTAAAAGGTATAAAAAGTAACCTATATATTTGGTTATAATGTACCTTGAATTTTGGTGCTGTCTAGTAACTAGAGAGCACTAAAATTTTATCCTAAAGCTAAGAGTTCTGGATTAGTTTACCACCAGAGTACACGCAACTAAAAATTCAGTTGGAGTAAAAATTCCATCTGAATTAAGTTTCACTTTATCTGAAAGAGAGGTAATACGAGTATGAACTACTTAAATATTAATGGAACTGACGAAAAATATGAATTTAAAGTAGGAAACACACTTTTAAATATATTACATGAAAATAATATAGGAATTGAAATTCCGTGTGGTGGAAAAGGAACCTGTGGAAAATGTAAAATTAAAATTGTAACGGGAGAAATTAATGATAAAACTGATGAGGAAGTCAATCACTTAACTAAATGTGAATTAGAAGAGGGAATAAGATTGGCTTGCCTAGTAATACCTAAAGGTGATTTAACAGTAGAACTATTACAAAAAAAAGACCTAAAGCATAGTATTTTGACAGAGGGATATATGCCTGATATTAAAATTAATCCTTTGATTTCTAAAAAGGTTTACAATATTACCAAACCAACTTTAGAAAATAATATATCGTATGAAGATATATTAAAAGATATATCAAACAATTCATTACATATAAATAATCCTATATTATTAAGGAAACTACCAAAAGCTTTTGAACAAGATCAAATAACAGCAGTTTATAGTGATGAAGAACTTATAGGAATTGAATATAAGGATACAAGTAAAAGTATATTTGGATTATCTATTGATATAGGAACTACTACGGTTGTAGGTTCATTAGTTGATTTAAGTACAGGAAAAGAAATAGACGTTGAAAGTGAAATAAACCCTCAAAAAGAATATGGATTAGATGTGCTTTCTCGAATTCATTTCATAAAAAATAATTCAGATGGATTAGAAATTTTACATAACTTGATTATAAAGTGCATTAATAAATTAATCTTAAAATTGTGTAATAAAAATGATGTATGCAGTGAAAATATTCATGAAGTAGCTGTTGCTGCAAATGCTACTATGATGCATATATTGCTTAAAGTAAATCCTGTTTCTATAGGTAAATCACCTTATTCTCCTATTTTTTCATCAAGTAAAACTATATCAGCATCTTCGTTAGGAATAAATATATCTTCATTTGGAGTAATATATTGTTTGCCAGGAGTATCTAGCTATATAGGTTCTGATATTGTAGCAGGAGCAGTTGTTTCTGAGTTATCTAAAACAGATAAGAATATTTTATTTATAGATATAGGAACAAATGGAGAAATAGTTTTATCAAAGAAAGGAAAATTATCTTCATGCTCTTGTGCAGCAGGCCCTGCTTTAGAAGGGATGAATATAAGCTGTGGGATGAGAGCTCAAGATGGAGCAATTGAAGGTGTTAACATAGATGAAAGTGGAATTGAATTAAAGGTAATTGGAAATACAGATCCTATAGGTATTTGTGGAAGTGGAATTATAGAAGTTATTTCAGAAATAGTAAGACTTAATCTTATGGGTAAAACGGGACGATTGAAGAAGAAAGATGATCTTAAGAAGGATGAAAAATTAAAAGAGATAGCAAAGTTTGTAGTTGAAGAAAATAAAAAAAGAAAATTTCTAATTAATTCAAAACCAAAAGAAATATATATTACACAGTCAGATATTCGCCAAGTTCAATTAGCTAAAGGGGCAATACTATCAGGATTTTACGCATTACTTGAATTAATGGAAATTGATATGAATGATTTAGATGAAATAATTATTGCAGGACAATTTGGAAAACACTTAAGTATAGATAGTTTAGTAGGAGTTGGTATTGTTCCAGAAAAGTTAAGAGAAAAGATTAGATATATTGGAAATTCTTCAAAAACAGGAGCGCTTATGTGTTTGATTTCTAAAGAGGCTAGAGAAGATATGGAAAAAACATCAAGAGAGATAAATTACTTTGAACTATCTACAAAAGAAGGATATGAAAGATTGTTTACAAGTTGCTTGAATTTTTATTAATAAAGATAGTAGGGAGGTATATATGATAAAGGTTGATATTGTATCTGGATTTTTAGGAGCTGGAAAGACAACGTTTATAAAAAAGATTTTAGAACTATATAAAGATAAAAAAGTTGTTTTAATAGAGAATGAGTTTGGAGAAGTAGGAATAGATGGAGATTTAATAAAAAAAGATGGATTTGAAGTTATAGAACTTCAAAGTGGATGTATTTGTTGTAGTATAAAAACTAATTTTATAGATTCTATAAATAAAATAATTAAAGATATAAATCCTGAATATATTATTGTTGAGCCAACAGGTATAGGCCTGTTAAGCGATATAATAGGAATATTTAAGAATGAAGATTTAAATAAAATATGTAGTATAAATTCACTAATTACTGTAGTTGATAGTATGAATTATATTGATATGATTGAGGATTTAGGATATTTTTTTGAAGATCAGATTATAAATGCTTCAACTTTAATACTAAGCAAAAGTCAATTTTTAGAAGAGAAAGAAGTAGAGGCTATTATTAAATCTTTAAAAAAACTAAATAAAAACGCTTATATTTTAAATAAAAACTGGGATAATTTATCTATTGAAGATGTTAAAAATATTTTAAATAATGATGATTTATCAGATTTAGACGAGTTGTACCACTTTGAAAATTATAGTGAAATGATGAAGGATATGACTAGTGTTTCAATAAAAGTACATAAAAAATATAGTAAAGAAGAAATATCAGAAATATTAGATAAGCTAAATAAAATAGAATATGGAATAGTATTAAGAGGAAAAGGATACTTGAACAGTGATGAAGGAAATATAGAATTTAATTATGTAAATGGTAATTTCACAGTACAAAAGAGTGAAGTGAAGAGTGATGGAAAACTGTGTATTATAGGAAAAAACTTAGATAAGAATGAAATAAATAATCTTTTTAGTTAAAAATATTAGGAGTTGATAGTATGAATGAAAAGATTAAATTTGAATGTAAAAGTGATGAATTAGAACAAATACCAAAAGAAATAATAGATAGTACAGAATTACAATTCCCTAAAGCACATGTAGATATGGATAGTATGGTTAATTTATCTGAAAAATTAAAAGAATATAGAAAAGATACTGTTTGTAGAATTCCATTTTGTGTTACTGTTGAATCTGAGGCCATGGGAGCTAAAATAAATCTTGGAAATGAAAAAAATGGACCAAGAGTTAGTGAATATATGTTTGATACTATTGAAGAATTAGGAAACATTAAAGAAATAGATTTAAACAAGGGAAGAATAAGAACAGTATTAGATTCTGTTGAACAATTAAGAAATCAAAATGAAATAGTATCTTTAAATGTTGAAGGTCCTTTTACAATAATATCTTCATTAATAGATCAAAGAAGTTTTTATAAAGGGATAAGAAAAAATAAAGAAATAATAGATAACTGTATAAAGGTAGTAGAAGATAGTATCGTAAAATACATATTAGAAGGTATCAAAAGAGGAGCGAATATAATATCATATGCTGATCCTTGTGGATCTATAGATATAGTTGGACCAAAAATATATAAAGAAATAAGTGGAAAGAGTACATATAAGATATTAAAACGAGTAGAAGATAGACTAGAAGATTCTATAATACATATTTGTGGAAAAACTTCTATAGGTCTTCAAAAATTAGATTTTATTGAGGCTTGTAGTATGAATCACAATGAAAATTGTACATATGGTGATGCTATATGTGGTTTGTTAAAAGATAAAGAAATAAATATTATAGGACACAACTGTATTAAGAAAACAAATTTAAAAACGAAAAATCCTAAAGTATGGATTATAAAATTAATAAAATAATTAAAGGTACCAATATATCCAAAAGCTAAAAGTTCGTCTTCTTAAAACTAGACATAAGAACTTAACAGCTTTTGGATAAGTTTTACTCAATTAAAAATTGACTTTGATATGACCAGTTTTTGTTTTTCTATTTTCCCAAATATAATATGAAAATCTTAATGCAAACCCAGCCATCCAACCAATAGGAATACCAAGCCATATACCACTGATTCCAAATTTATTAGTTAAAAATAATGATACGGGTATTTGAACACACCATAGGGAAAGTGCAGTTGAAAGCATTGGAATAAGTGAATTACCTTCACCTATTAAAACTCCATTAGTAATAACCATAGCTGAATAAATAATATAACATAAAGCAACTACATTAAGGTAGCTTACACCTATTTTAATAACAGATTTATCACTTACAAACAGGCTCATTAAAGGATGTGAAAAACTTATAATCAGTATAGTTATAAAAGTACAAACAATAGAACTGATTATTAAAGTAGATAGATATCCTTTTTTTACTCTATCATGTTTATTAGCACCTAGATTTTGTGCTGTAAATGTTGAGAGGGCATCACCTAAATTCATCGCTGGCATTTGAGCAAATGCATCTAGTTTTCCGGCAGCAGCAAATGCGGCCATGGAATTTGGTCCATAACCATTTATCAAAATTTGAATAACTATAAAACCACCAGTTATTAATAATTTTTGTAAAGCACAAGGCATTCCTATTTTTAAACTTAATCTAAATATATCCTTATCAAAATCTATATTTCTAATATTAAATCTGAACTCAGGATAAATTCTATTTAAATAAATGAAGCTACCTATAAATGAAACCGTTTGAGATATTACTGTAGCAAGTCCCGCTCCAAAGACACCTAACTTAAAAGTTATAATAAATATTAAATCTAAAATTATATTTAATACAGTTGAGAATATTAGAAAATATAGAGGAGTTTTTGAATCTCCAATACCTCTTAAAATACTACTAATAGTGTTGTAACAAAATGAAGAAGTTGTTCCAATCAAAAGAATATGAAGATAAATTTTAGCTGTAGGAACTATTACTGCTGGGACTTTGAAAAAAACTAAGATAGAATTACTAGTTAAAAGCCCTAATGAAGTAATTAGTATAGATAGTATAAATGAAAACACATAAGCTGTATCTATAGCCTTTTTTACTTTTTCAATATCTTTTGCACCATAATATTTAGCTATAAGAATATTCGTACCTAAAGTTAACCCCATAACGATTAGTAAAATTACAAGCATAATATTAAAGCTAGCACTAACTGATGCTAAAGCATTTTTACCTAAGAAGTTACCTACTATAATACTGTCTATTGTATTGTATAATTGTTGAAACATATTACCTATAAGTATTGGTATTGTAAATTTAAATATAACTTTTACTTCATTTCCTGTAGTTAAATCTTTCATAATATATCCTCCCTTACTAGACTAAATACTTTATTTTGGAAAAAGTTTGTAGTACAGTTAAAGTATAAAATAGGTATATATTTACATCAATGATAGAAATTTCAATGTGGGCTAGTACAGATATTATAGGGGGAACGGGTTTTGAAAAAATATCAAGCTATTATAAATTATATAAAAAGTGAAATTTCAAATGGGAGTATTAAATCTGGTAAAAAACTACCATCAATAAGAAATATCTGTGAAGAATTTCAATGTAGTAAAGTAACTGTTGTTAAGGCATATGACTTGTTAGAAAAGGAACATATAATATACTCAATTCCTAAAAGTGGATACTACCTTATTGAAAATAATTTGAATTTAAATAATAAGATTTGTAATAAATATATAGATTTTTCTACATCAGCTCCAGATAGTCGTATTTTGCCATATGAAGAATTTCAACATTGCTTAAATCAAGCCATGGATTTATATAAGGAAAGATTGTTTTCTAATTCAAATACTCAAGGATTTGAAAATTTAATCAATGTGATAGTAAAACAACTTCAAGATTATCAAGTATTTACTTATAATAAGTGCGTTTTTATAACCACTGGTTCACAACAAGCTATCAATATATTGACAATGATGCATTTTCCAAATGGTAAAGATAATGTACTAATAGAACAACCTACATATCATGGAGTTATTAAATCTTTAGAGATTAATAATATAAATACAATTGGTATAAAAAGGGACCATAATGGGATAGACCTAAATGAACTTGAAAAGATGTTTAAGTATAATAATATAAAATTTTTTTATACTGTTCCAAGATTTCATAACCCTACAGGGTTTTCATACTCTAATAAGGATAAAAAGAAAATAATAGAGTTGGCTGAAAAGTATGATGTGTATATAGTTGAGGATGACTATCTTGCAGATTTAGAGGTAGATAAAAAATCAGATCCAATATATGCCCTAGATTGTTCGTCTAGAGTAATATATTTAAAAAGCTATTCTAAAATTATACTTCCGCAATTAAGAATTTCAGCAGTAGTTCTTCCAAAATTATTATTGAAAACTTTTAAAGAGTATAAGAAGTGGAATGATTTAAATACATCTATACTTTCACAAGGTGCTCTAGAAATTTATATAAAAAGTGGTATGTTTAATGCACATATGAAAAAGCTTAGAACAGTATATCGTGAAAGAATGAGTTATCTTGATAAACTAATAAAAAACTTAAATAATTCAAATGTAAAATGGTATATACCTAATTCAGGGTTTTTTGCAAGTTTTGAAATTACTAATAATGTAAGTAGTAAAGACATTGTTAGAAGATTAAATATGAAAAATATATTACTACCAGATACCTGCATGTTTTACCTAGAAAATCATATAAATGAAAAGTTGATAAGGTTGAGTGTGAGTAGGGTTAATAATGATGAAATTAAAAAGGGGATCAATATGATTTTGAAGGAAATAAAAGATAAATAGTAATAACTTTTTTGTTTTGGGTATTTATACCTAGATGATGAAACACTTACTGAATCTAAACTCATATAATGATAAAGGATAAAGAAAAAATGTAAAAATTTGAAATGGAATATTTTATAAATGTATATTTATTTTATGGATAATATTGTATAATTAGGGTTGACAAGGTATGAATACCTAAATATAAAAGAGGAGGATAAGTATGGGACTATTAAAAAGAAATAGTAAACGTGCTATGGCTATCATATTAAGTGCATCTATGGTAGTCGGATCGATGGGAATTTCTTTTGCCGCTAGTTTTTCAGATGTTAATAACCATTGGGCGGCAAATCAAATTAAATCATTAGTAAGTAGAGGAATTATAAGTGGTTATAATGATGGTACATTTAAGCCAGATAACTATATTACAAGAGCAGAATTTATATCATTAATAAACAAAGCTTTTAACTATAAGCTAGTTTACGATATTAACTACAAGGATACATCATCAAAAGATTGGTTCTATGAAGATTTAAGAAAAGCAAAAGCAAAAGGATATATATCAGGATATGAAGATAATACTATAAGACCTAATAACAAAATAACAAGACAAGAAGTAGCTGTAATTATGGCTAAAGTGCTTAATAAACAATCTGGTAATAAGGAATATGTATCTGATAGATTTAAAGATTCAGATAAAATTGCAGATTGGAGTAAAAAATCTATAGGTGCATTAGTAGATTCTAAAAAGATGAGTGGATATCCAGATGGAACATTTGGACCAGAAAAATATATAACTAGAGCAGAAGCTGTGACTGTAATTTATAAGAAATTTAAAGGATCAGGTTATTCATCTTCAAGTAGTAGACATAGTTCTAATTATGATGAAAAATCAAAAAATAGAGATAATGATGTAGTATTAGATGATAAAGGGGATAGATTAGAAAATAAAACGATAGATGGAGATCTTACTATATCATCACATGTAGGAGATGGAGAAGTATATCTTGAAGATGTTACAGTAAAAGGAACTACATATATATACGGTGGTGGAGAAAACAGTGTATATCTTGAAGATTGTGATTTAGGAAAAGTAGTTGTTGATAAAAACGGTGACGATGTAAGATTAGTTGCACAAGGAAGTACAACTATAGATACAGTTACATTAAAATCAGGAGCAATACTTGAAGAAGATACATCAGGAAGTGATAAATTAACTAAATCAGGATTTGATGATGTATCTATTGAAGACGATCATAAAGTTACATTAAAAGGTGATTTTGATGATGTAGATATAGAAGTAAAAGATGCAGATCTTTACTTACAAAAAGGAGAAATATCTAAAGTATCTATAAAAGACGATGCAGAAGATGCTTATATATATGTAGCTAGTAGTACTAAAATTAGTACAATAGATGCTGATGAAGCAGCTAGAGTAAAGGGAAGTGGATACGTTAAGAAAATAGAAGGATCAAAACGTAATTCTGTAAGTAGAACACATTCATCAAGTGGTGGTTCTAGCCATAGCAACAGAGATACTACAGCACCAGTAGTAAGTGGAGTAAGTAGTGCAAATATTGAAAATACAAGTGCAGATATTAAGTTGAAATCAAATGAATCAGGAACAGTATATTATGTAGTATTACCAAAAACAGCTACACCACCAAGCAATACACAAGTAAGAGATGGAAAAGATAGTAAAAATACTACTGTAACATCAGAAACAGAAGCTACACTTCATATAACAGGGTTAACAGCAGGAACTGAATATACAGTATATGTTGTAGCTAGAGATAGTTCAGGTAATATATCAACAGTAAAAAATGTAGATATAACAACATATTCTGAAGATGAGATGATAGCTAAGAAAACTAAAATTGAAGTAGAAGACTTTAAATTAGAAAACGGTTTATATAAATCAAATATAAAAATTGATTATCCAACAAAAGAAGAATTAGAAAAAATTAAGGATGGAAATTTATTAGTAGATGGAATTCTTGAAATACAAACAAATTGTAAATCAGATGAAGAAGTTAAGATAGGAGTAGCAGCTCAGGATTCAAAAGTAATAATGAAGGATGGGGAAAATAAAGAGATAGGATTTGTGTATAATCCTTCTACAGATGAGAAAATATTTACTTTATCAGACAAAATAAAGAAATTTACAAAAGCACCAATTAATAGAATATATAATGATATACAGACTTCATTATATATTCAAGACCTTCCTAAAGGAGACTTTACATTTACATTAAAAATAATGATGTATAATGGTGAAGCTGATACAGTAGGTAAAGAAATAGCTAGTGCAAGTAAGAGAGTGAAGTCTAGTGGTGTTGACGAAAAAGAAAAATACGCAACGACATTTAATATTACAGATGCTGATGGAGTAGTTGCAGATGCAACAGTAGTAGTGAAATCTGGAGAGACAGTAGTAAATGCAGAATCAGATGGAAGCTACAAGTTAGAAGCAGGAGAATACACTTATACAGTAAGCAAAGAAGGATATAAAAATGCTACAGGAGCAATAACAGTTACAGATAAAGCAGTAGCACAAGATGTAATATTAACAAAAACAGTAGTAAAATACGCAACGACATTTAATATTACAGATGCTGATGGAGTAGTTGCAGATGCAACAGTAGTAGTGAAATCTGGAGAGACAGTAGTAAATGCAGAATCAGATGGAAGCTACAAGTTAGAAGCAGGAGAATACACTTATACAGTAAGTAAAGAAGGGTATAAAAATGCTACAGGAGCAATAACAGTTGCAGATAAAGCAGTAGCACAAGATGTAATATTAACAAAAACAGTAGTAAAATACGCAACGACATTTAATATTACAGATACTGATGGAGTAGTTGCAGATGCAACAGTAGTAGTGAAATCTGGAGAGACAGTAGTAAATGCAGAATCAGATGGAAGCTACAAGTTAGAAGCAGGAGAATACACTTATACAGTAAGCAAAGAAGGATATAAAAATGCTACAGGAGCAATAACAGTTACAGATAAAGCAGTAGCACAAGATGTAATATTAACAAAAACAGTAGTAAAATACGCAACGACATTTAATATTACAGATGCTGATGGAGTAGTTGCAGATGCAACAGTAGTAGTGAAATCTGGAGAGACAGTAGTAAATGCAGAATCAGATGGAAGCTACAAGTTAGAAGCAGGAGAATACACTTATACAGTAAGTAAAGAAGGATATAAAAATGCTACAGGAGCAATAACAGTTGCAGATAAAGCAGTAGCACAAGATGTAATATTAACAAAAACAGTAGTAAAATACGCAACGACATTTAATATTACAGATGCTGATGGAGTAGTTGCAGATGCAACAGTAGTAGTGAAATCTGGAGAGACAGTAGTAAATGCAGAATCAGATGGAAGCTACAAGTTAGAAGCAGGAGAATACACTTATACAGTAAGCAAAGAAGGATATAAAAATGCTACAGGAGCAATAACAGTTGCAGATAAAGCAGTAGCACAAGATGTAATATTAACAAAAACAGTAGTAAAATACGCAACGACATTTAATATTACAGATGCTGATGGAGTAGTTGCAGATGCAACAGTAGTAGTGAAATCTGGAGAGACAGTAGTAAATGCAGAATCAGATGGAAGCTACAAGTTAGAAGCAGGAGAATACACTTATACAGTAAGCAAAGAAGGATATAAAAATGCTACAGGAGCAATAACAGTTACAGATAAAGCAGTAGCACAAGATGTAACATTAACAAAAACAGTAGTAAAATATACAACGACATTTAATATTACAGATGCTGATGGAGTAGTTGCAGATGCAACAGTAGTAGTGAAATCTGGAGAGACAGTAGTAAATGCAGAATCAGATGGAAGCTACAAGTTAGAAGCAGGAGAATACACTTATACAGTAAGTAAAGAAGGATATAAAAATGCTACAGGAGCAATAACAGTTGTAGATAAAGCAGTAGCACAAGATGTAACATTAACGAAAATTTTATAAAAACAAAAGAGAGCAAGTTGTAAAATGAAAGAAGAGTAATTTCTTTGAAAAAAGAGAGTACTCTTTTTTCATACAAAAAAGAATTAATTTCACATTTAAACATATATCATAATAATGAATTTGCTAACTTCTTAAAGAAGTTAGCAAAAATAAAGCCACATAAATTCAGTGAAATCAATATATTGAGCGGAATTAGTCAATCTGAAATAAAAATTGAATTCTGACTAATAAGTACTAGTTAAACTAAGTCAGCTAAAGTGAAAGGAGATGAAACTAAGTCAAAATAGATTTAAGCAGTAGGAGAATTCCTAAAGCTCGTGAAGTAGAATCCATAAAAAATCCTAGACATATAAAAAATATAAAATAGTACATAAAGAGAAAGAAGAATAAAAGAGACTATATTATTTTTACAGTTCTAATAAATGTAGGACTAACAGGATGTAATTTACTCTTATTAAATACTATGTAATGAAAATAAGTAAAATTTGATTTAATAAAGATTAAATTTAAAACGAAAATTAGTGCATCCATAATAGTTATTCATTTTTCACAATTTGACACATTTATATTATATTTATAATACAATCTCTTTCTATAATAAACTTAACAAGTAAAATAAATAAAAAATGGAGGAGATAAGTATGAAAGCAAAAAGATTTATTTTATCAGCATTAGCAGGGGTTATGGTTATTGGAGGAAGTATAAGTGCATATGCGAATCAAAATGATGATGTAATGAAAATGGTAAAGGTAAAGCCTATGAATATTATGAAGTCAGTTGAGCTTAACCAAGAAGAAAAAGCAGAATTAGAAAAAATGAAAGAAATGACTCCAGAACAATTACAAGAATATATAAAAGAAAATAAACCAAGAGTTGTACCAGCATTTAAATGTATACCAGCAAAAAACATTGATGGAAAATTAGAAAATATAAAGGCAATTGAACTTAGTGAAGTAGAAAAAGTAGAGCTAGAAAAAATAAAAGAAATGACTTATGAAGAAATGCAGGAATATATTAAGGTAAATAAACCAAAGTTTGTACCAAAAATGAAATCAATTAAAGTCGTTAAACCTGTTATTAGTGGAGAAGAACAAGAAGACATTATAAAATCTAAAGATATGTAAGAATGATTGATTAAAAAATTCATAACTAACATAGAATAAATAATAAATTAGAGAGAACCTTGTATTTTGGTTCTCTTTTGTTCTATAATAAATAAACTTTAAAAATTTTTATATTGGATGGGGAGAAAATATGTCTTATAGTATTTATTTAGTTGAAGACGAGCAAAATTTAAATGAAATTTTATCATATTATATGAAAAAGGAAGAATGGAACGTAAAATCTTTTTATAATGGAATAGAAGCACAGAAAATGATTGATACTGCACCTCATTTATGGGTTTTAGACATAATGCTTCCAGATATAGATGGAATTCAATTATTAAAAGAAATTAAGGAAAAAACACCTAATGTTCCTGTTATTTTTACATCTGCAAGGAATACGGATATGGATAGAATTATTGGACTGGAATTAGGTAGTGATGATTATTTATCTAAACCATTTTTACCTAGAGAATTGATTATTCGAATAAAAAAAATACTACAGAGGGTGTACAAAAACGAGATACAAAGTAATGATCAAAATGAAATCGAAAATATAGATACCTATAAGGTTGATAAAAATAGAAGAATAGTAAAAAAAGATGAGGATAATATTGATTTAACATCTAAAGAATTTGATTTACTGATATTATTTATAAATGCAAAAGGACAGGCTTTGTCTAGAGAACAAATTTTAGAGAAAATTTGGGGAAATGATTATTTTTATTCAGATAGAGTAGTAGATAATTTGATTAAACGATTAAGGAAGAAGATGCCTGATTTAAAAATAGAAACAATTTATGGATATGGATACAGGAGGCTTTAGTAATGAAGGCAAAATCTTTATCAACTCAAATATGGATGTGGTTTATTGGAATTATTGTTGGGTTATGCATTATTTTAAGCATAGTTTTTTATGTTACGTTAGAGAATTTTTTTGAAGAACAGATGTATACTTATATTGAGCAAGAACAAAAACAAGAAATTAACTCAATAAAAATAACTCCTAGTTATACTCAAAAAATAAAACCACGTGAGGTAGTACCTGCACTACCTACAGTTCCCGCAGTTCCAATAACTGAATCTGTTCCTAAGCATAATATTATTTATAATACAGATACAATCTCGGGTCAAAAAAAAGAGAAGTTAGAACCTAAAATTAAAATGGAAATTGTACAACAAGCAAAAACTCAAAAAATTGAAAACAAAAGATATGAAAAAGTAGTAGAAGGTAAAAAGCTATACTATGTAATATCAAAACAAAAAATTGGAAATGAAACGGTTTATGTATATTCGTATATATGGGAAAATTTAAAGAAAAGAATAATATCTTTGCTACGTAATATTTTTATTGGCATACTAGGAGTTATATTAATTATTCTAATTCCAATACGTATAATTTCTAAAAAATTAACTAAACCTCTTATGATATTAGAAAAAGATATGGATCGTATAGCAAAAAGAGATTGGAATGAACCTATATGTATAGAAGGTTCAGAGGAGATAAAGGATTTAGCAAGATCGTGTGAATGTATGAGACAGCAGTTAGTAAATCATGATGAGAAACAGCAATCTATGCTTCAGAGTATTTCTCATGAATTGAAAACTCCGATTATGGTTATTAGAAGTTATATACAAGCAATTAAAGATGGATATTATCCTAGAGGGAATTTAGATACAACACTAGATGTAATTGACCAAGAAGCTAGGCGATTACAAAAAAAAGCGTTAGATTTAATCTATATAACTAACTTAGAATACTTATCTAATCATAAAACATTAGAAGAAGATATACAGTTACAAGTTATTATTCAACAAGTGTATGAAAGATTACAGTATGAAAGAATCGATATTAACTGGAATTTAGACTTAGATAATATTGTTATTAAGGGTGATTATGAACAGTGGAAAGTTGTCTTTGAAAATATTTTACAAAATCAGATTAGATATAGTAAAGATAAGATTGAAGTAGCATTAAAAGCAGATGATGAAAATATTATTTTTAGAGTTTATAATAACGGTCCGTTTATAGAAGATGAACAAAAACACAAGTTATTTAATGCATTTGAAAAAGGTAGTGAAGGTCAAAGTGGTTTGGGACTGAATATTGTAAAACGTATTGTAGATATGTATAACGGAAAAGTTTGGGTTGAGAATCAAAAAGATGGAGTTGTTTTTTATATTTCAATGCCAGTTAAAAATTAGAAGCGATGATTTTTGTTATATTAAATCAAATAATAAAAGCTATTTTGTATATTGACGATAAATAAACATAGTGGTAAGATAAAAATATATCAAATATAAAAAATTAAAGGAATCACATAACTGGCGGATTACGTAGAATTAACTACGAGGGAATGTGATTTTAGATTAAATAAGCCGACCGCCTGGGCACCTACTATGTCCAGGGGATCTTTTTTGTATACCTCTGGACAAGTAACTAATGTCAAGGAGGTATTTTTATGTTGAGGGAAGAATGGAAAGGATTTAATGAAGGGGATTGGATTAAAAGAATTAATGTAAGAGATTTTATCCAAAATAATTATAATCCTTATGATGGTGATGAAGCATTTTTAGTTGAAGCTACAGATAGAACTAAAAAATTATGGAATCAGGTTTCAAGTTTAATTAAACAAGAGATTGAAAAGGGTGGAACTCTTGATGTTGATACTAAGACTGTTTCAACTATAAATTCTCATAAAGCAGGATACATAGACAGGGATTTAGAAATAATTGTTGGGCTTCAAACGGATGCTCCCCTTAAAAGAGCTGTAATGCCTTTTGGTGGAATAAGAATGGTCGAGAATTCATGTAAAGCTTATGGATATGAATTAGATCTTTCTATCAAAGAAGCTTTCACTAAATATAGAAAAACTCATAATGATGGAGTATTTGATGTTTACACTCCAGAAATGAGAGCGGTTAGAAGTGCTGGTATAATAACTGGTCTTCCAGATGCTTATGGAAGAGGTAGAATAATAGGAGACTATAGAAGAGTAGCTCTTTATGGTATAGATAGATTAATAAAAGATAAAGAAGCTCAAAAACAATCTTTAAATGTTGTTTCCATGGATGAGGATACTATAAGATTAAGAGAAGAAATATCTGAGCAAATAAAAGCGTTAAAAGAATTCAAATTAATGGCTTCAGAATATGGATTTGATATAGGTGTACCTGCTAAAAATGCTAAAGAAGCTGTACAATGGACTTATTTTGCTTATCTTGCAGCAGTTAAAGATCAGAATGGAGCTGCTATGAGTTTAGGTAGGGTATCTACTTTCCTTGATGTATATTTTGAAAGAGATATAAAAAATGGAGTTTTAACTGAAGAAGAAGCTCAAGAAATAATGGATCATTTTGTTATGAAACTTAGAATGGTTAGATTCTTAAGAACTCCAGAATATAATGAATTATTCTCCGGAGACCCAACTTGGGTAACAGAAGTAATAGGGGGTATGGGTGTTGATGGAAGAACACTTGTTACTAAAAACTCATTTAGAATGTTAAATACCTTATATACTTTAGGGGCTGCTCCAGAACCAAACTTAACTGTACTTTGGTCTAAAAATCTTCCGAAAAACTTCAAAAAATTCTGTGCTAAGGTTTCTATAGATACAAGCTCTATTCAATATGAAAATGATGATTTAATGAGAGTATATTCAGGAGATGATTATGGAATAGCTTGTTGTGTATCTGCAATGAGAATAGGTGAGCAAATGCAGTTCTTTGGAGCTAGATGTAACCTTGCTAAGGCGTTATTATACAGTATAAATGGTGGTAAAGATGAGAAAAAAGGAATTCAAGTTGGTCCTAAATTAGCACCTATAATTTCTGAATATCTTGAGTACGATGAAGTTATGGAAAAATTTGATATAGTATTAGACTGGCTTGCTAATTTATATGTAAATACATTAAATGTAATTCACTATATGCATGATAAATATTCATATGAAAAAGCTCAAATGGCTTTACATGATAGAGATGTATTTAGAACCATGGCTTGTGGTATAGCAGGACTATCCGTATGTGCTGACTCTTTATCAGCTATAAAATATGCAAAAGTTAAGACTATAAGAGATGAAAGTGGTATGGCTATTGACTTTGAAACTGAAGGTGATTTTCCTAAGTTTGGAAACAATGATGATACAGTTGACTCAATAGCAAGTGATTTAGTAGAAAGATTTATGAATAAGATAAGAAAAAATAAAACTTATAGAAATTCTTTGCCTACTCAATCAATATTAACTATAACTTCTAATGTGGTTTATGGAAAGAAAACTGGAAGTACTCCAGATGGAAGAAAAGTTGGTGAACCATTTGCACCAGGTGCAAATCCAATGCATGGAAGAGATACAAAAGGTTGTCTTGCTTCTATATCTTCTGTTGCTAAACTTCCATACGAGCATTCTCAAGATGGTATTTCTTATACATTCACTGTTGTTCCTAAAGCTATAGGAAAAACTGGGGAAGAAAGAATAAACAACTTAACATATTTACTTGATGGATATTTTATTCAATCAGGTCACCATATAAATGTTAATGTATTTGACAAAGAAATGTTACTTGATGCTATGGATCATCCAGAAAACTATCCTCAGCTTACAATACGTGTATCTGGTTATGCAGTTAACTTTATCAAATTAACTAGAGAACAACAATTAGAAGTTATAAATAGAACTTTCCATGGCAAAATGTAGTCAAAATATAGCCGAGAGAATAAATATTCTCTCGGCTATAAATTTAGTTAAAGTAAAAAGTTTATATTAATCAAGATTTACTTTATTAAGGAGGAGATTTAAATGTCAATTAAAGGTAGAATTCATTCTATAGAAACTTTTGGAACTGTTGATGGGCCAGGAATAAGATATATAGTATTTACTCAAGGTTGTCCTCTCAGATGTAAATACTGTCACAATAGAGATACTTGGGATACACAAGGTGGCAAAGAGTATACTACAAATGAACTTATTGATGATGTTAAAAAATATATTCCTTTTATGAAAACTTCTGGAGGAGGGCTTACCGTATCAGGTGGAGAACCTACTCTTCAACCAGAATTTTTAAAAAGATTATTAATAGAAGCTAAAGAGAGCGGTATTCATACAGCTGTTGATACTTCTGGATTTGTAGATATAGAGGTGATAGATCCTATCCTAGATTATACAGATTTAGTTCTTTTAGATATAAAACATATAGATAGAGATTCTTTTAAGAATTTAACAGGGGTATATAATGATAAAACTTTGAATTTAGCTAAACATTTAGAAAAAAGAAATATACCTGTTTGGATAAGATATGTATTAGTTCCTGGAGTTACAGATAATAAAGAAGATATTAAAAATCTTGCAAAATTTCTTTTGACTCTTGGGAATGTTGAAAAAATAGAAATACTTCCTTATCATTCAATGGGAAAATTTAAGTGGAAAGAGCTTGGATATGATTACCCTCTTAAAGGAATTCCTGATGCAACTGATGAAGATGTTGAGAAAGCAAGTAATATATTTAAAAAATATGGAGTAACAATAAAAGAAAGGAATTTTTAATAAAATTATAAAAAGTATACAGGGACCTGTGAAAATTTTTTTACAGGTCTTTTTTTACATCTTTTTTCTCTTACAAATAAAAGAACTTTGATGTAAGAAATGCGGTCGCATTCAATAAATTAAATTGTATTTAAAAAGATTCTAATTCATTGTTGAGAAACTTGTCGAATACTAAGGGTATTGATATAATTAAGTTATTGTAATAGAAATTAATTATAACAAGTGTTTTATATTAATGTTTTTTATTTTATTTAAGTAAAAACTTATTTAAATTATAAAAATTAGAATGAAAATAAAGAATTGTCAAAAACTAAAACAGTATAATAGAATATTCCGAGAAATTTAAGATTTTGTAATAAGCTAATGACATTATAAAACAGGAGGAATTATTTGTGAAAATACTAGTCACAGGAGGAGCTGGGTTTATAGGTTCTAATTTAGTGGACGAGCTTATAAATTTACATTATGAGGTTGTTGTTATGGATGATTTAACAACAGGTAAAGTTGAGAATTTAAACTCGAAAGCTAAGTTCTATAAAATGGATATATGTGATGAAGATGTTTTAAAAATATTCGAAAATGAAAAATTTGATATTGTGTATCATATGGCAGCTCAAATAAATGTTCAAAAATCTATCAAGGATCCTATATATGATGCAAATGTTAATGTAATAGGAACTATAAATATCTTAGAAGCTTGCAGAAAAAATAATGTAAAGAAAATAATTTATTCTTCTACTGCTGCAGTTTATGGGAATCCTGATTATTTGGGAATAGATGAAAAACATCATAAACAACCTATTTCGTTTTATGGTTTATCTAAACTAAGCCCTGAATATTACATATCTATTTATTCAAAATTATATAATTTAGATTATACAATTTTAAGATACTCTAATGTTTATGGTATTAGGGACGATAAAAATGGAGAAGGTGGAGTTATATCTATATTTTTAGATAGAATTATCAATGGTAAGAGTATTAAAATATTTGGTGATGGAAGTGCAACAAGAGATTATATATATGTTGAGGACGTAGTTGATGCAAATATAAATTCTATGAAATATGGAAATAGAGAAATCTTTAATATAGGAACGGGGAAACATACATCTGTTTTAGAACTTTTTAAAATTATTAGAAATATAGAGAATAAAGATATAAATGTAGTATTTGAAGATGAAAGACCTGAGGATATAAAACATTCGTATTTTGAAATTAATAAATCATTAAGCATGCTTAATTGGAATCCTAAATTTTCTTTAGAGCAAGGCCTAAGAAAAACAGTAGAATATTATAGGAGGAATTAGATTGATCAAAAAGAAATTAAAATTTTGTTTAATTGAAAATATATTATTAAATGGTATTATATTTTTTATATTTTTTCATATGAATCCAACAAAAGATAATTTTATAAATATGAATATACATCCTCTTGTTATAGTAGTAGTTGCCATGGCTCTTAGGTATGGTAATTATCTAGGCGTTTTAAGTGCAATAATAGCATCTATAACATTTATTTATTCATACTGGCTTTTGGGAAGAGACTTATTCCTATTTTTTATAGATTATTCTTATTATAAATTTTTACTTATGTTTTTCCTCTCAGCTATAATTTTTGGAAGATTTAAAGACAATTATGATTTTAATATCAGTAATTTAAAATTAGAATATGATAGTCTAAGTGAAAAATATGATAATTTAATGAATGGATATGAAAAATTAAGATTTATAAAGGAAGAATTAAGAAAACAAATAGTTGGAGCCGAATACAGTATAGTTTCTCTATATGAAATAGCATCAACACTAGAGACATTGGATTCAGAAGAAATATACACAGAAATAATGCATATATTATCTAAATTTTTAAAAGCTAAAACAATGTCTATATATACTGTAAGCGAAGATGATAAATATCTAAGGTTAAAGTTAAAAAAAGGAGAAGGCAAACAAATACCTAATTCTATAAACATATTGGATAAGTTCTGTTTTAGAAAACTTATAAATAAAAAAATTACTATAAAAAGAAATGGAAATTGCGAAAGTGAATTTCCACTTCTTTCTGGACCTATTATAAAAGACAATAGAGTTATAGCAGTTATAAATATAGAGAAAATGGATTTTGAGATGATTACAGAGTATTCCTTTAACTTATTTAAAGTAATTGTGGAGTGGATAAATAAAGCATTAGTTCAAGCAATAGAGGTAGAATTAGAACTTAATAAGAAAAAATATTATGAAAATACTAATATAATAAAATATGAATTTTTTAAAGAAAGACTTGATGAAGAAAAAGAGAGAAAAGAAAGATATGATTTAGAATATGGGGTTTTAAAATTTAAAAATAAGGATATGGGTATAAAATATTTAGACGATAAATTAAGCAAAATAATTAGAACTGTGGATGTTGTATTTTATGATGAAAAAAGTAATATGATATATATTTTACTACCTGCAACTCCTATCAGTGTGTGTGACGTTATTGAAAAAAGAATACTACAGGGTTTTGATTATAAGATTGAGAGGATAAGATGATGAACATAAAAAAAAGTAGTATTTATATATTAGTGTCAATACTAATATGCGCAATTATTATACAACTGGTGAGGTCAGGAGTATTTGAAAAAACATTTAACATTAATCAAAATTATCAAGAAAGTAAACTAAATTATATTTCTTCAACTATTCCCATCGATTATAAAAAAATACTTGTATTATATTCAAATAAAGATAAGGGATCTAGAGATATATACAATAATATGTATTATACATTTAATATGGCAAAGTTAAATTATAAGTTAGTAGACATTGAATCAAAAGAAGCTGAAAAAGAAATAGAAAAATTAAAAAAAGATGATGTATTAGTAATAGGAAGTGAAAGACTTTATGAAATTAGAAATACGAATACAATAAGAAATTATATTAAAAATGGAGGTAATACTGTATTTTTAGTTAGAGCTTTTTTTAATGAGTTCAATGATATAGTTGGAATAAAAGAAAATAAAGGATTTCTTACGAAATCTTTATATGGATTCAAATTCGAAAAAGATATATTTCCAGGACTTGATGAAATAGAGATAAAAAGCAAAAAAGTAGTGCATTCATCTTTGGATGTTATATTAAATAATAATGTAGATGTGCTTGCAACTTCTGAAAATAAACCTATCATATGGACTAATAAATACGGTAAAGGAGAAATTCTTTATGTCAACTCTACACTTTTAATGGATAAAGTAAATAGGGGGTTAATGCTTCAATATATTTCATATATGGGAGATTATTTTTTATCAACCATATTTAATGCGAAAATAGTTGATATTGATGATTTTCCTTCTCCGATAAAGCAAGGTAAAGATGATATTATATATTCTCAATATAATATGGATAATAACTCTTTTTATAAAAATATATGGTGGTCGGATATGTATAATTTAGCAGAGAAATATAATATAAAATATACAGGTCTTATCATTGGAACATACACTGATAAAACGGAAAAACCTTTGAAAAAATTAAATAAATTACAGCTTCAGGATATAAAATATTTTGGAAGAAGACTCTCAGAAACTCAGGGAGAAATTGGAGTACATGGATATAATCATAACTCTTTAGCTTTAAAGGGACAAATGAATTTTGAAGATTACGGATATAATGAGTGGGAATCGAGAGAAACTATGGAAGAATCATTAAAAATATTAAAAAATAATATAGAAAATATGTATGGAAATATAAAAATATATACTTATGTTCCTCCTTCCAATATTATATCTAAAGATGGAAAAATTGCAGTTAAAAAAGTATTTAAAGATTTGAAGGTTTTTGCATCACTTTATACAGGAGAGAGTGAAAAGGGTGTTTTATATCAAGAATTTGGAAAAGATCCAGATGTTTCAGGAACATATGATTTTCCAAGATTAAGCTCTGGTCAGGATTATAGCCCTGAACTTATGTGGGATATCTATAATGGTATAGCACATTATGGAATATTTAATCATTTTATTCATCCAGATGATATTTTAGACGAAGAAAGATCAAACGGAAGAACATGGAATGAGATGAAAAAAGATTTGAGCAGTATATTTTCAGATGTATATGATAAGTTTTCCTATTTAAGACCGATGACCAATATAAAAGCATATAGAGAATATGTTGAAAAGGAAGAATTAAAAGTTTATTTAACTAAAAAAGATAAGGTTATAAATATTTATCATGATAAACTAATACCTCCTGCATATCATTATCTAAGAATAAAAGAAGATAAAATATCAAGTATTGATGGTGGGAAATTTACATTAATAGATAAAGATACAGGGCTTTATTTGATAGAGGCAAATGAATCAAAAATTGAAATAAAATTAAAATAGGTGATATTAATGAAATTTTTAAGTCCCATTATTTATTTTACAGGAGCTATTTTAGAAATAGTTATATGCATTTTAACATATGTATATGAAACTTTAAACTTAGGTAGCTTTTTATTTATACACTTGTTTATTATATTGGGTATATACTTTATTAATAAGATGCTCATTAAAGATGAAAAAAAATTACCACTATATTTAGGCTTGTTTTTTCCTGTAATTGGACTGATACTTTTATCAATTTTAGATTTATTATTATTTTTAAATAAATCTAAAAATAATATGATAGAGGATTATGAAAAATATATAGAATATGTAGATCAAATTATTGTGAAACATCAAGTTGACTTTGAAAAAGAAATTAATATGACGTCAGCATTAGATATTTTAAAATATTCATCCAATGAAAAGAAAAAAGATGTAATAGTAGATCTTATTGCAGAGGATATTGATTTGAAAGTTAAAATACTTAAAACTGCTTTAAGAGATGAAGACCCAGAGGTTGTTCATTATGCATCATCTACATTAAATTTATTAGAAAGTGAATATGAACATGAAATAAATTTTTTAAGAGATTCTTATAATAAAAAAAGGGATGAGGAAACATTAAAAAAACTAATAAAAGTATATGATAAATATTTAAATTCAGGACTGCTTAGTATACAGCTAAAAAATATTTTATTACAACAATATTTAGATATATTAATGGAATTTAAAGATAAATTCGGTGAAGAGTATAATCTTTTATTAGATATAGCAGATGTATATATGAATTTAGACAAAACAGAAGAATCTATTAAAATATTGAAAACATTATATGAAAACTATACTCAAGAATTTGAACACTATATATATTCTATGAAGGCATTTTATTTAATGGATAATTATAAAGAAGTTTCTAATATAGCCAAAAAAATTATTGATTTAGATTTGAATATTCCTGATAGGTATAAACCTATTGTTGATTATTGGAAATAGAAAGAGGACGATAATATGGAAATTTGTATTTTATCAGAAGGTTCATATCCCTATATATCTGGAGGAGTTTCTTCGTGGATTAATCAACTAGTAAATGAGATGAATGATAAAACCTTTAAAATAGTTTCAATAATGCCATCTAGAGAAAGTAATTTAGAATATAAATATAAAATACCATCTAATATTACTGAAATTAAAACTATATATTTAAATGATTATTTTTATTTAGAACCAAATAAAAAAAATAAAGAACCACAACTTAATAAAAAAGAATTAATAGAGGTAGAAAAGTTTTTCAGATTTGATAAAAATGTAGATTGGAATTTAATTATAAATATAATATCAAATAAAAAAAGATTTGGAAATTGTGTAGAGTTTTTGCAAAGTAGGTTCTTTTGGAATATGATATTAAGATTTTATCAAGATAATTATAATAAAGAAGAATTTAATAAATTTTTTTGGACTATAAGGTCTATGTTTATACCTTTCATAAGTATAGTTCAAAGTGAACTTCCAAAAGCAGATATATATCATTCAGTATCTACTGGATATGCAGGTTTTTTAGGATTATTATGTAAAATTAAAAATAACAAACCATTTATTTTAACAGAGCACGGAATCTATGCAAGAGAAAGAGAAGAAGAGATAATAAGAGCTAAGTGGGTTACAGGAATATATAAAAAAATATGGATAGATTTTTTTTACTTTATATCTATAGGCTCATATAAAGGAGCAGATTCTGTTGTATCATTATTTGAAAGAAATAAAAATATACAACTTGAACTTGGAAGTAATAAGGAGAAAACTATAGTAATACCTAATGGGGTAGATTTAAATAAATTCACTGCAGAACATGAAGAACATGAGGGGTTTAATATAGGAGCAATTTTAAGAATAGTGCCTATAAAAGATGTGAAAACTTTAATAAGAGCATTTAAATTAGTTAAATCTGAAATACCTAACGTTAAATTATATTTAATAGGACCATATGATGAAGATATGGAATATTATGAAGAATGTTTAAAATTAGTTAAAAACTTAGAACTTGAAGAAAATATAAAGTTTACAGGAAAAGTAGATATAAAAAAATATTTAAAAAGGTTAGATTTATTGATTTTAACATCTATATCAGAGGGTCAGCCATTAGTTATACTTGAAGGTATGGCGTGTGAAATTCCATTTGTAGCAACAGATGTTGGATCATGCAAAGAACTTTTGGAAGGAAAAGAAGATGATAATATAGGACTGTCTGGAATAATAACTAGTCCTGTTTCTCCAAACGATACAGCAAATGCAATAATTAGATTGTTAAAAGATAAAAAGTTAAGAACACAGATGTCCCAAAATGGTAGAGAAAGAGTTGAAAAATATTATACAAATAGAATGTTTATAGAAAAATACAATGAAGTATATGAAAGTTTAAGGTGATTTTATGGCGGGTATAGGATTTACTTTAAAAAAATTGTTTAAAGAAGAATTTTTTACTACAAGGTTAAAGGCGTATATGTATTCGTCAATAGTTGCGGCTGGGCCTTGGATAGCAGCAGTTTTGACTGTGAATATACTATTGTTTATGTCTGAGTATTATTTTGATGATATGTCTCAAAAAGATTTATTTATGGGAACAATAGTTTATAGTTTTGTATTTTCTCAAATAATAACTGCGCCATGGCAGCTGTTAATAACTAGATATATATCTGATAAATTATATGTTAAAGATTATGATTACATCAAATCATCATTCACAGGTCTTAGCAGATTAGTATTTGTAATAACTTATATTGTAGGTTTTATTTATTATTACAAAAATCAATTGCCTTTATATTATAAATTTATGTCACTTTCGTTATTTGTATTTATATCATTGATATGGATTATAATGGTTTATTTAAGTGCTATAAAGAACTATTCCATAATTTCATATGCTTATATAATTGGAGGTATAATTTCCATTATATTATCAGTCATATTTATTAATTATTCATTACAATTTAAAGAATATTCTATTGCAAGTGGGTTGCTTTTAGCATATTTGATTGGAATAATAGTTACTTATTCAATTTTATTATATAGTTTTTTATCAACTTTTTATGTTAGCAACAATAAGGAGTATGATTTTCTTAGATATTTAAGCAAGTTTTATAGCTTATTTTATATAGGTCTTTTTTACACATTAGGATTATGGATTGATGATATTTTGATGTGGTATTCTCCATTAGGAGTAGATATATATGAAACATATAAATATGCACCTCTTTATGATAATGCTGTATTTATAGCATACTTAACTGTTATACCTACAATGGTTCTTTTTATGGTATCTATCGAAACTGAATTCTATGATAAATATAAAAAGTACTATACGCTTTCAATGGAAAATGGAACATATGATGATATAGAAGTAGCAAGAAAGCAAATGGAGAAATCTGTATACAAACAAATGATATACACAATGGAGACTCAAACAATAATTTCTTTAACACTAATAGTCATTTCTGGAAAGATATTTTCATACTTAGGTATACCTATAATAATAAGAGATATATTTAGAATAGCTGCTCTTGGAGCTTTATGTAATATATTTATATTAATAATAATTCTTATTTTACTTTATTTTGAATCAAGAAAGTTTGCATTAACCATAGCATCTTTATTTATGTTGTCTAATGCAATATTTACCTTATATTTTATACCAAAGGGTATTGAATTTTATGGATTTGGATATTTTATGGGTTCATTTATAACTTTGGTTATAGCCATTGTAATAATGGTAAGATTCTTAAAAGATATAAATTACTATACATTTGGAAAACAACCGTTATTTATTGCAGAAGAAAAGGGTATATTTGCAAGTATTGCAAATAATATAAATACTTTATCAAATGATATTGAGAATGAATAAGTTGAGCATATTTCAGTTTATTCGATTATTTGATAAGAAAAATATAAAAAGGTGAATAATATGGAGCATGGATATATGATTATATTTATAGTAATTATGGCATTAGTAGGAACATTTATTATTCCAATCAATGAACCTATAAGTGCAAATTACAATATAAAGGAAGAAAAGAATATTTTAGAAGTTGAAAATAGTATACAAGATTTTATAATATATTATGGAGATATAAATGACAAGAAGATAAAGGAATTATCAAAGTATTCGCTTGTAATAATAGAACCTAGAAATATAACAAAAAATCAAGTTATTACTTTGAAAAATCTAGGAGTAAAAGTTTTAGGCTATATGTCTGTTGTTGAGCAGAATGAGAATAATATAGAATTTGTAGGGCTGAAAGATTCTTGGTTTTATAAGCCTTACAATGAAAAAATCAAAATTTATAAATGGCAATCTTGGTATATGGATATAAGAAAAAAAGGTTATCAAAATTTTCTTTTAGAACAACTATATTTGCATATTGTTGATAAAAACTTAGATGGTGTATTTTTAGATACGGTTGGGGATATAGATGATTCTAATTGGCGTGAAAATGATAAAAAAGGTATGAGGGAGAATTATGAAAAATTTTTACTTAGAATAAAAAATAATTATAAGGATTTAGAAATTGTTCAAAACTGGGGATTTGAAACTGCAAAAAATTACTCCGCAAAACACATAAATGGTATAATGTGGGAAGGTTTTTCGTTTGATCTTTTAAAAAATGACGAATGGTCTCAAAATAGAATTAAAGATATTAAAGATATGGATATAGATCTTTATATTGTAACACCTAAAAAAGAAAATATAAATAAAAATATATTAAACAATAAATTATATGTGCATTTTAGAAACAGTGATATTTATGATACTACTGAATAAATATATATAAAAATAGAGGCTGATGCCTCTATTTTTGATTATATAAATAATCAAATTTATGCAAATTAACACAAAATATTAGTTATAATAATATAGGCTGATCTTTTGATATACATACGATTTAAAATGTTATATCATAAATAGAATGATAGGTTTATTATAAAAAAGGAGCAGAATATAAAAATATGGAAGATAAAATATTAATAGTAGACGATGAAAAAACTATTGCTCATGCAATTTCTTATGGATTTAAAAGAGAAGGATATATTGTTGAAGTAGCATATGATGGAATTGAAGCATTAGAGAAGATATCAATATTTCAACCGAATTTGATTATTTTAGATATCATGATGTCAAAGATGAATGGGTTTGAGGTATGTAAAAAAGTAAGCAACAGAGATGATATAGGTATTATTCTAGTAACGGCTAAAGATGATATTGTGGATAAGGTATTGGGATTAGAACTTGGAGCGGATGATTACATAACTAAGCCTTTTGATATAAGAGAAGTAATAGCAAGAAGTAAATCATTATTAAGAAGGCTACAAAAGACTTCTAATAAACCTGAAGTTAATGAAATCATAATTAAAAATTTAAGAGTCATTCCAAAATACAGAAAAGTAATAATTGAAGATAAATGCTTAGAATTAAAACCAAAAGAATTTGATTTGTTGGTTATTTTATTATCCAATCTAGAAAGAGTATATACAAGAGAAGAATTGTTAGATTTAGTTTGGGGAATGGAGTATATAGGTGGGACTCGTACAGTAGATATTCATATTCAAAGATTGAGAAAAAAGCTAGGTTCTGAATATCAAAATATAATAAAAACAATATTTGGAGTAGGGTATAAGGCAACCGGTGATTTTGAATGAAGATAAGTATTAGGACGAAATTAAGTGTTTTTTTGGCTATATTGTTACTTTTAACAGTATGTATGTTAAGTATATTTGTGCTTCGTGGAATAAAGAAAAATCAACAAAGAGAACAAGAATCATATATAGCGCAACAAGCCAAGGTTGCCAATATGTATATAAGAGATTTTTATTATGCAAAAAATCCAAATGATATAAATGAATTTTTACAAAATAATAGTGCCAATATTGCAAAACAATTGGATCGTATGATGGGTATGAATGTTGCAATATATGATATGTCAGGAAATGAAATAGGAAATTCATTACTTTTTTCTAGTAAAATGGATACAGAGGATATTTTATCGTATGCATTAAAGGATAATATATCGTATCAAATTATAGGAGATACAATGGATTATATGTCACCTCTATACGATATAAATGGGCAGATTGGTGTTATTAGGTTTCAGTATTCTTTAAAAAAATATATTGATTTTTACAAACAAGTAACAAGGCTTTTTATTAGTATTGGAATCATTGTATTTGTATTGAGTTTTATAAGTGGATATTATTATTTTGATAAATTTGTAAAGCTTATTTTGGTGTTAAAGAAAGATGTAGATACAATTAGAATTGGAAATTATAATTGTATTGTTCCTATTAAAAGAAATGATGAAATTGGAGACTTGAGTAACGGAATTTATTATATGAACAATCAAATTAGAAAAAATATTTATGAAATGGAAGACGAACAGAGTAAGCTAAGGTTAGCAGTACAAAAACTTAGAGCACTAGAAAAACAGCAGAAAACTTTTATTGGGAATATTACACATGAATTTAAAACTCCATTAACAGGCATTAAAGCTTATATTGATTTATTAAATATATATGAAGATGATCCTAATTTAATAAAAGAAGCAAGATCTAATATAGAAAAAGAAGCAGATAGGCTTTATGAATTGGTGAATAAAGTACTGCATTTATCCTCTCAAGAAAAATACGATTTTGAACTTCAGTCAGAAAAAATAGAAATAAAAGAACTGATAGAAGATGTTTGTAATAGAATGAGAGGAAAAGCACAAAAATTTAATATAAGTTTGGATATAAAGTTAGTAGAATCAGTTATTTTAGGAGATAAGGAAAGTTTGATGCATATTTTTATAAATCTTATTGATAATGCAATAAAATACAATATGCCTGAAGGATATGTTTTTATCACGAATTACATTGAAAAAGAGAAAGTTTATATAGAAATATACAATACAGGAAATACAATACCTAAAGAAGACAGAGAAAAAGTGTTTGATTCATTTTATACAGTAGATAAGAATAGATCTAAAGAAAACAGTGGAACAGGATTGGGACTTGCTATTGTAAAAGAACTAGTAGAAAAGCAAAGAGGCACTATTTCTATAATAGATACAAGATCAGAAGGGACAACTGTTCTAGTATCTTTTCCTCTGCTCTAAAAAGTTTACACTTTGGAAACAAATTTATATATTTTAGAAATATTTATTTTGTATAATTACCTTAGTTAATCAAATATGTAATTATAGGAAAGAGGTAGAAATTATGAAAAAAATAATAACTATGGGAATTGTTTTAGTATTAGGATTATCAATGATAGCATGTACGAATAAGGATGAAAGTAGCATGTCTCAGGAAGAAATAAAGCAAGAAAGTAGCATAGAGAAAGAAGGTACAAAGCAGGATATTACATCAGATTCAGAAGTATCTAAGAAAGAGAATGTGACTAAAGAAGATGAAAAAAATTCTCTTGAAAAGTATATAAAGTTAATTGGGTTAAGTAGAGAAGAAATTATTGATGCCATAGGAGAAGAACCTAATGTTGTTGATGAAGGTGGATTAGAGTTTTTAAGTGAGGATATTAGAGTTTGGTTTGGAGAAGATGGCAAAAGTGTAAATGAAATTGCTATTTATAACAGTGATATTGACTTTAATGGAGCGAGCGTTGGTGGAAAAATCGATGATTTTAAAAATATTTTTGGAAAACCTGTACTAGAGGACAATGTATCTGGATACAGTAACTTTGATTATAAAGGTCTTGTTCTAAGCATAGCATATGATCCTAGTACAGATAAAGTTGTTGGTGCAAGTTTGATTAAGGAATGGAAATAGTCTTAAAAACATTATATAAAGAATATATAATTAAAAATCAGAGGGAATACAAACCTCTGTTTTTTTAACGCTAAATTAAAGAAGGTGATATAGAATATGAAAAAAAGAAAATTATCAATATATCTAGTCCTAATAAGTACTTTACTTCTATTTGTTGGATGTACAAAAGATCTTGAAACAGACCGTGAAATTATTAAAAAAGAAAATAAAGAAATAACTGTTATAGCAGATACTAATTATACTGTAGGAAAAGATATTGTTGAAAAAATTAATGTATATGAAGGATTAAAAGGATATGATTGGGTAGAGAATGATAAAATAATTGGAATAAAAGAGAATGAAAACAATAAACTTGAAAAATTAGTTTATGATGTAAAAGATATTTTGAATTTTATAAAAAAGGAATTTACTACTGAAAATTTACCATATCAATATATTAATGTTTCACCGGATAAAAAGCATATATTTTTCGTAGATTCCGCTAGACATATACGTTATATTATAGACTTAAACGGCAATATAAAGGCTAAGGCTGAAGGACCTTATATTGGGGAATTAGGAGAGGCTATATGGATTAATAATAAAGAATTAATAATGCCATACAAAGGAACAGGGTTCTATATTATAAATTTAGGTGGAAAAGAAATAAAGATAGAAGATGTGGAAGATAAAGAATATATATATAAAGCTGTAAAAGTTGGAAACAAAATATATTATAGTACGCAAATTGAATTAGAAAGAAAGATGAAAGTATATAATATAAGCACAAAAGAAACAAAATTATTTATTGAAGATAGGGTTGTAGACTTTCATTTATCTCCAAAAGACAATCAATTTGTTATTGAAACACATAATCTAAATAAAGATAAGACAACTGTTTCATTAGTAGATTTAGAAGGAAAAAATAAAGATGCTGTAGCTGAAGGAAGAATGATATATGGAACTAGTTGGTCACCTGATGGATCAAAACTTGCATATATTCTAAATTCACGAGGAGAAGAGGATGAGGGACTTTTTATAATTGATATTGAAAAAAAGAAAAAGAATCAAGTATCTACAACATATTTAGATTTAGAAAATCACATTAAATGGAGTCCTTCAGGTAATAAAATTATGATTAGTAATTCAGAAGTAAAAGATAGTAAATGGGTTGATAAAACAAATGTAATTAATTTAAAATAAAATTCGAGTTACACTAATGTATAGCTCATATTGCAAACGGGTCTTAATGAATATGTTCAAATATGAGATAAAGAAGATAGGGATAATTCCCTATCTTTTTGAATTTAAGTAAAGAGTATAAATTTAAATTTATAGATAATATTAATAAGTAAATAAAAATAATTATATTTTAATTATTATAGAAAAAGCTTGATTTATACATCATAATATTGTAATTTATAGATATAAATAATCAAAGAATATAAATAAAAAAGAGGTAATTGACTAATGGATAAATTATATACAAAAGAGATTATTGATAATTTGATAAAAGAAAACGATATGGTTTTGGTTTATTTTGGAAATAAAGGATGTGGTGTATGTAACATACTTAAGCCTAGAGTGCGTGAAAGATTAAAATCATATCCTAAG
The DNA here is from genome assembly GCF_029542625.1 of Tepidibacter hydrothermalis. GTDB lineage: Bacteria > Bacillota > Clostridia > Peptostreptococcales > Peptostreptococcaceae > Tepidibacter_A > Tepidibacter_A hydrothermalis. Next base: position 797,388 of record NZ_CP120733.1, read on the forward strand.
ATAAAATTAGTAGAAATAGATGTAGATAAAAATTTAGAAGCAGCAGCTCAGTTTAATATTTTTACTATACCAGCTATTCTTATATTTATTAAAGGTAAGGAATCAATAAGACAAGCTAGATATATTAATTTAGAAAAAATTGAATATAGTATAAAAAGATATTATGAATTATTTCATAATGAGTAGGAAATTAATATAATTCATATTTAAAGTAAGCAATTAATGTGAAAAAGTTAATTTTATTTTTAACCTCAATTTGTTTTTGTATATTGATTACATAACTGAATCTCAAAGGTTAATCTGATATAGTTACAATTTGCTATTTAGATATATTTAATCTTAGAGATTGTTTATAAAGATAAGGTTTTCCATTTATGCTGAAATATATAATCATATAAAAAATATGTTATAATAAGTAGAAATTACAGGAAAAGGAGAAAATTAAGATGGATAACCTTATAAATAATTGGAATGAGATAAATAGTCAAAAAAAAGTATGGGATAATATTGTAGCTGAGGACAATAAATTTTACTATGAACTTGAAGGAGAGAAAATATTTTTAAGTAGTTTTGAAGATAATGATCTTCCAAAATCTCAATACGAACTTACAGCTTTAGGAGATATGCTTACAAAGCTTAGTTCCTGTGCTAATATAATGTGCAAAAGACCTGGAACGGAAGAGGTTACTTTTTATTGTCATTTAAGCCAGCCGCATGGAGGTTGGTTAAATAAAGTAGTAGATAAAAAAATGCTTGAAAAAGTTGCACCTCCTATTAACTGGAGAAGAGATGTTGTTATTGAGTTTGTAAACAATGCTGTACATAATTATGTATTTAATATTAAAGAAGGTTTTGCAGCTATAGATATAGGATGTGGAGGCGGATTTGATAGCCTTGAGGTTGAAAGAATAATGAGAGGTATTCATAGTGATTTAGATTACAAAATAGTTAATGTAGATATAGATGAAAAGTGGCTTAAAAATAATGAAAATTTAAGTTTGAAAATGTTTGGTAAAGATACTAATATAAGTAGATACAATATGTCTGTATTCGATTATTTTGATGAAAAAAATTACAAGAATGACTTTGAAAATTTCGATAACTTAATAGTATTATGTAATGGATTTGCAGAGTTTTTTGATGATGATAATTTAACAAAACTATATAAGGGAATATACGAACTTACAAAAGGGTTCAAAGGAAAAATTGATATTGTACTGCCATTTTCAGTGAAGGATGAAAAGCAAGAAAAAATAGGACATAGAATTGGTTTTAAATATAGAACTAAGTCGAGAGAGTATATGTTAGATTTAGTTAAAGATATATTTGAAGAGTTTGAAGTTGATTTTGAAGAAAAACATAGTCAAATAGTCCTTAAACTAAAAAAGTAAATATAATGTGTGGTATAATTATTGGATATAATGGCACAGGAGAGATGAAATATGAAAAAATGTATAAATACAATTATGACTTTATTATTTGGTTTTATAGTATGTTCAATAGGAATTATATTAGAAGTAAATGCAAATATAGGTCTTGGACCTTGGGATGCTTTTCATATAGGCGTTATAAAACACATACCAATGAGCCTTGGTAATGTTCAAATAGCTACAGGTCTTGTGATAGTATTGTTCACTACTTTTATGGGACAAATACCAGGATGGGGGACTATATCTAATATGATCCTTATAGGTATATTTACAGACATAATAAATAATTCAAATATAATACCTGTCAGTGACAATATGCTTCAAGGTATAATAATGATGGTTATAGGTATTATACTTATGGCATTTGGAACTTATTTATATATGAAGGTTCAGTTAGGAACAGGACCAAGAGATGGACTTATGGTGGTTATGGTTAAAAAAACAGGCAAATCTGTTAGATTTGTAAGGAATTTTATAGAGGGGTGTGCTCTTATTATAGGTATTATTCTTGGAGCACCTGTTGGTATAGGTACTGTGATTTATGTATTTGGAATAGGGTATGCTGTACAGTGGATATTTGAATTATTTAAGTTTGATACAGGTGATGTTGTTCATAGATCTATCTTAGATGACTATAGGTTAGTATCACAGAGCTTGGCTTTAAAGAAATAAAATATATTTATAATAAACGACATGGACTTTATAGTTCGTGTCGTTTGTTTATACATTACTTGCAATTAGACGAATTTTTTAGAATGAAGTCTTTCTATATAGGATAGAATAAATAGTAAATCCTAGTATTCTGGAGGAACAAGTTATAATGAAAACAGAAATTATATCTGACAAAGAAGGCATATGTTTAATTACAATGTTTGTAATAGGAACATCAGGAGTAATAGTTACTGGTCTTCAAGCTAAACAAGATTTATGGTTGTCTGTTATTTTGTCTATATTTATGGCGTTTTGTATGGCTATCATATATGCTAGGCTTAACTGTATTTTTAAAGGTGAAAATTTATTTTATATACTTGAAATATGTTTTGGTAATATTATAGGAAAGCTTATAGGATTATTATATGTCTGGTACACACTTCATTTGAGCTGTCTTATACTAAGAGATTTTGGAGAATTTCAATTGGTAGTACTTAAAGAAACTCCTATGATGGTTACTATGATGATAACAGCTTTTTTGGGAATATGGGTACTTAAAGATGGAATAGAGGTAATGGGAAGATATGCTAAGACTTTTGCTCCATTAATAGTTATTGTAGTCCTTACATTAGCAATTATGGTAAGTAATGAAATGCAAATAACTAATTTACAGCCTATATTATCACAGGGTTTTAAGCCTATAATGGATGGTGCTTTTTCTGCGTTTTCATTTCCATTTGGTGAAATTGTTATATTTACTATGGTATTTTCAAAATTTAAGAATAAAAAATTCACATATAATGTATATGTTTTAGGGTTGTTAATATCAGGAAGTATAATATTTATAACATCTACTGCTGAAGTTTTAATCCTTGGTGTCAATACGTGTATAGAAACGTATTTTCCGGGATATGTAACTGTGGGTAAACTTGATATTGGGGATGTTTTACAACGTTTAGAAATAATAACCACTTTTATATTTATATTAGGTGGTTTTATTAAATTCAGTGTATGCTTACTAGCATCTGTTAATGGAATTGCAAAAATATTTGAGTTGGATGATTATAGATTTATAGTTACTCCTATGTCTTATGCCAGTCTTAACTTAGCGTATATTACTGCTAATAGTAGAATGTCATTTTTTGATTTTAGTTTAAAAATATATCCTTATTATGCATTTCCATTTCAAGTTATAATTCCTTTAATATTGTGGATTATAGCTGAATCAAGGCATAGAAAAAGTTTAAATAACTAGTAAGATTTATAGAAGTTATTATAAATCTTACTAGTTATTTGTTTTAATATTAAGTGGTATTAATATAATAAATTATCTCAACCAGTCGGGATTTCCAGGAACGAATGGTCTTTTTCCGTATTTTTTTCTAAACTCACTTAATACTTCACCGATTAATTGTTCATTTCCCTTAAATGTATCTACTTTTTTTATAGATTCCATTTCTTGGCTAAAAGGACAGCTTGCTATACACATACCGCAGTCAGTTCCTAGGTATCTCCATTTTATATAACAGGTTTCTTGATTTACGATCCAATTTACCTTATCGTTACTAAATTTTTCAGTTTCGTTAGATAGAGATTGAGACGGACATGTAAAGGCACAGTTTTTACATAGCCTACAAAAGTCTTCAAGTCCAAATGTTATAGGTTCGTCTATTTCGAGTTCTAAGTCAGTGCTTACAACCCCAAGTCTTACCCTAGATCCATATTCTTTTGTTGTTAGTATTGTATTTCTTCCTATTTCACCAAGGCCTGCATCTTTGGCAACTAAACCTGGTATTAATAAATAGTTTGAATCCATATGATTACGAGCGTCATATCCCAAATTTCTTATATAATAACTTAGTATCATACCTACTATAGCTGTATCAACATAACATTTTGAGGTTTCTATAACTTCGGATATCATTGGACCTCTATTTATCATATCTTTATCCATTTCGCATGCAAATACTATTGCATATTTATGATTGCAATTTATTTTTTCTCCATAGTTTTCTTCATGTCTTCCTCTATGAGTATAGAAATGATAATCTTGAAGCTTAGTTATTCCCACTAGATTTGCACCGTATTTTTTTGCAAGACCTTTTATTCTTTTTGTTATTACTTTTTTACTACAGATAATTTTTTCTGGATTTATCTTACCTTCACATAAGTGAATTATATCTCCTAAAAATTGAAATGAAGCTTCTGGAATAGCACTATTGAGCTCGTTATAAGTCATAGTTCCTTCTTCACATAGATTAGGTCTGCTTCGTATGCTATCATCGATAGATTTTTTATGTGGATTCTTCATATAATAATCTTCGTAAGCTTGTGACCCTTTTTGATAATTTGCTCTTGCGAACATAGTGTCTCTTTCATCAACTCTTTTCATAAAAGTTGTCCCCCTTTTTGAAAGAATAAAATTGTGTAACTTAAGTATACTACATAATTACATATTTTTACTAATAATCTATGGTACAAACTTATTATATGTAATATAATTAAGATGCAGAAAATTCAAACTAAGGGGGCGTTATTGTGATCAAAAGAATAAAGGTTAAATTAGATGTTATTGAGAGTATGCTTTATTTCTGGCAGGCTACAAGTGAAAAAGAGAAGGTTGGAGAAGCTTACATAAATGATATATCTCAATACGATGATATGAAGCTTATATATGATAGTGAATTTGGTGATGAAGAAGTTAGAACAGTATTAAGTGCAATATCAAATGTAGAGTTATTAAATACTACAAATAAAAAATCTAGAAAGTTTTGGAACAATAATATGTGGATGATGGAAGATTTAGAGTATACTAATATGATGGTATCTCCTGTTAAAGTATTGAATCTAGATTCTGTAATAGATGAATTGAATGAAAATAACAACTCTAACTATGAAGAGCTTGAGGTTGTATTTGTACCTTGGAATCATGATGTATATAAGATACAAGGAGACAAGCTTATAGTGAATTTCTTTAGAGTAAAGCCTGACTTATTTGATGAAACTAAGGTTACTATAGAAGATATGGATATAAAAGAGTTTATAAAGGAAAAACTTATAGAAATAGTAAAATAGGGGCTACATTTGTAGTCCCCTTTTAGCATAAAATGAATTTTAATTTTTAATGTAGTCTATCATCTTATTATAGGAGTTTGAAGCATCTTTGTATCCAAGTTCATATAAACTATTTATATTTTTATAATTCTTATCAAGCGTATTCAATTTTACAGGTTGACTTGGTGATATAACAAAAGCTTTGCCATTTTTTTGTTGTTCACTAACATATTTTAATGAATCGTTGTATACATCATAGCAATTATCTATAGCTTCTACTAGAGTAATGTTATCTGTATAAAACTTTTTAGCAAGTCTCTTTAGATATCTAGGCTTTTTACTTGATTCTTCCTGGCTTGTAAGAATTACTATATTTTTATTGTTTCCATCATTCTGAGATTTTTTTATAGGGATTGGATCTGAAATCCCGCCATCTAAAAGCTGCATTTTGTCATATTCTACAATAGGACTTACGAAAGGTAAACTACAAGAAGCTCTTATAACTTTCAATAAGTCATCACAATTATGCCTGTCTATATATACAGATTCACCATTTACACAATTAGTAGTAGTTATAATTAGTTTTTCGGGAGCTTTATTAAAAGAATCGAAATCAAATAGTTCTAGTTTGTTTGGAATTTCATCGAATATAAAATCCATTCCAAGAACTGTTTTATTCTGTCTAAATAAATTTCTTAAATCAAAATACCTCTTGTCGTTTAAATACTTAGTATAAAGTATTTTTCCGAATCCATGTTGATTAGATATATAAGCCGATCCATTACAAGCTCCAGCAGATACACCTATAGTATAAGGAAATCTTAGATTTTTTTCTATAAAAAAATCTATAACACCGGAGGTATAAACGCCTCTCATTCCTCCACCTGGTAATATTAAACCAATATTTTTCATGACTTCACCCTCTTTTGTTAATATATCATATACATATTATTTACTTTTTGACAAAAAATATAATATATTTAAAAATGAACATTTAGTTCTATTGAATGCAAAATGTATATTTGCTAATATTTAACTGGGGAAATAGTTTTTATATTACTGAGGAGGAAAATGCGTGAATTGGGTATTGAAGAAATTTGAGGAATTAAATATAGAAGAGTTATATAAAATTTTACAAGTGAGAAGTGAAGTTTTTGTATTGGAACAAGAATGTCTTTACCAGGATTGCGATGGAAAAGATGAAATATCATATCATTTATTTTTAGAACATGATGGAGAAGTACTTTGCTATTTAAGAATAATACCTAGGGGAATATCGTATGATGAGATGTCTATAGGCAGAGTTTTAGTATCTAAGAATAGGCGAAAAAAAGGTCTAGCTAGAGAAATGATGGTAATAGCCATTGATTTTATAGAGAGAAAATTAAATGAAAAATCAATAAGGATATCTGGACAAAAGTATTTGGTTGATTTTTATAAACAGTTAGGATTTAAAGAAGTATCGGATGTTTATTTAGAAGATGGAATTGAACATGTAGAGATGCTTTATAGTAAATAGATATATACCCGCTTTTAAATAGCGGGTTTTCTTATATTTTTAAAAGCTAATTTCATGAGTATATTAGATGTTGAGTGAAAAATGACACTCATTGAAATACCGCTATTTAGTTAATATTTTAATAAAACTAAAGATTACTTCTTATTAAATATCCTAAAACTTCATAAACTCACTATGTTCAAACAATGAAGTTTTTTAACGTCTATTTAAACGTAGCAATCTAAGTTTTATAGTAAAATAATAAGGAAAAAGTAGTTAACATTTAAATGAGCGTCATTTTTAAGTTATATTTGTTATAAATAATGTACATAAAATCAAAAAAGTATGAATTTAAGAATCTTAAAATAAAGATGTAATGTTTGCTGAGGAGGAATTATATGGGAGTTAAAGTAAGAGAAATAATTAAACTTGATAATTTTAAAAAATTCAGGCTTATAGCTGGAGCTAGTGGTATTGATAATGATATAGATAAGGTTGGAATATTAGAATATGAGGTTATGGATGATTTTGAGGGGCTATTTAATAGAGGAGACTTTGTTATTACTAGTTTTTTCTTTGCAAAAGATGATATAAATCTTGTTAAAAAATCTATAGATTTATTAGTTGAAAGTTTTGTTGGTGCTTTGGCTATAAAGAATGTATATTATGATAATTTGCCTGATGAAATAATAGATTATGCCAATGAAAATGCATTGCCAATATTCGTATTCGACAAGGATATTATGTTTGAGGATGTAATAACTGACATTATGGACTGTATAAGAAACAAAGATAATCATAGATTGATTGAAAGTAAGATTGATGTAATAATAAATTCGGATTTAAGTAAAGGAGTAATAAGGCAGCTAGCTCTTGAAATAAATAGTTGTTTTAATGAAAATGTAGTTATATCATATTGTAGACCAAGGAAATATTTAAGTGAAGAAAATATTATAGATATAGTAGAAAATATTAAAAGATTTAACAATATAGATATAGGCGTATCTATTTTAAAATACAAGATGGGCATACTTGTCATTTATAGTTATGAGAAAGATGTCAAAACTAGATTATATGATTATTTAAATTGTGTTAATTTAAATAAAAATAATTATTATATAGGAATTAGCAATAATCATTCTTTAAAATATATAAATACTGCTATACAAGAAAGTTTATATTGCATGAAGTATAATGTAACTGAAAAAGATGAAAAAATTTATTATAGAGATATAGGAATATATAAGATGATAATGCCTTTTATAGATACTGTATGGGCAAAAAATTTCTATGAGGATATAATAAATCCTTTGAAAGATTATGATGTGAGATTTAACTCCAATATTTTAGATACTGCAATAAAATATATAGAGTGTGACTGTAATATAAAGCAAACATCAGATTCTATGTTTCAGCACGGAAATACGATAAGATACAGAATAAATAAAATGAAAGAAATATTGAAAATGGATAATTTAGAGGCAAGCTTCAACGAACAATTATCTATTGCAATAAAGATATATAAGATATTAGAAAATGATTCATAAAAAGGTTTGTAAAAATTACAAATATAACTCCTTTTATTATTAAAAATTACAAAGGCAAAGTGTGTTTAAAAATTGAATACTTGAATATAGATATAAAAGAGAAAAATAAATCAGTTTTTCTCTTTTTTAGTACAAAAAATACGAGGAGGAGTTTAGATGTTTAAGGTTAGAGTTTTAAATGAAGAGGTTATAAAGCAAGTTATAGATATGAAGCAGGTTGTTGGGGCTATAGAAGAGGTTTATAGATTGAAATCAAATGAAAAGACCGAAGTATTTGATATGGTATTTCATGAGTTTGAAAGAGGTGTTGCTGATATGGATATTAAATCAGGACATCTTAAAGGAGAAGATATATTCGGTCTTAAAGTGGTTTCTTGGTTTAAGGATAATGAAGATAAGAAGTTACCAATGTTAATTGGAACTACTATGGTGTTTGATAGTAAAACAGGAATGCCTATAGGAATGTTAAACGCTGAGTATATAACAGGAATGAGAACTGGAGCTGCTGGGGCTATAGGAGCTAAGTACTTAGCAAGAGAAAATTCTGCTGATTTATTAATGGTTGGAGCAGGTCATCAGGCTACTTTCCAAATAGCTGCAACATTGATAAGTATGCAAAATATAAAAAATGTTAGAATATATGATCCTATTGATTCGAACAATGCAAAGAAGCTTGCTGAATCTATGAAAGAATTATTAAAGGATAAGTTTTTATCTAAGTATGAAAATACAGATTTATATGATGAGATATCTAAGAAGTTCAATGTAAATTTTGAAGGTGTAGATGATTTAGAAAAAGCAGTTAAGATAAGTGATGTAATAATAACTGCAACACCATCTAGAAAACCACTTATTAAGAAAGAATGGGTTAAGAAAGGAACTCATTTTAGTTGTGTAGGATCTGACATGAATGGAAAACAGGAAATAGATGAAAATATATTGGCTTGTGCTAGAGTTTATGTAGATGATATGAATCAAGCCCTTGATGTAGGAGAAATTGAGATTGGAATTAAAAATAAAACTATAAGTAAAGAAGATATAATTTGTGAAATAGGTGATGTAATAGTAGGTAAGGAAAAAGGAAGATTGAGTGAAGATGATATAACTGTTTATGATACTACAGGTATAGCACTACAAGATCTTATGACATCTAAAATTGTATTAGATGCTGCAAAAGAGAAAAATTTAGGTGTGGTAGTAGATTTATAGGGGGGATTGTAATGAAGATTAAAGATTTTGGTGTTGAGATTTGGATGGGACTTTATGAAAATGATTGTGATTATAACTTAGCTGAAACTTGTGTTGAGTCATTAACTGTAAATCAATTATTAGATTATAGTGGAAATAAAGACGCTTTATTAGATGAAATATATAATATGAAATTAACTTATGGAGAAATTGAGGGGTCAGTTAAACTTAGAAATGAGATTTCATCTCTTTATGAAAAAATTGATGTAGAGAATATAACTGTAACTCATGGAGCAATAGGTGCAAATTCACTTAGTATTGAAACTTTGGTTGAGCCTGGAGATACTGTTATATCGGTGTTACCTACTTATCAACAGCATTATTCTATTCCAGAATCAATCGGTGCTAACGTTAAAATATTAAAGCTAAGACCTGAGAATGAGTTTTTACCTGATTTAGAAGAACTCAAATCTTACATAGATGATAAAACTAAGCTAATATGTATAAATAATCCTAATAATCCAACTGGAGCTTTAATGGATGAGGAATTTTTAAAGAAGATAGTTGATATAGCTAAAGAATGTGATGCGTATGTTCTTTGTGATGAAGTATATAGAGGATTAAATCACAAGGGAGAAAATTTTACAAAGTCTATAGTTGATTTGTATGAAAAAGGAATATCTACTGGTAGTATGTCTAAAACGTTCTCTTTAGCAGGACTTAGAATTGGATGGGTAGCAGGCCCTAAGGATTTTATAAAAAGAGTTAATAAGAGAAGAGATTATAATACTATAAGCTGTGGAATGATAGATGATAGACTTTCGGTTGTTGCACTTGAGAATAAGGACAAAATAGTTAAGAGAAATTTAGAGATAGTTAGAGGTAATGTAGAGCTTGTTGATGAATGGGTGAAAAATGAGCCGCTTATAAATTATATAAAGCCAAAGGCTGGAACTACAGCTTTCTTAAAATATAATTTTGATATGAAATCAGAAGAACTTTGTCTTAGATTATTAAAAGAAAAAAGTGTTATGTTAGTTCCTGGTAGCTCACTTGATATGGAAGGATATGTGAGACTTGGATTTGCTAATAGTCCTGAGATTATAAAGGTTGGACTTGAGAAGATATCTGAGTTTTTAAAAGAATTAGATGTGGTGAAGTCTAATGTTTAGTTATGAAGGTATAGAAAATAGTAGAAGAAGGATTAAAGATAAGGTATATATGACTCCTCTAGAACAATCTATATATTTAAGTGATGAAGATACTAACTGCTATTTTAAATTAGAATCACTACAAAAGAGTGTAAGAAGTTTTAAAATAAGAGGGGTTATGAGTAAGCTTACATCTTTAACTGATGATCAAAAGGAAAAGGGTGTAGTTGCTGTATCTTCCGGAAATCATGCTATAGCACTTAGTTATGCGTGTGGTGTTATGGGGATTAAGAATTCTTTAGTATTTGTTCCTAAGAATACTCCAAAGGCTAAAATAGATAAGATAAATTATTTTGGAGCAAGTGTTGAAATTGTTGGGGATACTTTTGATGATGCTTATGAGTATGCCATGGCTCACATAAAAGAAAATGACATGGTCTATGTAGATGCATTTTCAAGAGATGAAGTAGTGTATTGTGGTCAAGGAACAATAGGTATTGAGATATTTGAACAAAATCCAAATATAGATACTATATTAGTACCAATAGGCGGAGGAGGTCTTATAACAGGAATAAGTGTTGCAGCAAAACATATTAATCCAGATGTTAAGATTATTGGGCTTCAGACAAAAGCGTGTCCTGCCATGGTAAAAGCTTTAGAGGATGATATTTTTTATGAAACTTACCCAAGCGAAGACTCTGTATGTGAAGCCTTAATTGGAGGCGTTGGAGAAATTGCATTTAAAATGGGAAGACAGTGCATAGATGAAATAGTAGAGGTAGATGAAGAATTTATAAAAAAAGGTATAGCTCATATGATTAAAAAAGAAAAAATAGTAGCAGAGCCGTCTAGTGCTATATGTGTTGGAGCAATACTTCAAAACCCAGATATAATAAAGGGAAAAAATGCAGCCTTAGTTATATCTGGTGGAAATATAGATGAACAACTTATGATAGATATATTGAATGAATATTAAGGGGTTGATTGTATGAAGTATATATCTAAAAGATACTCTAGTAAAACAATTACACCAATGGCTGAGAGTATGAATCATACTAATGAGTATGAAGATCTTATAGACTTAAGCCTTGGAGATCCTGATATTAATACTGACATTAGGATAATAGATAAAGCCTTTGAAGATGCTAGAGATGGTCATACACACTACACTGATTCCTTAGGATATTTAGAACTTAGAGAGAAAATATGTAATTATTACAAAGAACAATATTCATATAATATAGATACTAAAGAATGTATGATAACGACGAGTGGATGCCATGCAATGTATTTGGTACTTGAAGCTATACTGGATGATGGGGATGAAGTTATAATACATGAACCATATTTTACTCCGTATAAAGAACAGGTGGAAATGGCAAGAGGAAATCCTATATTTTTAAAAACATATGAGGAAGATGAATTTAAAATAAATATAGATAATCTAGAAAAATCTATAACTGATAAAACTAAAGCTATAATAATAAACACTCCAAATAATCCAACTGGAGCTTGCTTTGATAAAAATACATTACAGGATATAGCAAGGATCTGCATAGAAAAAGATATAGTAGTTATTGCAGATGATATATATACACTATTTATGTATGAAGACGAGTTTATTCCTATAACTACTCTAGATAAAATGAGGGAGAGAACAATAACTATAGGCAGTTTTTCAAAGGATTATGCTATGACTGGTTGGAGAATAGGTTATATATTAGGTTCTGATTATATTATACAGACTATAAGAAGCATAAATGAAAATAGTGTATTTACAGCTCCTTCAATATCTCAAAGGGCTGCTATTCATGCTCTTGATATGAGAAATAAAGTTCAGCCGAGTATAAAAGATGAGTATAGAAAAAGAATTTATTATGCATATGAAAGAATAAAAAGTATTCCAAATATGTCTGTTATTAAGCCAAAAGGAAGTATATATTTATTTGTAAATATAAAAAGAACAGGGCTTACAACAAAGGAAGTTGTAGATAGAATTTTAAATGAAGCACATGTTTTAACTATTGCTGGTGAAGCCTTTGGGGAAAGTGGAAGTGGTTATATAAGAATAGCTGTTACTCAGAGTATAGATGTATTGAAAGAGGCATTTGATAGGATAAGTACTATGGACATATTTTAAAAGCATAATTGATTGGTGCTTGATCTAAAACTGACACTTATTGAAATAACGCTACTTAGTTAATATTTTAATCAAACTATAGATTGTGACTTATTAAATATCCTAAAACTTATTAAACTTCCTTACGGTCAAACAAATAAGTTTTTTAACGTATATTTAAACATCACAATCTAAGTTTGATAGAAAAATATTAACAAAAAAGTAGCTAACATTTAAATAAGCGTCAGTTTTGATTTCTGCGTAAATTGTATGATTTCAATTAATAAAAAATATTAGTAAAGAAGAAATTATAAATTATATACGCTTATAATTGCCCTCTATATATTTATAATCTATTAAAGCTATAGGCTGATGAGGAATTGTGAATAGTTCTAATCCTTCTTGATCTTCATCGGGTCTAAAGTATTTCTTGCCAAATTTCTCGATCACCCATCCTTTAATACCTGGAGGTATTTGAAAAACATTACCTTTTTCTCCTACTGTATCAAATGAAGGCATAGGGTTATTGTATCCATTAAGTATAATATTTGGATAACATCTCTTTATTATCTCTACTCTATAGAGATTCTTTTTTTTGAATAAATCCATATTAAGTCCTCCTTTTAGTATATAAAGTTTAAAATGTATTATGTTAAATATAACAAAAATACAATTAAATGTAAAATAAATTAAAAGAAACAATAAGATTATTTTTATTGGTAAAACATTACATATGAAATATTGTTGACATCATAATGATAATGGGTTATTATCATTATGACAACGAAAACGATAATTGATATCGATTAGAAATAATTATCTTTACAAACTAAGGAGGAAACAAGACATGAGAAAGAAATTATTATTAACTGTTTTAACTGTGGCATTTTCAATAGTATTACTTGTAGGTTGTACTACTAAACAAGAGAGTACAAGTAGCAACGAGGGCAATGAAAGTAATGAGGAAAAAGTGGTTAATGTATATACATCTAGACATTATGATGCTGATAAAGAGCTTTATAAAATATTTACAGAAGAGACAGGTATAAAAGTAAATGTAGTTGAAGGAAAAAGTGATGAATTAATTGAAAGACTTGATAGAGAAGGTGAAGATACAGAAGCTGATGTACTTATAGTAGCGGATGCAGCAAGATTACATAGAGCTAAATCACAAGAGTTATTACAGTCTGTAGAAAGTGAAGTTTTAAATAACAACATTCCAGAAAACTTAAGAGATAAAGATAATGAGTGGTATGGATTAACTAAAAGAGGAAGAGTTATAGTTTACTCTAAAGATAGAGTTAACCCATCAGAATTATCTACGTATGAAGATTTAACTAATCCTAAATGGAAAGGAAAAATATTAGTAAGATCATCATCAAACACTTATAATCAATCTTTACTTGCATCTTTTATTGAAATAAATGGAGAAGAAAAAGCTAAAGAATGGGCAAAAGGATTAGTTGACAATATGGCTAGAGATCCAAAAGGAAATGATAGAGATCAAGCTAAAGCAGTTGTAGCTGGTGAAGGTGATATAGCTATAATGAATACTTATTATTTAGGTAAATTGCTAAACTCATCAGACCCAGAAGAAGTAAAAGTAGGAGAGCAAGTTAGTGTGTTCTTCCCAAATCAAGACACTACTGGAACGCATATAAATGTAAGTGGTGCTGGAGTTACTAAAAATGCTAATAATAAAGATAATGCAGTTAAATTTATAGAATTTTTATCAAATGAAAAAGCTCAAAGTATATTTGCTAATGCAAACTACGAGTATCCTGCAAATCCTAATGTAGAGCCTTCAGAATTATTAAAATCATGGGGTGAGTTTAAAGATCAAAATATAAGCTTAAATAAATTAGGAGAAAACAATAAAAAAGCAGTAGAAATATTTAATGAAATTGGCTGGAAGTAATTAATACAAAGCCTCATATTGTAAAAACAATATGAGGCTTTTAATAATTAATATATGAAAAGGAAGTGTACTAATTTGATTAAATATAGAAAGCAGAATTTTAATATATGGTCAATACTAAGCTTTGTATTTATAGCCTTAGTTATAATGCCAAATATAAATATATTTATTAGCATTTTTCAAAAACCAAATGAAAACTGGTTTCATATAAAAGAATACATGCTAAAGAGCTATATATTAAATTCTATGACCTTAGTTATTTTTACTGGATTATTTACAGTTATTATAGGTGTAAGCTTGGCATGGATTATATCAGTATATGAATTTCCTATGAGATCATTTTTTAAATGGGGTCTTATTTTACCTCTCTCAATACCATCTTATATAGGTGCATATACTTATAATGGAATACTTAATTACACAGGTGTTATTCAAACATTTTTGAGAAATAGTTTTAATATGAAAATAGATCAGAAATACTTTGATATTATGTCTATTAAAGGAGCTGTATTCATATTTACAATATCGTTATTTCCGTATGTATATATAATTACAAGGTCTTTTTTAGAAAAGCAATCAGCAGCTTTAATAGAAAATGCCAGAGTGTTAGGGCGGAATTTAATAGATATCTTTATATTTGTAGTAATGCCTATTTCTAGAGGAGCTATAATAGGTGGAGCAAGTCTTGTTGTATTAGAAGTTTTGAATGATTATGGTGTTGTACAATACTTTGGAATACCTACATTCAGCACAGCGATATTTAAAACTTGGTTTGGTATGGGAGATACAGATTCTGCTATTAGATTATCTGGTGTATTGATGTTAATAGTTATAATGATACTTATATCAGAAAAGGTTTTGAGAGGAAATAAGAAATTCAGCTCTACAAATACAAAGATAAGACCTATCTCAAGAATAAAACTTAAAGGATTTAAATCAAATTTGGCATTTGGGTATTGTTTTTTTATATTTAGTATTGGTTTTTTAATACCTACTATTCAGTTAATTTATTGGAGTACATTAACTTATAAAAAGATATTAAATATTGAATTTTTCAACCTTATATTCAATTCTTTTGGAGTAGCTGCAATTGCTGCAAGTCTTGTTGTTATAATGGCTGTAGTAATAGCTAATTATTGTAGAATAAACGAAAATTTTATTTCTAAGTTGTACTCAAAGGCTACACTGATTGGATATTCTATACCAGCTGCTGTAATCGCTATAAGTGTAATAATGTTTTTTATAAAAATAGATAAGAATTTTTATTGGATATATAAAATGATAGATAGTGATTCTAAAAAGATGTTACTGAGTACTAGTCTTATTATGCTTATTTTTGCTTATATGATAAGGTTTTTAGCTGTTGGATATAATTCTATAGAGTCTGGTTTTGAAAAAGTAGGTAAGAAATTTTTTGAAGCATCTAGAATGTTAGGAATGAGTGTAACTCAAACTTTTTTTAAGGTGGATTTAAAAATGATAAAGCCGGCTGTACTGAGTGCTTTTTTATTAGTTTTTGTAGATGTTTTAAAAGAGTTATCTCTGACTTTGATTTTGAGACCGTTTAATTTCAATACATTACCGACAAAGGTTTTTGAATATGCAAATGATGAAATGATTCCAGAATCATCTATACCGTCTCTTGTAATAATTATAATCAGTTTTATTTCGATTTATTTATTTTACAAAATAGGGGATAAGGAGAGTGCTTAATGTATATTGATATAAAAAATTTAGATTTTAATTATAAAAATTCAAAAGAAAAAACTATAGATAATTTTAGTATAGATATAAAAAAAGGAGAAATAATCGCTATTTTAGGAGAGAGTGGAAGTGGAAAAAGTACAATACTTAGACTCATCTCTGGTCTTGAAATTCCAAGTTCAGGGCATATAAAAGTAGATAATAGGGTTTTGGTTGATAAAAATAATTTTATACAACCAGAAAAAAGAGGTGTTGGAATGGTATTTCAAGACTATGCTTTGTTTCCTCATATGACAGTTGGTCAAAATATAAAGTTTGGTCTTAAAGATATGAAATCAAAAGAAAAGGAAATCAGAGTAAATGAAGTGTTAAATTTAGTAGATTTAGAAGGTTATAAAAAAAGATATCCTCATGAATTAAGCGGTGGGCAACAGCAGAGAATAGCATTAGCTAGAGCTTTAGCACCAAGGCCATCTCTTCTTTTAATGGATGAACCGTTTAGTAATTTAGATGCAAATTTAAAGGGTAAAATAAGGGAAGAGTTGAAGAAAATAATAGATAAATCAGGTATAACATCTATATTTGTTACACATGACAAAGAAGATGCAATAAATATAGCTCATAGAGTAATAATATTAAAAGAAGGCGAACTTGTTAAAGTGGGAAGTCCAAAGGAAATACTGTAGTTAATCTCTTTGAGTCTTCAAAGCATTACAGTTAAAAATGAAGATTTAATAAAATAATAAAAAAATATTGTTGACTCTTAGTATAATATCTGTTAGAATTCTTTTAAGCAATTAATCAGAAAATATAAAAAACTTTCTTTGAAATATTTTAAATGTAAATTTTTTAAATTCGTAACGTAAATTATAAAAAATAATATAAACAATGTGATATAGAGGCCGCAGGTGTAAAAAGTACAGTATATATGATATATATTGGAAAGGTGCAACTGCCGAAATACATAGAATTTATGTATTGGGACTATGTTGAATAAGCATAGTACTGTCTTTAGAGAATAGCCCAATTTTCTAAAGGAGGACTTATCATGTTGGGGCAAAAGGAATAGATGTTTTATTATAAAACAGTATTTTAGTTTTGTATAAAGCAGTTATGAGTACCTTTTGCTCATAACTGCTTTTTTATATACAAAAAAAGCTGTGACTTTCAAAATAAAATAATATAAACAATATGATATAGAGGCCGCGGTTGTAAAGAGTACAGTATATAAATTATATACTCGAAAGGTCCAACTGCCGAAATACATAGATTCTTAGAATTTACGTATTGGGGCTATGTTGAATAAGCATAGTACTGTCTTTAGAAAATAGCCCAATTTTCTAAAGGAGGACTTATCATATTGGGGCAAAAGGAATTATTGTTTTTGTATAAAATATATTTAGATTTTGTATAAAGCAGTTGTGAGTGCCTTTTGCTCATAACTGTTTTTTTTATATATAAAAAAGCAGGAAAAGTTAAAACTATATAAGAAGAGGTGACGCTATAATGAAATTATTTGGAACTATGAATATAAATGATATAGGAAATTTTGAAATCGGAAATTGTGATGCTGTTGATTTAGCTAATGAGTATGGAACTCCATTATACGTAATGGATGAAGAACTAGTTAGGAATAATTGCAAATTATTTAATGGGAATTTTTTAATGGAAGGTATTGATACGGAAGTAATATACGCTTCTAAAGCATTTTTAAATGTAGCTATATGCAAAATAATAAAAGAAGAAGGATTATCTTTAGATGTTGTATCTGGGGGAGAACTGTATACAGCTTTAAAAGCAAATTTTCCTCCAAGTAAAATCTATATGCATGGAAACAATAAAACGGAAGATGAATTGATTTTTGCAATTAAATCAGGTGTAGGCAGAATAATAGTAGACAATAGACAAGAACTAGAATTATTAGAAATTTTATGTGAAGAATTAGATAAAAATATAGATGTATTATTAAGAGTAAATCCAGGTATAGAAGCACATACACATAAGTATATTCAGACTTCTAAAAACGATTCAAAGTTTGGTGAATCAATATTTAGTGAGGATATTCAGTTTATAATAAATAAATTTCAAATGAGCAATAGAGTAAATTTAAAGGGATTTCATTGTCACATAGGATCTCAAATTTTTGAAGAAAATTCATTCTATTCAAGTGCTTTAGTTATGATTGAGTTTATGAAAGAAATAGAAAATAAGTGCAATTTTATTACTAAAGAATTAAATTTAGGAGGAGGGTTTGGAGTTCGTTATTCTGAGGAAGATGATCAAATGGATATAAAAAGATGTCTTAATACTCTACTTAGATTAATAAAAGATGGAATAGAAAATATGAATATGAGTATTCCAAAGTTAATGATAGAACCAGGAAGATCTATAGTTGCTAATGCAGGAACTACACTTTATAAAATAGGAGGAACTAAACAAACATATGGAGGTAAACAATATATGTTTGTTGATGGAGGTATGACTGACAATCCAAGAACAGCACTATATGATGCTAAATATGAAGCTGTTGTTGCTAATAAAATGAATTTTGAATATGAAGAAATATATACTGTCGCAGGAAAATGTTGCGAGTCTGGAGATATTATAATAAAAGATATTGAACTTCCAAAAGTTGAAAGAAATGATGTTTTAGCTGTTTTAAGCACTGGTGCATATAATTACAGCATGTCAAGTAACTATAATAGAATTTTAAAGCCAGCAGTAGTATTCGTTAAAGATGGAGAATCAAGACTTGCCGTTAAAAGAGAGACCTACGAAGATCTTATTAGAAATGATATATTACTTTAAAAATTAAAGGGGGCAATTAATGTGGCTATAATAGTTCAAAAATACGGTGGAACTTCTGTAGGAAGTATAGATAAAATGAAAGAGATTGCAAAAAGAGTAATAGACCAAAGAGACAAAGGAAATGATGTGGTAGTTGTAGTTTCTGCTATGGGAAAAAGCACAGATAGACTTGTTGAAATGGCTAAAGAAATTTCACAAAATCCATGTAAAAGAGAGTTAGATATGCTTCTGTCTACAGGAGAACAAGTTTCTATTTCATTGTTGTCAATGATATTTAAGGAACAGGGATATGATTCAATATCCTTAACTGGTTTTCAGGCAGGAATAAAAACAGAAGGACTTCATACTAAAAATCGTGTTGCAGAAATTAATATCGATATTATTGAAAAGCATTTAACAGAAGGAAAAATAGTAGTTGTAGCAGGTTTTCAAGGTATGAATGAAAATGGTGATATAACTACTTTGGGAAGAGGAGGATCAGACACTACAGCGGTTGCTTTAGCTGCAAAGCTTAACTGTACTTGCGAAATATATACTGATGTAGAAGGAATTTATGGTGTTGATCCTAGAGTTTATCCTAACGCTAAAAAATTAGACTATATAAGCTATGAGGAAATGATGGAGTTATCGAGTTTAGGAGCGGGTGTAATGGAAACAAGAGCAGTTGAAATAGGTTTTAAATATGATATACCTATTTATGTTGCATTAAATAAAGGAAATATAAAAGGAACTTATATAAAGGAGTATGATGAGAATATGGAACAAAAAGTGATAACAGGTCTTACGAGTACTGATGATGTTTTAATGATTACTATTAATAATGTTTTATATAATTCTAAGAATATAGCAACTATATTTGATAGACTATCACAAAGTAATGTTAACGTAGATATGATAAGTCAAACAGCACCTAAGGATGGATATGTAAATGTTTCTTTTACTACATCTAGAGATGATATAGGTATTGTTCATAATGTAATAAATGAATTAAAAAAGGAAATGGAAGATATAGAAATACATGTGGAATCTAATATAACTAAGATATCTGTTGTTGGAATAGGTATGATGAATCAATCAGGAGTTGCAGCTAAGGTATTCAAAATATTTGCAGACAATGATATTGAATTTAAGCAAGTTACAACTTCTGAAATAAGTATATCTTACACTATAGATTCAAGAGATAAAGGCAAAGCAATAACTATAATAGCAAAAGAATTTGATTTATAGGATGATTTTATATAGTTATAGGCTAATACCCATAACTATAGTTAAATAAATTTAAATTGGGGGTATAAAAATGAAAAAAGTTAATGTTGCTGTAGTTGGAGCTACTGGAATGGTAGGAAGAACATTTTTGAAAGTTTTAGAAGAAAGAGATTTTCCTATAGAGAATCTATATTTAATGGCATCAAAGAGATCAGCTGGCAATACTGTCAATTTTAGAGGCAAAGATTACATAATTGAAGAATTAAATGAGAATTCTTTTGATAAAGATATAGATATCGCTCTATTTTCTGCTGGGGGAGATCTTAGTAAAAAATATGCTCCAATAGCCAAAGAAAAAGGGGTAGTTGTAGTAGATAATAGTAGTGCTTGGAGAATGGATAAAGATATCCCACTAGTAGTTCCTGAAGTTAATCCAGAAGATGTTAAAAAACATAATGGAATAATAGCAAATCCTAATTGTTCAACTATTCAAGCAGTAGTGCCTTTAAAAGCATTACATGATAAATTTAAAATTAAAAGAATAGTTTATTCAACATATCAAGCTGTTTCTGGATCTGGGGTTAAAGGCATTACAGATTTAGAAGAAGGCTTAAAAGGAAATGAAAATAAACTATATCCTCACCCTATAGCTTATAATGCTCTACCACATATAGACGTTTTTATGGATAATGGATATACAAAAGAAGAAATGAAAATGATAGATGAAACTAAGAAAATATTAAATGATTATGATCTTAAAATAACTGCTACAACAGTAAGAGTTCCAGTATTATATAGTCACAGTGAATCTGTTAATGTAGAATTTGAAAAAGAATTTGAAGTTGAAGAAGTATTTAATATTTTAGAAAATACGGAAGGTGTAGTAGTAGTTGATAATCCAAAAGAAAATAAATATCCTCTAGCTTTAGATGCTGAAGGAAAAAATGAAGTATTCGTAGGTAGAATTAGAAGAGATTTTAGTGTGGATAATGGAATTAATATGTGGGTAGTTGCCGATAACATAAGAAAAGGTGCTGCAACTAATACCGTTCAAATAGCTGAGCTTTTAGTAAAATATAATTTAGTATAGAAAGGGTGATCTTAATGTTATTTAAAGGTTCAGGTGTTGCTTTAGTTACTCCTTTTAAAGATGGAAATATAGATTTTAACAAGTTAGAAGAAATTATTGAATACCATATAAAAGAAAAAACAGATGCTTTAATTGTATGCGGTACTACTGGAGAAGCTTCTACAATGAGTGATGAAGAACAATTATCAACTATAAAGTTTGTAGTTGAAAAAACTAATAAAAGAATACCTGTAATAGCAGGAACGGGATCTAATAATACAGCTCATTCAATACATCTAAGTAAAAAAGCTGAAGAATATGGAGTTGATGGTCTTTTAGTTATAACTCCGTATTATAATAAAGCTACTCAAAAGGGAGTTATAGCTCACTTTGAAGCTATTGCAAATTCAGTAAATATACCTATTATAGTTTATAATGTACCAGGAAGAACAGGAGTTAATATAAACCCTTCAACACTTGCTCAATTGGCTAAAATTAAAAATATAGTAGCTGTTAAAGAAGCTAGTGGGGATATATCTCAAGTTGCTGAAATGGCAAGGGTTTGTCCAGATGGTTTTGGGATATATTCAGGAAATGACGATATGATTTTACCTTTATTATCTTTAGGTGGAATTGGTGTGATTTCTGTAGTTGCTAATGTATGTCCAAAGGATACTCATGATCTAGTAGCTAAATACTTTGATGGAGATATAGAAGGTTCTAGAAAATTACAACTTGATATGAAAAGTTTGATAGATGCTTTATTTATAGAAGTGAACCCTATTCCAGTTAAAACTGCTATGAATTTATTGGGGTTTGAAATGGGAAATCTTAGACTTCCACTTGTTGAAATGAACTGTGATAATTTAGAGGTATTAAAGAAAGAGTTAATAAATTACGGATTTGAATTAGGAGGATCACATGATTAAAGTTATAGTTAATGGTTCTCTTGGGAAAATGGGAAAAGTTTTGACAGATTTAATAATGGAAGATAAGGCTTTTGAATTAGTTGCAGGTGTATCTAAGTATAAAAATGATAATATAGATTATCCTATATACTCCAGTATATTAGATGTAAAAGAAAAAGTGGATGTTATTATTGATTTTTCAAACCCAGATAGTTTAAAAGATTTATTGTCTTATTCTAAACACACAAAAATTCCTTTAGTTATTGCTACTACTGGATATAGTGATGAAGAGCTTAATATGATAGAAGAACTATCTAAAGAAGTTTCTATATTCCACAGCTCTAATATGTCAGTTGGAGTGAATTTAATATTAAAGTTGGTAGAAATCTCAGCTAAGGCTTTAACTAACTTTGATATAGAGATAATTGAAAAACATCATAATAAGAAAGTAGATGCTCCTAGTGGTACTGCTTTAATGATAGCTAATGAAATACAACAGGTTTTAAATAATGAATTTAATTATGGTAGACATGGGAAAAATGAGAAAAGAAAAGAAAATGAAATAGGAATACATGCAGTAAGAGGTGGAACTATAGCGGGGGATCACTCTGTAATATTTGCGGGTAAAGATGAAATATTAGAACTTAATCATATAGCTTTATCAAAAGAAATATTTGCACAAGGTTCATTAAAAGCTGCTAAATTTATTGTAAATAAAGAAAATGGATATTACAATATGAAGGATGTAGTAAGTATATAGAATATAAGACAATTAGGAGGTACTTTACAAATGATGAAATTGACAGATCCATATGAAATAGCAAAATTTATAAAGAATTCTACAAAAAAAACACCTGTGAAAGTTTATTTGAAAGGTGAAATAAATAATCAAAATTATGATAATGTAAAAATATTTGGAGATGGAAATTCTTATATACTTATTGGGGAACATGATGTCGTAAAAAATATAATAGAAGAGAATAAAGAAAATATAATAGACTATCATTTAGAATTTGATAGAAGAAATTCAGCTATACCTATGTATAATTATTTATATGAAGAGGCTAGAATTGAGCCAGGTGCTGTTATAAGAGACATGGTTTCTATTGGGAAAAATGTAGTTGTAATGATGGGAGCAGTTATAAATATAGGAGCAGAAATTGGAGAAGGAACAATGATAGATATGAATGCAGTTGTAGGTGCAAGAGGAACTGTAGGTAAAAATGTTCATCTTGGAGCTGGTGCTGTTGTTGCAGGAGTACTTGAGCCTCCTTCTGCAACTCCTGTTATTATAGAAGATGATGTAGTAATTGGAGCTAATGCAGTAATACTTGAAGGCGTAAAAATAGGTAAAGAAGCTGTTGTTGCAGCTGGTGCTGTTGTAACTAGTGATGTACCTGAAGGTGCAGTTGTAGCAGGATCTCCTGCTAAAATAGTTAAAATGAAAGATGATAAAACAAAAGAAAAAACAAAATTAATGGAAGATTTAAGAGGATAAAAAGTTAATATATATGATTTAAAATAACCTTAGGCTTAATAGACTAAGGGTATTTTAAATTTAAGTAAAAAAGTAGTTGTATAAAATTTATTAAGGTGTTATAATATGAATAACAATTTAACGGTTTAATGAATTAAAGTGATAAAGTAAAATTGAGGAGAGGTGCTTAATATGAAAAATTTAGTTTTAGTAAAATCGAATTTAAACTTAAGACATCATCATAGATTTAAGGATTTGTAATAATGAGCTAAAAATAGTTCATAGATACAAGTCCTAGTTATTTTGCAAAAAATATAGGATTTGTATCTATGATGGTTTAATATAAGTGTTTATAATATTAAAAAGCCATGTAGGTATATACCTATATGGCTTTTTTGTATATTAAGGAAAGGTAGGAGATTTAATGGAATTTTTAAAAATTAAAGATGAAATAGATTATTTAAATAAGAGATATAAGATAACAAGAGAAATAGAAGATATGTTTATAGATGATGGATGTATTAATATAGAACCTTCGATTTTTGAAGACTATGATAACTTTATGTCTGTTAACAAGAGAATAAAAAAAGAATCTATGGTAAAGGTTTTGAATGGAAATTCAAATATATTAATTTTAAGACCAGATATTACAATGAACATAATAAAAAATT
Source organism: Tepidibacter hydrothermalis (assembly GCF_029542625.1). GTDB lineage: Bacteria > Bacillota > Clostridia > Peptostreptococcales > Peptostreptococcaceae > Tepidibacter_A > Tepidibacter_A hydrothermalis. The sequence goes on from NZ_CP120733.1 coordinate 821,787, forward strand.
TGATTCCAAGATGGGAAGACGATTTGAAGCTTAAGTTGTTTTATAATTCTACAATTTTTAGAAATAAAGCTGGTTTAAATATTAAGGAATTTAGACAAATGGGAATTGAATATATAGGAGAATCGTCTATGAAAGCAGATAGAGATTTGATTGGGATAGCTCTAAAGGTTTTAAAAAAATATAACAACAGCTTTATTTTAGAAATTGGAAACAGCAAGTATGTTGATGAAATATTAAGAGTGATTGATTTAGAAGAAAGTGTTGAAAAAGAATTAAAAAGTCTAATTTATAAAAAAAATAAGATCGAACTAATAGATTATGTCGGAAATTTAAATATAAAAAAAGAAATATGCGAGTTATTATCTAATATTTTAGATTTCCAGGGAAATATAGAAGAAATTATAAAAAAAGCTGAAAAATTCTATATGAATGATGAAATGAAAAAATCTATAGAGGATCTTAAAGATTTGAATGAGTTTATTAAAGAGTATGGATACTTAAAAAATATACATTTTGATTTATCTATGGTTGCAGAGTTAGATTATTACGAAGGGATAGTATTTAAAGGTTATTATGAAAATTCATATAGAGAAATTATAAGTGGAGGAAGATATGATTCTTTAACAGAGTTATTTGGTGAAAAAGTTTCAGCAATAGGGTTCTCAATAGATATAGATGAATTAATTAAAGTTATAAATAAGAGAGGTGATGGAAATTGGATTATATAACTATAGCTCTTTCAAAAGGAAGAATAGGAAAACAAGCTGATAATGTATTTAAAAAAATAGGGTTAGGAGATTGTATAGATTTAGATTCTAGAAAGCTTATTTTTAAAGATGATATAAACAAAATCAATTATATATATGTTAAACCATCTGATGTGGTTACATATGTAGAAAAAGGAGTTACAGATTTAGGAATAGTGGGCAAGGACACAATTTTAGAAAGTGATACAAATGTATATGAAATTTTTGATTTGGGATTTGGTAAATGTAAATTTTCAATAGCTGGTATAAAAGGAGAAAAGATATATAAAAAAGATGATATTTTAAAGGTTGCAACTAAATACCCTGAAATAGCTAAAAAATACTTTAACGAAAGACAGCAAAAAATCGAGATAATAAAGCTTAATGGTTCTGTAGAATTAGCACCTTTAGTAGGACTCTCTGATGTGATTGTTGATTTAGTTGAAACAGGAAATACTTTAAAAGCTAATGGACTTGAGGTAATAGAAGATATGTTTAATATAAGTGCAAGGTTAATATCTAATAGAGTAAGTTATAGATTTAAGTTTGATAGAATTCAAAATATTATTAAATCATTAAACGAAAATATGGAGGGATAATATGATACGAATAATAGATTCAATAAAAGATAGCGGGTTTTTAAAAAAGCTTTTAGATAGAAGTCAATTTGAATTTGAAGAAGTAAATAAAGTAGTTGATGAAATTTTATTTAATATTAGAGAAAGAAAAGATAAAGCTTTGAAAGAATATACATTGAAGTTTGACAAAGTAGAAATAGATGATTTTTTAGTGTCTAAAGAAGAAATAGATGATGCATTTGAAAATATAGATGATAATTTAAAAAATGATCTTTTAAGGGCTAAAGAAAATATTGAAAAATATCACACCAAGCAGTTGAAATCATCGTATACATTACATGATGGAGAAGATATAATTTTAGGTCAAATTATAAGACCTATAGAAAAAGTTGGTATATATGTTCCTGGTGGAAGTGCAGCATATCCATCTACTGTTTTAATGAATGCAGTACCTGCAAAAATAGCTGGAGTTAAGGAAATAGTTATGATAACTCCTCCTAATAAAGAAGGAAAGATAAAAGATTCTGTTCTTGTAGCAGCTTCTATAGCTGGAGTAGATAAGATATACAAGGTAGGAGGAGCACAGGGAATAGGGGCACTTACTTTTGGAACAGAAAGTATACCCAAGGTATCTAAAATAGTTGGACCTGGGAATATATATGTTGCCATGGCAAAAAAGAAAGTTGCTGGATATGTAGGAATAGACATGATTGCAGGACCTAGTGAAATTCTAATAATTGCAGATGAACATGCAAATCCAAAATATATAGCTGCTGATTTAATATCTCAAGCAGAGCATGATGAAATGGCAGCATCAATACTTGTTACAGATTCACAAAAAATTGCAAAAAAAGTAAACGAAGAATTAAAAATACAAGTTGAAATGCTAGAAAGAAAAGAAATAATAAAAAAATCTCTTAAAAATTATGGAGCAATAATAATAACAAGCTCTATGAATGAATCGATAAAAATAGCTAATGAAGTAGCACCAGAACATTTAGAAATACTTACAAGAACTCCTTTTGACTTATACAAACAAGTGAAAAATGCTGGAGCAATATTTCTTGGAGAATTTTCTCCAGAACCATTAGGAGATTATTTTGCAGGACCAAATCATACGTTGCCTACTAGTTCAACTTCTAAATTTGCATCACCTTTAGGAGTTGAGGATTTCTTAAAGAAAACTTCTTTAATATACTACAGCAAAGAAGCTTTAATGAAGTCAAAAGATTCTATTATAAGAATTGCGGAGGATGAGGGGTTAACGGCACATGCCAATTCCATAAAAGTAAGATTTGAATAGGGGGTATTAATATGGAATTAGTAAAAGAAAGTATAAAAAATCTGAAAGAATATAAGACGAATAAGATTGATTTTAAAATAAAGCTCGATGCTAATGAAGGTAAAAATATTTTATTACAAGATATATATAAAGAAGGAATCAAGTTCAATGAAGACTTTAATCTGAATTTTTATCCAGATAATGATGCATATCTTTTGAAACAAGAAATAAAGAAATATTTAAATGTTGATACTTCAAATATTATAGCTGGAAATGGTTCTAGTGAGATGATAGAACTTGTGATAAAGACTTTTGTAGATAAGGGAGAAATCATTTTAAGTCCTATTCCTACATTTAGTATGTACTCAGTATTTAGTCAAATATATTCAGCTCAATTTATAGGAATTCAAAGTAATGAAGATTTTAAGGTAGATATAGATAAACTGATTGAAAAATCAAATGAACTAAATCCTAAGGTAATATTCATATGCAATCCAAATAATCCAACAGGAAACTTAATAAATAAAAATGATATTAAAAAGCTTTTGGAAAATACAAATGGATTGGTAGTTGTAGATGAAGCTTATATGGAATTTGCAGAAGGTTCAATGGTTGATGAAATTTCAAATTATGAAAATTTAATAGTTCTAAGAACATTGTCAAAGGCATTAGGACTTGCAGGTATAAGGCTTGGATATATGACTGCTAATCAAAAAATAATAGATGTTATAAATAAGGTGAAATCACCTTACAATTTGAACGCTATTTCTCAATATATAGGAGTAAAGGCTCTTAAAAATAAAGATAAAATTTTCGAGTATATTGAAGAAGTAAAAAATGAAAGAGAATTTTTATATAAAGAATTAAATGAAATGAAAATAAAAGCTTATAAATCTTATGCAAACTTTATATTTTTTAAATGGGATATAAACAATTTATATGAAAAGCTTATAGATTATGGAATATTAATAAGAAAATTTTCTGATGAACTTGAAGGCTATTATAGAGTTAGTGTAGGAAACAAAAATGAGAATGAAAGATTTATCAAAATATTAAAGGAGATAATTGAAAATGAGAAAAGCTAAAGTACAAAGAAAAACTCTTGAAACTGAAGTTTTAGTAGAAATAGATTTAGATGGAAGTGGAAAAAGTGAAATTGATACAGGTATAGGATTTTTAGATCATATGCTTACTTTGATGGCTTTTCACGGTAGTTTTGATTTAAAAGTAAAAAGCACAGGAGATATATATGTAGACGATCATCACACAGTAGAGGATATAGGGATAACACTAGGAGAAGCTTTTATTAAGGCTTTAGGTGATAAAAAAGGAATAAAAAGATATTCAAGTCTTTATATTCCAATGGATGAGAGCTTGTGTCGAATAGCTTTAGATATAAGTAACCGACCTTATTTAGTATTTGATATTGATTTTAAAAGAGAAAAACTTGGCAGTATGGATACTCAAAATTTTAAAGAATTTTTTAGGGCTTTCGTAAATGAAGCTAAAGTAACGCTTCATATCGATGTTTTATATGGAGAAAATGACCATCATAAGATAGAAGCAGTATTTAAGGCATTTTCAAGAGCATTAAAGGAAGGGGTGCAAATACTTTCAGATAAAGTATCATCATCAAAGGGGGTTTTATAGTTGAATATAATAATTGATTATGGACTTGGAAATTTAGACTCTGTATCCAGAGCATTTAAAATGGTAGGAGTAGAAACAAAAATTTCAAATGATATAAATGAAATAAATAATGCTAACTCCATTATTCTGCCTGGAGTTGGAGCATTTAGAGATGCTATAAATTCACTTAAGGATATGAAGTTAATACCAGTAATAAAAGAGCATGTAGATAAAGGAAAGTTCTTAATAGGGATATGCTTAGGAATGCAACTTCTTTATGAAAAAAGCTATGAAAACGGAGTATATGAAGGTTTAGGTCTTATAAAAGGAAATATAGAAAAATTAGATATAGATTTGAAAGTTCCTCATATGGGTTGGAATAATATTAAGTTTAATAAAAAAGATGAAATAATCAAATATATAAATGAAGATGATTATGTGTATTTTGTACATTCTTATTATGCAAATTCTTCAAACGAAGAACTTGTAGCATATACAGACTATGGAAAAACTATTCCTGCTATAGTTAGAAAAAATAATATTTATGGAATTCAATTTCATCCAGAAAAAAGCTCTAAAGTGGGAGCTAATATACTAAAAGCATATGGGGAGATGATAAAATGATAATTTTTCCAGCAATAGATATAAAGGATAATAAATGTGTAAGACTATCTCAAGGAGATTTTAATAAAATTAATATATATTCTAATGAGCCATTTGATATGGCAGTTAAGTGGAAACGTCAGGGAGCTTCATTTTTACATTTAGTTGATTTAGATGGTGCTAGAAGTGAAGATATTATTAATAAAAAATCTATAGAAAAAATAACTGAAAATATAGGAATACCAGTACAAGTAGGTGGAGGAGTAAGAAGTGAAGAAAAGGTTAAGAACTTAATCGATATGGGAGTAGAAAGAGTAATAGTTGGAACTATTGCAGTTGAAAATAAAGAACTTCTCAAAAAATTAGTTTCTAAGTATAAAGAAAAAATAGTAGTTTCTATAGATGCTAAAAATGGCAAAGTTGCTCTTAGGGGATGGGAATTAGTAAGTGAAATAGACTCAATAGATTTATGTAAACAACTTGAAAAAATAGGTGTAAAAACAATAGTATATACAGATATATCAAAAGATGGAATGCTTGAAGGTCCTAACTTTGAAATATATAAATTGTTATCTCAAAAAACGTCTTTAAATATAGTCGCTTCTGGAGGAATAAGTTCAATAGATGACATAAAAAAGCTTAAAAATATGAATATATACGGAGCTATAACAGGAAAAGCTCTTTATGATAACAAAATAGAACTTAAGGAGGCACTAGAATGCTCACAAGAAGAATAATACCTTGTTTAGATGTTAGAAGTGGAAGAGTGGTTAAGGGTAAAAAGTTCGAAAATATAGTAGATGTAGATAGTCCGGAGCTTCTAGGTAAATATTATAGTGATTGTGGAGCTGATGAACTTGTATTTTACGATATAACAGCATCAAATGAAGAAAGAAAAACATCTTTAGAATTTGTATCAAAGGTTGCTAAGAATATAAATATTCCATTTTGTGTAGGTGGAGGAGTATCTTCAATTGATGATTTTACAGATATTTTAAGAAGAGGAGCAGATAAAGTATCTATTAATTCTTCTGCTGTTAAAAATCCAGATTTAATTAAAGAAGCTTCTTTGAAATTTGGTGCGCAATGCGTTGTTTTATCTATGGATGTTAAGAAAAATGATAAAGATTCTTGGAGTGTATACGTAAAAGGTGGGAGAGAAAAAACAGATTTAGATGCAGTAAAGTGGGCTATAAAAGGAGTCGAACTTGGAGCAGGAGAAATAGTTGTAAATAGTATAGATGAAGATGGAATGAAAAATGGATATGATATTGAACTGTTAAAAAAAATTACGAGTGTAGTAAACGTACCTATAATTGCATCAGGAGGAGCGGGTAGTATGAAGGACTTTTATGATGCTGTAGAATATGCAAATGTTGATGGAATATTAGCAGCTTCTGTATTTCACTTTGGAGAAATTAAAATAAAAGACCTTAAGAAATATTTAAAGGATGAAGGGGTAGAAATTAGAATTTAGGAGGGAGATTTATGAATATTGACAATGTAGTAAAAGAAATAAAATTTGATGAAAAAGGATTAGTTCCAGTAGTAGTGCAAGATGTAAATACTAATAAGGTCTTAATGCTTGCATATATGAACGAAGAAGCTATTAGAAAAACTTTAAATGAAAAAGTAGCGTATTATTATAGTAGAAGCAGACAAGAACTTTGGAAAAAAGGAGAGACATCAGGAAACATACAGAAACTAAAAGGATTTTATTATGATTGTGATAAGGATACTATTCTTATTTATGTAGATCAAATAGGAGTAGCATGTCATACTGGGAGTTATACATGTTTTTTCAATGAAGTGATAAAAAATGAAAGTAAAGATGAGATTTTAGAGGAGTTATATTCGCTTATAAAAGAAAGAAAAAGTAATCCTAAGGAAGGATCTTATACTAATTATTTATTTGAAAAAGGATTAGATAAGATATTGAAAAAGGTAGGAGAAGAAGCTAGTGAAGTTATAATAGGGGCTAAGAATAAAAATAAGGAAGAATTAATTTATGAAATAAGTGATTTAATATACCACATGTTAGTGCTTATGGTAAATGAAGAAGTTACTATTGAAGATATAAAAAATGAACTTGAAAAGAGAAAAAACTAATGAAATTTATAATAGATAGCCACATTCATACAGATTATTCGCCTGATTGCAAAGCTAAAATGCAAGATATTATTATAAAAGCTGTTGAATTAGGCTTAAAGAAAATTACATTTACAGATCATGTTGATTACGACAGCCCTGATGAACTTTTTGGGGGAGAGATTAATTATATTGAATATATGAAAGAAATTAAATACTTAAGAGATAAATATAAAGAAATTGAAATTTTAATGGGTGTAGAAATAGGATATCAAACTCATTTGAATGAAAAGTTAGATAAGTTTATAAAATCTTATCCTTTTGATTTTGTAATATGTTCTATGCATTCATGTGAAGGACTAGATTTATATAATGGTGACTTTTTTAAAGGAAAAACTCAGATACAGAGTTATATGAGATATTTTGAAAATATAAAGCATTGCATAGAAATTTATGATAATTATGATGTTTATGGACACTTAGATTATATAGTTAGATATGGAAATTTCGATAATAAAGAGTTAAAATATAAAGATTTCAAAGAAATTATAGATGAAATTTTGGCTTTGATTATTAAAAAAGGAAAAGGTATTGAAGTTAATACTGCTGGTTTTAGATATAATCTAAACGCAACTCATCCTAATATAGATATAGTAAAAAGTTATATTGAAATGGGAGGAAATATTATAACTATAGGATCAGATGCACATAAAGCTGATGATATATGCAGAGATTTTGAGAAAACGATAAAAATACTTAAATCTATAGGAGTAAAGAAAATTGCACAATTTAAAAATAGAATACCAAGTTTTATTGAGATATAAAATTTTTGCTCTGCGTATAACATTGATATAAGAACTGCACTTGCAACTATTTTTAAGCAACGGAGCCCGTTAGGGATCGTTGGCGACATGAGTCAGTGCGTAGCGACTAGACGAATTTTTTGTTGTAACTTATGATACCGAATAATTAAAAATAATGTATTAATATATATTTATAAGATAAAGATAATTAAGATAAATAATATACAAGAGGAGACGATAATATGAGTAGATTTTTAGGTCCAATACATCATTGGTTATTTAATAAAATTAGATCAAATGAGGAGTTAGAACTTAATATTATAGATAATGTTCAAACTAGATTAAATGTAAATATTGATGATATAGTATCTGCGTCAAGAACTCAAATAGGAGATATTATGGAAGATAAGAATCTTGAAGAAATAATAGATACGGATAATATTCACGGCTGGCTTCAAGAAAAAATAACTTTAGTTGAAACAAGACAAGCATATATAATAAAAAATATAGTAGATAAATTTGAAGATAAGGGTCTTGATATAATAAAAGAAACTTACAAAGATCAAGCTATAAAGTGTGCAAATGATGCTAAATTAAATTCTGATGTATCGAGTCCAGAAGATATATACAAAGCTTTAAATAACTATATTTTAGATGGTATGCCATGTGATAATGTAAATAATATGACTGCTAATGAAGAAGATAGACTTGAGTGGAAAGTTGCAAGATGTCTTCACAAAGGTTATTGGGAAAAGGTAGGAGCGAGTACAGAGGTGTTATACGAGCTTCGTAAAATATGGATTGAAAACTTTGTACAAAATGTAAATGAAGATTATAAATATGAATTTAAAATAGAAGATGGAATAATGGTTCACGAAATAAAAAATAATTAGATTTAAAGTCTGGTAACTAAATGTTAGCAGGCTTTTTTTTATTATATAAAAAATTTATAATCAAAAACAACGTTATAGAAAGATTTTATAATAAGTTGGAAAAGTATGAAATTAAATATAAACATGGTAAAATATGTAGTGAATTGACGTAAAAGGAGGAACTGAAATGTTTGTTTTTGTAGAATTTATAAATGCATGTGCATGATGTAATCAGTATGAAGGCTTTGTTAAAGCTTTGAGTGACAAGTTTGAAAATGTAAAAGTTAAATTATATAATGTCGGAAAAGATTTTGATTATATTAAAAAATACGGCATGATTACAAAGAGTACAGTTATTATTAATGAAAAAGTTAGGATAAATGATTTATCTGAAAAAGCTATTTTAAATGCAGTAAAAGAGGAAGTGGAAAAGCTTAAATGATTATAATTGATTACATAAAAAATAGCATCATGGCTGGTATTAATATATTAAATGGAGCTTCTGTATGGTTGGTTGCAAGTTTTATATTAGCTGGAATAATGCATGATGTATTATCTCCCGATAGATTGCAAAAAATGCTCGGAAACAAGAAAATATCATCTTTATTTAAAAGTACATTATCAGGTATGTTTCTTCCTATATGTAGTTGTGGGGTAATTCCATTAGGATTGAGTCTTTATTATTCTGGAGCATATTTAGGGCCAACACTTGCTTTTATGTGCGCAACTCCTATTATAAATCCTATTGCTATGATAATGTGTTTTGGTCTTTTAGGGTGGAAGATTAGTATTATTTATTTAATTACAGGTCTTTTACTTCCATTAGTTGTTGGAATATTGGCAAATATATTTGGAGGAGACGAAATAAAAGCATATGGTGTTGAAGAAAGTATAAATCAGAAGGTTTTGAATATAGAAGATGATAGAACTTTAAAACAAAAGTTTGTTTCTGGACTTAGATGGTCCATGAATGATTTAGCACTATCTGTTAGTAAGTATGTTATACCTGGAATGTTTATTGCAGGTATATTATTAACTTTACTACCACAACAATATATTCAAATGTATTTAGGAAACCCAAGTGTTATATCTTTAGGAAGTATTACAGTTTTGGCAAGCTGTATGTATGTCTGTGCTGTAGGTCATATACCATTTATAGCAGCACTTGTTGCAAGTGGAGCAGCTCCAGGAGTTGCAATTACATTTTTGATAGCTGGAACAGCTACTAATCTTCCAGAACTTATAAGTATTTATAATATTATAGGCAAGAGAACGGTAGTTATTTACACGTCTACTACGATTTTATTTTCTTTAATAGTTGGATATATAACTAACTTGATCTTAATGCCCAATTTTAATCCGGTTTTGAATTTTGATAGAGTAAGTAATTCTATAAGCGTAGCTAATAAGCTTATATTTTCAGCACCACAACCATTAAAATATTTATGCTCATTTATTATATTTTTATTTTTTATAAAATCTATAATTCCAAATTTAAATAAAATATTTTTAAAACAAAAAGTTGAACTATAGGGCCGGAGGAACTTATTTATTATGACTAAAAAAATTATTCTAAATTTGATATTTATGGTTTTGACTTTAACTGTTTTGGCAGGATGTTCTGATGTAAAAGAAAGTGACATAGGAGTTAAAGAAGATAATCCTTTGCTTAATTATTTTGAAGAATCAAATCCAGATAATAAGGTTATAAAATGCGCTTATGAAGATATTGACAACAATAATACTAAGGATTTAGTCGTTATATACAATGTTTCTAAAGATAAAAACAAGATGAAAATTGTAATAGATAACGATGGAAAATACGAATTTACAGATGAAGTTGATGCACCACTTGAAAATCAAAGTATAAAATTTAAAAACATAGATGATAAAGATCAAATAGAGGTAATTGTGTCTGGATCTAAAAATGGAGCTGTTGGATATGCAATTTTTAGAGTGGTAGATATGAAGATTATAAATTTATTTGGTCAAGATATGGAAGATTGTTGTTAATCAAAAACTTTAATACATAAAAAAAGGAGACTAAAAACATGAGGAAACTTAACAAAAAGCTATTATCATTATTATTATCAAGTATGCTCGCTTTTTCTTTAGCGGGATGTGGAACTACTGAAGAAACTGCAAAGAATGAAGATGATTATAAAATAAGTCTTGGATATTATAATTGTGATCATATGACAGCAGGACCTATTGCAAAGGATGCTGGAATATTTGATGAGCTTGGTCTTAATGTAGATGTTACTGGAAATGGTAAGGTTCCACAAGCGATGGCAGCAGGACAAATGGATGCTGGGTACATAGGAATTAATGGACTTATGTCATCTTCTACAAAAGGAGCACCTATATTAGTTGGAGCTAATAACCATAAAGGTGGAGCTTACTATCTAGTAGTATCAGATGATATAAAAGAACCTAGTGATTTAATAGGTAAAAAACTTGGAATAGGAACTAAACCAGAAGAAAATAATGAAGCTTGGATACAAATTGTTAAAGAATTAAATATCCCTGTTGAAGGTAGTAATTATGAATGTATTGATTTTGGGTCTGACAAAGATGCATACCTTGCTTTAAAAACAGGACAAATAGATGGATATATGTGTTGTGATCCTTGGGGATCTATGGCTGAGTATGAAAAAGCAGGACATATATTATTTGTTGATTCAAAATTAGATGGAAAAGAATGGGGAGTTTGCTGTACTTTTTCTTTAAACAAAAACTTTGCAAAAGAGCATAAAGAGCTTACTGAAAAACTAGTTTTAGCTCATACAAAGGCTATGCAGTATATATACACTAATCCTGTAAAATCAGCTAAAATATTTGCTAGTAACTACGATGTTCCAGAAGAAGTTGCTTTAATGACTATATACAAAAAAACTGTTAAAGAAGGAAGAACACTTACTTGGAAAATAAACCCTGAAGAAATAAAGCGTGAAATGAAATGGAAAAAAGAACATGGATTTGTAGATGAGTCTTTAAAATATGAGGACATAGTAGATGAAAGTTATTTGGAAAATTCAGGTGCAGATGATTTTGATCAATTTATAAAAGAAAAAGTAGATCCAGTATTCCCTGTTGGAATGAGCTACGAAGAGTGGAAAGAAAAAGCGTTTGAAGTTGATAAATAAAAGAGTAGTTACTTTATTTATAGGTATAGCTAGTTTATTTTTAATGTATATATATCTACCTACAGAACAAAAAAGTGAAAATATAAAAATAGGAGTATCTGATGATATTTCTGGTTTTGTAATAGATTATATGATAAAAGAAAAAGAATTAAATGCATCCTTAGAAAACAACTTTGAATCATTTTCAATAAGAGATTGCTGAGGTAGTTCTACTCAATGGGCATTGAGTTCAAATCAAATGGACTTAGCGATTATATGTGAGGATGCTGCTGAGGAATTTATAAGAAATAATGATGAATTTAAGATAGTTGGAAGTTGTGTAAAAAATTCGGATGTATTTATATTAAAAGATAATAAGAGTATTAAAAAAATCGGTATAGCACAAAATAGAAAATATCAACAAGAATTAGTAAAAGCTAAATTTGGCAGTAGCTGTCAGGTATATCCTATGACAGCTACTGCTTTAGGATATGCACTTGAAAATAATACATTAGATGCTATATTGATAGATTCTTTAAAATCTTGGAAGTTAGACGGAAAAAAAGAAATATCTAATTACAATAAAGACTATATTACATATGTAATGGTGGTAAATAAAGGTTTTGAAAAAAAAGATTTATATAAAGAATTTATAAACCATTACAATGAAGCAATAATGGACTTAAAAGATGAAAAATCATTAAAAAAACAGCTTAGTAATTATATGAACACTACTATTTTAGATGAGGAGGTTCGAGATTGGAAAAAGTTGAATGTGAAGCTAGAACCTATAATTCAAGAATAAAATATCAAAATTTACATAATCAAAAGATTAAGGATTTTGTACATAAATTTATTATGATATGTATTTTACTATCTATATGGCAGATGAGTGCTATGCATTTCGATAATTCGCTTTTGATGCCTTATCCAATAGATACTTTAAAAGCTTTTATATATTGTATTACAGATAAAGAAACAGTTATAAATATTTTGATTACATTACAGCGTGTATTAAAAGGATTCTTATATGCTATGCTATTTGGGCTTCCATTAGGTTTTCTAATGGGATTTTCAAAAGTTGCTCAAAAGCTTTTGGGAAGTTTTATAGATTCTATAAGACAAGTTCCTATTATGGCATGGGTACCTTTGACTATTGTATGGTTTGGAATAGGTGATGGACCTACTATATTTTTGATTGCATTTTCAGGAGTATTTCCTATAATATTAAATACAATACAAGGGGTAAGAAATATATCAAAAGACTATTATAATGCCGCTGCAAGTATGGGAGCTAGTAGAATTAGTATTTTTATACATGTTATAGTTCCAGCATCTATACCTTATATACTAACAGGAGCTAGAATTGCAATAAGTAGTGGATGGATGTCTGTAATCTGAGCCGAGTTTATAGCGACGAGTGCCGGTCTTGGTTACTCTATGGTACAAGCCCAAACTAGAATGCAAACAGAGATGTTGGTTGCTTTAATGTTTTTTGCAGCTTTAGTAGGGTTTGGAATTGATAAAATAATTCAATTTATTAATAAATCATTAACTCGATGGAGGGTTGCTGAGTAATGAAACTTAAGATTAATAATGTAAATAAGATTTTTAATAATGATAATAAACATCATCATGTACTTAAGGATATAAGTATGGATATTGAAAAGGGACAGTTTGTATCAATTCTTGGACCTTCTGGATGTGGAAAGACTACATTACTTACTATAGTAGCAGGATTTCAATCATGTGATAGTGGAGAAATTATAGTCAATTCTAAAATGGTAAGTAAACCTGGACCTGATAGAGCTTTTGTATTTCAAAATTATGCTCTATTTCCTTGGATGAATGTAGGAGATAATATTAGGTATCCTATGAAACAGCAGAAAATACCCAAGGGACAAAGAGAGAAAAGACTTAATGAACTATTAGAAATGGCTCAATTAACTGGCAAAGATAAATTATATCCTCATCAAATTTCAGGAGGAATGAAACAAAGATGTGCAGTTGTTAGAGCGCTTGCATGCAGTCCTGAAGTTTTGCTTATGGATGAACCGTTAGGGGCAATAGATTTTCAGATGAGACAAAACCTTCAGGAAGAATTAGAAAACTTGTGGTTAAAAGATAAGACTACTGTTTTGATGGTTACTCATGATGTGGATGAAGCGGTTTACTTGAGCGATAGAGTTATTGTAATGGGAACTGATAAAGGAAAGATATTAGAGGATATGTACATAGATATTGATAGACCTAGAAATAGAGATTCAAAGTCTTATCTAGAATATAAAATGAAACTTACTGACGTACTCAAAAAATGCAATAACAAATAGCTGACAGAATGGAAGTGAGAATTAGATGGAGAATATACGTGAGATGTCATTTAAATACTATCCTGTAGAAAGACTTATTATAGATAGTATATACTCAAGACTTACTAAAGAGGAAAATGACATTAGAATTAATATGATGAAATATACTATAGATAACAATAAGGCTTACAATTTAGATAATTCTTATGAAGAAATACAAACTAAAGTGAATATTAGTAAATCTGATTTAAATAAAATTATAGAAAATTTGATTCAAAAAAGAGCTTTAGTAGTTGATGAAAATAATAATGTTAATTTTATATATCCTGTATCTGCACTTGAAACTAATCATAAGGTAAAGCTTGAAGATGAAAGTGTATTTAATGCTATGTGTGCTGTTGATGCCATGGGAAGTTCTTTTACATTTAATCAGGATGTAGAAATAAGATCTAAGTGTAGCTTATGTGGAGAAGAAATATTTGTTCAGATTAAAAATGGAGAGATTACAAACTTAATTCCTGATAGCACACACGTACTTCATGTAGATTTAAATAAAAATCAAAATTGGTCAGGAAACTGCTGAAACATAATGAATTTCTTCTGTACGAAGAATCATTATGATGAGTGGGTAAATAATATGAATTTATCACAAGACGATATATTTTGTTTAAGTGCGCGTGAAGCTTTAGATGTAGCTTATATGATATTTAATGTTGAATAATTTAAGTAGGGGAGGATAATATTATGAAGGATTTACCTCAAATATTTGATGAATTTAGTGAAGCTAGAAGAGATGGATTTTTAAAAATTAAAAAATTAAAAGAAGATGGAAATAAAATAGTAGGAGTATACTGTGCATATACTCCAAAAGAGATAATTATGGCATCTGGTGCTATACCAGTATCTTTATGTGGAACTAGTGAAGAACCTATTAAAGATGCTGAAAAAGATCTTCCTAGAAATTTATGTCCTTTAATTAAATCAAGTTATGGATTTAGTATAACAGATAAATGTCCATATTTTTATTTTTCTGATCTATTAGTTGGAGAGACTACATGTGATGGAAAGAAAAAAATGTATGAACTTTTAGCCGAAATAAAACCTATGCATATTATGTATCTTCCTCAAAACTATAAAACAGAGGATTCTATAAATTCATGGAATAAAGAATTAGTTAATTTAAAAGAGAGATTAGAGTCTGAATTTGAAGTTGAAATTACAGAAGATAAATTAAAAGAAAGTATAAGACTGTGTAATGAAGAAAGAAAACTACTAAAAGAATTATACCAATTAAGCTCATTATGTCCTCCGGCTATAAATGGATTTGACCTTATAAAAGTATTAGAGGGTACTAGTTTTAAACTAGATAAAAAAGAGTATTTAAAAGAGTTAAGAGATTTAATAGATAAAATTAAATGTGATTATAAAGATGAAGATAAGAGAATATCAAAAGACTTAAAAAGAATACTAATAACAGGATGTCCAATAGGAGGAGTTGCTGAAAAGATAGTTAAAACAGTAGAAGGAAATAGTGGAGTAGTTGTATGCTTTGAAAACTGTGGAGGAGCTAAATCAATCGAAAATTTAGTAGATGAAACTATTGACTCTATGGAAGCTTTAACAAAGCATTATTTAAATATTCCATGTTCTTGTATGACTCCTAATAATGACAGGTTAGATTTATTATCAAGACTTGTAGATGAATACAAAGTTGATGGTGTAATTGATGTAGTTCTTCAAGCTTGCCATACATACAATGTAGAGACATATAATATTAAGAAATTTATAAATAACGATAAAAAAATACCTTATATGGCTTTAGAAACTGACTATTCTCAAACTGATATAGGTCAGATAAGTACTCGTATAGGGGCATTTATAGAGATGCTTTAGAAATATTAATGAAAAAGATCTAGGTTTAATATAAATAAACCTAAGGTCTTTTTTTGATTTTGAGGGTAATCAAAAACTATATATGAAAATACCGTGAATACAACGAAATTTTGAATATAACTAAGTTTTTATCTTATTAATAATCCTAAAATTTATAAACTCCCTACGGTCAGACATATAAATTTTTCAACGGATTATTAAACGCTAAAAATCAAGTTATATTAGTCAAAATATCTAAAAGCATTCACTAACATTTCCATATATAGTTTTAATATCAAGCTATTCTATTATGAAGTTAGATCTTACCTATTTAGGATTAAGCACATAAATTTATTTGATCTATGTAATCAAACAATATGCATTTTATAGAGAATATATATGTATCTAAAAGTAAGTCAAAATTTAAAATCTTTTTAAAAATATAAAAAAAGAGTATAATAGCTAATACATATCTATTTTTCTAGTTAGAAGGGTGCTGATTGTATTGTTTGAAAACATGGATATTTTCTCAAATATAGATAAAGAAATTATAAAAGATATGAAATCTAGAGGACTTATAAAGATTTATGAAAAAGATGAAATAATATTTAGTGAGGCTGAAGAGAAAAGCAATGTATATTTGGTATGTTCAGGAAAGATAATACTTTATAGATCATCAGAAGAAGGTGATGAAAAAATTATATATATACTTGGAAGCGGCGATTTCTTAAATGAAGTTTGTATAGATGATAAAAATACTTCTGCTAATGCTAAAGTTATGGAAGATAGTAAAATAATATGTTTTTCAAAGAGAGATATTATATCTTGGATGAGGCGAGATTTTAATTTTAATATGATTATTATGAATTCGCTAAGTAATAAACTTAGAAGATCTTTTAGACAGATAAAGAATTTAGGACTTAAAAAAACTAATTATAGAATAGCAGCAAGACTTTGGAAGCTTGCCAGAGACTATGGATGTTCAAGTGATGAAAATATTCATATAGATATAAATATGACTCATTCTCAACTTGCATCTATGGTTGGTACGTCTAGAGAATCTGTAAGTAGATTTTTAAAAAATATTGAAAGAAAGAACATAATAAAGCAAAAAAATCAAAAGATAATAATATGCAGTCTAAGTAAACTTGAAGACTACACTAAATCCCTATCATAAGGGATTTTTTTGTAAGGGAAGTTATATCTGTGATAAATATCACAGATATATATATTGCATATTGTTAAAATATTAATGACTAAAAAATATCAATCTGAGGAGATGAATTAAGTGATAAAAGAGAATTTAGAAAAATTAGCCGCTGCTGCACAAGCAAAAACAAAGCTTTTAAATGATAATATTGTTAAATATTTTATACTTGCAATGATGGCTGGAATTTATGTAGGGTTCGGAATAATGCTTATTTTTTCTATAGGAGCACCACTTAAAGCTGCAGGATCACCTGGACTTAAAGCCTTAATGGGATCAAGCTTTGCAATTGCATTAACATTAGTTATATTTGCAGGATCAGAACTTTTTACAGGAAACAACATGGTAATGACAGTAGGAGCATTATCTAAGAAAGTAACGTGGATAGATGCTATAAAAATATGGATTGTAAGTTATTTTGGTAATTTAGTTGGATCTTTATTAATGGCATGGACATTAGTTCAAACAGGACTTGTAGCCAAAGAGCCACTTAGTAATTTTGTATTAGGAGCTAGTGCGGCTAAGATGGGAGCACCATCTATGGAATTATTCTTTAGAGGTATATTATGTAATATGTTAGTATGTCTAGCAATATGGATGGCTACAAAAACTAAAGAAGATATAGCAAAAATCGCATTTATATTCTTATGCCTATTTGGATTTATAGGATCTGGGTTTGAGCATAGTATAGCTAATATGACACTTCTTGGAATGGGATTATTTATTCCTCATGATCCTAGCTTAGTATCTTGGGCAGGGTATATGCACAATTTAATACCTGTAACACTTGGAAACATGTTAGGAGGAGCAGTTGTGATAGGTGCTATGTACTTTTATGTTGGAACTGGAAGAGGAGGTAAATAGATATGGGATTTGAGATTACTAATAAAGACTTTAACAAGATATTAGAATCATTAAAAGATGAATATAAAATATATGCACCAAAGCGATTTTATAAAAGAGGACGTTTTTCAGATACTGATTTAATAAGATATGATGAAATAAAGACCATAGAAGAAATAGAGTACAAGGAAAAATCTCAATACTCACCTAAAGAGGTTATATATCCTATAACTCAGACTTTATTTTATTTCAATGAAGATGAATTCAAAGAATCTACTGTAAGTGAAAAGAAAATATTAATCTTCTTAAGATCGTGTGATATAAATGGAATGAGAAGGCTTGAT
Source organism: Tepidibacter hydrothermalis (assembly GCF_029542625.1). Classification (GTDB taxonomy): domain Bacteria; phylum Bacillota; class Clostridia; order Peptostreptococcales; family Peptostreptococcaceae; genus Tepidibacter_A; species Tepidibacter_A hydrothermalis. The sequence goes on from NZ_CP120733.1 coordinate 840,088, forward strand.
ACAATATTTTTAGAAAATGGACCATATAAAGATGTGTATTATCAAAGGCTTAGAGAAAAAGTCAAATTCGTTCTTATAGAGTGTAGTGAAAGCTTTGACAATTGCTTCTGTGTATCTATGAATTCAAACAAAGCTGATAACTATGATATAGGTATAAGATTTGAAGACAACAAAGTTACTTGTGAAGTCAAAGATGATGAACTTAAAAAGATATTTGAAGCTTTTGGAGATAAAGTTGAATTTGAATTGGATTATGTAAAAGAAAATAAGTTTAAAGTAGAAGTTCCAAATAAAGATGATTTGAGTGTAGAATTTTTCAATAACAAGGTTTGGGAAGAATACTCAAAGAGATGTATAGCTTGTGGTAGATGTAATACAGTATGCATGACTTGTAGCTGTTTTACTACTCAAGATATAGCTTATGAAGAAAATCCCAGCAGTGGAGAAAGAAGAAGAGTATGGGCTGGATGTCATATAGATAAGTTCACTAATATGGCAGGTGGACATGAATTTAGAAAAGATTATGGATCTAGAATGCGTTTTAAAACAATGCATAAAATATATGACTACAACAAGCGTTTTGGTGAAAACATGTGCGTTGGATGTGGTAGATGTGATGATCAATGTCCACAATATATATCTTTTGCCCAGTGTATTAACAAGGTAAGTGAGACTTTAAAGAAGGGGGAGGCTACTAATGAATAATCCTTTGATTCCTCAAAAAAAGAAGGTATTAGATGTAATAGCACAAACGGATATAGATATAACATATAAGGTTGAATTTGATGAAAAACTAAAAGGTGGTCAGTTTGTTCAAGTATCTATCCCAAGAGTTGGAGAGGCTCCTATATCTGTTAGTGATTTTGGTGATGGATATATAGAAATGACAATAAGAAAAGTAGGAAAATTAACTGATGAAATATACAATCTAAAGCCAGGGGATTATATGTATTTAAGAGGTCCTTATGGAAATGGATTCCCTATAGAAAAATATGAAAATAAGCATTTAATAATAGCTGCTGGAGGAACTGGTCTTGCTCCTGTTAAGAATATAGTAAATCATTTTAATGGGGATATAGATAAGGTTAAAAAATTTGATTTGTTATTAGGATTTAAATCTCCTAAAGATATACTGTTTAAGGATGAGATTGAAAACTGGAAAAAGAATATAAACTTAACTTTAACAGTCGATAATGCAGATGAGAACTGGACTGGAAACTCAGGCCTTATAACAACATTTGTACCTAATGTAGAAATTGATAATATGGATGATGTTCAGGTTGTAATAGTTGGACCTCCTGTAATGATGAAATTTACAGCACTAGAATTCTTAAAACTTGGAGTTCCTAAAGAACAAATATGGGTTTCTTTTGAAAGAAAGATGTCTTGTGCAATAGGTAAATGTGGGCATTGTAAAATAGATGAGACTTATGTATGTCTTGAAGGGCCTGTATTTAACTATACAAAAGGTGAAGAATTAATAGACTAGATAAGGGGGGAGTATATTGTCATTAGATTTAAATGTAAAGAAGATAAAGAAGAATGCATATAGAATAACTAAACATAGAAATACTACATCTCTTCGTGTTCGTGTACCGGGAGGAGAAATAACTGCAGATCTTTTAAGTATAGTAAATGATATAGCTAATAAATATGGAAATGGAAGAATTCATATAACTACAAGACAAGGTTTTGAAATAATGGGTATACCGTTTGAAAAAATAGATGAAGTAAATAAAATGGCAAAATCTTTAATAGAAGGTCTGGAAATTAACGCTGTAGATCCTAAAAGTGGTTATCCAGCAGCTGGGACTAGAAATGTATCTGGATGTATAGGAAATAAGGTCTGTCCATTTGCAAACTATAATACTACTGAGTTTGCAAAAAAAATAGAAAAGGCGATATTCCCCAATGATCACCACGTGAAAATTGCTTTGACAGGATGTCCAAATGACTGTATAAAAGCTCATATGCAGGATTTTGGAATAATAGGAATGGCAGATGTAGAGTATGATATGAATAGGTGTATAGGTTGTGAAGCGTGTGTTAAGAACTGTAAAAAAAGAGCAACAGGTGCACTTACTATGAAGGATGGAAAGGTAAAAAGGGATAGTAGAAGATGTATAGGTTGTGGAGAATGTGCTCTTAAATGTCCTACTAGTGCTTGGTCTAGAAATCCAGAAAAAAAATATAAATTAGTTATAATGGGTAGAACAGGAAAGAAAAATCCTAGAATAGCAATGCCTTTTATGGAATGGGTGGATGAAGAAACTATAATTAAGGTAATACTTAATACGTATGATTATATAGATGAGTATATAGATAGATCTTTACCAAAAGAACATATAGGTTATATTGTTGACAGAACAGGTTACCCTGTATTTAAAGAGTATGCTTTAAGAGGAACTAAGCTTGGACCTGAAGTTAAGGTTGCTGAGTTTATAGATTTTGGTGGATATAAGTATGAAAAAGATGCTTTTATGGAGAGTACTAAGTAAACTATAATTAGATTAAATATAAGTAGAAAGTCCGATTGGGCTTTCTTTTTTTTGTTTAATTCACATAACGTTTTACAACTTTTGAGTTTAGGACAAAATCAATAATATATAATTACATAACTTTAAAAAATGAACAATTTGAATATTTCTTAAACAATGTGGATTTAAAAGAAAGTTTGATTGGAGTTGAATGAAAGTGAAAGAAATTAAATGGAAATGATTGTTTTTGAATGAAAATGGTTGTTTTTTTGAAAACTTTGAATTATAATTAAAATATGAAATAACAAAGAGGTGGTAAATATGCTAACAGAAGAAAGACATCAACTTATATTAGACACCATCAAGGAAAAAGGCAGAGCTAAGATAAATGAGTTAGTTAATATAACAAATACTTCAGAATCTACTATAAGACGTGACCTTAATTATCTTGAACAGGCAAACCTTATCAAGAGAGTTCATGGAGGAGCTACTTTACTTAAAGGTAGATTTAATGAGCCTAGTTATAAAGAAAAAGAAGTACAAAGTATGAGTGAAAAAACTGAAATAGCAAAATATGCAGCAAGTTTTATAGAAGAGGGAGATTGTATATACCTTGATGCAGGGACTACTACGTTTGAGATGATTAAATATATAAATAAAAGAGATGTTGTTATTGTTACTAATGGACTTAAGCATATCAATGAGCTTATGGAAAACGATATTAATGCTTATATTCTAGGTGGTAAGGTTAAGTCGAGAACTAGAGCAGTTATAGGAACAGATGCGTTAAAGAATTTAGAAAAATTTACATTTGATAAAAGTTTTATAGGTATTAATGCAATTCATATTGATTATGGATTTACAACTCCAGACTCGGAAGAGGCAATACTTAAAGAAAGAGCTATAAATTATTCAAGAGAAGCATTTATACTGGCTGATAATTCTAAGTTTGGAGAAATTGCATTTGTAAAGGTAGCTAGTTGTGATAAGGCAACTATAATAACAGACTCTAAATTTGAGGATTATGATAAGTATCTGGAAAAAACTAAAATAAAGGTTGTGAAGAAGTAATGATATATACTGTGACATTCAATCCAGCAATAGATTATATAGTGAATGTTAGTCATTTTAAAACAGGAGAAGTTAATAGAGTTAATAGCGATATTAAATATCCTGGAGGAAAAGGAATTAATGTATCTAGAGTCCTTAATAATTTTGGTGTAGATACAAAGGCACTAGGTTTTATAGGTGGATTTACAGGAAATTTTATTAAGAACTATATAGAAGATGAAGGAGTAAAAACTGATTTTATAAATGTAAAAGAAGATACAAGAATAAATGTTAAGTTAAAGTCTAATGAAGAAACAGAGATAAATGGATATGGGCCAACAATAACAGAAGAAAATTTAAATTCTTTATTTGATAAAATAAAAAAATTAAATAGTGAAGATATATTAGTTCTTGCTGGGAATGTTCAAAAGAGTGTTCCAAGAGATATATATGCTCAAATTCAAAATATATGTATAAAAAATAATGTGAAAGTTGTAGTAGATACTACTGGTGAAGCATTACTGAACACTTTGAAAAATAAACCTTTTTTAATAAAGCCAAACAAATATGAACTCAGCGAAATGCTAAATGTAGATATAGATAATATGGATGATATTATACACTATGCAAAGAAACTTATAGATATGGGTGCTCAAAATGTAATAATATCAATGGCTGGTGATGGAGCATTACTTATATGCAATGAAGGTGTATATAAGGCTACAACTCCAAATGGAGCGGTTAAAAATTCTGTTGGAGCAGGAGACTCTCTTATAGCTGGTTTTTTAGCTAGCTATTATAAGGAAGAAGATATTTTAAAAGCTTTTAAGCTTTCAGTAGCAACCGGCAGTGCGACAGCCTTTTCTCTTGATTTATGTACAAAAGAATATGCTATGAGTTTAATAAATCAAGTTGACATAAAAAAAATAAGCTAAAGGAGATGAGAGTATATGAAAATAACAGATCTTTTGAAAAAAGATACAATTATTCTTGATTTAAAGTCTAAAACGAAAGAATCAGTTATAGACGAGCTTGTAAATAAATTAAATAGAGCAGGGAAACTCTCTTATAAAGATGAATTTAAAAAGGCTATATTGAAGAGAGAAGAACAATTTTCAACTGGTGTAGGTGAAGGAATAGCAATACCTCATGCCAAGACTAGTGCTGTTAAAACTTCAGCATTGGCATTTGGATATTCAAAAGAAGGTATAGACTATGATTCTATGGATAACAAGCCTGCACATATATTCTTTATGATAGCTGGAAAAGATGGAGCTAATAATGACCATTTAGATACTCTATCTAGATTATCAGCTATGCTTATGGTTGATGGATTTAAAGATAAACTTATGAATGCTAAAAGTGAAAATGAATTACTAAAAATAATAGATAAACAAGAAGAAGAGTATTTAAAAGAAAATAAAGAGACTGAAATTGGTAGTGATGATTTAATTTTAGCAGTAACTGCTTGCCCAACTGGTATAGCACATACTTATATGGCAGCAGATGCTCTTAAGAATAAAGCAAAGGATATGAATGTAAATATAAAAGTTGAAACCAATGGATCAACTGGAGTTAAAAATGAACTTACTGACGATGATATTAAAAATGCTAAGGTAATAATAGTTGCAGCTGATAAGAAGGTTGAAATGGGAAGATTTGATGGTAAAAAAGTAATTCAAGTACCAGTTGCAAAAGGAATAAAAGATGCTGAAAATCTTATAAATAAAGCTTTAAAGGAAGATGCTCCTGTTTACAAGCATACAGGGTCAACAAAATCTAGTGATAAGACTGAAAGAACTGGATTTTATAAGCACCTTATGAATGGAGTTTCAAATATGCTTCCATTCGTTGTAGGTGGAGGTATATTGATTGCGATATCTTTTATGTTTGGTATAAAAGCATTTGATCCGAGTGATCCTCAATATAATGCTTTTGCTAAATTACTTATGGATATAGGTGGAGGATCTGGTGCATTTGGACTAATGATACCTGTACTTGCAGGATTTATTGGAATGAGTATAGCTGATAGACCTGGATTTGCTCCTGCCATGGTAGGTGGACTTATAGCTAATAGTAATGGCGCAGGATTCTTAGGTGGGCTTATAGCAGGATTTTTAGGTGGATATTCAATACTATTTTTAAAGAAAGCGTTCTCTAATCTTCCATCATCACTTGAAGGTATAAAACCAGTATTGTTATATCCTTTATTTGGAATATTTTTAACTGGAGCAGTAATGCTATTAGTAGTTGTTGGACCTGTTCAAGCTTTAAATTTAGCTATGCAAAATTGGTTGAACTCTATGGGAACAGCTAACAAAGTAATACTTGGATTAGTACTTGGTGGAATGATGGCGGTAGATATGGGTGGTCCTATAAATAAAGCTGCATTCACATTTGGAATAGCAATGATTGATGCAGGAAACTTTGCACCTCATGCTGCGGTAATGGCTGGTGGAATGGTTCCTCCTCTTGGAATAGCAATAGCTACAACAATGTTTAAAAATAAATTTACTAAGAGTGAAAGAGAAGCAGGAAAGACTTGTTATATAATGGGAGCATCATTTATTACAGAGGGAGCTATACCTTTTGCAGCAGCAGATCCTGCAAGAGTACTTCCATCTGCTATAGTGGGATCAGCTCTTGCTGGGGCATTGACTATGATGTTCAATGTTATGTTACCAGCACCTCATGGAGGAGCATTTGTTATACCTGTAACTACTAACCCTTGGTTATATGTTGTTGCTATATTAGCAGGATCTTTTGTGACAGCACTTATGCTAGGATTATTAAAGAAACCAATAAACAAATAAAAATAATTTAAGAAAATAGAGCTGAATGTAGCTCTATTTTTTTGGATTAATGGTATTATATAAATTTATGTTTAAATATAACATTGATTAAAGAACTGGAATATCAACTATTTTGAGCAACGGAGACTGACAGAACTTATTGGCGATATGAGCTATGCGTTAGGATAAAGCGAATTTTGTAACATTAATGTAACAAATAAGTTGTATAGTAGTATTACAAAAATGTAATATTAGATCGAAAAATGTAATGTGGATAGATGGAATATATTATTGAAAAGAATTATAATTAATAAAACCAAGTTGATATAAAGTTTTCTAATGTAGGGGGATAACAATGAGAAAGAGATTAAAATTGATAGGGATTATATTTTTCATAATAATATCAATAAATATAGTAAATTATTTTAAATCTATAAATGACCATATTAATTTAGCAGATTTGGATATGAAATTTTATATTGAAAATGCAGATGAGGTTAGTAAGGGAAGGCTTCAAGTTAATTGGAAGTATTTAGCTGCTATTGATGGCGTTAGATATAAAAAAGATTTTTCAAAAGCTAGTAAAGAAAGCTTAATAAGCTTAGGGTATATGTTTACGGAAGAACAAGATTTGCTAGATAGTAACAAAAAATATAGACTGAAAAATTTAGATGAGGTTTTAGCTGAATTAGAATTTGAAAATAAAGAAAAGGAACGAGTATATAAGTACTTAGAAGATTTAAAACATGCAGGATTAGTAAGTTCTAGATTAAAAGAAGATTCTAAATACATAAAATTTATTAATGAAATTTCAACTGAAGCTATAGATACATATAATCAATATAAAATTCTACCATCTATAATTATAGCTCAAGCTATTTTAGAATCTGGTTGGGGTGAATCAGAGTTGAGTAAGGAAGCGAATAATTTATTTGGAATAAAGGCTGATAAAAGTTGGAATGGTAAAACTATATCTATGAATACATCAGAATTTTATAATAAAAATACTACTGCAAAGTTTAGAATGTATGAAGATAAAAGTGAATCTTTAAAAAATCATGGTGAATTCATTTATGAGAATAAGAGGTATAAAAACAATGGGGTATTTGATGCAAGTTACTATATAGAACAAGCACAGGCTTTAGAGGATGCAGGTTATAGCACAAAGGAAAATGAGAATGGAGAAAGAATTTATGCGGATTTATTAATAGATTTAATAAGGCAGTACAATCTTCAACTTATAGACAATGAAGTTCAGATGAAAAATTCAGATGAATATTTTAGTTATTTAAAGTAGGTGAGAGTTATGAATGTTTTGATAGCAGATGATGAAACTAAAATGCTTAAAATATTAAAAGCTTACTTTCAAAAAGAAGGCTTTAATGTATTTTTAGCAGAAGATGGAGAAGAAGCTTTAGATATTTTTTACAGTGAGAAAATAGATTTAGCTGTTCTTGATTGGATGATGCCTAAAATTAGTGGAATAGATTTATGCAGAGAAATTAAAGAAAAAAGTATTGCTAAAGTATTAATGCTTACAGCAAAGTGTGAAAATGAAAGTGAACTTATGGCTTTAAATTTAGGTGCAGATGATTATGTAAAAAAGCCTTTTGATACACGGATATTAATAGCTAGATCAAAAAAACTTTTGAAGGAATGCAATTCGGTATATATAAATGATTTAAAAATAGACTTAGAATCTCAAAAGATATTTAGAGATGGAAAAGAATTAAATATTACTAATAAAGAAATTAAGCTTATGGAGTGTTTTATAAAAAATAAAGGCATTATATTATCAAGGCAAAAACTTCTAGACATGGTTTGGGGACTTGATTATTATGGAGATGAAAGAACTGTTGATACACATATAAGAAGATTAAGAGAAAAAATAGGAGATAATTTGATAAAAACTTATAGAGGGATAGGATATAGTTTGGAGGAACAAGGTGAATAAGCTTAGTAAAAAACTAGCTATGAGAATATCTATAGTTATAATTATTATATTTTGTGTTTCTTTTTTATTGAATAACTATTTTTTATCTAAATATTATCTACATGAAAAGAAAGTGACTGTAGATGAAATTTGTAATGAAATAAAAGATATAGAATTAAATGAATATAATATAGAAAATATAGAGAAAAAATATAAAGTAACAGTAGTATATGATGATTTAAACAAAGATATAGAGAGTTTAAATTGGTCTATAAAAGATAAGTTTTATAATAAAACCATTACTTTAAATAAGTTTTGGATAACAGAGAAAGATTTGAAAACAATAAAACAAAATAGAAAAGTAAATAAACTATATAATCAAGGCAAATTAAAATCAAGTTTTTTAGTAGCATTTATAAAAAAAGAAAATAGTATAGTAGCTATTGGAGATTCTATAGTACATGATAATGATACTATAAAAGTAGTAAATAAATTTAATTTGTATTTAACTATTATATCTTTAGTATTAATAATTATTGTAGTGTGTTTTTTTTCAAAAAGAATAATATATCCACTTGAAAATCTAAAAGATTTATCTAAAGATATATCTAATTTGAATTTTAGAAAGATAAATATTAAGACTAATGATGAAATAGAAGAACTGGGCAAAAGTATAAACATTATGAGCGAAAAATTAAAAAAATCTCATGATGATTTGAAGAATAAAAATGATAGTTTAAAAATATTTATATCTAATATATCTCATGAATTAAAAACTCCTTTGGCATTAATAAAGGCATATTCTATGGGATTGAAAGATGGACTTGATGATGGGAGTTATATTGATACTATAATAAACCAAACAGATGATGTTTCTGCTTTAATAGATAGTTTATTAAATTTATCAAGGCTTGAAAAAGATGATATAAATAGAAGTACTTTTAATATAGAAGAGTTATTTACTGGAATTTTAGAAAAGTATAATATAAGTATTAAAAACGAAGATATACTTATTTCTATAAATAAAGATAAGTTATATAGTAAATATACTTATGCAGACAAAGAAAAAATACAAATCGTTCTAAATAACTTAATAAGCAACGCTGTAAAGTATACAAATGATAATAAAATAAATATAAAACTAGAAAATATTGATAATAAAATACTGTTTATAATAAAAAATGGTATACGTAATTATAATAAAGAGGATATAAATAAAATATGGGAACCTTTTTATGTAATTGAAGAATCTAGAAACAAAAAATTATCAGGTACAGGTTTAGGTTTAGCTATTGTAAAAGAAATACTAGAAAAACATAATCTTGAATATGGATACAGGCTATATGATAATCAGATAGAATTTTATATATTTTTTGAAAAGAATCCGGAATAATACGGATTCTTTTTTGCGTTATAGAAATTGCTACAGCATCAACTATTTTGAGCAATGGAGCCTGTAGGACTCGTTGGCTACATGAGCTATGCGCTAGCAACGAATTTTTTGTAACAGTGATGTAACAAAAAATATATATATTAACGTTGGAGGTGGAACTATGAAAAAAAATATTTTAATTATTGCTGTTTGTGTAGCACTGCTTATTTCGATTCAATATTTAATGTCGCATTCGTCTAGTATAAAAGATGAATATGTATCAAACAAAAATAATGTACAAACCAATAGTAAAGAAAATGAAAAAATGAAGTTTTGGAATACTCAAAGAAAGGGTACTAATTTTTTTAATACAAAACCTATTCCACAAAATTATGAAATAGCTAAAGAAAAAGGAATAGAGTTTGTAAGGCTAGTACCTTCAAAATGGACAAAAGGAAAAAGAGATTTTTTGATTGGGGATGTAACTGATTATAACGGGTTGGTAAAAGAAGATGTAGATTCATTATTAAAAGATTTAGATGCTGCTGATAAAGCAGGGATGAAAGTTATAGTTTCAACATTAAGTATTCCGGGATTAAGATATGTACAATTTAATGATGGGAAAATTGATTTAAGAATATGGAAAGATAAGAAGTACATAGAACAAACAGCTCAGTTTTGGAGAGATTTAGCTAAGGTATTAAAAGATCATCCTGCTGTAGTTGGATATAATATTATTAATGAACCCCAACCTGAAAGATTATCTACCAAAGGTGAGTTTTGGGACTTAGACTTTGATAAGTGGTATAAAAGTATAGAAAATACTAGTCAAGATCTAAATTTACTTTATTCAGAAGTGACAGAAGAAATCAGAAAAGTAGATAAGGATACACCAATAGTTTTAGATAGTGGGCTTTATGCAACTCCGTGGGCATTTAAATATTTAAAAAAGCAGAATGATGAAAATACTATATATTCATTTCATATGTATGAGCCTTATGGATATACTACAAAAAGTTTAAATAATGGAAAATACTCTTATCCAGGTAAACTTCCGACTACTGAAGGAAATCTTGAAGAGTGGAATTCAAAAACAATGAATAAATTTTTCGATCCTGTTAGAGAATTTCAGAAGAATAATAATATAGCTGAAAATAGAATTTTGGTTGGAGAATTTGGTTGTAACAGAAACACAGATGGTATAGAAGCTTATTTTGAAGATATGATAAATGTATATAATAAAGAAAATTGGAGTTGGGCATTTTATTCATTTAGAGAAGATGAATGGGATGCAATGGATTACGAATTAGGAAAAGGAGCCCCAGATTGGAGATACTGGGAGGCAATTGAAAATGGAGAGAATCCTCCAGAATCATGTAGAAAGAAAAATACAATATGGGATGTTATTGAAAAACAATTAAAAAACTAGATTATAATTTTAAGGCTTATATGATTTGAATCATATAAGTCTTTTTTCATTTAGATTTCACACAGAGTACACAGAAAGTACACATCTAAAAATTATAATGTATATATAAACATTGAGTATCAATTAATAAAAATGAATTAAGAGAGGATATGATTTTATGAAAAAATTAATATTGTTATCATTATGTATTTTATTAATAGGCGGATTAAGTGGTTGTGGATCAACAAGTAATAATGAAGTTGAAAAAAATCCTTTAAGTAAAAAAGTAATAAGTAAGTTTTTAGCCAAGGACTTAGACGGAAATGAAATAACAAATAAAGTTTTTAAAGACAATGACTTAACTGTTATAAATATTTGGGGAACAGAATGTCCTCCATGTATAGAAGAAATACCGGAACTGCAAAAGCTTCAAGATGAATTTAAGGATAAAAAAGTTAAAGTAATTGGAGTAGTAAGTGATAAACAAACAGAAGCTGCAAAAGAAATATTAAATATTCAGAAAGCAAATTATACTAATATAATTCCAGATGAAAATTTAGAAAAAGAGGTAGTAAATAATTTTGATTATACACCAGCTACTATATTTGTAAATTCAAAAGGTGAGGTAGTAGATACTTTTATACCTGGAAGTACTGACTTTAAAAATCTTAAGACTATTGTAGGGAATATTTTAGCTAATAAAAATTAGGAGATATGAATGAAAAGATATATAAGAGTAGGACTTTTATCTACAGGATTGATTTTTACAGTAATAGGAGTTTGTAGAGGTGAAGCTATAAAAGTTTTAATGAAGGCTGTTAAGATATGTTTAGAGTGTATTGGAGTAGGTTAATATGAAAAGAAAAATGATTCAACTTATTAGTAGTTTAATTACAAATGCTAATTTAAATGGATTTTTACAAGGTAAGATATATAAAGGTACATCTAAAAAAATATGTGTTCCTGGGCTTAATTGTTATTCTTGTCCAGGAGCAGTAGGATCTTGTCCTATAGGAGCTATACAAGCTGTAATGGGAAGTTCAAAATATAATTTATCTTTTTATATATTTGGAATTTTAATATTAATAGGCACATTAATAGGAAGGCTAGTTTGTGGATTTTTATGTCCATTTGGATTTATACAGGAATTATTATATAAAATAAAAACTATTAAATTTAAGTTGCCAAGATGGACTAGATTTATAAAATATTTTATATTAGTTATATTTGTTATAATGCTCCCTATATTATTGACAAATGAATTGGGGATGGGTGATCCTACATTTTGTAAATATATATGTCCTGCTGGAACATTAGAAGGTGGAATTCCACTAGTATTATTAAATCCAGTACTTCAAAAAAGTTTAGGAATATTGTTTAAATGGAAGATGATTATACTGATATTTACTATAATCTTGTCTATTGCTATATTCAGACCATTTTGCAAAGTAATATGTCCTTTAGGTGCTATATATGCAATATTTAATCCTATAAGTATTTATAGATATTCAATAGACGATAAAAAATGTGTAAGCTGTGGTAAATGTTCAAGAAAATGTAATATGGATATTGAAATATATAAAAATCCAAATAGCCTTGAATGTATTAGGTGTGGAGAATGTAAGAATATATGTCCAACTGGTGCTATAAAAAGTGAATTTAAACTTTAAATAAAAGAGGTGAGTTATATGAAATTTAATAAAAAAATATTAACTTTAATATTGATTTTAAGTATAATAGGTGGAATTACTTTGACAAAGGGAATTTCTGATGAATCTAAGTATGCAGCAAAAGCAGATAGTGCAATGAAGGATGAATTAAATTCTGAAGAAGAGGAATCTTTTTTAAGTTTTGATGAATTATTGGGAGACGAGATAGATAAATTTGATGAAAAACAAGTTGAAAAATTAAAGGACTTATATTCCAAAATTTTAGTATATGAAAAAAATAAGAATTATAGAAAGGCAGATTTACTTTGGGAAGAGTTTGATGGTATTCTTGAGGACGTTGGAATTAATGCAGAGGAATTTTACGATTCAGAAAGTGATAAAAATAAGATTACTTCTTATAAAGTAACTAATGGAGAGGTAAACTTTAAATTTAATAAAGAAGTATCAAAAGAAGATATGAATAAATACAAATTGATGTGGGATAAATCAAAAAAAATAATACCAAAATCATACATTAATAGAATTACAGAATTTGAGATAATGACAGATGGAAAAGATGAGATGTTGGCTTATGTTCATTCACCTGATAATAAAAATAAGAAATGGACATTAGCTATAGATTTAGAAGATGCTTTTAATAAAAAAGGAAAATTAATAGGAAAAGATTTAGATGAAACTATCGTTCATGAATTTGCTCATATTCTAACTTTAAATGATAATCAGGTTATACCTAAAGAAATAAAAAGCGTAAATTATATTACAGATGAAGGAACTACTAAAAAGGATTCTTACTTGAATTTATTTTATAAAAAGTTCTGGGCTGACATTTTTGAAGAATTTAAAACATATAGTGAAGATGAAGAAAATGAAGAAGCTCTTATTGAATTCTATGATAAATATAAAAGTAGATTTGTTTCAGAATATGCAGCTACTAATCCGGAAGAGGATATAGCAGAGTCTTTCAAAGAGTTTGTTGTATCAGAAAAACCTAAAGGAAATAGCATAGCTAAAAAGAAAATATTGTTTTTCTATGATTTTCCTGAGCTTGTAAAGATAAGAGAAGAAATTAGAAAAAGCTTATAATTATAAAAATTCGCTTTATGCTCCGCATAGCTCATGTCGCCAACGAGTCCTACGGACTCCGTTGCTTAAAAATAGTTGATACTGTAGATTTGTTATCAATAGCATGCATATTTTAAAAAGTATATAACTTTTTTGAAAGATAAAAAACTCTCTGTGCTTACTTAAGGTATAATAAGTAAGTACAGAGTTTTTTAGATTATGAGTGGGGTGAAAAGAAAAGTGCAAAAAAATGTTTTATTAGTTGAAGATGAGGATAGAATAAGGGAAATAGTTAGTGATTATTTTAAATTTGAGGGATTTAATATATATGAGGTGGAAAATGGAAGAGACGCCATGGTCGTTTTTGAAGAAAATAAAATAGATTTGATAATACTAGATATTATGATACCAAAACTAGATGGATGGTCAGTTTGTAAAAGGATAAGAAATGTTTCTGATGTACCAATTATAATGTTAACAGCTAGAAGTGAAGAAGATGATAAATTAATGGGATTTGAGCTTGGAGCTGATGATTATGTAACTAAGCCATTTAGCCCAAAGGTTTTAGTTGCTAGAGCTAAAATGTTATTAAAAAGAGCACAGGGAACTGTATCAGAAACTAGTATATTAAATATTGGCTGCATAGAAATTAATAAACTGTCTCGTAGTGTTAAAATAGATAGTGAAATCATGGATTTAGCTCCAAAAGAATATGATTTACTCATTTATATGATTGAAAATAAAGGAATAGTTTTATCAAGAGAAAATATTCTTAATAAAGTTTGGGGATATGATTATTTTGGAGAACTTAGAACTGTAGATACTCATATAAAAAAACTTAGGAAAAAATTAAAAGATAAATCTAGCTATATTCGTACTATTATAAGAGCTGGATATATATTTGAGGTGGATTAATGAAATATAAAGGAATAACTTTTAAATTATTTATTGTTACTACAGTATTTTTTATGTTTTTTTTAATAGTTAACATGATATTACAAACAGTGTTTTTTGAAGATTTTTATAGAGATAGAAAGATTGATACATTAGAAAATAATATAGAAAAATTTACAAATGAATATTTGACTATTAATAATAAAAAAAATATACATAAAAAATTAAATATTTTTTCAGATGAAAATAATGCATTAATTGCAATACTAGATAAAGATGGATTAATAAAATATACTGATGATTTTGATGTGATTATAACAGATTCAACGGGGAAAAATACAAAAGTTCTTCTGAATAATTTTATAGATATATATCAAGTTGAAAGCTTAAATATTGAGGTTGGAGAAAATATAAGTTTTGAAGGTGCATATTTAAATGAGGAAGAAAGTATATTGGTTCCTTTGAGTATGGAAATCGATGGAACTTTCTTTTGGGGATATGAATCTGATATAAATAAAACTACACAAATTATAAATGGAAAAGTGGAAAAAATAAATATTCCTTCAAATATGGATAATCTACAGGTTTATGATGATTACATGTTTGTAGATTTAGCTAATGAATTTTTTTGGGACAATAAAGAGGCTAATTTTGAATTAGATGGAGAAGTAATCAATTATAGTTATACAGATGCTTTTAGTGGAATGGAAAATATAGTTTTTGTAAAACCTGTTATTAGAAATGGAGATACTGAGGAAATGATTTTTGTTATTTCATCTTTACAGCAAATAGATGAAGCGATGATTATTATGAAGGAATATTATGTTTATGTTTTTATAGCAGCATTATTATTTATATTAATCTTAGCATTTGTATATTCAAAAATGATATCAGCTCCTTTGGTTAAGATTAATAAATCTGCTGTAAAAATGGCAAATTTAGATTTTTCATCTTATTGCGATATAAACTCTAAGGATGAAATTGGGAGTTTAGCAAACAGTTTAAATTCACTATCGAAAAATTTAAATAGTACTTTGAATGAATTGAAAGGTGCTAACAAAAAATTAGAAGAAGATATTGAAAAAGAGAAAAAGTTAGAAAAAATGAGAAAGGAGTTTATATCAAGTGCATCACATGAATTAAAGACTCCTCTTGGAATAATTAAAGGCTTCGCTGAAGGAATTAAAGATGGTATTTATGAAAATAAAAAAGAACATTATTTAGATGTTATAATAGATGAAACAGAAAAAATGAATGATTTAGTATTAGACATGTTAGAACTTTCTAAATTAGAATCTAAATCATATAAACTAAATAAAGAAGAGTTTATAATAGATAAGTTGATTTATGAAGTTATAGATAAATTTAAATATCATATACAAGATAAAAAGATAAACATTAAATTGGATATAGAAGAAAAAAATATATTAGTTTATTGTGATAAGAGAAAAATAGAGCAAGTTATTGTAAATTTTTTCAGCAATGCAATACGACATACAGAAATTTTAGGAAGTATAAATATAGGTATAAGAGCACAGGATATGAGAATATGTATTCATATTGAAAACAGTGGTGAAAATATACCTAAAGAAAAAATTGATAAAATATGGGATAGATTTTATAGAGTTGAAGAATCTAGACATAGACAATCGGGAGGTACTGGATTAGGATTGTCAATTATAAAAAATATATTAGAACTTCATGAGAGTGAATACGGAGTAAAAAACACTGATGACGGAGTATCATTCTATTTTACATTACAAAAATCACCTTTTAAATAGATGTATTATGTGATATAATTAAGAAAAATAAATATAATGATTAAGAGAAAGTTTTACTGATAATGGCAAACTTGTTGAAAGACAAGGACGCAAAACTAGAGGGCCTTCCTCAGGAATGAAAAGGCAGCCAGTTACCAAAGGAAACTTTTATTATTTTCAATAAAACTTTTCTCGAAATGGCAAACTTGTTGAAAGATAAGGACGCAAAGCTAAAGGGCCTTCCTCAGAAATGAGATGGCAGCCAGTTACCTAAAGGAGAGGTTTTTTATGTTGAAAAGACTACTTTTGATAGTATCTATAATTGCTATATTCTTTACAAAAGAAAACGCTATCTTCGCGGATAACAGTCCATTTGATTTATCTAATGTTAATCAAGGGATGATTGAAGTGAAGTATGAATTAAATAAAAATGTAAAAACAAAAATTATGATTAGTCATAATGGACAAAACTATTATTATGACTTATTAACATCAGATGAAAATTTTCCGCTACAAATGGGAAATGGAAAATATACAGTTGCTATTTGTGAACAAAAAGAAGGAAAACAATATGTTGTAAAAAACAAAGAAAGTTTTGAAGTAAACATAAAAAATGAAAAGGAAGTTTATTTAAATAGTAATCAAGTAATTTCTTGGGATGATAACAACGCAGCAGTAGAATTAGCAAAGAAACTTACTGAAGGAATAAATGATGATGAAGAAAAAGTTCGTATAATTCATGATTATATAGTAAAAAATGTACAATATGATTCAGAAAAATATTCATCTTTAGATAAAAAGTATTTACCAAATGTAGATGATATTCTACAAAGTAAAAAAGGAATTTGCTATGATTATGCTTCTTTATTTGCAGTAATGCTTAGAAGTGTAGATGTACCCACTAAATTAGTAAAAGGATATAAAAATGATATTTCTGTATATCATGCATGGAATGAAGTGTATGTAAACAATAAGTGGATAACAGCAGATTGTAGCTATGATGCAACTTTATATTCAGGAAATTTAGAAACAAAAATAATTAAGGATTCAAGTCAATATAAAATTGAAAAAGTATATTAAATATTATATATAAAAAGAAGCGTTCAACTGAACAGCTTCTTTTTTTATTTTTAAGTAAATTAGTCTAGTAAAACTTGATGAAGGTATGATATGGATTTTTATAAAAGATATTATACTTTGATAAAAATCAAGATAAATCGACATGATAAACCAAAAAATACTTGACAGTTATTTGAATTTTTCGTATTATCTAATTATAAATGATTTAAACAAGGTTTGGAAGAAATGAAAATAGCTTCTGAATTTAAATCATATGGAACAAAAAATGAATAATATCGTGGAAGCAATTAAAGACAACAGTCTATTATTGTTTAAGCTTTAACTGTTCTGCGACAAAAATACCTATGTTTTATTGAGGTAGTTTTGTTGTAGAACAGTTTTTTTGTTCCAAAAAATATTATGAAAGGGGGATTTTATTATGAAATGGTTTAGTAAGCAAAGGACATCTATATTAATGTTATTTACGTTAATTGTACAATTATTTGTACCGTATTTTACTAATGAAGCATTTGCTGAAGATCCTATTCAAGATCCTAGTGGATTATCTGTTGTGATTAAAGAAGTAGTCACAGGAACAGAACCATTTAACACAACGAATAAATCTGGACCGGGATTTTATCCAGGAGATGACTATAGTAAAGATGATAATTATGTAAGAACGCTAGATACAGTAGCGTATACAATTGATTATGGAATAAATCCAGCAGGATCTGTTGCTAAGAATGCTGTTTTAACAGCTACATTAAGTGCAGATGCAAGTGGAAAACCAATTGCAGTTTGGGATTCCAACTTAGTCAATTTATATTCAGGGCTTAGTATAACCGATGACGGAAGAAAACTTGAGTACAAGCTAGGAGATAAAGACGGAGGAAATGCATATGGTTTTTCTCCTGCAGCTAAAATTCTAGGGACGGCTAAAAATGAAGAAAAGTTCAACTTAGATGTAACTTTTTCATCAGATAATTCAGCACGTGTATCTACTAGTACCAAGGATATTGGTAAGGAGATAACAGTTTCTGCTTCTCCGAAACTAGATTTAGGGATAGATTGTTACAGAACAGAAACTGTAGTAGGACCATCTGGTGAATTAGGAGTTTTATTATCTTCAACAATAGAAGTTCTAATAAAGAATGGTAAAGGTAGTGAAAATGTAACGGAGGACTTAAACTTTGATGTGGATTTATCAAAGTTTAGAGAATTGGGTCTTAGTCCTATACTTTATAATTTTTTAAATAAAAAACCTGTAGCTGAAAGTGGAGCTTGGGGAGGAGTACAAGCAAGTTCTTTAGCACCTGATGGCAAGGGTGGAGGAGAAAAATCTGTAACTGATTCAGGCAACTTTACTGCAACGCAATCAGAGGCAGGAGGAGATGTTGAAATAACAATATCTGGTGCTGATTTGAGTGGGAATCATACTCCTATCAAGTATTTAAATGGAGATATAATATCACTAGAAGATAAGTATGTTGTTTCTGGATATTTAGCCCTTTGGATACCTGCAGATCAGATACCTGTTGGAGAAACAGAGGTTGAAGTTTCTTACAAGAATTTTGATCCAAACTCAACAAGCGGGCAATCGAATTTTAGAGAGGGGATTGAACCTCTTGAAAATAATAAAGATACTAGAAAAATTAGAAAACCAAAAGGAAAAGGTGAGCTAAGTATTGATGAATATTATATTGATATAAAAGGGAACCACCTTCCTGCTGAAGATGATATTTGGGATAGAAATGGTGTTCTTGTATCAGGTGCGGAATTTAGAACAGTTGTGAGGATGTATAATAATGGTTTTGAACCAATTGGAGATACTGTAGTTGTAAATAAATTTGATCCTAATTTAGTTGAGTTAATAGAATCTGCGGGTGTTGCACATAGTATTCAGAGTAGTTCAAATATCAATAATGAGGATATAATAGTTGAATATGGAACTGGAGAATACAGTAATTGGCAAGAACAAAGAAATGCTGTAGATTCCAATGATGGATGGTATAAAAATATGAATGATGTACCAGGAGGCTCTATATCAAAGATACGTATAAGAATGAAGGATGGAAAAAATATTCCACCTAAAAGTGATATGAGTTTAAAAATATATATGAAGACAAAAGAGAAACCTATAGGAACAATCATTCCAAACTTTTTATCTTATAAGTCTAGTGAATTGAATAATGGGGAATGGAAGCATTCATCATATGATGCTATAAATGATACAAATTATGGATATAGATCAGATCGAGTTACTATTACAGGAGCAGAAGCTCGTATAGAAGTGAATTCAGATAAAGATACTGTTAAAGCTGGAGATACTGTTAAGTATACTATAAAATCTACTCTTACAGCAGATCCTCCAGGAACTTATGGAACTGCAGAAAATGTAGAGATAATAGATATACTTCCGGAAGATCTAATATATGTTACAAACTCTGCAAAAAGAGGATCTTCTTATCTTGAACCAAAAATTACACATAATTCAGATGGAACCACTACTTTAAAATGGAGTTTAGGAGATCAATTAATAAATGAAGCAATGGAAGATATAACATTTGATGTAAAGGTTGGTATAGATGCAAAGAACTTAACAAGCTTGAATGATAAGGTGATTATAAAGACACCTACAGATATTAGTAGAGAAGCTGTTAGAACCTCTCAAAAAACTGTTACTGTAACTAATGACACAGCTTGGGGAGTATATAAAACAGTAGATAAAGAAAAAGTTGAGATTGAAGAAGATTTAGCTTATACATTAAACTATTTCCAATTAACGGATAAAACATTAAACAATTTTGAGTTTATAGACATACTTCCATATAATGGTGATGGAAGAAGTCCAAATACAGGTTTTAATGGGTATTACACTTTAAAGAGTATTTATGGAAAACATGGTGAAACATTCTTAGTTACAGATGCAACTCCTGAAAGCATAAATAGAGACCCTAAAATTGGGGGTATTACATGGAGTTCGATAGGGTCAATAGATCCTAAAAATGTAACTGCAATTAAAATTTTAGTACCAGATTTTCCAAAGAATCAACCTACTAGAGAAATAAAACTTGTGTTAGAACCAAAAGA
This sequence comes from Tepidibacter hydrothermalis, assembly GCF_029542625.1. Taxonomy (GTDB): domain Bacteria; phylum Bacillota; class Clostridia; order Peptostreptococcales; family Peptostreptococcaceae; genus Tepidibacter_A; species Tepidibacter_A hydrothermalis. The sequence goes on from NZ_CP120733.1 coordinate 860,655, forward strand.
AAACAAGGCTGAAGATATTTATACAAACAACTTTACAGGTAGAGTAAGTGATATTGATGCAATGGTTGAATCAAACGATGTAAAGATAAAGGTTGTAAGTAGTAGCGTAGAAGGATTAGTTTGGGAAGATTTAAATGAAAATGGAAAAGTAGATTTAGATGAAAACGGAATTTTAAATATAAAGGTAAAACTTTTAGACAATAATGGAGCTTCTGTTTTAGATAATAGTGGGACTCCGATAGAAACAAATACAAATATTAATGGAGAATATAAATTTGAAAATCTAAAATCAGGCAACTATAAAGTTCAAATAGAAGATGAATCGTTAAATAATTACAAACAAACATATGAATATGATGGAAGTTTAGATCAAATTTCTTCTGTAAGTCTTAGTAAGAATCAAAAACTAACAGATGTGAACTTTGGATATAAACACAATGAAGGAAGATTAGAAGTAAGATATTTAGAAAAAGGAACAGGTAATGAACTATTGCTAAAGGAAGAAACTACAAAAGCAGTAGGAGAAAGCTATAAAACAGACAAGAAAGAAATAGCAGGCTATAAATTCGTTAGTCTAGATGGATTAGAAGAGGGGCAATATGTAGAGGGAAAAACTGTTGTAACGTATTATTACGAAAAAAATCCTGAGATAATAAAAAAAGGAAACGTGGTTGTATTCCATAAATGGGGTGAAAAACTACTAAAGTTTGAAGATTTAGGAGAGAAAGAAGTTGGGACAGAATATACTACCAATCCTTTAACAGAAGAAAAATATAAAGACTTTAAAGTGATAGTTCCTGAAAATAAAGATGGTAAATATATAGAGGGAACTATAGAAGTAATTTACTATTATATAAACACTAATCCTGATAAACCAATTGAACCAGAAAAGAAAATAGGAGAAGTTGTAGTAAGATACTTAGAAAAGAATACAAACAAAGAATTAGATACAGAAGATCTACTAAAGGATGAAGTAGGAAAAGATTATATAACACAAGAAAAGCAAATAGATGGATATAAGATTCTAGAAAAACCATCAAATGCACAAGGTAAATATATAGAAGGCAAAATAGAAGTAATATATTATTATGAAAAAGAAACAGAAAAGCCAATTGAACCAGAAAAGAAAATGGGAGAAGTCATAGTAAAATACTTAGAAAAAAATACAAACAAAGAATTAGCAGCAGAAGATTCGTTAAAGGATGAAGTAGGAGAAGATTATTCAACGCAAGAAAAGCAAATAGATGGATATAAGATGATACAAAAGTCATCAAATACACAGGGACAATATATAGAAGGAACAATAGAAGTAATATATTATTATGAAAAAGAAATAGAAAAGACAGAAGAAAGACCAAGTAAAAAGAGAAAGAGAAAACCAAAAGAAGAGAAAGTAGAAATTCCAGATGAAGAAATACCACAAGGAAAACCAGAAGTTGAGGTGGAAATTCCAGATGAAGAAATACCACAAGGAAAACCGGAAATTGAGGTAGAGATTCCAGATCAAGAAATACCACAAGGAAAACCAGAAGTTGAGGTGGAAATTCCAGATCAAGAGATACCACAAGGAAAGCCGGAAATTGAGGTAGAAATTCCAGATGAAGAGATACCGCAAGGAAAGCCAAAACTTTTACCAAAAACAGGTGAAAAAGTACCTTATTCGAATTATGTAATGGGAACCTTGATCATGCTTTTGGGAGGAACATTAATTTTAAGAAGAAGAAAAAATAGTTAATAATAATATTCACAGAAAGAAGGCTAGGAAGTGTATTTTGTATTTGGGCACTTAAAATACATGGAGTCAGTAGTGCAACCGATCTTTCTGATTTTTTGAAATCAGGAGGATATATATGAAAAAAATATTTGCATATTTAAATATAATATTGTTATTCACTTCAATAGTCATAAATCCATTAAATGTTTATGGTGAACAAGTTGAAATACAAGAGGTTTTAACGGCAACAGAGGAAGAAAAAACAGAAGAAGATAAAACTAAAGTGGAAGAAGATACAAAAGAAGAGAGTGTGATAGAAGAAAAAGAAGTAGTAAAAGAAGAAAAAACAGAAGAAGATAGTACTAAAGTAGAAGAAGAGAGAAAAGAAGAAAATGTGATAGAAGAAAAAGAAGTAGTAGAAGAAAAAACAGAAGAAGATAGATCTAAAGCGGAAGAAGATACAAAAGAAGAAAATGTGATAGAAGAAAAAGAAGTAGAGGAAGAAAAAATAGAAGAAGATAAAACTAAAGTGGAAGAAGAGACAAAAGAAGAAAATGCTATGGAAGAAAAAGAAGTAGAGGAAGAAAAAATAGAAGAAGATAGTGCTAAAGTGGAAGAAGAGACAAAAGAAGAAAATGTTATGGAAGAAAAAGAAGTAGTAGAAGAAGAAAAAACAGAAGAAGAAAAAACTAAAGTAGAAGAAGAGATAAAAGAAGAAAATGTTATGGAAGAAAAAGAAGTAATAGAAGAAGAAAAAACAGAAGAAGATAAAACTAAAGTAGAAGAAGAGATAAAAGAAGAAAATGCGATAGAAGAAGAAAAACAAGTAGTAGATGAAGATGTTGTAGAATTACCTCAAGAAGAGTTAATTGAGGAAAGAATAGAAGAACCTATAGAAATAATAGAGAAACCTATAAAAACAGAAAAAAAAGAGATTGAAAATTTATGGGAACATATGAAAATGGAAATGACATCAAAAATAATAGAAAAAGACTATATTCAAATAAAAGTAATGTATACATATGATGGAGAGGTACCAACTAAACAAATATTAGTTGAAGATGATTTTTTTGGTCAAACTTGTCTCAATTGTAATGAAAGTGAATTTTATGGAGAATCAATAAAAGATATAGAAATAAATGAAATTCCACAATATATAGATGTAAAAGCATTTTATGAGGAAGAAATTCAAAAAGAGAATGCAAAAGAAGAAGTAGCAAATGAATCTCAAGAAGAAGTTGAGAAAGAAGATACAAAACAAGAGCTAAAAGAAGAAGTAAAAGAGGAAATAAAGGAAGAGAATAAAGAAGTAGTAAATGAATCTCAAGAAGAAGTTGAGAAAGAAGATACAAAACAAGAGGTAAAAGAGGAAATAAAGGAAGAGAATAAAGACGTAGTAAATGAATCTCAAGAAGAAGTTGAGAAAGAAGATACAAAACAAGAGGTAAAAGAGGAAATAAAGGAGGAGAATAAAGACGTAGTAAATGAATCTCAAGAAGAAGTTGAAAAAGAGGATACAAAACAAGAAGTAAAAGAAGAAATAAAGGAAGAGAATAAAGAAGTAGTAAATGAATCTAAAGAAGAAGTTGAAAAAGAGGATACAAAACAAGAAGTAAAAGAAGAAATAAAGGAAGAGAATAAAGAATAAATTAGGCAAGCGTAAAGCTTGCCTAATTCATTAGGAGGAAAAGAATTGAAAAAGTCATTAGGTATAATTTTTATAATTTTAGGAATAATTATAGTCTCTTATCCTCATGTGAAAACAAATAGAAATGAGAAAATTCAACGTAAAATAGTAGAATCGGTACAAGGAGTATATGAAGAAAAAAAAGATATAAAACAAGAAGTTGATTTGCCTAAACTTGAAAATAATAATGTTACAGACATTTTAAAAATAGAAAAAATAGATATAACACTACCGATATTGGAAGATGCTACAAAACAAAATCTAAACATAGCTCCTTGCAGAATTTTAGAAACTGAAAAACCGGGAGAAATAGGGAATTGTGCAATTGCAGGACATAGAAGTTATACTTATGGAAAACAGTTTAATAGATTAGATGAAATAGAATTAGGAGATAAAATACAAGTACTTTCAAAAGGGAAAAATTATATTTACACTGTAAATAGTAAATTTATAGTAAAACCAGAAGATGTATGGGTATTGGAAGGTAATGGTAAGGATAAAATGATAACGTTAATAACATGCACTCCTATAAGAGTAGGAACACATAGACTAATAATACAAGGTATTATAGAGGAGGAAGTGAATTAATCTAATATTATTTTATTAAAAGATACAAAAAACGATAAAATGTGATAAAATAGTATGGTTGACTATTAGAAGGAGAGATGAAAATGAATAAAAAGAACCAACCATATATTTTAGTATTTGGAGCTTCTGTTGTTGATATATTTGGGTTTTGTAGTTCGTGCTATAAACCATATAATTCTACACCTGGAAATATAAAGATATCGTTTGGAGGGGTATGTAGAAATATTGCGGAGAATATGGCTAGGGTAGGTGTGAATACAAAATTTATATCTATATTAGGTGATGATGCAAAAGGGCGTAGTATGATGGAACACTCAAAAAGTATAGGATATGATATGAGTGAATCTTTAGTACTTGAGAATGAAGGAACACCTACTTATATGGCTATTTTAAATGAAAATGGAGAAATGGTATCTGGAATTGCAGATATGAAAGTTATCGATAAAATGGATTTTGCATTCATTGATTCTAAAGAAGAGATTATAAATAATTCTGAGTATATTTGCTTAGATGCAGACGATCCTGAAAAACTTGAATATATACTTAATAAATTTAGAGGTAAAACAAAGTTTATACTAGATCCTATATCTGCTGCTAAAGCTGAAAACATAAAACATTTGATAAAGCATTTTCATACAATAAAGCCTAATAGACATGAAGCGGAAATTTTGGCTGGATTTAAAATAAAAAATGATCAAGATTTAAAAAAAGCAGGAGATTATTTTTTATCGCTTGGAATAGAGAATATATTTATAAGTCTTGATGCAGAGGGAATTTATTATTGTAATAAATATCAATCTGGAAGAATTAAAGCTCATAATGTTGAAGTAAATAATGTCACTGGAGCTGGAGATTCTTTTGTAGCAGGTCTTGGATATGGATATATGAATAATATGCCTATGGAAGAAATGGTTAAATTTGCTATAGCTATGTCTATAATAACTATTTCTCATGAAGAAACTATTCATCCTGAAATGAGAAAAGAACTAGTGGAAGAGGTAATTGCAAATACGAACTGGGAAAAAATACAATAATAACACAGAAAATTCGCAAAAATACAAAAAAATATAAAAAAACACAAAAAAATATGTAAAAAATGCGTGAAAACGGTTGCAAGTCATATTTTATTATGTTATTATGTGTTTATAAGATAAATAAAAGTTAATATTTTTTAATAACTTTGTGTGTTACTAACTAGATTAGGCATGAGCAAAAGTTATAGATATTATTGTTTTAGGCAATAATATTTTATGACTTTGCTTATGCCTTTTTATTTTGTAATGTAATATACAGAGCAATCATTTTTATTATTAAAGAAAAAAAATAAGAGAGGAGAAATAATTATGAAAAAAATATTCGGAATTTTACAACAAATTGGTAAAGCTTTAATGCTTCCGGTTGCAATATTACCTGCAGCAGGAATACTTCTTGGTTTTGGTAATGCTTTTCAAAATCCAGCTACATTAGCTAAATTACCATTTTTAGGAGCTCCTGTAATACAGTATATTGCTAAAATTATGGAGCAAGCAGGTGGAGTTGTATTTGGAAATCTTGCTTTATTATTTGCAGTAGGTGTAGCAGTAGGACTTGCTGATGGAGAAGGTGTTGCAGCAATTGCAGCGGTTATAGGATATTTAATAATGAATGTTACTATGGGAACTGCAAAAGGTATTACAGCTGATATGGTAGGAAACAGCCCAGCTTATGCAAGTGTTTTAGGTATACCAACACTTCAAACAGGAGTATTTGGTGGTATTATAATTGGGGTATTAGCAGCAAGTATGTATAAAAAATACTACAACATGGAGCTGCCTCCTTATTTAGGATTCTTTGCAGGAAAAAGATTCGTTCCAATTATAACAGCGGTATCATCTTTAATATTAGGAATTATAATGATATTTGCATGGCCTCCAGTTCAAAATGGACTTAACTGGTTCTCTCATAGTATGATAGATGCAAATAGAACTTTAGCAGCATTTATATTTGGAGTAATAGAAAGATCATTAATACCATTTGGTCTTCATCATATATTCTATTCACCATTCTGGTTTGAGTTTGGAGAATATGTAAATAAAGCAGGAGAACTTGTTAGAGGAGATAACTCAATATTCTTTGCTCAATTAAAAGATGGTGTAGATTTAACAGCAGGTACATTTATGACTGGTAAATTCCCGTTCATGATGTTTGGACTTCCAGCAGCAGCACTTGCTATGTATCATGAAGCAAAACCTGAAAAGAAAGCTTTAGTTGGAGGTATAATGGCATCAGCAGCTCTTACATCTTTCTTAACAGGTATTACAGAACCAATAGAATTTACATTCTTATTCGTAGCACCAATTTTATACGGAATTCACTGTATATTTGCAGGATTATCATTTATGTTAATGCATATACTAGGTGTTAAAATAGGTATGACGTTCTCTGGTGGAGTTATAGACTTCTTATTATTTGGAGTTCTTCAAGGTAAAACTGCTTGGTGGTTAGTTATTTTAGTAGGATTAGCTTTTGCACCAATTTATTACTTTGGATTTAGATTTGCAATTAGGAAGTTTAACTTAAAAACTCCTGGTAGAGAAGATGAAGAAGATGTAGTAGAAACTAAGAATACTAAGGGAGCAGAGCTAGCTCAAGGAATATTAAAAGCTTTAGGTGGAAAAGAAAACGTAGCGAAGTTAGATGCTTGTATAACAAGACTTAGAATAAGTGTTAATGATATTAAAAATGTAGATAAAGATGAATTAAAAGCCTTAGGAGCGTCTGGAGTTCTTGAAGTAGGTAATAACTTACAAGCTATATTTGGACCAAGATCAGAGACTTTAAAAGGTCAAATAAAGGATATAATGAAAGGTAAGACTCCTGTAATAGAAGAAGTAGAAAAGAAGACTGTAGCTAAGGATTCAAGCAAAAAATTAAATTTTGTATCTCCTTTAAATGGTAAAGTATTAGATATAAAAGATGTACCTGATAAGGTATTTTCTGAAAAAATAATGGGAGATGGATTTGCTATAGAACCTACAGATGGAGAAGTAGTATCTCCTGTAAATGGAGTTATAACTACATTCTTTAAAACAAAGCATGCAATAGGGTTTACTGCAGATAATGGACAAGAAGTATTAGTTCACTTTGGAATAGACACAGTGAATTTAAATGGAGAAGGATTTGAAGCTTTAGCTAAAGAAGGGGACAAAGTTAAAGCAGGTCAACTGGTTCTTAAGGTTGATTTAGAAACAGTTAAAAAAGCAGTACCATCACTTATAACTCCTATAGTATTTACTAATCTTGATGAAGGACAAAAAGTAAATGCTAAAACAGGAAAAACTGTTAAAACTGGAGATGAAAATATAGTAAGTGTAAAATAATAAAAAAGATTTGGATAAAAAAAGGCTACTGCTTAAGCAGTAGCCTTTATTCTTTTACAGAAAACCAATGGGTTACATTTTTTTCGCTAGATGGATTTTTGTAAGTATGAGGTGTGAATTTACTAATGTAGATACTATCTCCAGCATTTAATAAATAAGTATCATTTTCTATTTGTATCTCTAAACTTCCGGTTATAACGATACCTAGCTCGTCGTAGTTATGTCCCCATGAGACATCACTAGATTCACTATTTCCGTCTATTGTTATAGCTATTGAATTTAAGTTCTTATTTCCGTTAGTCAGCATTTCGAATTTTATATTATGGTCTTCAGTTGTAAAAATTTCTTTTCTTTCATCTTTTCTAACTATAAAATCTTTTTCGCTAGAAGATTTTAAGATGTCCATTAAGTTTATTCCTAGTACTTCACATATATGCTGAAGGTTGCTAACAGAGGGGCTATTTAGATTTCTTTCTAGATTACTTATAAATCCTATTGATAGATTTGTAAGATTGGATAATTCTTTTATTGTTAATCCTTTTCTCTTTCTAAAATGTTTTATTTTTGCTCCTAATTCCATAACTCTCTCCTCACATAATAATCATTTAATAAATTATAACATAAAAAATATAATTTATTTAAATAAATTATATTTTTTATGTCGTATCTAAGAATTGGAAAAAAATAAAAAAATGAAAAAAGAAATAAAAAAATGAAAAAACTTTGCTAATTATGAAAAGGAATAAGGTTTAATTTGTTGTAAAATATATAAAATATTGAATTTGACATTGAAAATATAGTATATAAACAGGATAATATAGTGGAAAGTGTAATTTTATTAAAAATAAAAGTTTAAAAAAGTGAATAAAATAATAAAAAAATGAAAAAAACTATAGACATTATTCTGAAATTTGGTATACTAAGAAATGTATTTAAAATACAAATGCGAAAAATATTTATAAAATAAATTATAAATAATGAGTTTATAAAATTTCGGGAGGTAAATTAATGGAGTTAGTTAAAGGTACGATGTTGTTATTATTTTGTTTATCACTTTTTACTTTATTTAGTTTAAAGATGCCAAAGGGAATGAAGGCTATGGGAGCATTAGCAGATGCTGCGGTAGCTAGTTTTTTAGTGGAAGCTTTTCAAAGCTATGTGGGTGGAGATATGTTACATATTCAATTATTAAAAGATACGGGGTTAGCTGCTGGAGGTATGGGTGGAGCAGCGGCAGGTATTTTAGTACCTCTGGCTTTGGGTGTTAGCCCTGTTTATGCAGTACTAATAGGATGTGCTTGTGCTGGAATGGGTATATTACCTGGATTTGTAGCGGGTTACATACTTTCGTTTATAGTTCCCAAAATAGAAAAGAAGGTACCTGCAGGATTAGATTTAATAGTGTGTGTTGCTTTTGTAGCACCTCTTGCTAGATTAATAGCTACTGCTGCTGATCCTATAGTAACTTCTACACTACTTAATATAGGTGGAATAGTAACTTCGGCGGCTAATGGAAACCCTATGACTATGGGATTTATACTAGGAGGAGTTATAACTATTGTTGCAACAGCACCACTTAGCTCCATGGCATTAACTGCAATGCTTGGGCTTACAGGTCTACCGATGGCTATAGGAGCTTTATCTGTTATGGGATCATCTTTTATGAATTTTGTATTCTTTGATAGAATGAAGTTTGGAGATAGAAGTACAACTATATCGGTTGCTATAGAGCCTCTAACTCAAGCGGATGTAATATCTGCAAATCCTATACCGGTTTATGTGACTAACTTTGTAGGTGGCGGTCTGGCAGGTATGATAGTTTCTTCATTTGGATTAGTAAACAATGCACCTGGAACTGCAACTCCAATAGCTGGTCTTATGGTGATGTATGGATTCAATGATCCTAAGACTGTTACTATAGCAGCTGCACTTTGTGCACTTGCTGGAGCACTAGCTGGTTTAATTGGTTCTATAGTATTTAAAAACTATAAGATAAGAACTGTTGCAGAAATAAGAGGAGAAGTTAGTACAGAAGAAAAAGCTGCATAGCATAGAGTGAAACAAAAAAGACAAAGCTAATTGGCATTGTCTTTTTTGTTTTGTTTAAAGTATAATAGTGTATGACTAAATCTAATATTGAAAACTCCATTTCAATTGAGGTTGATTTCACTATAAAAATAGGAGGCATATATGAATAAAACGAAAAAAATGGTGTTTATGTCTATACTAGTAGCTCAAAGTTTAGCTATGTATATAATAGAGACTTACATGAGTAATCCGCTTGTATTTATAGCACCTGGCGCAAAACTTGGGCTTTCTAATATAATTACTTTAATATCTTTGATTTTTTTAGGATTTAAAGATACGTTTGTAATATTGACTGCTAGGATAATAATATCTTCTATATTTGGAGGAGGATTTTCTGCGTTCTTATACAGTATAGCTGGAGGGATATTGAGTTTATTATCTATGGATATATTAGCTAAGTTTAACAAAAAAGAATCTAGTTTAATAGGTATAAGTGTAATAGGGGCTATGTTTCATAATATAGGGCAATTAATAATGGCATCTATAATAATACATAATATAGGTATATTTATATATCTGCCTATACTTTTATTAACATCTATTCCTACTGGTTTGTTTATTGGGTTTGTATGTAGATATCTTGTAAAAAACAAAAATATATATAAATCTATGAATATAAAAAATAGAGAGTATACTATTACAAAACCTAAAAAACTAGACTATTTAATATTAGTATCAGTTTTGATTTTAAGTGTATCTACATTCTATTTTACTAATATGGACAGTGGAGATACGGGATATAAAAGAGTTCAAGTGGTTGTAGATAATAAGGTTTATGAAGATGTTGTTATAACTGATGATGATTATAAAAAAACAATAAAAATTGAAACGGAAGAAGGATATAATTATATTCATATACACGATGGAGGAGTAGAAATCACAGAAGCTGATTGTTATGATGAGGTTTGTGTTAAAACTGGTTTTATAGATAGAAAGGGACAGATAATAGCATGTCTTCCTCATAAGATGTATGTTAAAATTTTGGGGGAAGATTCACAAGTAGATAATGTATCTTATTGATTTTATATAAATATTGAAGCATGCATTATATTTTAAATTATTCTAAAAAATGAATAATTATCGTGTTATATATTGACATATATTCTATTTCTTTGATAGAATCATAGCATAAAGAGTTTAAATATGCTGAAATAAGTGGTGATATGGGAATGAAAGAAAAATTAGAGGAATTAAAAAGAGATATAGAGGAATTAAGGGAAGAAATAAATAGATATATAGAATATCCCGATATTTTTAAAGAAGAAATACTGAGCACGAGTCAGAAAATAGATATATGTATAAATGAGTATTTGAAACTACAGAAATTTTAAATGAAAAGAAGCGATGAATATCGCTTCTTTTTATTTTTTAAGAAATTATATCATTTTATTTTGTGGGTAACTTATAAAAAAGCTGTACTTGCAACTATTTTTAAGCAACCGAGTTGCTAGACTTGTTGGCGGTATGAATCAGCGCGGTAGCGAGTAGACGAATTTTTGTTTGTAGAGAAAGTATATAGATTATTATATATGGAGATAATTTAAATATTAATCAACAGATATGAATTAAGGAGAATGGTATGATTAGGTTTATAAATTCCATATTGATAATAATGTTTAGTTATTTATTTGTAAGAGCTGTAAAGTATATAACTAAAAAAGTATTTGACATAACTAAATTTGATGTTCAAAGAGAAAATACATTTAAGAGTATAATAGTATCTATATCTTATTATTTGTCATTTTCTGTGGCTTGTGTACTGGTATTAAAAGAATTTGGTATAATTGATTTAAATCAATCCACTATACTAACTGGAGCTGGTATATTTGGAGTTATAGCAGGGTTTGCATCTCAAAGTATTATAAAGGATGTACTTAATGGTTTTTTTATATTATTTGAAAAACAGATAAAGGTTGGAGATTTTGTTTACATAAATGAAAGTTTCAGAGGAACTGTAGAGGAAATCGGTCTTAGAACTACTAGTATAAGGGATTGGAATTTGAGAAGAATAAGTATTCCTAATGGTGAAATAAAATCTATTATGAATTATAGTAGAAAAAAAATGAGAGTAATAGTTCATGTAAGGGTGTCTTATGAATGTGATCCTGATTTTGTTATGCAGACTTTAGAGGAAGTATGCGAAGCGTTGAATGACAAATATAAAGAGTTTTTAATTAAGAACATAATGAATGAACCATCAAGACCGTTTTCTGTATATGGAGTAACAGACATAGAATCTAGTAGTGTAGGTGCTAAGTACACTATTACCGGTGTTGTAGCTTCTTTTAAGTATTTTTCTATATCTAAGAATGCTAGGTTAATGATTTTGGTTAAATTCAGAGAAAAGGGAATTAAAGTAGCTTATCCTAAGAGAGTTAATATTGATGCGGATGAATATGAAAGTTATATATAGATATAAAAAAATCAGATGGAGGCTTATTCCATCTGATTTTTTATAACGAATAGGAAATTATATTCCTTTTTAAGTTGTGGATAAATATAATTTTCCTTATGAGTTTCAAAAAAGTTTACATTTAAGATTCTTCTAAAGAAGAACTTTTTTACTCTGAGTGAAGACTATTATCCTGTGCGTAAAAAGTACCTGAAGTTTCTTTTTTTATTATCTTTTGAAGATTTTTTATTTCTAAGAAAGTTTGAGGGTGAGCATTTTTTAGTATAGATATTTCTCCTTCTCCTTTTGAATGTAAACAGTCAGTAAGATATTTTCGTTTTTGATCTAACTCTGATATCTCATTCGTGAGTTTCTCGTGTATATTATTGTAGTATTCATATTCATGGGTTTTTATCAATTCTTCAGTGGTTTCAACTGTATTTTCGAAAACTTCCATTTCTTTTTTATTTTTTTCCATTTCTAATAAGCAACTGCTATATTTTATTAGAAGTTCATCTAATTCCTTTTTTATTTGTTTTCTATCAAAGCCTTTGACGTTTACTATTGTTTTTCGCTCTGAAGAGTTTCCGATTGCACCTGTTACTACTTTTGCATATGCACTAATTTTTCCGCCTATTATTTTTCCTTTTTCAGGATTCAAAAGGATGCTTTTAGATTCAAGGATACTATCTAAAGAATAAAATCCAATATTTATAGTATCTTCAGCTATTATAGTACATGAATTAGCATATTTAACAAAAACACTTTTTTTAGAGTGGATTAAAGTTTTTCCCTTTCCGCAAACTCCGCCTTTTACATATATATCTCCATTTGTTGATACTATCTTTTCGGCAGCTCCTATTCCCATTATGCTGTCTATAGAAATATCTTCTGTTGCTATAACTTTAAAATCATCGCAAACGGTTCCTTTGACTGTTACTGATCCATCGAAAAAAATATTACCTGTTTCATAGCCTACATCTCCATCTATTACTAGATGTTTTATAACGGATACTTTTCCTTGATTGTGAGAAAGAGCACCGGCAGTCAAGGCTCTTAATATTATTTTGTTATCTTCTTTAAATTCTCCTACTGTTTTTCTATCGTAACTTAATCTTTTATTTTTTCCAGGCTTTGCTGGTATTGCATCTCCTTTTATATTTAAACCATCAACACCTTTGGTTAAAGGTATCTTTTCTCCTAAATAATCGTGCTTATTTACTTCGAGGATTAGATTCATTTCGTAATAATTAGTTGAACCATCTTCTCGCATATTTGGTTTTTTATCTGGTAAATCTAGATATTTTATTATAGCATCTTGCCCGTTTTTTGATGGTGTTGCTTTTGCTATTAATATATTTTCTTGTGTTTTTATATCTTCATCAAGTGCAGTGTGAATTATTCCGTGTACTATATTGTTTGAGTCAAGCTCTGATAATATAGAATCGATTATTTGTTGTTTATTATTTTTAAATTCATCATTTGAAATATTTAACTTGAAATATGCTTCTGTATTATCTTTAGATATACTCAATTCTATTTTTGGTTTTAATATACCTATTTCCACATTGTCGTCTGAAATCTTCTCTAAAGCATTTTTAAGATTTAAAAAATACTTTATACTGATTTGAGGATGAGAGGTTGATAAATTAGAAAAGTTTGCAATATCATATCCTTCTTTCTTTGTTTTTATATAAAGTTTTTCTTTATCTTCGAAAATATCAAAAAATTCATTTTGTATTATGTACATAAATCACCTCGGATTAATTTGGGCATATATATATATATCGGTAATAAAACCTGTATATTTAATGAAATATAACATTTTATATATTAAATATAACACTTTTTAGAAAATAATAAAAATAAAAAAATTTCGATTACACATATTGTAAAAAAAGAAAAAATGTGTTAGTATAATAATATGAAAACTTAAGAGAATGTACAGGTCCTTATTTTAAGGATAACAGGGAAGAACGGTTAGAATCCGTCACAGCCCCCGCTACTGTAATTGAGGATGAAACCTATAAAACCACTGCTAATTATTTTGCGGGAAGGATAGGGAGTAAGATGAATCATGAGTCAGGAGACCTACCTGTATAGAGTTTTCAGCCTTCGGAGGGAAGGGCCAGGAAAAAAGAGATTATTCCTGTCCTAGTACGTCGCTTAGGCAGGTTTTTTATATATTTTTCTTTCCCTAAATATTTTTTTTCGCCCCAGGCCTGTAAAAGGCCTGTTTTTTTTTGATATATATATTTTTAAGTGGTAATATAATAAAAAAAGAGGTGATTTGATGACACATAAAGAAATGATATTTAGGTTATTGTTTGCTCTTTTTATAGGGGGCGTAGTTGGTTTTGAAAGAGAAAAATCTAACCAATGGGCGGGCTTTAGAACGCATATATTGGTTTCTATAGGTTCTTGTGTTGTTGCTGTTACATCTTTGATGTTATTTAAAGAATATATACAATATGTAAATTTGGATCCTGCTAGGATGCCAGCTCAAGTTTTATCCGGTATTGGATTTTTAGGAGCAGGAGCAATACTTAAAACGAAAGATAGCATAAGAGGACTCACTACTGCCGCAGGTATTTGGGTTACTGCTTGTATAGGTATAGCTATTGGGTTTGGATATTATTATTTAGCATTTGTATCTTGTTTTTTGCTTATTATGACATTGTATACTTTGAAATTTATAGATAAGAGAATATTACTTAGTAAAACTAGTACCTTGTATATTAATACAAAAAACATTTCAAATATAACATCGAAAGTTATAGAAATACTAGAAAGTAATAAGATTTTTATAAAGAATATAGATATATCTCATGATGAATATAAGTGTTGGGATATGAAAATAGTTGTAGTGTATAATAGTAAGATAGAGTTTAAAGAAATTGTAAAGAGTATTTTGGATTTGGATGATGTTATAAAAATTGAATATGAATAGAGAATATCTATTTACAAAAATCTACAAAAAAATACAATTAGATTAATTCTACAATTAAATAAATGTATAAGGATGTGTTTTGCTTTGAATAATATAAAAATAATAACTGATAGCTCGTGCGATTTGCCTGAATATATAATTAAGCAATATAATATATCTGTTATACCGTTAAATGTTCTGTTTGACGAAGATTCTTATTTGGATGGTGTGGATATAACTAAAAAAGAATTTTATGAAAAAATGAGAAAAAGTACTAATCTTCCAAAAACATCTAGTCCATCTCCAGATAGATTTGTAAAAGAGTTTAACTGTGAGCAGGATAATATTATTGTTATATCTTTATCTTCTGGATTATCTAGTACGTATAATAATGCTTTGATAGGTAAAAATATGTACTTAGAAGGAGGAAATGAGAAGAGGATAGAGATAATAGACTCTAAAAATGGATCTATGGGAACTGGTTTATTGGTTCTGGCTGCATCTAGGATGATTGAAAAAGGAAAAAGTATAGACTACATAGTAGATAAAATCAATAAAGAGGTAAAAAAAATTTCAACATATGTTGTGCTTAATACAATAGAAAATGCAGCTAAGGCTGGTAGGATAAGCTCTTTTAAAGAGAAAATAGTTCAAGTTTTAAATTTAAAAGTAACTGTAAAGGTTGAAGATGGCCTTGTTAAAATATTTAGTAAAGCTAGAGGAGACAAGAAAAGTTTAAATAAATTAATAGATTTTATAGAAAATGAAGGGATTAATGCTTCAGAAAAAATATTGGCGATATGTCACTCGAATGCACTGGATAAGGCTTTAAAATTTAAAGAAATGGTTAATAATAAGTATAATTTTAAAGAAATAATAATATCTGAAATAGGAGCAACTATAGGTTCTTATTCGTCTGAAGGAGCTTTGTTGATTAGTTTTTAGTGAGAAGAAGGAGGAATATATATTGGAAAATAGAAACGAAATTAAGGATGAATTTAAATGGGATTTAGAAAGTATATATAAAAATGAAGATGAATTAAATAAAGATTTTGAAAAAATTAAAAATCTTTTAGAAGATATAAAGAAATATAAAGGCATTTTAGGTGAATCTGAGGATAATCTATATCAAACTTTAAACCTATATGAACAAATATCTAGATTGGCTGAAAATACATATGTATACACACATATGAAGCAACATGAAGATACAAGAGATACAAAACAGCAATCTTTATCTGGAAAGTCAGATATGTTATCAACTCAAATAGGAACTGTTACATCGTTTATGATTCCTGAAATCATAAGTATAGATGAAGAAAAGATGAATGAGTACTTAAATAATGATAAGCTAAAGCCTTACAAAAAGCTTATAGATCAAATATTAAGAAAAAAACCGTACACATTATCTCCTAAAGAAGAAGAAATTTTGGCTATGAGTTCTGATGTTGCAAATGTTGCAGAGAATGCATTTGATATGTTATCTTTTGCAGATATTAAGTTTCCTGAGATAGAGGATGAAAAGGGCGAAAAAGTAAGACTTACGCATGGTAATTTTTCGAAGTTCTTGCAAAGTAAAAATAGAGAAGTTAGAAAAAATGCATTTGTAAATATGTATGATACTTATACAAAGTATAAAAATACATTTGCAGCTACATTAGAAGGAAGTGTTAAAAGAGAGATTTTTTATGCGAAAGCGAGAAATTATGATTCTGCTATACAAGCATCTTTGTTTGAAGATGATATAAACTTAAGTGTATATGATAACCTAATAGAGGTTATAGCTAAAAACTTAGATACCATGCATAAATATTTGAAGTTAAAAAAAGAATTTTTGAGATTAGATGAAATACATATGTATGATATGTATACTCCTTTGGTTGAGAAGCTAGATATAAAAAAACCTTATGAGGAAGCTAAAGAGATAATACTTAAAGCTTTAAAACCGTTAGGGGATGAATATTTAGAGTTGATACAAAGGGCTTTTGATGAAAAATGGATAGATGTTTATGAAAATGAAGGTAAAAAAGGAGGAGCTTATTCTTGGGGAAGTTATGATTCACATCCGTTTATACTTCTTAATTATAAAGATGATTTGAATTCTTTATTTACCTTAGCTCATGAACTTGGACATTCTGCACATAGCTATTATTCTAGAAAAAATCAACCTTATCTATATTCTCATTATAAGATATTTGTAGCTGAGGTAGCATCTACTTTAAATGAGCAGTTACTTATGGATTACATGCTTAAAAACAGTAAGAGTGATGATGAGAGAGTATATATATTAAACTATTATTTAGAACAGTTCAGAACTACTGTATATAGACAAACTATGTTTGCTGAATTTGAAAAAATTATACATGAAAAATCTGAAAACCAAGAGACTCTTACTAATGAAGAATTTTGTAATATATACTATGATTTAAATGCTAAATATTATGGAAAAGATGTATGCGTTGATGATGAGATTGGAATGGAATGGGCTAGAGTACCTCATTTTTATTCTAATTTCTATGTATACAAGTATGCAACTGGATTTTCTGCTGCTGCAACTTTAAGTCATAATATATTAAGTGGAGATTCTAACGCAGTAGATAAATATTTAGAATTCTTAAAAAGTGGAGGATCTGAGTATCCACTAAATCAACTTAAAAAAGCTGGTGTAGATATGGAAGATGAAAAGGCTATACAAATAGCTCTTGATACTTTTAAAGAATTAGTAGATGAACTTGAAAAATCCAAATAAAGTAAAACTTAATTTGAATAAAAAAGAGGAATCGATAGATTTCTCTTTTTTTTAACAAATAAATACTATATCCTCATTGAAGTCAAAAATATACTTTGATATCATATATAATGAAACTTATAATATGTGTAGCATAATTTGTAGCGTGGGGTGATAATGTGAGACTTGTAAATGTTAATTATATAGATGTTGAAAAATATGAATATTATGTAGCTAAGCCTATATATTCAAATGGGATAGTATTGCTCCAAGAGAATGTTAAGTTGAATCTTAGTTATGTTAAGCAACTTAATTCAAAAGATATACAATATATTTATGTAAGTGATGAAATATCAGAAGGAATAGAACCAAATGATACAATATCAACTGAAAAGTATAGAGAAGTAAAAGATGTTATAAAAGACCAGTTTAACATGGCTAAAAAAGGTAAAAATATAGGTCTTAATATGAATATGATAAATAATACTGTTTCTGAACTTTTAGATATAATAACATCTAAAAGAGATATATCACACAGTATAAATGAAATTAGAATGACTGATGATTACTTATACGAGCACAGTTTGAATGTTATGGTATCGTGCATGTATACTGGTATTCTTATGAAATATGATAAAATAAAACTTCATAAATTAGCTTTGGGAGCTTTGTTGCATGATGTTGGAAAGGTTTTTATAGATTCTGAAATTTTGAATAAACCAGGAAAACTAACACCTGAGGAGAGAATTGAAATTGAAAAACATCCTGAAATTGGATATAGATATGTAAGTGATAATTATGGAAGTGAAATATCATCTTTAAGTAAGCAAATTATTTTACAGCATCATGAAAAGTGGAATGGAAAAGGGTATCCTAATCAGTTGTCAGGGGATTGTATATATGGAATGGCTAGAATATGTTCTGTAGCAGATGTATTTGATGCTTTAACTAGTGATAGGGTGTATAGAAAGAAAATGCCTATATATAAAGCTTCTGAGTATATATATAGTTTGGGGCATAATGACTTTGATTTTGAAATAGTTAAATTGTTTTTATCTAGAATAGTAAAATTTAAAGAAGGATCTATAGTAAAACTATCTGATGGATCTAAGGGTATTGTATATAATCAAAATAAACATATGCTAGATAGACCGATTATAAAATTACTTGTAGATAGAAATGGTAAGAATATAACATATAAAAATATATTTATAGATTTAATAGAGGAAAAGACTTTGTTTATAGAGAAACAATTAGAAAATATATTTTCTAATTAAGGAGATTAAATGTGAAAGAATTAAAAAAAAATATGCTTATAGGCTTGATTGTAGCTTTTGTATCTCAAATATATATAAATATATTTAATGATGATTTTAGAGTATCTGCTGGAATAATATTTTTATCAATTATATTTATATTCTTTAAGAATGTAGATATAGTAATAACCAGTATTGTAACAGCAAATATAGTATTTGTTTTGAGAGTTATTATATCGTGCTTTGGTGGAAATAGTCTTTATTATTCGTTTGAAGTTAATTATCCTGTGATATTTTTTTATTTAAGCTTTGGAATTGTATTTAATTTATTGAAAATTAGAAGTCAAAAGAATATATATCTTCTATTTACATCACTTTGTATGAGTGAATTTGTTGGAAATCTAGTTGAAACTGTATTTAGATATAATGTAGATTTTGATATTCAAAATATAAAGGTTTTGATTATGGTATGCATAGTTAGAAGTTCTATTGCTTTGATATTTGTAAATATAATAAAAGAATACAATATATTGATAGAAAAAGAAGAACATGATGAAAGGTATAGAAAATTATTATTTTTAATATCTAGCTTGAAAACGGAGATATACTTTATGGACAAGAATATGGATAATATAGAAGATGTTATGAGTAGTTCTTTTAGATTATATGAAAAGTTAGATGCGTTAGATGTAGATGAGGATATCAAGTCTATATCGCTTTCTATAACAAAAGACATACATGAAATTAAAAAAGATTATATAAGGGTTATAAAAGGTATAGAAGAGGTGACGCATATAAAGGCGAAGCACAAAGAGATGAGTCTTGTATATATATTTAATATACTTGAAGATAGTACTGTTAAGTATATAGATTCTATAGGCTCTGGTATTCAAGTAAATTTTAACACTGGAAAGGATGTAAAGGTTAAAGATCATTACATCCTAATATCTATACTTAGGAATTTGATAAATAATTCTATAGAATCTATAAATGGGACAAAAGGTGTTGTTGATGTTAGTTACTTTTATGAGAATGAAAAATTTATTTTTTTGGTATCTGATAATGGAAATGGAATAAGAAATTCTGATAAAAATTATATATTTAATCCGGGTTTTTCTACCAAGTTTAATATGGATACAGGTGATATGAACAGAGGTATAGGACTTACTATTGTGAAAGAGATGGTTGAGGGTCGTTTTAATGGATGTATAAGTGTTGAATCTGAGCAGGGTATAGGTACTGAATTCCAGATAATAATACCTAAAGAACAATTAGAAGGGTGATTGAATGAAGTTTTATATAGTTGATGATGATATAAGTGTTGTGAAGGTTTTAGAAAATATAATAGAGTATAAAAATTTGGGAGAAGTAATAGGGTATTCTTTGAGTGGAGAAGAAGGTATAAAAGAAATACTAGCCAAACACCCAAGTATAGTTATTGTTGATTTATTGATGCCGTGTAAAAACGGGATAGAAGTTGTAAAGGCGGTAAAGAAAATCAAGTCTGATATTAAGTTTGTTATGATATCTCAGGTATCATCCAAAGATATGATAGCTAAGGCGTATAATCAAGGGATTGAGTTTTTTATAAATAAGCCTATCAATATAATAGAAGTTGAAAATGTTATAAATAATGTAAAAGAAAAGGTTGAAATGCATGCTACTTTGAATAGCATAAAGGGTATGTTTAAGAATTTGGAGTCTAATGATACGGCTGCAAGTAAGAAGTCGGAAATTGCAAAAATTAAGTATTCTCTTTCGAAGTTAGGAATAATAGGAGAAATAGGAAGTAAAGATATAATAAATATATGTGAATATCTTATAGTAAAAGGCGATAAACATTTAAATTACAAGGTTAGCGAAATGTGCAAAAAACTTAGTAATAACCCTAAAGCGATGGAACAAAGAATTAGAAGAGCTATAAATAAAGCTCTGAATAATATAGCGAGTTTGGGAATTGAAGATTATATGAACGATGATTTTTCGACATATTCAAATTTAGTATTTAATTTTGAAGATGTAAAAGTTCAAATGGACTATATAAGGGGCAAAAATAAGTCGTGTGGGAAGATTAGTGTTAAAAAGTTTATAGAAGGTTTGTTGATACAAAATGAAATTATGTAATGGACGCATTGCATTTTACTGAAAAATGAAATGTATTATTTTGAATATTTCAGTATTTTTTTGTATTCCCCTTGTATCATAATATTATAAGATAAAAATTAGGAGGGGAATATATGAAAAAAAAGCTTAGTTTAACTATGAAAATATTTATAGCTTTAGGGCTAGGACTAGTAATGGGACTGATATTAAATTCTATGCCATCTGGGCATGTAAAAGATGTATTATTAATAGACGGAATATTCAAACTTTGTGGTAAGGTATTTATAAATGCGATAAAGATGCTTGTCGTACCTCTTGTATCTGTATCTTTGATTTGTGGAGCATCTGCAATTGGAGATGTTAAAAAATTAGGAAGAGTAGGGGTTAAAACTCTTGTTTTCTATATGATGACTACTGCTCTTGCTATAAGTGTAGCTTTATTAATAGGTAAATTTATGAATCCTGGGATTGGACTTGATATGTCTAATATAATAAAGCAAGAACCTACTATTGGACAATCGAAATCACTTGTTGATGTTATTATAGCTATGGTACCGACAAATCCTATAGCTTCAATGGCAAATGGAGATATGCTTCCTATAATCGTTTTCTCTCTATTAATGGGAATAAGTATGGCTTTAGTTGGAGAAAAAGCGCAACCTGTAATCAATATATTTGAATCTTTAAATGAAATAGTGATGAAAATGGTTATGGTTGTTATGGAGTTTGCACCTATTGGAGTATTTGCACTTATAGCTAATACATTTGCGAGTGTTGGGCTATCTGCAATGGCGAACCTAGGAAAATACATGATAGCAGTTATATTGGCATTAATAATACATGCAACATGTACTTATATGGGAGTACTTACATTTGTGGGTAGATTAAATCCTATAGTATTCTTTAAAAAGTTTTTACCAGTAGCTGGTGTGGCTTTCTCAACTTCATCAAGTAATGCAACACTTCCTGTTACTATCGAAGCTGTTGAAAACATGGGAGTATCTAAAAATGTTGCATCGTTTACACTTCCACTAGGTGCTACTATAAATATGGATGGAACTGCTATAATGCAAGGAGTTGCTTGTGTATTTATATCTCAAGTGTATGGTATTGATTTAAGCTTACAGGCTCTTTTAACTATAATAGCTACAGCTACGCTTGCATCAGTTGGAACTGCTGGAGTACCTGGAGTTGGAATGATTACATTATCAATGGTATTACAATCAGTAGGACTTCCTGTTGAAGGTATAGCTCTTATAATAGGTATAGATAGAGTTTTAGATATGTCTAGAACTGTTGTAAATATAACTGGAGATTCAGTATGTACGATCGTTGTAGCTAAAACTGAAGGCGAATTCGATGAAGATATGTACTACGATCAAAAAGTAATAGAAGAAGTTTTAAACTAAAAAATAAAGGGCATGAGGAAACTGGTGAAAAGGTCCTTATGCAAAATTTTAAATAGCAAGTAACAAGAAAAGAGCTCTTAGAATTGATTCTAAGAGCTCTTTTCTTGTGGATGTATATAATGTCTCTAGGCTCTTAAAAAATATTCTGGATATGAAAAAAGCCACTTTTCAGTGGCTTCGGGCCTGAGCCCTTTATTTTTGCTATTTTCTATTTTTATTGTATTTTACTCTATCGTTTTCGTTTAATACTTTCTTTCTAAGTCTTATAGCATCTGGAGTGATTTCTACAAGCTCATCATCAGCTATAAATTCTAATGCTTCTTCTAGAGTGAATGTTCTAGGTGGAGATAACTTAACAGCATCATCAGATCCAGAAGATCTTGTATTAGTTAATTTCTTGTTTTTACAAGGGTTAACTGTCATATCTTCTTTTCTAGAGTTCATACCTATAATCATACCCTCATAAACTTCTGTAGTAGGATTTATGAACATTGTAGCTCTGTCACTTAAGTTGAATAAAGAATAAGCCATAGCAACACCTTTAGCTTGAGAGATTAAAACTCCGTTTAATCTTTGCGGTATTTCACCTTTGTATTCTTCAAATCTTTCGAATGAACGAACTATAGTACCTTCTCCTCTAGTGTCGTTTATAAACTCACTTCTATAACCTATAAGACCTCTTGTAGGAACTATATACTCAAGTTTTGTGTAGTTATTCTCAGAAGACATACCTTCCATAAGACCTTTTCTTAAGTTAAGCTTAGAAATTACTGGTCCAGAATATTCATCAGGAACATTTAAGATAACTCTTTCAACTGGCTCAAGTAAAACTCCGTCTTCTTTATGCATTAAAACTTCAGGTTTTGAAACTGCAAGCTCATAACCTTCTCTTCTCATACTCTCTATAAGTATAGATAAGTGAAGTTCTCCTCTACCAGATACTTTGTATCCATCAGTAGTATCTAGTGAATCAACTTTTAATCCTACGTTTACTTCAAGTTCTTTTTCTAATCTATCTTTTAAGTGTCTAGTAGTTAAGAATTTACCACTTTGACCAACGAATGGAGAATCATTAACGTAGAAGTTCATAGAAAGTGTAGGTTCTTCTATGTTTATCATAGGCATAGGTAATATATTATCTTCATTACAAAGAGTTTCTCCTATAGATATATCAGATATACCAGATATAACTACTATATCTCCACTTTTAGCTTCTTTTTTAGCAACTTGGTTTAATCCTTCGTATACGAACATTTTAGCTACTTTACCTTTGCCAACAGAACCATCTCTTTTTGTTATAGCAACTGTTTCGCCTTCTTTTAAAGTACCTTTATAAATTCTTCCTATACCAAGTCTTCCGATGTAATCATCATAACCTAGAGCTGATACTTGCATTTGAAGAGATTCGTTATCGTAATCAGGGTATACATCTACATGATCTAGTATTGTCTCGAATAAAGGAGATAAATCAGTACTATCATCATCTAATTCTCTCTTTGCAATACCATCTTTTGCAATACCGTATATAATTGGAAATTCTAATTGTTCGTCGTTAGCATTTAAATCTACGAATAAATCGAATACCATATCTACAACTTCTTCAGCTCTTTGATCTTTTTTATCTATTTTGTTTATAAATAGGATTGGTCTAATTCCAAGTTCTAAAGATTTTTGAAGAACGAATCTAGTTTGAGGCATAGGACCTTCGCTTGAATCTACAAGTAGGATAACTGTATCAACAGTTTTTATAACCCTTTCAACCTCAGATGAGAAATCCGAGTGACCAGGTGTATCCACTATATTTATTTTTACTCCGTTGTATTGAATTGAGCAGTTTTTAGAGTATATAGTTATACCTCTTTCACGCTCTAAATCATTACTATCCATTACACAATCAACAACTTCTTGATTCTCTCTGAAAACACCACTTTGATTTAAGAATGCATCTACTAGTGTAGATTTTCCAGCATCAACGTGGGCAATAACTGCTATATTTACAATATCTTGTTTTTTCGACATATTAAACTCCCTTTCTTTAAAAATCGCATTCTTATATTGTACACTTAAATTGATGAATAATCAAATAAAGTTTTTGAATACTAATATTTACATATTATTAACATACTTAACTGAGCTATAACATCTATTTAACATTGACATAACAAAGAAATAGTATTCTAAATGTGTGGAAAAAATACGTTCTGAAATTTGAAAGGAGAATGTTTTATGGGAATTATTAAGACTAACATGAAAAAACTTTTATCACTTGGAATAATAGGTACTTTGTCAATAGGAATATTAGCAGGATGTGGAGGACAAACTCAAGATACTCAAACAGGATTAAGTGGAGCGATAGCAGTAGATGGTTCCAGTACTGTATATCCTATAAGTGAGGCTGTAGCAGAAGAATTTCAGAAGATGAATCAAGGGGTTAAGGTAACTGTTAATTTTTCTGGAACAGGTGGAGGATTCGAAAAATTCTTGGTTAAAGAAACAGATATAAATGATGCATCAAGACCTATAAAGGATAAAGAAATAAAGAAAGCTAAAGAGGTTGGAATTGATTATTTAGAACTTAAAGTTGCATACGATGGACTATCTGTTGTTGTAAATAAAGAAAATGACTTTGTAGACTACTTAACTTTAGAAGAATTAAATAAAATATGGGAACCTAATAGTACTGTTAAGACGTGGAAAGATGTAAGAGCTGAGTGGCCTGCTGAACCTGTAAAGCTTTATGGACCTGGAAGTGACTCAGGAACATTCGAATACTTTACAGAAGAAGTAAATGGTGAAGGTGGAGCTATAAGGGTAGATTATACTGCAAGTGAAGATGATAATGTACTTGTAAATGGTATAGCGGGAGATCAGTATTCAATAGGATTCTTTGGATATGCATATTATATAGAAAATAAAGATAAGTTAAAAGTAATTCCTATAGATTCTGGAAATGGACCAGTAGAACCTACTGCTGAAACTGTAGAAAATGGAACATATAAACCTCTTTCAAGACCATTATTCATATATGTTAATAAAGAAGCTTTACAAAGATCAGAGATTAAAGAATTTATAACTTATTATTTAACAGAAGGTAAAGAATTAGTTCCTGAAATTGGATACGTAAAATTGCCACAATCAGAGTATGATAACCAACTTTCTCAAATAGAATAATAAATAGATTTAAAAAGAAACAAACACTCAAATGAGAAAGATAACTATGAGTGTCTGTTTCTTTTTTTTTTACTTAATATAGTCAGATAAAGTGAAACTTAATTTAGGTGGAGTCTTAGAACTCTTAGCTTTAGGATAAATGGTCAGGGGGAAAATTATGAAATCTAAAATAAAGACTATCGATTTTAAATCCATTAGTTTAAAAAATATAAAATTAGATACATTGAGGTTTAAAATAACACTAAGTATAATACCTGCACTATTGCTTATAGTAGTAGGATGTACATGTTTTACAATATCAAGTTTAAAAGATATAAGTTTTTATCTAATAGAAGAAAAACTTGAATCGAATTTACAAACAACGGAAGATCTTATGGAATTTATAATATCGGGTAATTGGAATGTGAAAAATGGAACTTTACATAAGGGAGATATACAAGTTGAAGGTAACTATACTTTAGTAGATATTTTATCTGATAAAACTGGAAACATAGTATCTATATTTAAAGATGATAAAATTGTATCTACTACTGTTAGGGTTAGGGGATCGAGAAATGTTGGAGTAAAAGCACCTAAAAAAGTAATAGATAAAGTTCTAAAAAAAGAAGGAGTTTACATAGAGGAATCAATTATAGAGGGGAAAAAGTATGAGATTTTATATAAACCTTTAAGGGATAAAGATGGAAATGTAATAGGTATGTTTTATATGGGAGTTGATAAAACACTTATTGAAGAAAAAATAAACTCTGTTATTTATTATTCTCTATTAATTTCGTCTGTTTTATTAGCTATATCAATAATAATTATAGGGTTTATTTCTAAAAGAATAACAAATCCAATAATTGGTATTAAATCTCAACTTGAAGAAATGGCAAATGGAGAAGGTGATTTAACTAAAAGACTTAGTATAAATACAAAAGATGAGATAGGTCAGTTAAGTAAAGAGTTTAATAATTTTTTAGATAATCTAAATAATTTAATTTCTGATATAAAGATGTCTGCACAAAAACTGTCTTCTTTTAATAATGAAATAGCAATATCTATTGATGTATCTAATGCATCAATGCAACAAATATACGCTGTTTCAAGTAGCATAAGCTCTAAATCGGAAGAGAATATAGACTATATTAATCAAATTGAAAATTCTATAGATAGTATATCTGAAAATGCACAATTTACAGCTGTTTCTATTGAAGATGTACATCAAATATATGAAGAGTTAAAAATAGAAACTAAAAAAGGAGAAACTAATATAAAAGAAATAGTATATTCAGTAAATGATATAAAATTACTTACTAATAATTTGGTGGACGTATTAGAAAAATTAAATTTATCATCTGAAAAAATCGTTCAAATAGTAGAAGTTATAAGTAATATTTCAAGACAAACAAATTTACTGGCATTAAATGCATCTATTGAAGCAGCTAGAGCAGGAGAAGAAGGAAGAGGGTTTGAGGTAGTAGCTAAGGAAATTAGAAAGCTTGCTGATGAAACTAATAACTCTGCCCGAAGTATTTCTGAAATAATAAAAGAATTTAAGGGTGAAATACAAAAAGTAGTAATTCAAACATCTAATGTAGATGGAAAGGTTAATGAAAGTGTAAGTAGAGCTGAAAAGGTAAAAAATAGCATATTAGAAATAATAAATTCAATAGTTGGAGTATCGTATAAAATTGAAGGAATATCTAGTGTAGCTAATGAACAAGCAGCTAGTACTCAAGAAATATCAAGTTCTACTACATCTATTATAGATGGTATAAGGTGGACTGGGGAAGAGATGATAAATATAGGAGATAACATTGAAAATCAATCTAAAATATTTGAGGAATTATCTAATTCTTCTGGTGAGATTGTTGATATGTCTTCATATCTTAATGATTTGGTTGGAAGATTTAAAACAGATTAATTTACATAAAATTAACCCAATTAACAAACAGATAATATCTACTTAACACTCACATAACAAATAAATAGTATTCTAAATATGTCATGAATAATAGAGAGAGAAAAAAATTAAGTTTTACATACAAGGAAATTATATGATTTTCAAATTATGTATAACCTTGATGAAGGAGCTACTTTTGCAACTATTTTTGAGCAAGGGAGCTCGTTAGAGATCGTTGGCGACATGAGTCAGCGCGTAGCTACTAGACGAATTTTATTATTGTAATATAGGAGGTTGAAATATGAAGAAATTAAATGAAAAAGTAATAAAACATATTTTATTTGGATGCGGAATGGTATCTATATTTATAACTATTAGTATATTATTTATTTTATTTAAAGAAAGTGCATTGTTTTTTACGCATATATCACCTGTAGATTTTTTTACAGGAAAGCAGTGGACTCCTCTGCTAAAACCTCAGCACTTTGGAATACTACCGTTAGTAAGCGGAACATTTTTAATAGTATTATTTTCATCTATAATTTCAATACCTATAGGGTTATTAAGTGCTATATATTTAAGTGAGTATTCAAATAAAAAAGTTAGAAAAATAATTAAACCTATATTAGAAATATTAGCAGGAATACCATCAATAGTTTACGGTTTTTTTGCCCTTAATATCATTACCCCTATACTTAAAAATTTAATACCTCAAACAAATATCTACAATGCACTTAGTGCAGCTATAGCTGTAGGTATAATGACCATACCGATGGTACTATCTTTAAGTGAAGATTCTATGCAGGCAGTTCCTAAAAGCTTAAGAGAAGGTGCTTATGCTTTAGGGCTTACAAAATTAGAGGTTGTATTTGGGGTAGTCATTCCAGCTTCTATATCAGGAATAATATCATCTTTTATACTGGCTATATCGCGAGCAATAGGAGAAACTATGATAGTAGCACTTGCAGCAGGATCAACTCCTAAGCTTACTTTAAATCCACTTGAAAGTATTCAAACTATGACAGGATTTATAGTTCAGGTAAGTCAAGGAGATATAGCAAAAGGTACAATAGAATCTCAAACTTTATATGCAGTTGCTATGCTTTTGTTTATTATGACGTTAATTATGAATATGTTATCTAGATATGTTGCTGATAAACTTAGGGAGGAATATTAATGAATGCAATTAAATTGAAAAATAAAGAATTTATAAATGAAAAATTTAATTATAATATGAACTTAAAAAAGAGAAAAATAATGAATAAAATTTTTCATTCTATATTATTAGCATCCATATCATTGATAATACTAATATTAATTGCTCTTTTCTCAGATGTTTTCAAAAAAGGTATTTCTCATGTAAATGTTGATTTCTTTTTAAATTATACATCTAGAATTGCTAGTAAATCAGGAATAAGAGCGTCTATACTTGGATCTTTATGGGTAAATATATTAACTTTATTAATTGCATTTCCACTAGGTCTTGGGTCTGCAATATATTTAGAAGAATATGCACCGAAGAATAAATTAACAAATATAATACAAGTCAATATAAGTAACTTAGCTGGAGTTCCATCTATTGTATATGGAATATTAGGACTTTCTTTGTTTGTTAGAACTTTTGGATTTGGAAGAAGTATTTTATCTGCATCTTTAACCATGGCTTTACTAATACTTCCAATAATAATAGTTTCATCTAGAGAAGCTTTAAAAACAGTACCTAAAGAGTTAAAGGAAGCATCATATGCACTAGGTGCTACTAAATGGGATACAATAACTGGAGTTATTATTCCTTATGCTATACCGGGGATATTAACAGGGACAATACTTGCTGTATCAAGGGCTATAGGAGAAGCAGCACCACTTGTTGTTGTTGGAGGAGCAGCTGGAATTTGGTTTTCTCCAAAGGGGATATTTGATGAATTTACAACCCTACCTCTTCAAATATATAACTGGGCATCAAAGCCTCAAGCAGAATTTCAAAATGTTGCATCTGCAGGAATATTAGTATTACTTATAGTTTTAATATCAATAAATTTAGTAGCAATACTTCTGAGAAATAAGTATCAGGATAGGATAAAACAATAGGAGGGGAATAAGATGCCAGTTAAAATGAAAGTAAGTAATTTAGATTTTTACTATGGAAGTTTTAAAGCTTTGAAAAATATAAATATAGATATAGAAGAAAAGAAAGTAACTGCTTTTATAGGTCCTTCGGGATGTGGTAAATCTACATTCCTAAGAACATTAAATAGAATGAATGATTTAATAGAAGGAACAAAACTAAGTGGAGATATTGTACTGGACGGAGAAGATATATATTCAAATATTATTGAGGTAGAGGATTTAAGAAAAAGAGTAGGAATGGTATTTCAAAAACCTAATCCTTTTCCAAAATCAATATATGAAAATATAGTATATGGACTAAAAAAACAAGGTATTAGAGATAAAAAAAGGTTAGATGAGGTTGTTGAAAAAAGTCTTCGTGGTGCAGCTCTGTGGGATGAAGTAAAAGATAGATTAGATAAATCGGCATATGGATTATCAGGAGGACAACAGCAAAGGTTGTGTATAGCAAGAGCTATAGCTATGGAGCCTGAAGTTATTTTGATGGATGAGCCAACATCGGCACTAGATCCTATAGCAACATCTAAGGTGGAAGATCTTATACAAGAATTAAAAAAAGACTACACTATAGTAATAGTTACTCACTCTATGCAACAAGCTGCTAGAATATCTGATAACACAGCATTCTTTTTGATGGGAGAAGTAATTGAGTTTGGAGAAACCAACAAGATATTTACAACTCCAAAAAATAAAAAAACTGAAGACTATATAACTGGAAGATTTGGTTAGGAGGTAGCTTATGGTTAGGGAAAATTTTAAAACTGATTTAAATGAATTAAAAGAAGATGTTATGTTTATGATGGATAAAGTAGAAGAATTGATAGAAAAATCTGTTGATGCACTTGTTAACCAAGATTTAGAACTTGCAAGAAGTATAATAAAACTAGATGATGAAATAGATAATTATATGTATGAAATAGAGGAAAAAGCTATAGAACTTATAGCTCTTCAGCAACCTATGGCAAAAGATCTTAGAATAGTATTTTCTGTATCTAAAATGATAACGGATCTTGAACGTATTGGAGATTTTTGTGTTAATATATCTAAAGAAACTATAAAAATAGGAAAAGAAGAACATATAAAGCAGCTTGTAGACATCCCAAAAATTAAAGAAATCATTATTACTATGATGAAAAACCTGAAAATAAGTTTCAAATTAGAAGATGCGGAGATAGCTTTTGAAGTAGGGAAAGAGGATGAACTTGTAGATGACTTATATAAAGATATATATAGGGATATATTGGAGTTGATACACAAAAGCACAGTGTATACAAATCAAGGTACAAAATTACTCTTTATAGGAAGATATTTAGAACGAATAGCAGATCATATAACTAATATATGTGAAGGGATAATATACATTTCAAAGGGAGAGAGAATAGAAATAAACTAGGGTTCAAAAGGTTGAATATTTAGGAAGGGATAAGGGGAATTTTAAATTAGAAGATGGATATATACCTTGAGTCTAGAAAAAAAGATGGATTAGGGTATGGAATGTGTATATAAAATGTATAATGATATTTTAAATACGACAAATATTGATAAAAAATATACAGAAAAAGCAACTAAATTGTTATTTATAGGGAAAAAATTGGAAATGATGGGAGGGAAATTAACTAATATTCACGAGATGAATATATATATTCAAGGGAGAAAAAATAGAGATAAATTGTAATATATGTTCAAATTTGTGGGAGGAAGGTGTTGATACAGTTGGTAATGTATTAACACTTTTTGTTTTTGAATGATTTTGAAAATTTTGAATATCTTTATGCTTGTTAAAAATTAACGTTTTAAGGTTGAAAATTATTTCACAAGTTGTATAATTAAAGACAAAGGGGTATTAAAAAAAAATTTGGGGGTATGATTATATGTCAGTTATGGAAAGTATTTTAGAACAAGTTAAAAAAAGAAATCCTGGTGAAGTAGAATTCCACCAAGCAGTAGAAGAGGTTTTACAGTCTTTAGAGCCTGTTATAGCAAAACATCCTGAGTTTGTAGAATCTGGTCTTTTAGAAAGATTTGTAGAGCCAGAAAGACAAATTATGTTTAGAGTACCTTGGTTAGATGATAATGGAAAGACTCAAGTTAACAGAGGATTTAGAGTACAATTTAACAGCGCTATAGGACCTTACAAAGGTGGACTAAGATTCCATCCATCTGTTTATCTTGGAATTATAAAGTTTTTAGGATTTGAACAAATACTTAAGAATTCATTAACTGGACTTCCTATAGGTGGAGGTAAAGGTGGATCAGATTTTAATCCTAAGGGTAAATCTGACAATGAAATAATGAAGTTCTGTCAAAGTTTTATGACTGAATTATACAGACATATAGGACATGATTTAGATGTTCCGGCTGGAGATATTGGAGTTGGAGCAAGAGAAATAGGATATTTATTTGGACAATATAAAAGAGTGAAGAATGCATATGAAGGGGGAGTTCTTACTGGTAAAGGACTTACATATGGAGGATCACTTGCAAGAAAACAAGCTACAGGATTTGGAGTTATCTACTTTACAAATGAAATGCTTAAAGAGCATGGACTTAGCTATGAAGGTAAAACAGTAGTTATTTCTGGTTCTGGAAATGTTGCTATATACGCTTGTGAAAAAGCTCAATCTCTAGGAGCTAAAGTAGTTGCTATGTGTGACTCTACAGGATATATATATGATAAAGATGGAATTAAATTAGATACAGTTAAGAGAATTAAAGAAGTTGAAAGAAAGAGAATTAGTGAGTATGTAAAGGATCATCCAGAAGCTGAATATCATGATGGACAAAAAGGTATTTGGACTATTAAATGTGATGTGGCTCTTCCTTGTGCAACTCAAAATGATATAGATGTTAAAGAAGCTCAGCAATTAATTGATAATGGAGTGACAGCTTTAGGTGAAGGTGCTAATATGCCTTGTACAAATGAAGCGGTTAACTTATTCTTAGATAATAAAATATTAGTAGCTCCTGCAAAGGCTGCTAATGCAGGTGGAGTTGCAACTTCTGCTCTTGAGATGTCTCAAAATAGTATGAGATTATCTTGGACATTTGAAGAAGTTGATGAAAAATTACATGGAATAATGGTAAACATATTCAAAGCAGCTAAAGATGCAGCTAAAGAATATGGAATGGAAGGAAATTATGTGGCTGGAGCTAATATAGCTGGTTTCTTAAAAGTTGCCGATGCTATGATGGCTCAAGGATTAGTTTAATAGATATAAAAAATACTGGAGATTTCTCCAGTATTTTTTTATGGCTATTTTTCATAAAGTTCAAGCTAAGGAATTATACAAGCTGAAGTACACTTACAAAATAAAGGGTATTAAAATGTTAGCGAATGATTTAAATAGTTTTGTATATAACTTGGATTACATCGTTTGAATATGCGTTAAGAAAGTTCTTTGTCTGAACGTAGTGAGTTTAGAACTTTTAGTATATTTAATAAGATGTAATTCTTAGTTTTATTAAAAATATTTAACACATGAGCGGTATTTTAATGCCCTTTATTTTGGGATTAAACCTATAGTGTAGTTCTTATAATTTAAATCTATTTAAAATATCTCTGCATCAGATGTATTTTTTATAGATAGTTTTTGATAAACAAAGACTTAAAAAATCCTAGATCTCGTTTGCACGAAATCTAGGATTTTTTATGCTGTGTGTGTTTGAGGTATTTCAGGTATATCCTTTTGTCTATCGTAATAACCATTTACTATATTTAAAGCTTCGTTAAATACACTGTCAAAGTCTTTAAATAGTATATCTTGATTTGTACTAGTTATAAATTCGCATTTTTTTAATACTTTAAGTGGTTGATATTGAATATCTAGTATTAAAAGCTTTATTCCGTTTTTATCACATAAATCTTTAGTTGCTTCTAGGGCGTTATATGCAGTTGCATCCATTGCATATACATTACTCATTTTTAATATAAATACCTTAGGAAGATTATTGATATTTTTCATAGTTTTTATAAATTTATCTGTAGCACCGAAGAAGAATGCTCCGTTTATCTCATATATGTAAATATCCTTAGGAATTTGAACCTTATATTCAAAAGTAGTTTCATCTACCTCTTCGTAAGTATAAGATACTGGTCTTATATCTGTAACATCTGCCATTCTTTTCATAAATAAGAAAGAAGAAAGTACAATTCCAACACCAATAGCGATTACTAAATCGAAGAAAACTGTTAATAAAAATACGGTTAAAAATACAACCGAATCACTCTTTGGAAACTTATGTATTCTTTTAAAAGCATCCCATTCTCCCATGTTATATGATACAACTATTAGAATAGCTGAAAGTGATGCCATTGGAATTAACTTTATATAAGGCATTAAAATTATCATGAACAATATTAAGGTAATTGAATGAACTATACCTGATATTGGCGTTCTACCACCATTTTTTATATTAGCTGCTGTTCTTGCTATAGCGCCTGTTGCAGGAATTCCACCGAATAATGCAGAACCTATATTAGCTATACCTTGTGCTACTAATTCCATATTAGAACGATGATTTCCGCCTATCATACCATCTGCTACTACTGCTGATAATAAGGACTCTATACCTGCAAGAATAGCTATTGTTATAGCTGAAGGAATAAGCATTATTACCATATTCATATCAATATTTGGAATATGAATACTAGGAAGAGTAGAAGGTATATTATTAAAAGTACTTCCGATTGTATCTATATTCAAATTAAAATACATTGTTGCAAATGTAGAAAATATTATAGCTATAAGTGTGGGTGGAATCTTTTTATTTATTTTAGGTAAAAGCATTATTAGTAGTATTGATGTTAGACCTATTAATAAGCTTTGCATGTTAGTAGAGCTTAAGTTTTGGAAATATACTATCCATTTATGCATAAACTCTGATGGAACATCGATATTAAGTCCTAAAAAATCCTTTATCTGTGTTGAAAAAATAGTTACAGCTATACCGCTTGTAAATCCTGTTGTAATAGGATAAGGTATGTATTTTATCATATTACCGCATTTAAGAAGACCCATTAGAACAAGAAAAAATCCTGCCATAAACGTGGCGACAGTTAATCCTTCTATTCCATACTTTTGAATGATACCGTATACGATTACAACAAAAGCTCCTGTTGGCCCTCCGATTTGAACTTTACTTCCTCCGAGTAAAGATATTAAAAATCCTGCTATGATTGCAGTGTAAAGACCTTTTTCTGGTGATACACCAGATGCAATAGCTAGAGCTATTGAAAGTGGTAGGGCTATAATAGCAACTATTATCCCAGATATAAAGTCTTTTGTAAATTGTTCCTTGCTATATGATTTGGAACAAGTAAATAGTTTTGGAAGTAACATAAACACCATCCCTTTGATATTGAAATATTGTTAGATATTGTATACAACATATAATCATACACCTAAGATAAGGATATGTCTATGATAATTACTGACAAATAGCAAATTGAGAATTGATTGAAAATTGAAATGATAAAAATTAGATGTATAGCTGAAAAAAGATGATTATTTAAATACCGTGAATGCATTAAATATACTAAAACTTCTTAAACTCGCAAAAGCTCAGACATAAGAAGTTTTTTAACGTATATTTAAACAATGCAAGGCAAGTTTTATTGAAATCTATTTAAAAGATTCACTAACATTTAAATAACCATCTTTTTTAGTGTAGATATAGTAGTAGAGCATATGATTTTTAATCTAGGGAGTCTGTGAATATTTATTGGATATATAAACCATAAGCTGGTATGAAGAAAATTTTTAAAAATGGGGTAAGATTATTAATAAGACAAAACCTTAGTTGTATTAGTCAAAATATCTGAAAGAATTCACTAACATTTCCATAGACAGTTTTTTATTCTTAAGGAAGTTATATCATTTTTTGTTTTGCGAATAACTTATTTAAAAGGCTGTACTTGCAATTATTTTTGAGCAACGGAGCCTGTAAGGATCGTTGGCGACATGAGTCACCGCGTTAGCGAGTAGACGAATTTTTTATTAATTCATATGAGAGAAAATTAATCTTACCTCATTTATAAAAGGAAAAACTATTTATTAAATATATTTAAAATTTAAGAATTATACTTACAAAATGAAGGGTATTAAAATGTTAGCGAATGATTTAAATATTTTTGTATAAAACTTTCATTACAGTGTTTGAATATCCGTTAAGGAAGTTCGTTGTTTGACCGTTAGGGAGTTTAGAACTTTTAGGATGTTCAATAAGATGTAATGTTTAGTTTTATTAAAAATATTTAACGCATAAGCGGTATTTTAATGCCCTTCATTTTGTGATTAAGAACATGAATTTCTTTATTTTATATAATTATTTACCTAAATTATCTACAGCATTTTGAGAAAATTCAGTAGTTACTATCTTATCGTATGGAGCTCTTTTATCTAGCTCACCAGCTAGATCTATTATATCCATTAAGTGATTTAAACTATCTTCTTTTAAAAGGGGAGTTTCTGACCAAGTATCTTGTGATTTATATCTATCAACAACTACAGTCAAATCTTCTATATCTGTTTCTGGAAATTCAGATGATATAGAGCGAGCTATTTCTTCTGAAGAGTGAGTTTTTAACCATTGTTGACTTTTATATATGGCATTTGTAAATTTTTGAATTATATCTGAGTTATTTTCTATATAAGATTTCTTAGCGCTGTAACATGTATATGGAAGGTAACCAGATTCTTTACCTATAGAGGCTACTATATATCCTTTACCTTCTTTTTCTAAAGAAGAAGCTACTGGTTCAAATAGTGTTACGTAATCTCCTGTTCCGCTTGTGAATGCTCCGGCCATTACACCAAATTGTATATCTGTTCTTACATTAACATCTTTTTCTAAATTAAGTTTATTCTTTTTAAGAACATATTCAAGTGTCATTTCTGGAACTCCGCCTTTTCTTCCACCTAATATGCTTTTTCCTTTTAATTTATCAAATGTAAAGTTATCATCTTTTTCTCTTCCTATTAAAAAACTACCATCTCTTTGAGTTAGTTGAGCAAAGTTTATGGCATAATCTTCTTTTCCTTGATTATAGACATAAATAGAAGCCTCTGGACCCATAAGACCGATATCAGCTTCGTTTGAGAGAAGAGCTGCCATGGTTTTATCAGCACCTTTTGTGTTTATTATTTCAACATCTAAACCTTCTTCTTTAAAAAAGCCTTCTGAAAGAGCCACATACTGAGGAGCATAGAATGTTGAATGAGTAACCTCTGCAAGTGTTATTTTAGTCAAATTATTATTTGAACAACCTACGGTAACTAGCATTAATATCATTATCGAGGATAATACTAGTGCCCAATTTTTGCGTATATTCATAATATATCACCCCTTAATATAAGATTGGTTGTATTTTTAATATATTCATTATAAAAATAATAGTTACAAATAAAAAAATTATAACGAAAGGGGATGAATATACATAGTATAATACGAAGGGGTGAGACTATGTATAACTATTATTATATGAATTATTGTTATAATAAGGCTAAAAAATCATATCCTGCAATATATCATGAAGTATATCCTTATGTATATGATTACTGTGAGAAATATGATTTAGAACAGAATCAAGATATGAATCCGTTTCCGAGTCAAAAGAAAATAGAAAAAATTGTTGATAATATATACGAAGCGTGTACCAAAAGTTGTTTATTTAGATATGAAGAAGATGAAGACGAAGACTTAACTAGAAATAGAAGAAGATATGGAAGAGATATAATAACTATATTATTACTTAGAGAACTTTTAGATAGAAGAAGATATAGACCTCAAAGAAGAAGAAGGAGAAGAAGAAGACGCGATTATTACTAAAAACTTGGCGATTATACGCCAAGTTTTTTTTTATCTAGAGAATATTAATGTATAATGTAGTTAAGGAGGGATTTTATGAGGATTGGTATGAGAAACATAAAAACTGCAATAGCTGTGTCATTATCTGTTGCTATTTCTCGTTTTTTAAATATGGAATATCCTTTTTATGCAGCAATAGCCGCAATTATATCTATGCAAACAACGATAGGGGAATCTTTCAAAGTCGGAAGAAATAGAATGCTTGGAACTATACTTGGGGCTATGGTAGGCGTTATATTCTATTTTATAAATCCAAGCAGTATAATTGCTATAGGGATAGGTATAACGGTAGTTATATATATGTGTAATCTATTTGGATGGAATAAGTCTGTGAGTATAGCTGGTATTGTATTTTGTGTAATTATGACTAATTTAGATGGGCGAGATCCTGTTTTTTACGGACTAAATAGAATAGTTGATACATTTATAGGTATTACAATTGCTGTTTTAGTCAATTATTTCATAAAACCTATAGTTGATTATAATAAGATAGAGGACGAGCTTATTATAATTAGAAGTGATTTAAACAAGTTATTACAGGATAAAGTTATTAATGGCTTGAATATTGATTTGAAAAATATTGAAGATAGTATAGCTAAAATTGAAAAGCTTATAAATAATATTCATATTAATTCTAAAAATGAATTAGAAGTGAAAAGGTTTAAGTCAATAATAAAAAAGTATAATATAGCATGTATGCATTTGAGAATTATAGATGATATGGATGGAGTTTACACACTGAATAATATCAATTATATGGAACTTGTTAATATATATGGTAGGTTTGATAGGACGAAATGTCAAAAGAACAGGGAAAATGACACTGTATACAATTATCATATGAGAAAAATAATCAAAAGCATTGACGGATATGATGAGGATGTAATATATTTTAATAGTGAAGTTAAAATACATAACTAGGGAGTGATTATTATGAAAAAAATAGCTTGCATTGTGGCTTTAGGGTTAAGTGTGATTACATTTGCTGGATGTGCTAAAGATAGCGATGTAGAAAGTACATATAAAAATGGTGTTTATGAAGCTTCAGCAGATAAATGGGAATATGGAAGTGAAAAGGCTATTGTAACTATTCAAGATGATAAGATAAAAGATATAGATTTAAAAAGGTTAGATACAGATGGAAATGAAGTAGATTATAATATGTGGACTGGACAAGAAGTGGATGGAAATGTATTCCCAAACTTAAAAGAATATAGAACTAGCATGAAAGATGAAATGATTGAAAAGCAAACATATGAGGTTGATTCTATTGCTGGAGCTACAGTGACTACTGATAACTGGAAGATAGCAGTTCAAAGGGCTTTAGAAGAGGCTAAAAATTAATGCTATATAAGGTTATAACCTTATATAGCATTAATTTCATTAAATCCAACTCTAGGCAAATAACCATCTTGACCTGTAGTGAAGAATCTAACTCTATCGTATAATTGAGTTTCTCCAAATACATTTTTTTCATTTGTAGGGCTTGGGATTGACCAATTTAAAGACATTATAGGGCTTCCAGCGGGAACTGCAAATGAACTAGAATTTAAATCTGGGCTATCGTATATTCTACTTTCTGTTGTTGTAACATGCATTCTTTTTGAATGGTCTGTTACAAGACCTATTCTAAGTAATGCCCACCCAGCTGCATTTGAGATTAATTCATTTTCATTATTTACTAATTTTCTGAGTTCGCTTATTACCTTGGTGTTGTTAGAACCTATTCGCCCAAGACTCACTATAGAGTAGTATTTAACGATATCACAAGGATTATTTAATAGTTCTATTAGATAAGGTATAGATTGTTGGCCTAAAGCTTGCCATACAAAAGAGCCGTTATAGTATATATTATGAACTTGATCTTCTGATAATTCATCGCATTTGTTATTTCCTGTATCTTCCCATAATTTACTTAATTCATCTGGACTTTGAAGGTAATTACCTATAAGAATTTCATAACCTGTAGGAATCATATTAGGATTCAATCTATTCATATAAACTAGATTGTTAACTGTGGTGTTAAATTCTTTAGATAAACATAAAAAAGTATCTCTGAATTGAACTATATAATAAGGTGGTTGACCTTGTGATTTTGGCAGGTCTACATCTGAATCAGGGATTATTAGTGGTGTGTTAGGTGTTAGATAATCGGGATCGCAAATTACATTAGCTTTAATTATAGATTGCTCAGATACATTGAATCTATTTGCTATTTTTTGAAGTGTATCAAATCTTTTTACGTAATAAAGCATATTTTTATCTCCTTTCCAATTTGGATATAATCTATATTATTCAGGTTGAAAAAATGTGGTTCCACAAATAACATAATTTTCAATAAATTTTTAATTTTAAAATCGTGTAATTTCAACAAACTTGAATAAATATTTAATTAAATGATATAATAATGATGTTGACAAAATTTCAAAAAAATATATAATATACTAAAATGATTAAGTTAAATATATATAAGCTGTGAAAAAGAGGAGTACAAAAGTTTCGCCGTTAGAGAGAGAGACCCTTGGCTGAAAGGTTTTTTAGGAATGAGCTTTTGGAAGGTAGCTTTGGAGCTTCTAGATTGAACTAATAGTAGATCTAGACGGCATATCGTCGTTAATAAGAATGAGAGTCAGATTTATTCTGAAAATAAGGTGGTACCGCGAGCTTTTCGTCCTTTTAAGGATGAAAGGCTCTTTTTTATTTATAGATAATTAATACTTTAAATATAGGAGGCTTTAATATGGAAATCAAAAATTTACCTAAAAATTACGATCCTAAAGAGTTTGAGGAAAGACTTTATAGTGGTTGGTTAGAGAAAGGATATTTCAAAGGAGAAGTTGATGAGACTAAGAAATCTTACTCAATAATGCTTCCTCCACCTAATATAACAGGACAACTACATATGGGACATGCACTTGACCATACACTTCAAGATATACTTGTTAGATGGAAGAGAATGGATGGTTATGCTACTTTATGGCAACCTGGAACTGACCATGCAAGTATTGCCACAGAGGTTAAGGTTGTTGAAAAAATAAAAAAAGATGAAGGCAAAAGTAAGTATGAGATAGGAAGAGAAGGGTTCTTAGAAAGAGCCTGGGAATGGAGAAATATATACGGAAGAAGAATAGTTGAGCAAATGCAAAAGCTTGGAGATTCTTGTGACTGGGAAAAAGAAAGATTTACTATGGATGAGGGATGCAATAAAGCTGTCACTGAATTTTTTGTTAAATTATACAATGATGGTCATATATATAGAGGAAATAGAATAATAAACTGGTGCCCTGATTGTAAAACATCTTTATCAGACGCAGAGGTTGAGCATGAAGAGCATGGAGGACATTTCTATCATGTTAAATACCAAGTTAAGGATTCTGATAAGTTATTAGAAATAGCAACTACAAGACCAGAAACTATACTTGGAGATACTGCTGTTGCGGTTAATCCAGAAGATGAAAGATACAAGGATTTAGTAGGAAAAAATCTTATATTACCTTTAGTAGGAAGAGAAATTCCTATAATTGCAGATGATTATGTTGAAATGGAATTTGGAACAGGAGCTGTTAAGATAACTCCAGCGCATGACCCTAATGACTTTGAAATTGGAGAAAGACATAATCTTGAAAAAATAGTAGTTATGAATGAAGACGGAACTATGAACTCTAAAGCTGGTAAATATGAAGGTATGGACAGATATGAGTGTAGAAAAGTTCTTGTTGAAGATTTAGATAAAGAAGGCTACTTAGTTCATATAAAAGAGCATACTCACAATGTAGGACATTGTTATAGATGTAATACAATAATTGAACCTATGGTATCAAAGCAATGGTTTGTTAAGATGGACGAGCTTGCAGGACCTGCAATAGATGCTGTTAAGAGTGGACAGATAAAACTTGTTCCAGAAAGATTTAACAAAATTTATTATCACTGGTTAGAGAATATAAGAGATTGGTGTATATCAAGACAATTATGGTGGGGACATAGAATACCAGCTTATTATTGTCAAGATTGTGAAGAGGCTATTGTTTCAAAAGAAGCACCTGATAAGTGTCCTAAGTGTAACTCTACTAACTTAAAGCAAGATGAAGATGTACTAGATACTTGGTTTTCATCAGCTTTATGGCCTTTCTCTACACTTGGATGGCCTAACAAGACTAAGGAACTAGATTTCTTCTATAAGACTGATGTTTTAGTTACAGGATACGATATTATATTCTTCTGGGTTATAAGAATGGTATTCTCAGGACTTTACTGTATGGATGAAATTCCATTTAAGCATGTTTTAATACATGGACTTGTTAGGGATTCTGAAGGAAGAAAGATGAGTAAATCTTTAGGAAATGGAATAGATCCACTTGAAGTAATAGAGAAGTATGGAGCTGATGCATTAAGATTCACTCTTGCTACTGGAAATACTCCTGGAAATGATATGAGATTCTATATGGAAAGAGTAGAATCAGCTAGAAACTTTGCTAATAAGCTTTGGAATGCATCAAGATTTGTA
The DNA here is from genome assembly GCF_029542625.1 of Tepidibacter hydrothermalis. Lineage (GTDB taxonomy): Bacteria > Bacillota > Clostridia > Peptostreptococcales > Peptostreptococcaceae > Tepidibacter_A > Tepidibacter_A hydrothermalis. The sequence continues at coordinate 902,461 of NZ_CP120733.1, forward strand.
TTTATGAACTTAAGTGAAGATTTAGTAGAAGGTTTAAATAGAGAATCTGTTGAGAAAGATTTAACTCTTGCAGATAAGTGGGTTATATCAAGAGTTAACGAATTAGCTAAAGAAGTAACTGATAATATGGAAAAATTTGAACTTGGAATGGCTATTCAAAAGGTTTATGATTTCACATGGTCAGAGTACTGTGACTGGTATATAGAAATGGTTAAACCGAGACTTTATGGAGAAGATTTAGCTGCTAAAAAATCTGCTTTATACACTTTAACTTATGTACTTGAAAATGTATTAAAGCTTCTTCATCCATACATGCCATTTATAACTGAGGAGATATATCAATATTTACCGACTGTAGATGGAAGTATAGTTTTAGCTTCTTGGCCTAAATATAAAGAAGAAGACAGTATGAAGGAAGAAGAAGAAAAAATGAGCTTAATAATGGAAGCTATAAGAAATGTAAGAAATATAAGAGCTGAAATGAATGTTATACCTTCTAAAAAAGCTAAGCTTATGATAGTTGCATCTAATGATAAAATAGCTACTATAGAAGAAGGAAAAGAATACTTTAAGACTTTAGCATCTGCATCAGAAGTTGAAATACTAAAAGATAAAGTTGGAATTCCTGAAGATGCTATGTCGACTGTAATAGAAGGAGCTCAAATTTATATACCTCTTGATGAATTAGTTGATTTTGAAAAAGAAATAGAAAGACTTCAAAAAGAAAAATCAAAGATTGAAGGGGAATTAAAAAGAGTATCTGGAAAATTATCTAATCAAGGTTTCTTAGCTAAAGCACCAGAAGCTTTAATAGAAGAAGAAAAAGCTAAGAAAGATAAGTATGAAGAAATGATGAAAACTGTAGTTGAAAGATTGGAAAACTTACAGGGTAAATTAAAATAGGGTTTATTAAAAAATATCCAAGTTCATTTTGAGCTTGGATATTTATTTTGTATAAAAAAATAGAACAACTAAAGTATAATAAATGGTATACTAAAAGAAAAAAGTTGGGAATGGGGGATTTAGATGAATTATAACGAAGCACTAGAATACATACATGGTACTTATAAGTTTGGAAGGGTATTAGGTCTTGATAATATAACTAAGCTTTTAAGCTTGCTTGATAATCCTCAGGATGATTTGAATATAATCCATGTTGCTGGAACGAATGGAAAAGGATCTACTTGTTCATTTATAAATTCTATGCTTATTAGTGGGGGCTATAAGGTTGGGTTATATACTTCTCCTTATTTAGAATCTTTTACTGAAAGGATAAGAATTAACTCTGAAAATATAGAAGAAGAAGAGCTAGCAAGGGTTACTAATATAGTGAAAACTAAGGTTGATGATATGGTTGAAAGCGGATTTAATCATCCTACTGAATTTGAAATAGTAACTGCTATAGCTTTTTATTATTATAAAGAACAAAATGTAGACTTTGTTGTACTAGAAGTTGGAATGGGTGGACGATTTGATGCTACAAATGTTATTAAAAAGCCGTTAATAAATGTTATAACTCCTATTAGTATAGATCATACTGATTATTTAGGTGATACTTTGGAAAAAATCGCTTATGAAAAAGGTGGAATAATAAAAGATAATTGTGAAGTTATTATGTATCCTCAAAGTAAAGAGGCTGAATCTGTTATAAAAAATATAGTTAATGAGAAAAACTGTACACTTACTATAGCTAATATACAAGATAAAGAGATTACTAAGATGGATGTTTTGGGACAGGTTTTTAATTGTAAGGTTAAAGATGATGTGTATGATAACTTAGAAATACAGTTGATAGGAAAACATCAAGTTAACAATGCAATAGTTGCCATTAATGTAATTAAAATATTGAATGATAAATACGATTTTGAAATAAGTGATCAGAGCATTTATGAAGGTATTAAAAATACTAAGTGGGCTGGTAGGATTGAGGTTTTAGGAAAAAATCCTTTATTTATAATTGATGGAGCTCATAATGAAGATGGAGTTAAATCTTTATGTAATACAATAGATGCTTATATGGGAGATAGAGATATAACTTTGGTATTGGGTATGCTAAAAGATAAGGATGTAAGAACTGTTTGTGAGATATTAATACCTAGATGTAAAAATGTAATTACAACAAAACCAAATAATCCTAGGGCTATGAAATCGGATGAGTTAAAAGCAATAGTAAATAGTTTGAATAAAGAGTGTACAAGTTGTGATGATATAGAAAAAGCTGTGGAATTAGCTACCCAAAAAACTAATGAGAATTCAGTTATAATATGTGCAGGATCATTATATATGATAGGAGATATTAGAAGTATAGTTAAAAAAGGTGATTTTTAATCACCTTTTTTTATTATTGTTCGTTTCTCTTTTTTTTATATAGTTCTAAAGCTTTAGTGAATTGATCAGGGCATGAAGTTGATTTTACTCCACAAGGGATCCCTTTTAATTTTTCAATTACTTCATCTACTGTTGAACCTTCTACAAGAGATTTAATTCCGATTAAATTTCCTGGACATCCTCCTACGAACTCTACTGATTTGATTATATCGTCTTCTATTTCGAATCTTATTTCTTTAGAACAAACCCCAGAAGTTTTAAAAACGTACATATATAGTCCTCCTTGTCATCTAATAACTATACCCTACTATAGTATATGATATAAAAAAAGTCAATGAAAATGTATCACAATACTGTAAATCATAATATATTATTATAGTATAAATAGTTTGGTAAAATGTGAATGAAAGGGGGGGATATAATTTGAAAATATATGTTTCTAATTTTGGGTCAAATAGTATATCTATTATAAATGAAAAGTTAGAAGTTGAAGATAAAATATGCTTAGATGAAAACATGTATATTCATCATTTCTGTATTGATGAAAATGATGAAAAAATATATATTCCAAGTGGAATTAATGGTATATTATATGTTATTAATATAAAGGATAAGTCTGTTATAGATTCTATTTCTATAGGTGGGAATCTAAGTCAGATTGTAATGAACTGTAATAAAGAACTTTATATAGCAAATGAAGATTCTAATAGTATATATATAGTAGATGTTAAAAATAACAATCCTGTAGGTCTTATTTGTGTAGACAGTATGCCTCATGGAATAATTATTGATAAAGAGCAAAAAAAATTATACGTTCCATGTTTGGGTTCGTTAGTTGTAATAGATATTACAACTAAGAGTATTGAAAAAAAAATAAAATTAAATCTGGCGCCATGGCATCTAAATATAAATAAAGAAGAAAATATAATATATATAGTGACTAAAAATGGAAGTATTATATTAGTAGATAGATTTACATTTGAAATATTAGATGTGCTGAGCGGATTTAAATTTCCTGTAGAAATAAGCCTTAATTATTTAAAAAAAGAGATGTATGTAACTGATTTTTGCAATAAAAGTATAGAAGTATTAAACTATAAAACTAATGAAAATATAAAAAGTATTGATATAGATGGGAGACCTTTGGGCATGGATGTATCTAATGATGAAAGTAAGTTATTTGTATCGGATGTAAAAAATAACCTTATAAAAGTATTTGATACTAAGTCCTTAGAAATAATAAAAAGTATAGATGCAGATAAAGAGCCTACTACTATAATATGTAGATAGGCTCTTTTTTTAAGGTTTTTGTATTAAAACCTGTATAATATCTCCATATAAATTAGGCGCATTCTTTTTCCAATTATCACAGATGAGCTTAGCTTGCTTAGTAGAAGCTACATTTAAATCTATATTTATAAGTGGAATTTGATTTTCTATAACTTTTAAATTTACTATGAATTCATTGTCTGACAACTTAGAATAATTACACTTAACTTGAGTCTCTTTTAGAACTTTTTCCTTATTTGTAGATATGTACTTATCTAAATTTTCTTTTAGATCAGAAGGTATTCTAGAAATAAAATATTCAAGAGTTTGTATGCTTTTTTTAGTAAGTGAATAATATTCTTTAAAGTCTTCTTTATAGGTTTTTAAAAATTTAGCTTGAATAAGCTCTGATAAAAATTGTTGAAGAGAAAAGTAGTTCATTATTTCGTTTTCCATTACAACTTGAGTAATCTGAGAATTAGTTAAATCTATTTCTATTTTTTTTAAAACATATAATAAAACTAATTTATTAACCGCTAACTCTTCAGATGAGTTTTCAAACATAATACATCATCCTCCGCAAAATATATCTACATATATATTAAACTATTTACAAGAAAAATAAAAGCATAAAAATAAAAAGGATATCCTAAATTTCGGATATCCTTTTTATTTTTATGCTTTTATTTTTTTCCTGACATTTGGTTTTCTGCCATTTCAACTAACTTTTTAGTCATGTATCCACCAACATATCCATTTTGTCTTGCAGTTAAATTTCCTTTATCCATACCTTCGTAGTTAGATAAACCTAATTCATTTGCTGTCTCTAATTTCATTTGATTTAAAGCTGCTTTTGCCTCTGGAACTACTTTAGAATTTCTGCTTGCCATAGTATATTCCTCCTCTTTAATGTCTTTGAAATTTTGAGTATTAACATCTTTGGGATGTTGTAATATTAATTTAACCATTATCAGAAAAAATATTATGTTAATTTATGGATATTAATATTTTTTATTCATTTTTACCTTAATATTTTTTCTTGTATCAGTTTCTCTTACAGAATGAGATTCTCGTAGATAGTGTCTAGGCTCCAATTTTAAGGTTTCTCTTGATGATTCTATTGTTTTTCCATTCAAATTGGAATAATGACTTCTAATATTAGACATCAAATCACCTCCTAAAAATAATTTTCCCATTAAAAAAAATAAATCTTCTAGTAATTTTTTGAAAAATAAAAAAATATAATTAATTATAAAGCAATAATGTTAAAGGAGGAAAGTATGAAAGTAATTGTTATTTCTATAAGAAAATTTTTGTTAAGTATTGTATTGCTTGCGATATGTTCTACTGTACTTGTGTGTTCTTGTTATGTTATTAAAGATGCTATGGCTCAAATTCCAGAAAAAAAGCTTCCTATTTATTGTGTTGATACACAAGAAAAAAAAATAGCTATAAGTTTTGATGCTGCTTGGGGAGATGCATATACAAAAAACATACTAGATACACTAGATAAATATGATATTAAGACGACTTTTTTTCTTGTTGGATTTTGGGTGGATAAGCATCCAGACTTAGTAAAAGAAATTTCTGATAGAGGACATGAAATTGGAAATCATTCAAGTACTCATCCTAAAATGAGTCTTTTAAGCAAAGAACAAATAAAACAAGAACTTGAAACTACATCTGACAAAATAGAAAAAATAACAAAAAAAAGACCTGTAGTTTTTAGACCTCCTTTTGGAGATTACAATGATACTTTGATAGATACAGCTTCCAGCTTAAATTACTATACAATACAATGGGATGTAGATTCTCTTGATTGGAAAGAAATTGGAGTTGAGCATGTTGTAGACAGAGTAGTAAAAAACACAAAGAATGGTTCCATAGTACTTTTTCACAATAATGCTAAATATGTAAGCGAATATTTACCTTTGGTTTTAGAAAAATTAAAATCACAAGGATATGAAATAGTTCCTATATCAGAACTTATATATAAAGATAACTTTAGTATGGATTCTACAGGAAGGCAAAAAAAGAATAATTAGATTTTACTTTAAGATAAAAATGATGCTCATAAAAATAATGTTATATAACATTATTTTTATGAGCATCATTTTTAATATAAGGAAATTATATCATTTTAAATATGAGCATAATAATGATAAAAGAATTGTAACTACAACTATTTCGAGAAATAGATTACATTAAGCTCGTTGTCGATATGAGTCAGTGAGTAGCGACTAGAGGAATTTTTTGTGTTATCATATAATTCAAAAGCATATTACGTATAAAATGAAACTTAATTCAGATGAAGTTTTTACTTAAATTGAATTTTTAGTTGCGTGTGCACTAGGGGTAAACTAATACAGAAGCTGTAGAGTTCTTATATTCAGACTTAATAGGATGCAGTCTTAGAACTCTTAGCTTTTGGATAAATTTGATATGAGGTGATTATGTGTTTTTAATACCAAAGAAGACATTGGTACAAGAAGCGATGAGTGATAAATATATACAGGTTCATTATACAGATGAATTATCTGTATGCTTAGAAAAAATGCTAAAAAATAATCTGGATGATATATATATTGTAGATGAAGATAAAAAATTAATAGGTTTATTGTCATTAACAGATATATCAAAAACTAAGAAATCTGATCTGAATAATGGTAATCCTATTAAAAACTTTATGATAAAGGATATGGATATTATATCTAAAGATGAATCCTTACTAGACTGTAGAAATATGATGATTAAAAATAAGATAGCGAGACTTCCTGTTGTAGAAAATGGGCATTTGATAGGAGTAATAAGAAGTGATCAAATAAGAGACTGTTTTTACATGAAAATGGAGGAACTAGGGAGTAAACTTAACCATATTATAAATAATATACACGAAGCAGTCTGTGTAGTAGATAAAGATGGACATGTTGTGGTATGGAATAAAAATTCAGAAAAGCTATACAATGTAAAATCTGATATGATATTAGGTAAAAAATTAGAAGAGTTTTTTCCTAAGGGAATATTATTGAAGGTTTTAAAAACAAAAGAAGCTGTAGATGATGTATATCATTCTCCTCCTAGAAAGGATACTGATGTAATAGTTACTGCTCAACCTATATTTATAGATGGTGAATTTGTAGGTGCGGTATCTACTGATAGAGATATAACGGAAGTTAAACGACTATCCAGGCAGCTTCAAAAAGCAAACGATGCTTTAAAGTTCTTAGAAAATGAGGTTAAAAAATTTTCAAGTGATGATTTTGGAAATATAATTGGAAAAAGTGAAAAGCTTACAAAATCTATTCAAACTGCAAGACAGGTAGCTAAAACCAATGCTAGTATATTAATACTTGGAGAAAGTGGTACTGGTAAAGAAGTATTTTCAAGGGCTATACACGATTATAGTCAAAGAGAAGGCTTATTTGTGCCTGTAAACTGTAGTGCTATACCTAGTGAGTTATTTGAAAGTGAGTTTTTTGGGTATGAGGCAGGTGCTTTTACAGGGGCAAACAGAAAAGGTAAAATGGGTATATTTGAACTTGCCAACAATGGAACTGTATTTTTGGATGAGATTGCAGACCTTCCTATGCAAATGCAGGCTAAGCTCTTAAGAGTACTTCAAGAAAAAGAAGTTAGAAGAGTTGGCGGGGAAAAAACTATAAAGGTAAATGTGAGAGTTATATCTGCTACTAATAAAGACTTAAAAGAAATGATTGAAAATGAAGAATTCAGAGAAGACTTATATTATAGACTAAATGTAGTTGAACTTAATCTACCGCCTTTAAGAGAAAGACATGGTGACATAGTTATATTAATACACAAATTTTTAAAAGATATATGTGATCAAAACTCGAGAACTATACCTGAAATAGACCCGGAAGTTATGGAGATACTTAGAAACTATAAATGGAAGGGAAATATAAGGGAACTAAAGAATACAGTAGAACATTTAGTAGTACTTAGCAAAAAGGATATTATAACAAAAGACCTAGTGCCTAAATATATAATGGAGAATGTTAATAAAACTACTAATTCTCAAAATTATCCTATGGATTTAAATCAAGCGATATCAAAACTTGAACAAGACACAATAAAAAAAGCTTTAAATATGTCTGAAGGCAACAAAGCAAAGGCAGCTAAGTACTTAAACATACCTAGAAGTACTCTGTATTATAAGATGGATCAATATCAAATAAAGTGATGTGTCAAAAAACAGACATGTGTCGGAAAATAGACGGAAATCATTTTCATGAATTAAATTTGAATCAAATACAGAGTATAAGAGATGTGTGACAGTTAATAAGTTGTCAAACAAGATAGAAAAAAGTCGAAAAACTGACATATTCGATTAATTGACACAATGTGATAGAAATTTCGAAATTAAAATATCCAACGTATAAAAAATTTAAATACTAGACAAATCAATCGTCTCAAGAAAAAAAAACAAAAAAATGTCGAAAAAATAAAAGTTGGCACGCCACTTGCTTTAATAATATAACGAGAAGATGAAATGGCAGGAGGTGAAAGTGTGAATTTAACTATAAGTTTAAAACAACACGTTGGAGCGCCATGTAAACCTATCGTTAATGTAGGTGATGAAGTTAAAAAGGGACAGTTAATAGCTGAACCTAATGGACTAGGTGCTAATATACATTCAAGTGTATATGGAAAAATATCAGAAATAACTGATTCTAACATAATCATAAAAGCTGATGAGAATCAAGCAGATGAATATGTAAAGATAAAAGAAACAGAAAGTCATTTAGACGCTGTTAAAGAGGCTGGTATAGTTGGTGCTGGAGGAGCAGGATTCCCTACACACATTAAATTAAATGTAGATTTAAAAGGTGGACATGTTATAGCAAATGCCGCTGAGTGTGAACCAGTACTTTCTCATAATGTTGCAGTAATGGAGGAAAATCCAGAAATTATTGTAAAAGGTCTTAAATATGTAGTTGAAATGACTAACGCTTCTAAAGGATATATAGCTGTAAAGCCAAAATATAAAAAAGCTATTATGGCTCTTGGTAAGGCTTGTAAAGATGAAGAAAAAATCGAAATAAAGTATTTACCAGATATGTATCCAGCAGGTGATGAGAGGGTTATAATAAGAGAAATACTTAATGTAGAATTAAAACCTGGACAATTACCACTTGAAGCTGGTGCTGTTGTTTGTAACACTGAAACACTAAAAAATATCGTATCAGCTATAGAGGATAGAAAACCTGTTATAACTAAAGATATTACAGTTGGTGGAAGAGTTAAAAATGCTAAAAATGGAAAGTACTTCTTGGATGTACCAATAGGAATGCCTATTAATCATTACATACAAGAATGTGGTGGATACGAACTACCATATGGAGAAATAGTATTAGGAGGACCTTTTACAGGTCGTCATGGAGAAGAAGATTCTCCAGTTACTAAAACTTTAGGTGGAGTGTTAGTATCAATGCCATTCCCTAATGAAAGTAGAAAAGTTGGTATAATTGCGTGTGAATGTGGTGCGCAAGAAGACAGACTTAAAGAAATAGCTGCTGGAATGGGTGCTGAAGTTATAGCAGAAACTAAGTGTAAAAGAATGACAGAGTCAAATGGAAGATATAGATGTGACTTACCTGGTATGTGTCCAGGACAAGCAGAAAAAGTTTTATACCTTAAAAAGCAAGGTGCAGAAGTAGTTATTACTGGAACATGTGAGGACTGAACTAACACAGTTATGAACGTAGCTCCTAGGTTAGGAGTGCCAGTTTACCATAGTACTGACCATGTTTTAAGAGGTGCAGGACATAAAATATATAGAAGAAAAAAATAAGAGGAGGCGATTTATATGTCAATTACTCCAGAAACAGCTAAGGCTCACGCTAAAGATCCAGCAGTTTGTTGCTGCAGATTCGAAGCTGGTACTGTAATTGAAACATCAAATTTAGAGGATCCAGCAATATTTGCTGATCTAGAGGATTCAGGATTATTAGAAATATCTGCAGATTGTTTAACTATCGAAGAGGTTTTAGGAGCTAAATTAACTAAAACTGTAGATGCTTTAACTCCATTAACAGCTGATTTATTAGAAGGTGTTAACAAAGTAGAAAAAGCTGAAGAAGTTAAAGAAGAAGCTGCTGAAGAAGTAGCTCCAGTAGAAGCAATAGCTCCAGTAAGTGCTGTTGCACCAGTTGCAGGTGGATCTGTTAAGATACACATAGGAGAAGGAAGAAACATAGATTTAGAGATACCTTTAAATGTAGCTGCTTCTATGGGACTTGCTCCAGCTGCTGCTCCAGTTGCTCAAGCTGCACAAGAAGTTGTAGCTCCAGTTGCTGAGGTTAAAGAAGCTAAAGCAGTTAGATCATTAGCTAAAAAGCACTTTAAAATAGAAAAAGTTGAACTTGCTGATGAAACTAAAATAGAAGGAACTACTCTTTATATAAGAAAAGATGTATGCCCTGAAGCAATAGCAAGCCAAGAATTAGTAGTAGATATGAAATTAGAAATAATAACTCCTGATAAGTACAACACTTACAGTGAAACTATAATGGATGTTCAACCTATAGCTACTAAAGAAGAGGGAGAACTAGGATCAGGTGTTACTAGAATAATAGATGGTGTTATCGTTATGGTAACAGGAACTGACGAAAACGGAGTTCAAATAGGTGAATTCGGTTCTTCTGAAGGTGACTTAGATAAGAACATCATGTGGGGAAGACCAGGAGCTCCAGATAAAGGAGACATATTCATAAAGACTCAAGTTACAGTTAAAGCTGGAATGAATATGGAAAGACCAGGACCTCTTGCAGCTCATATGGCTACAGATGTTATAACTCAAGAAATAAGAGAAGCTTTAAAAACTGCTGATGAGTCTTTAGTTGTTGAAACTGAAGAATTAACTCAATACAGAAGACCTGGAAAGAAAAAAGTAGTTATAGTTAAAGAGATAATGGGACAAGGTGCAATGCACGATAACTTAATATTACCAATGGAGCCAGTAGGAACATTAGGAGCTAAGCCTAACGTTGACCTTGGAAACGTTCCAGTTATGTTATCTCCACTTGAAGTATTAGATGGAGGAATCCATGCATTAACTTGTATAGGACCTGCTTCTAAAGAAAACTCAAGACATTACTACAGAGAGCCTCTAGTAATAGAAGCTATGAATGATGAAGAAATAGATTTAGCAGGTGTTATATTTGTAGGATCTCCTCAAGTTAACTCTGAGAAATTCTATGTATCTAATAGATTAGGTATGATAGTAGAAGCTATGGATGTAGACGGAGCTATAATAACTACAGAAGGATTCGGAAACAACCATATAGATTTTGCATCTCACCATGAGCAAATAGGTAAAAGAGGAGTTGCAGTAGTTGGATGTACTTTCTCTGCAGTTCAAGGAGCACTAGTTGTTGGTAATAAATACATGACAAACATGATAGACAACAACAAATCTAAGCAAGGTATTGAAAATGAGATACTTTCAAACAATACTTTATGTAAAGAAGATGCAGTAAGAGCATTAGCTATGGTTAAAGCTGTTATGGGCGGAGAAGAAGTTAAGGCTGCAGAAAGAAAATGGAACAGCAATGTTAAGTTAAACAATGTTGAACTTATAGAAAAAGAAACTGGATTAAAAGTAGAACTTCTTGAGAATGAGCAATCATTAGAATTAAGCAAGAAGAGAAGAGAAATCTACGAAAAATAAAATCCCAAAAAAAGGTGATATAAATGGATAGATTAAAATATTCTTCTACAGAAAGAATGTATGAAGGTGTAATAGTTAAGATAACAGATGGTGGCGTTACGATTGATTTAAAGGGAAGACTTGGTCAATTTAAAATGCCAAAGAGAATGTTAATCACCGATTATGAATTAAAACTTGGCATGGAAGTTGGATTTTTATTAAGCTATCCTGAAGTATTAGGACCTGAGGTTAATGAAAAATATGCTGAGATAATAGCAGAAAATCAAAGACGAGAGCAAGAAAAAAATAAATAACTAACAGGAAAGAGAGGTAATAAATATGAGTCTTACAGTAATAAAAGGACTTCAATCAGAAATATATGTACCAATAACACCTCCACCAGTATGGACACCTGTAACTAAAGAATTAAAAGATATGAAAATAGCTTTAGCTACAGCTGCTGGTGTGCACTTAAAATCAGATGACAGATTTAACTTAGCAGGAGATTTTGGATTCAGAGTAATTCCAGGAGATGCTCCAGTTAGCGATATGATGGTATCACATGGTGGATACGATAATGCAGATGTTAATAAGGACATCAACTGTATGTTCCCTATAGATAGATTAAGAGAACTTGCAGAAGCTGGATTTATTAAAGACGTAGCTCCAGCACACTTTGGATTCATGGGCGGCGGTGGAGACCAACAAAAATTCACTGACGAAACTGGTCCAGAAATAGCTAGACAATTAAAAGAAGAAGGCGTAGACGCAGTTGTCTTAACAGCTGGCTGAGGTACTTGCCACCGCTCTGCCGTGATCGTGCAGAGAGCGATTGAGGAAATAGGAATACCTACTATAATGATAGCAGCCCTTCCTCCAGTAGTAAGACAAAATGGTACTCCAAGAGCCGTTGCTCCATTAGTTCCAATGGGAGCAAATGCAGGTGCACCAAATGATGTTGATATGCAAACTAATATATTAAAGGATACTTTAGCTAAACTTATAGAAATACCAAGTGCGGGTAAAATAATACCTTTACCATATGAGTACGTAGCTCAAATATAATTTAAATAACTTCCCTCTTTACTCACAAGGAAAAGAGGGAAGTTTTATAAACCAAAAAATACCTTAAAAAAGGTGATGCATATGAATAAAGAAAAGATTCTAAGAAGATTAGTAATAAAAGCTTTTCATATAGATAAAGTTGAAGTTGGAGATAAAAATTCAATAGACAAACGTATGCTTACGATTGATAAAGAAATATCAAAAAACTTAGTGAAAAATGAAGAACTAATAGAAGATATAAATATTAAAATCATAAAGCCTGGACAACATGATATTTATGTCAATACTATTATGGACATCATACCGGTATCTACAAAGGTACTTGGTAAAATAGGAGAAGGTATAACTCATACTTTAACTGGAGTTTATGTAATGCTAACAGGAGCTGATAGTAAAGGAAAGCAGATGCATGAATTTGGATCATCTGAAGGAATTTTAAAAGAACAGCTTGTGTTAGGAAAAGCAGGTACTCCATCTAAAGATGATTACATAATTCATTTTGATGTAACTTTAAAGCCTGATATTCCATATGAAAGAAAACTTCCACTATCTGCTTTTAAAGCATGTGATGAGTTTATACAAGGAATAAGAATGGCTTTAAAAGGATTAGATGGAAGAGATTCAACAGAGTCTCATGAATATCTAGATAAAATAAGACCTAATTCTAAAAAAGTCGTAATAGTTAAACAAATAGCAGGTCAAGGTGCTATGTATGATAACCAACTTTTTTCAGATGAACCAAGTGGTGTTTCGGGAGGTAAATCTATTATAGACATAGGAAATGTTCCTATGATAATATCTCCTAATGAATACAGAGATGGCGCTTTAAGGGCCATGACGTAAGGCGGGTGATATTATGGGTATAGGACCATCAACTAAAGAAACATCTCTTCATCATTTTAGAGATCCATTACTTGATGTTGTAAGTGGAGATAAAGATATAGACCTTATGGGTATTATGGTAGTAGGAACACCTCAAGATAATAAAGAAAAGTATTTCGTAGGACAAAGAGCGGCAGCTTGGGCTGAAGCTATGAGAGCTGATGGTGTAATCATCTCCGTTGATGGATGGGGAAACTCTCATGTGGATTATGCAAATACAATAGAAGAAATAGGAAAAAGAGGAATACCTGTAGTGGGACTTAGCTTTGTAGGAACTCAAGCAAAATTCGTAGTAACTAATAATTATATGGACACAATTGTAGATTTTAATAAATCAAAAGAAGGTATAGAGACACAGGTTGTTGGAGAAAACAATGTAGCTGTTCTAGATGCTAAAAAAGCACTTGCGTTTTTAAAATTAAAAATGAGAAAAGAGGGAAAATAATATGAAAGCTATAAGAAGTATTCATGCTGTTGATTCACACACTATGGGAGAGCCAACAAGAATAATAGTTGGTGGAGTACCTAATATACCAGGTAAAACTATGGCTGATAAAAAAGAATATTTAGAAAAAAATATGGATACATTAAGAACAGCAACTATGCTTGAGCCAAGAGGACACAATGATATGTTTGGTTCTATATTAACTGCTCCAGTAAATGAAGAAGCTGATTTCGGAATAATATTCATGGATGGTGGCGGATACTTAAATATGTGTGGCCACGGATCTATAGGAGCTATAACTGTAGCTATTGAAACTGGTATGGTTGAGCCTAAAGAACCTATTACAGAGGTTGTAATGGATACTCCTGCTGGAATCGTAAGATCTACAGCTAAAGTTGAAAATGGAAAAGTTAAAGAAGTATCTATAGTTAATGTACCAGCTTTTCATTACAAGAAAGATGTAGAAATAGAAGTTCCTGAAATAGGAAAAATAACATTTGATATATCTTTCGGAGGAAGCTTCTTTGCAATAATAAATGCTAAGCAATTAGGACTTAAAGTTGAGCCTAAGAACTCTCAAAAGTTAACTGCATTAGCTCTTGAAATAAGAGATATAATAAACAAAGAAATAGAGATACAACATCCAACTCTATCTCACATAAATACTGTTGACTTAGTTGAAATATATGATGCACCATCTCACCCAGAAGCAACTTACAAGAATGTAGTTGTATTTGGACAAGGACAAGTAGATAGATCTCCTTGTGGAACAGGAACAAGTGCTAAAATGGCAACTCTTCACTCTAAAGGAGAGTTAAAAGAAAATGAATTATTCGTATACGAAAGTATATTAGGAACTTTATTTAAAGGTAAAGTAGTTGGAACTGGTAAGGTTGCAGAATACAATTCTGTAATTCCTGAAATAACAGCATCAGCTTATATAACAGGATTCAATCACTTTGTGATAGATCCTGAAGATCCATTAAAATATGGATTTGTATTATAGATAAAACAAAAATATACATATATTGTTGTGATAGTCAAGCTTAGTTATTGCAGCAATATATGTATAAAAAGGTGTTATTTTGGAAATTGATGCAAGTTGTTTACTTTTTATCAAAGTAGTGATAAAGTGTAAATACAAAAATAAGGAGGGCACAAATAATGATAAACATAGTTTTAGGTGTTTTAGGAGTTTTAACTCTTTGGTTTGCAGTAGTATTTGTAGCGGACTTTATAAAGCATAAGGATAATTTAGAAACACATAATACTTGGGGAAAAGTTCTTTTCATCGGATTTATAACAGATTTCTTCGATACTTTAGGAATAGGTTCATTTGCACCTACAACAGCACTACTTAAAGGTATGAAACAAACTCAAGATAGACTTTTACCAGGAACATTAAATGCATCTCATACTATACCAGTTGTACTTGAAGCTTTTATATTTATAACAGTTATAAATATGGATCCTACAACACTAGTTTCTATGCTTGCAGCAGCAACTATAGGAGCATATGTTGGAGCTGGAATAGTTTCTAAGCTTCCAGAGAAAAAGGTACAAACAGTAATGGCAATTGCTTTATTTATTACAGCTTTACTAATGATGGCAGGTCAATTAAACTTAATGCCAGGTGGAGGAGACGCTACTGGTCTTTCAGGAGTTAAACTTATAATAGCAGTAGTTGGAAACTTCATATTAGGAGCTTTAATGACTGCAGGAATAGGTCTTTACGCACCATGTATGGCACTTGTTTACTTATTAGGAATGTCTCCAAAAGTTGCTTTCCCTATAATGATGGGTTCTTGTGCATTCTTAATGCCAGTTGCATCAGTTAAATTTGTTAAAGAAGAAGCTTTAGATAGAAGAGCATCAATGGGTATAACTATAGGTGGTATTATAGGAGTATTTATAGCTGCTTATCTTGTAAAATCTTTACCTATGGATATATTAAAATGGTTAGTAATAGCTGTTATATTCTACACAGCTGCTACTATGTTAAAATCAGCTTCTAAGAATAAAGAAATAACAGAGTAAATAAAATTAAATTAAATTAAATTAAATATAAAACTGTCGATATATATCGGCAGTTTTTTTATTTGGAAATTATAAAAAATAATATATTATAAATAAAAAACTAAAATCACATGAATAGTTTGTTATATGTGATTTTAGTTTTTTTAAAATTCAAGGGAAAATTAACTGTCAAAAAATAGACATGTGTCAAAAAACAGACGGAAACCGTTTTCCTTAAAGGAAATGTATGGAAAACTAGGGAATATGAGGTGTGAGAGGGTTAATAAGTTATCAAATGGAATAAAATGATAGTCAGAAAGCTGACATATTTAATATTTGTTATAGAAAGTTTCAAATATGGAGAAGTACGTTATAAAAAAAATAAATAATAGTAAAATCAACCGTTACAGGAAAAAAATACAATTAAATACAAACTTAAACAAAAGTTGGCAAGCAACTTGCTTTAATAATATAACGAGAAGATGAAATGACAGGAGGTGAAAGTGTGAATTTAACTATAAGCTTAAAACAACACGTTGGAGCACCATGTAAACCTATCGTTAATGTAGGTGATGAAGTTAAGAAGGGACAGTTAATAGCTGAACCTAATGGACTAGGTGCTAATATACATTCAAGTGTATATGGAAAAATATCAGAAATAACTGATTCTAACATAATCATAAAAGCTGATGAGAATCAAGCAGATGAATATGTCAAGATAAAAGAAACAGAAAGTCATTTAGACGCTGTTAAAGAGGCTGGTATAGTTGGTGCTGGAGGAGCAGGGTTTCCTACACACATTAAATTAAATGTAGATTTAAAAGGTGGATATGCTATAGCAAATGCTGCTGAGTGTGAACCAGTACTTTCTCATAATGTTGCAGTAATGGAGGAAAATCCAGAAATTATTGTAAGAGGTCTTAAATATGTAGTTGAAATGACTAACGCTTCTAAAGGATATATAGCTGTGAAGCCAAAGCATAAAAAAGCTATTATAGCTCTTGGTAAGGCTTGTAAAGATGAAGAAAAAATCGAAATAAAGTATTTACCAGATATGTATCCAGCAGGTGATGAGAGGGTTATAATAAGAGAATTACTTAATGTAGAATTAAAACCAGGACAATTACCGCTAGAAGCAGGAGCTGTTGTTTGTAACACTGAAACACTAAAAAATATCGTATCAGCTATAGAGGATAGAAAACCTGTTATAACTAAAGATATTACAGTTGGTGGAAGAGTTAAAAATGCTAGAAATGGAAAGTACTTCTTGGATGTTCCAATAGGAATGCCTATTAATCATTACATACAAGAATGTGGTGGATACGAACTACCATATGGAGAAATAGTATTAGGAGGACCTTTTACAGGTCGTCATGGAGAAGAAGATTCTCCAGTTACTAAAACTTTAGGTGGTGTGTTAGTATCAATGCCATTCCCTAATGAAAGTAGAAAAGTTGGTGTAATTGCGTGTGAATGTGGTGCGCAAGAAGACAGACTTAAAGAAATAGCTGCTGGAATGGGTGCTGAAGTTATAGCAGAAACTAAGTGTAAAAGAATGACAGAGTCAAATGGAAGATATAGATGTGACTTACCTGGTATGTGTCCAGGACAAGCAGAAAAAGTTTTATACCTTAAAAAGCAAGGTGCAGAAGTAATTATTACTGGAACATGTCAGGACTGAACTAACACAGTTATGAATGTAGCTCCTAGGTTAGGAGTGCCAGTTTACCATAGTACTGACCATGTTTTAAGAGGTGCAGGACATAAAATATATAGAAGAAAAAAATAAGAGGAGGCGATTTATATGTCAATTACTCCAGAAACAGCTAAGGCTCACGCTAAAGATCCAGCAGTTTGCTGCTGCAGATTTGAAGCTGGTACTGTAATTGAAACATCAAACTTAGAGGATCCAGCAATATTTGCTGATTTAGAGGATTCAGGATTATTAGAAATATCTGCAGATTGTTTAACTATCGAAGAGGTTTTAGGAGCTAAATTAACTAAAACTGTAGATGCTTTAACTCCATTAACAGCTGATTTATTAGAAGGTGTTAACAAAGTAGAAGCTGAAGAAGTTAAAGAAGAAGCTGCTGAAGAAGTAGCTCCAGTAGAAGCAATAGCTCCAGTAAGTGCTGTTGCACCAGTTGCAGGTGGATCTGTTAAGATACACATAGGAGAAGGAAGAAACATAGATTTAGAAATACCTTTAAATGTAGCTGCTTCTATGGGACTTGCTCCAGCTGCTGCTCCAGTTGCTCAAGCTGCACAAGAAGTTGTAGCTCCAGTTGCTGAGGTTAAAGAAGCTAAAGCTATTAGATCATTAGCTAAAAAGCACTTTAAAATAGAAAAAGTTGAATTTGCTGATGAAACTAAAATAGAAGGAACTACTCTTTACATAAGAAAAGATATCTGCCCTGAAGCAATAGAGAGTCAAGAATTAGTAGTAGATATGAAATTAGAAATAATAACTCCTGATAAGTACAACACTTACAGTGAAACTATAATGGATGTTCAACCTATAGCTACTAAAGAAGAGGGAGAACTAGGAACAGGTGTTACTAGAGTAGTAGATGGTGTTATCGTTATGGTAACAGGAACTGACGAAAACGGAGTTCAAATAGGTGAATTCGGTTCTTCTGAAGGTGACTTAGATAAGAACATCATGTGGGGAAGACCAGGAGCTCCAGATAAAGGAGACATATTCATAAAGACTCAAGTTACAGTTAAAGCTGGAATGAATATGGAAAGACCAGGACCTCTTGCAGCTCATAGAGCTACAGATGTTATAACTCAAGAAATAAGAGAAGCATTAAAAGCTGCTGATGAGTCTTTAGTTGTTGAAACTGAAGAATTAACTCAATACAGAAGACCTGGAAAGAAAAAAGTAGTTATAGTTAAAGAAATAATGGGACAAGGTGCAATGCACGATAACTTAATATTACCAGTAGAGCCTGTAGGAACATTAGGAGCTAAGCCTAACGTTGATATTGGAAACGTTCCAGTTATGTTATCTCCACTTGAAGTATTAGATGGAGGAATCCATGCATTAACTTGTATAGGACCTGCTTCTAAAGAAAACTCAAGACATTACTACAGAGAGCCTCTAGTAATAGAAGCTATGAATGATGAAGAAATAGATTTAGCAGGTGTTATATTTGTAGGATCTCCTCAAGTTAACGCTGAGAAATTCTATGTATCTAATAGATTAGGTATGATAGTAGAAGCTATGGATGTAGACGGAGCTATAATAACTACAGAAGGATTCGGAAACAACCATATAGATTTTGCATCTCACCATGAGCAAATAGGTAAAAGAGGAGTTCCAGTAGTTGGATGTACTTTCTCTGCAGTTCAAGGAGCACTAGTTGTTGGTAATAAATACATGACAAACATGATAGACAACAACAAATCTAAGCAAGGTATTGAAAATGAAATACTTTCAAACAATACTTTATGTAAAGAAGATGCAGTAAGAGCATTAGCTATGGTTAAAGCTGTTATGGCAGGAGAAGAAATCAAAGCTGCAGAAAGAAAATGGAACAGCAATGTTAAGTTAAACAATGTTGAACTTATAGAAAAAGAAACTGGAACTAAAGTAGAACTTCTTGAAAATGAGCAAGTATTAGAAAAGAGTAAGAAGAGAAGAGAAATCTACGAAAAATAAGAGTTAAACAAAAAATAAGAATCCAGTAAATAGGTGATATAAATGGATAGATTAAAATATTCTTCTACAGAAAGAATGTATGAAGGTGTAATAGTTAAGATAACAGATGGCAGCGTTACGATTGATTTAAAAGGAAGACTTGGTCAATTTAAAATGCCTATGAGAATGTTAATTAGCGATTATGAATTAAAACTTGGCATGGAAGTTGGATTTTTATTAAGCTATCCTGAAGTATTAGGACCTGAAGTTAATGAAAAATATGCCGAAGTAATAGCAGAAAATCAAAGACGAGAGCAAGAAAAAAATAAATAAAAAGACAAGAGCAAAAAAATAAAGAACAGGAAAGAGAGGTAATAAATATGAGTCTTACAGCAATAAAAGGACTTCAATCAGAAATATATGTACCAATAACACCTCCACCAGTATGGGCACCTGTAACTAAAGAATTAAAAGATATGAAAATAGCTTTAGCTACAGCTGCTGGTGTGCACTTAAAAACAGATGCTAGATTTAATTTAGCAGGAGATTTTGGGTTCAGAGAAATTCCAGGAGATGCTCTAACTAGCGATATGATGGTATCACATGGTGGATACGATAATGCAGATGTTAACAAGGACATCAACTGTATGTTCCCTATAGATAGATTAAGAGAAGTTGCAGCAGAAGGATTCATCAAAGAAGTAGCTCCAAAACACTTTGGATTCATGGGCGGCGGTGGAGACCAACAAAAATTCACTGACGAAACTGGTCCAGAAATAGCTAGACAATTAAAAGAAGAAGGCGTAGATGCAGTTCTACTAACAGCTGGCTGAGGTACTTGCCACCGCTCTGCCGTGATCGTGCAGAGAGCGATTGAGGAAATAGGAATACCTACTATAATAATAGCAGCCCTTCCTCCAGTAGTAAGACAAAATGGTACTCCAAGAGCAGTTGCTCCATTAGTTCCAATGGGAGCAAATGCAGGTGAGCCAAATAATGTTGAAATGCAAACTAATATACTAAAAGATACTTTAACTAAACTTATAGAAATACCAAGTGCAGGTAAAATAATACCTTTACCATACGAGTATTCAGCTAAAGTATAATTAAAAAAACTTCCCTCTTGTTTTAAAGAGGGAAGTTTTATAAAACAAAAAATACCTTCAAGAAGGTGATAAATATGGATAAAGAAAAGATTCTAAGAAGATTAGTAATAAAAGCTTTTCATATAGATAAAGTTGAAACTGGGGACAAAACTTCTATAGGCAAACGTTTGCTTACAATTGACAAAGAAATGTCAAAAAAACTAGTAGAAAATGAGGAACTAATAGAAGATATAAATATTAAAATAATAAAGCCTGGACAACATGATATTTATGTGAATACTATTATGGACATCATACCAGTATCTACAAAGGTACTTGGTAAAATAGGAGAAGGTATAACTCATACTTTAACTGGAGTTTATGTAATGGTAACAGGAGCTGATAGTAAAGGAAAGCAGATGCATGAATTTGGATCATCTGAAGGAATTTTAAAAGAACAGCTTGTGTTAGGAAAAGCAGGTACTCCATCTAAAGATGATTACATAATTCATTTTGATGTGACTTTAAAGCCTGATATTCCATATGAAAGAAAACTTCCACTATCTGCTTTTAGAGCATGTGATGAGTTTATACAAGAAATAAGAATGGCTTTAAAAGAATTAGATGGAAGAGACTCAACAGAGTCTCATGAATATCTAGATAAAATAAGACCTAATTCTAAAAAAGTCGTAATAGTTAAGCAAATAGCAGGTCAAGGTGCTATGTATGATAACCAACTTTTTTCAGATGAACCAAGTGGAGTTTCGGGAGGTAAATCTATTATAGACATAGGAAATGTTCCTATGATAATATCTCCTAATGAATACAGAGATGGCGCGTTAAGAGCCATGACGTAAGGCGGTGATATTATGGGTATAGGACCATCAACTAAAGAAACATCTCTTCATCATTTTAGAGATCCACTTCTTGATGTTGTAAGTGGAGATAAAGATATAGACCTTATGGGTATTATGGTAGTAGGAACACCTCAAGATAATAAAGAAAAGTATTTCGTAGGACAAAGAGCGGCAGCTTGGGCTGAAGCTATGAGAGCTGATGGTGTAATCATCTCCGTTGATGGATGGGGAAACTCTCATGTGGATTATGCAAATACAATAGAAGAAATAGGAAAAAGAGAAATACCTGTAGTGGGACTTAGCTTTGTAGGAACTCAAGCAAAATTCGTAGTAACTAATAATTATATGGACACAATTGTAGATTTTAATAAATCAAAAGAAGGAATAGAGACACAGGTTGTTGGAGAAAACAATGTAGCTGTTCTAGATGCTAAAAAAGCACTTGCGTTTTTAAAATTAAAAATGAGAAAAGAGGGAAAATAATATGAAAGCTATAAGAAGTATACATGCTGTTGATTCACACACTATGGGAGAGCCAACAAGAATAGTTGTTGGTGGAGTACCTAATATACCAGGTAAAACTATGGCTGATAAAAAAGAGTATTTAGAAAAAAATATGGATACATTAAGAACTTCAATAATGCTTGAGCCAAGAGGACACAATGATATGTTTGGTTCTATATTAACTGCTCCAGTAAATGAAGAAGCTGATTTCGGAATAATATTCATGGATGGTGGCGGATACTTAAATATGTGTGGCCACGGATCTATAGGAGCTATAACTGTAGCTATTGAAACTGGTATGGTTGAGCCTAAAGAACCTATTACAGAGGTTGTAATGGATACTCCTGCTGGAATCGTAAGATCTACAGCTAAAGTTGAAAATGGAAAAGTTAAAGAAGTATCTATAGTTAACGTACCAGCTTTTCACTACAAGAAAGATGTAGAAATAGAAGTTCCTGAAATAGGAAAAATAACATTTGATATATCTTTCGGAGGAAGCTTCTTTGCAATAATAAATGCTAAGCAATTAGGACTTAAAGTTGAGCCTAAGAACTCTCAAAAGTTAACTGCGTTAGGTCTTGAAATAAGAGATATAATAAACAAAGAAATAGAGATACAACATCCAACTTTATCTCATATAAATACTGTTGACTTAGTTGAAATATATGATGAACCAACTCACCCAGAAGCAACTTACAAAAATGTAGTTATATTTGGACAAGGACAAGTAGATAGATCTCCTTGTGGTACAGGAACAAGTGCTAAACTAGCAACTCTTCACTCTAAGGGAGAGTTAAAAGAAGGAGAATTATTTGTATACGAAAGTATATTAGGAACTTTATTTAAAGGTAGAATAGTTGGAACTGGTGAAGTTGGAGATTATAACACTATAACTCCAGAAATAACAGCATCAGCTTATATAACAGGATTCAATCACTTTGTAATAGATCCTGACGATCCATTAAAGTATGGATTTGTATTATAAATCTTAACTTAATTCATATGGAGTGTTTACCTTAGATGAATTTTTAGTTATGGGTGCCCTGAGGGTAAGCCAATCCAGAAGCTGTTAAGTTCTTATATCCAATCTTAAAAGGATGGACTTTTAGAACTTTTAGCTTTTGGATAAATAAAAAAAGTATACATATATTGTTATAGTAATTAATATTAATTACTATAACAATATATGCAAAAAAGATATAATCGTAGCAAGGCACAGACATTGTTTACTTTTTATCAAAGTCATGGTAAAATGTAGATACAAATAAATAAAGGGGGTACAAATAATGATAAACATAGTTTTAGGTGTTTTAGGAGTTTTAACTCTTTGGTTCGCAGTAGTATTTATATCGGACTTTATGAAGCATAAAGATGACTTAGAAACACATAATTCTTGGGGAAAAGTCACTTTTATTGGATTTGTAGTTAACTTTTTTGATACTTTAGGAATAGGTTCATTTGCACCTGCTACAGCACTACTTAAAGGTATGAAACAAATTCAAGATAGATTATTACCAGGTACACTTAATGTATCTTGTACTATACCAGTTGTACTTGAATCATTTATATTTATAACAGTTATAGAAATGGAGCCTACTACTTTAGTTAGTATGCTTGCAGCAGCAACTATTGGAGCTTATGTTGGAGCTGGAATAGTTTCTAAACTTCCAGAGAAAAAGGTTCAATTAGTTATGGGAGTTGCATTATTTATTACAGCGTTATTGATGCTTGCAGGACAAATGAATTGGATGCCTGGTGGAGGAGAAGCTATTGGACTTCATGGAAGTAAGCTTATAATAGCAGTAATTGCTAACTTCATACTAGGAGCTTTAATGACTGCAGGAATAGGTCTTTATGCACCATGTATGGCACTTGTTTACTTATTAGGAATGTCTCCAAAGGTTGCTTTCCCTATAATGATGGGTTCTTGTGCATTCTTAATGCCTGTTGCTTCTTCTAAGTTTGTTAAAGAAAAAGCGTATGATAGAAGAGCATCAATGGGTATAACAATAGGAGGAGTTATAGGGGTATTAATAGCTGCTTATCTTGTTAAATCTCTACCTCTTAACATATTAAAATGGTTAGTTATATTTGTTATATTCTACACATCTGCTACTATGTTAAAATCAGCTTCTAAAAATAAAGAAATAGTAAGCTAAATAAATTTAAAACTGCCGATATATATCGGCAGTTTTTTTGTTTGAAAAAATTATATACTTTTTATTTATTAGAGTATAGGTCTATATTGAAATAGTTGTACTAAATCTTATTTTTTATTCTTAAGGAAATCATATCATTTTTTTCTTTTATAGATAACTTATTGAAAAAGCTACACTTTCAACTATTTTTAAGCAACAGAGTCGTGATCCTTGTTGGCTCCATGAACTATGTGAATTTTGAGAGCGGAGCCTGTAAGATCGTTGGACATAAGAACTCTACAACTTCTGCATAAGTGCACCCACAGGGCACACGCAACTAACCTTCAGATAAAGTCACAAACTTTATCTGAAGATAAGTTTCACTTGATTATACGAAAGTCCAATAATACTGATGTAATTAAGTTTATTTTAATTTATATGAATATTTAGGTTAATTATAATGATATATTCAGCAAAGGCAGCTTTCTTAATGGTTGTAGGGCAAATGGATTGGATGCCAGGTGTAGAAGAAGATACAGGACTTATAGGAGAATTATATTAAGCAGTTAATGATTTTATATTAGGAGTTCTAATGACTGTAGGAACAGGCCTTTATGCACCATGAAAGGCACTTATTTATTAGGAACGCCTTTAAAAGTTACATTACTTATAATTATGGGGTATTGTACATTTTTAACGATAGTTGTATCAAGTGAATTTATTAAAGAAGAAGCTATATAAGACCATTTATGAAAATAGGTGGGGTTATAGGAGTTAGACTAAATAAAGAGGAATATAAAATAAAAATGACCATCTCTTATATAAGAGATGGTCATTTTTTTAGGTTATAGTCATTTATTTATATACTAACTTTGTTTTTTAAAAGTCAATGCTTCATTATGCTATTACATTAATAAGTATATATAATGAGCAGAAATACCTGCTACAAACCCACCTATAGTATGAGCAAGAATTGCTTTATTAGTTAAATTTCTGCAATTTAAAGCATCCATCATACCTACATGAGTACTTAAATATCCACTCCAACACATTCCCATTGCTGTAAATACAGCTACATCATTAGCTCCAATTAAATTTTGACTTATAAACTTAGGTACTAATGATATAGCAGCACCTACAGCGCCTAGAGCTGTTATTGGGAAAGCTATAGCTTCAGAAGATGTAAAACCAAATAAAGGTTTTAAAATAAACATAAGCTTTTCACCGATTAGAGGAAGTAGTCCGATTCCTTCATAAGCAACACCTTTGTAAATTTCTTTTCCAGTTTCAGGGTCTACAGAAGGACCAAATGTTAAAATCATTACAGCTGTACAAATAATTAAAACCCCAGGTATTATAGCTATACCCATTTCAACTCCACTTTTTCCACCTTCAAGTAAGCATTCAAGTACTCTTTGGAATAGATTGTCAGTTTTAATTTCTCTATAGTTAAGTGAATCAAAATCTTCAATACAATCACATGCTACCTCACTATCAGGAATTTGTGAATAATATTTTTGGGTAAAAAATATCATAAGTCTAACACTTATAACACTTCCTATTATAGCACTTATATTTCCTATTATAGCAGCTTTGAAAAATTGCTTGCCTTGAGACATCATAAAAGCTGTTACGATTAATCCCATACCAAATGAAGTTCCTAAATTACATAAAGCTGGAAGTTGATGTTTTTTAAAGAATTTTTTAAATGACTTATCATTAGCTAATGATATAACAGCAGGGTTGTCCGAAAGATAAGTCGTTAAAGCTCCTATTATAGCAGCTCCAGGTAAACCATAAAGAGGTTTCATTAAGAATGCAAAAACTTTATTAATAAGCGCTATAACTCCAAATTCAGATAATAAGCTACCAAAAGCACCTGCTAAAACAGCTATTGCCATTATAAAAAATACTGTATTCAATAGTAAGTCGTGAGAAGTATACATTATTACTTTAAACATGACTCCAACGCCCATCTTACTAGCAATATAACCCATAGATCCTATGAGTATGAATAAAAATACAAAAGTTTCTAAATTAATAGCTTTGACTAATTTTTTGTTTGAAGTAGTTCCATTTGCCACGAATAAAACCGCCTTTCAATCGTTTTTTTTTTGACAACTACAGGATAGCATAAATATGGAACAATATC
Organism: Tepidibacter hydrothermalis; assembly: GCF_029542625.1. GTDB lineage: Bacteria > Bacillota > Clostridia > Peptostreptococcales > Peptostreptococcaceae > Tepidibacter_A > Tepidibacter_A hydrothermalis. The sequence goes on from NZ_CP120733.1 coordinate 928,514, forward strand.
AATGATTTGGAAATATATATAAAAATTTTGAATAAAACTAATTTTCTACTAATATATTTATATAGATAATACATAAGAACATGGAGGGAAGGAAGATGATCAATATAAAAGAAGATACGAATGTCGTGAATATGTTAGGAGAGATTACAGAAGAACTTAAATTAAGCCATGAAATATTTGGAGAAAAGTTTTATGCTACAAAAATAAAAATAAAAAGACTTAGTGACTCACAAGATATACTGCCTATTACAGTATCAGAAAGATTGATTGTAGATTTAGATATGAAGGTTGGTAAAACCGTTGAGGTAAGTGGACAGTTAAGATCATATAATAAGGTGGTTGATGGAAAAAATAAGCTTATATTAACTGTATTTGCAAGAGAATTAGTTTTTGTAGAGGAAGAAAACAAAGATCCTAATAGCATATTTTTAGATGGATATGTATGTAAAAATCCTATATATAGGAAAACACCTTTAGGAAGAGAAATTACAGATTTATTGTTAGCGGTTAATAGAGCTTATAATAAGTCTGATTATATACCATCTATAGCTTGGGGTAGAAATGCAAAGTTTTGTAAAAATTTAAAGGTGGGAGATAGAGTTCAATTATGGGGGAGAATTCAAAGTAGACAATATGAAAAGAAAGTTGAAGATGGAGAAGTTGATGTAAAGGTTGCATATGAAGTTTCGGTATCTAAAATGAAGAAGTTGTTGGAGAATAATACTAAATAATCAATAAAAAAACAATGCTGTGAATAATATATTTTATATATTAATAAGAGTATTTATATTGAATAATGGAATTATATTTATTATAATAGATAAGTAATAACTAAAGAATAGACAGAAGGTGAATTTACTTGGAAAAAATATGTGTAGATACATCTTATTATATAAGAGGTAGTATAAGTCCTAATAAAAAACAAAATAATATAAACAACTTCTTGGAGACCATAAACAGCTCTGTTGGAGAAAAAGTACTTCTTTTAGGAAATATATCTAATTATGGTAAGTACTTGAAAAAACTAGGAGTAGAGGTTATTATACTTGAAAATGATAAATATGTTACAAGTTCTGCTATTGTAGATAATGGGAATTGTAATATAATTCAAGGATCGGTTGAATACATGCCATTTAAGGATAATTATTTTGATAAGGTAATATTTTTAAATTATTTTAATTGCTTTGAAAATGAAAAGAATGCTTTAAGAGAAGTATATAGAGTATTAAAGCATAAAGGTAAGGTAATAATAGAAGATAAAAATCCTAAAAATCTATCTGTAAAATTAAAATCACTTCAAAATAAGATAAAAGGATATAACGGAAAATTTTATCGACCTACAGAAATAGTAGAAATATTTGGTGAAAGTGGATTTTGCGGTACGTTTAAAGAAATAGACAGTGAAAATTATATTTATATGGGTATTAAAACAGATTAAAGACTAGGGTCACCTAGTCTTTTTTTCTCTAATCAAATTATATAAAGAGAAATTTAAGTAACGAATTTTTTCTAAAAAGGGAGGAAAAAATGAAGATTTATTATGGGTCTATAGTCTGGATAATGATTATTATTATACTTATATCTATTCAATATTCTATAAATAAGGTCATTATTTTACTAAGAGATATAAAAGAAATACTTATACAACTTAGAATAAAGGATAGATTATAATATGGTAGATTTAATGCTTATAAAAGAGGATATAAAAAATACAGCAGATGTTATATCATCTGTGTTAAATGTAGATGTAACTATAGTTGACCATGATTTGATCAGAATTGCAGGCACTGGAAAATATGCACATAAAATAGGAGAAAAGGTAAGTTTGTACTCTGCATTTAAAAATTCTCTAGATACAGGTGAGAGCTTTATAATTGAAAATCCAAGAGAAGATAAGATATGTAAGATGTGCAAGGATAAAGAGCAGTGCAAAGAATTTGCAGAGGTATGTTGCCCTATAGCATTAGAAGAAAAGATATACGGAGTTATAGGCCTTATAGCATTTACACGAGAACAAGGCAACAATATAAAAAATAACAAAAGTCAATTAATGAGTTTTTTAACAAAAATGGCAGACTTGATATCAAGTAAAATAAAAGTAGAGAATAAATCTTATGAGATTAAAATACAGGCAAAGAGGCTAGAAATGCTTCTCAATAATATGGACAAGGCTGTAGTATCTACTGATGTGTATGGAAATATAGATAAATACAATGATAAATTCAAAAATATATTTAAATTAGATGATAAATTAGATAAAAATAATATATTTGATATACTAAGATTTATAAATAAAAATGAAATGACAACTATAAAAAAAAGGTATAAAAGTACATCTTTTATATATAAAACCAAGAATTATACGTTGAGAGGAATATATAATATAAATACAATAATAATAGATGGAGATATAAAAGGATATGTATTCGATTTTATAGATAATTCTTCGGCTATAGAAAATTTTAATGAAATAACTGGGACAAACTATAAAATAGGATTTGATAATATAATAGGAAATAGTTTATCTATGGAGCATGTAAAAAATGAGGCTCGGGTTGCGTCAAAAACTTCATCTACTGTATTGATAACTGGAGAAAGTGGTACTGGAAAAGAGTTATTTGCAAGAGCTATACATAATAATGGAAGTAGATGTAAATACTCATTTATTGCTATTAACTGTGCAGCAATCCCTGATAACTTGCTTGAGAGTGAACTGTTTGGGTATGAAGAAGGTGCATTTACAGGAGCTAAAAAAGGTGGGAAAGTAGGAAAGTTTGAACTTGCAAATAGAGGAACTATATTCCTTGATGAAATAGGAGATATGAGCATACATTTACAGGGAAAGCTACTTAGAGTATTGCAGGAAAGAGAAGTTGAAAAAATAGGAGGGAAAATAAATATTCCAGTTGATGTTAGAATAATAGCTGCAACAAATAGGGATTTAGAAGAAATGGTTGCAAAGGGAGAGTTTAGAGAGGATTTATATTATAGATTAAATGTAATTCCAATATCGATACCTCCGTTAAGAGATAGAAAAGAAGACATAGTATCATTGGTAGATAGTATAATTAAAGATTATTCTAAAAAATTAAATAAATATATAACTGGAATAGAAGAATGTGCAATAACAAAAATACTGGATTATCCATGGCCTGGAAATGTAAGACAGCTTCAAAATGTAATTGAGTACAGTATAAATATGTCAAACTCATCAACAATAATATGTGAGAATCTACCTCAGAAAATAATGAAGAAAAATAAAGAAACTAAGTGTGATATAAATGGGGATATAACTCCTCTTAAGGAAATAGAGAAGCAGGAAATAATAAAAGCTTTACACAAATTCAAGGATTACAAAAAAGATAAGGAAAGAGCTTGTGAGGCTCTTGGTATATCCAGAGCTACTCTTTATAGAAAAATGAAAGAATACCAGATAAAATAATCTCAAATTGAGACTGAAATCTCAATTTGAGATTATTTTATTTCAAAAAGATACAAGATGCCATATATAATATATGAAATTGATAAATAATAAACTACAAGTATTGAAAAAACTAGTTTGTAAAAGTTGGCATAGTTTGTGCTATATATAGATAGTATAAAAATTGAATTGGGGGTTTTAAAATGAAAAAAATACTTGTAGATATGTTAAAAGCAGAAGTAAAGCCAGCTTTAGGATGTACAGAGCCAGTTGCAGTAGCTCTAGCTTGTGCAAAAGCTAAGGAATTATTAGGAGAAGAAATAGTTGAATGTAATATATTTGTAAGTCCTAATGTGTATAAAAATGGTATGTGCGTTGGAATACCAGGAACAACAAGATTAGGTCTTAAAATAGCGGCTTCTATGGGACTTAATGGAGGAGATTCTGAACTTGGACTTAGAGTATTAGAAAAATTAGGAGAAGAAGAAGTTAAAATATCAGAAAAATTCATGGACCAAAATATGGTTAAAATATCTCCTATAGAAACTACGGAAAAGGTTTACATAGAGGTTAACTTAAAAGGAAAAGAAAATACATCAAAAACTATAATAATGACTAAGCATGATAATTTTGTTCACATTCAAAAAAATGACTCTGTAATATTAAATGGAGAAATAAGCTTAGATGTTGAATATAAACATGTTGACAGTCCAACAGTTAAACTTACAATTAAAGAATTAATTCAAGAAATAGAAAAAATGGATGAATCTGATTTAGACTTCTTACTAGAAGGAATAGATATGAATATGGATATGGCAAACGTTGCTATAGAAGATAAAGTAGGTATTGGTGTAGGATACGGAATTAAAAAAGCTATGGATGATAAAATGCTTTCAGATGATCTTATGAATAAAGCTATGATGCTAACAGCAGCAGCTTCTGATGCTAGAATGAGTGGGGTTAATAAGCCTGTTATGAGTTCTAATGGAAGTGGAAATCATGGACTTACAGCTATACTTCCAATAGCTGCTTATAATGAAATGTATCCTCAAACAAAAGAAAAATTATCAAAGGCATTAGCTATAAGTCATTTAGTTACAGGATATATAAAGAATTATACAGGAAGATTATCTGCGGTTTGTGGATGTGGAGTAGCAGCATCAACAGGATCAGCAGCAGCTATAACTTGGCTTATGGACGGAACTTATGAGCAAATAGATGGAGCAATTGAAAATATGATTGCAAACTTAAGTGGTATGATATGTGATGGTGCAAAAGCTGGATGTGCCCTAAAACTTGCATCAGCAGCATCAGCAGCTATTCAAAGTGCTGTAATAGCAAAATATAACTGTGTAGTACCAGCTCTTAACGGAATAGTAGGAAACAAAGTTGAAGAAAGTATAAGAAATCTAGGAAAAGTTAGTGCACAAGGAATGACAATAACAGATGAGGTTATAATAAAAGTTATGGATGGGATGAATAACAACTAAAGTAATATTGACAAAAATCTACTTTTTAATTAAAATAGAGTTTAAATTACAATTACTCTAGGAGGTTTATTATAAATGGATATAGAAACTAAAGTATGGGAAACACTATGCTCTGAAGAAGATATAGTAAGAAGAACTGCTGAACTTGGAAAGCAGATATCTGAGGACTATAAGGATAAGAAATTGTTCGTTATATCTCTTTTAAAAGGAAGCTTTATATTCACTGCTGATCTTGTTAGAAAGATAGATATTCCAGTTAAATTAGGATTTATGACGACATCTAGCTATGGACACTCAGAAGAGTCAAGTGGAAAAATAAATGTTCTTGCAGATATAAATGATGATGTAGAAGGATATGATATTCTAGTAGTTGATGATATAACAGATTCAGCTCTTACTATGAGTTTTGTTATGAATCATCTAAAGTCAAAAAATCCAGCAAGTATAAAATGCTGTGTGCTGTTAGATAAACCAGTTAGAAGAAAAGTAGATTTAGTTCCTGATTATGTAGGATTTGAGATAGATGATAAATTTGTAGTTGGATACGGACTGAACTATGGTGATTACTATAGAAACGTTCCTTATGTATTTAATGTAACTAATCAAGATAGATAGATTAAAAAGATGGCTAATTAGCCATCTTTTTTTATGTTTAAGGAAACTATATCATTTTTGTTGATAACTTATTGAAAAGGCTACACTTGCGACTATTTTTGAGCAACGGAGCCCGTAGGGATCGTTGGCGATATGAGTCACCGCGTTAGCGAGTAGACGAATTTTAGTAATTATTATCTCCTCCAAATAAACCTCCTAATATATCTGATCCTATGCCTCCAACTCCTTTACTTTCTCCTCTTTGAGTGTAAGATGCTGCTGAAGATATACGGTCAGCAAGTCTTGAGAAAGGAAGACTTTGAAGATAAACAATTCCTGGACCTGTAACGGTAGCTAAAAACATTCCTTCCCCACCAAATAAAGCGTTTTTAAATCCTCCAATAAATTGAATGTCATAATTGACTGAAGGAGAAAAACCTACCAAACATCCTGTATCAACACGAAGTGTTTCACCATGGTTAAGTTCTTTTTTTATAATAGTTCCACCAGCATGAATAAAAGCCATACCTTGTCCTTCAAGACGCTGAAGAATAAAACCTTCTCCTCCAAATAAACCGGTACCTATTTTTTTACTAAAAGCTATATTTATATCTATTCCTCTTGCAGCGCATAAGAATGAATCCTTTTGACAAATAAAACTTCCTCCAACTAAATTTAAGTCAATAGGTATTATTTTTCCTGGATAAGGAGCTCCGAATGCAACATGACTTTTTCCAGCACCTGTATGAAGAAAAGTAGTTATAAAAAAACTTTCTCCTGTAAACATTCTTTTAAAACCGCTAAATATTCCTCCATCAGTTGATGTTTGCATCTGTATTCCATTTTCCATATATATCATAGCTCCAGCTTCTGCTCTTACGCCTTCACTAGGATCTAATTCAATTTCTACAGTTTGCATATCATCTCCATATATTTTGTAATCAATAACATCATACATAAAAATACCTCCTAAACTTTATTAAAATATTTTATTGGTAATATTTTAGTTTACCATATAAAAATATGCCTATGAAAATATCTATTCCATTCGGTATTTTCATAGGCATACTTATGTGTTTTGAATTTGAGTGAATGTTATCCTCTTAAATCTTCCATAAGCTTAGTTTTTTCTTTTGTTTTTTCATCTTTCATCTTTATAATCTTTGCAGGAGAACCAGCCACAACTGCACCTTCAGGTACATTTTGAGTTACAACAGCACCTGCTGCTACAACAGCTCCTTTTCCAACTACAACACCTTCTAATATTACAGCATTTGCTCCTACAACAACATCATCTTCAAGTATTACAGGTGTAGCAGAAGGGGGCTCAAGTACACCAGCAACGACAGCACCGGCTCCAAGATGTACATTCTTACCTATAGTTCCTCTTGCTCCTATAACGGCATTCATATCAATCATAGAACCTTCTCCGATTTCAGCTCCTATATTGATAACTGCACCCATCATTATAACTGCATTTTTATCAATAGAAACCATATCTCTTATAATAGCGCCTGGTTCGATTCTAGCATCTTCATGCAAATAATTATAAGTAGGTATAGCAGAATTTCTTCTATCAAATTCTAAGTGATAATCTGTTATAGTTTCTTTGTTATCTTCTAAAATATTTTTTACAGATGAATGTTCTCCTATTAAGATATAACTATTATCACTGCCAAATATTTTTACGTTTTCGTAATGTTCATTTTTTAATGTTCCGTTTAAATATACTTTAACTGGTGTTTTTTTAGTTGCATTTTTAATGAATTTTGCTATTTCATATGGGTCTGTTAATTTCATCATTAGTAATTTACCTCCTGAATTTATATTACAAAGATACTATGTCTTTCATATTATAATATCCATTTTCTTTATTTACAATAAATTTAGCTGCTTGAAGAGATCCTTGTGCAAATATTTCTTTTGATAAAGCGGTATGGTTAAGCTCAACTATTTCGTCCTTACCTGCGAATATAACGCTGTGATCTCCAACTATAGTTCCACCACGAACTGCATGGATACCTATTTCATTTTCTTTTCTTTTTGCATTTTTACCATGTCTTCCAAAATTAAATTCATTATCTAGAACAGCTTGAATTTCATTTGCAAGCATTAAAGCAGTACCACTAGGTGCATCAACTTTTCTATTGTGGTGTTTTTCAATTATTTCTATGTCAAAATTACTAAGAGCTTTAGCTGATATTTCTACAAGCTTTAACATAAGGTTTACTCCTAGTGACATATTTGAGCTATGAAATACTGGAACTTCTTTAGAATGCTCACTTATCATATTAAGCTCTTCATTAGTATACCCAGTTGTAGCTATAACTAACGGCGTTTTAGTTTTTTTAGAATAAGTTAGCATATCTTTTAGTGTAGTTGGGTTGGAAAAGTCTATTATTACATCGGCTTTTTCGTTAATATCTAATATATTAGAGTATGCATTATAGCTAGTAGTTTCGTTAATTTCTCGAGAAACACCTGCTACAAGTTCAAAAGCTTCATCATCGAATATAGACTTTGTCAAAACTTTGCCCATTTTGCCAAGGCATCCATTGACTATAACTTTAATCATGTTAAACCTCCTATAGTAATGCTATTTAAAATCCTATACCACATATGCAGTATAGGATTTTATAAATTGAAACTTAATTCAGACAGAGTTTTTACTCTGATTGAATTTTTAGTTGATTAAGTGACGTTTGAATAAAACTATAATTTGAATCCGTAGTTTGTTAATTCATTCTTTAATACGTTTAAGTTAGAATCTTCCATATCAACTAATGGAAGTCTAAGTTCACCCATGTCAAATCCTAATAAATTCATAGCAGTTTTGACTGGTATAGGATTTACTTCTATAAATAATGAATCTATTAAAGGTTTCATATCTAATTGAAGCTTTCTAGAACCTTCAATATCTCCTTCAAAGTATTTAGCTACTAAATCATGAGTATCTTTTGGACATATATTTGCAACAACAGATATAACACCACATCCTCCAAGAGATAATAGAGGTAGAATCATATCGTCATTTCCAGAGTATATTCCAAATCCATCAGGACAAACTCTTGCCATCTCAGCAACTTGAGATATATTTCCGCTAGCTTCTTTAACTGCTACTATGTTTTTATGTTCAGCTATTTGAGCTAGTGTAGAAGGTTTTATATTAACTCCTGTTCTTCCTGGAACGTTATAAACTATTATAGGAATATTAACCGAATCAGCTATAGCGTTAAAGTGAGAAATAAGACCTTTTTGAGTAGATTTATTGTAATAAGGCGTTATAACTAAAAGACCATCTGTTCCCAATTCTTCAGCCTTTTGGCTAAGGTGTATAGAATGTGCTGTATTATTAGAACCAGTTCCTGCTATAACAGGTATTCTTTTATTTGTCTTATCTACTACAAATTTTATAGTTTCTATTTGCTCTTCATCAGTCATTGTAGATGCTTCCCCAGTAGTTCCACATACTATAAATGCATCTGTTCCCTCTTTAATATGGTATTCTATAATTTCTCCTAATTTTTCAAAATCAATTTCTCCATTTTTAAATGGGGTAACTAAAGCAACACCAGAACCTTTAAATAGCATGAAAATCATCCTCTCTATACTAAATTATATTTTAATAAAAGCTCAGCTATTTGAACTGTGTTAGTTGCAGCTCCTTTTCTTATATTGTCTGCAACAACCCACATATTGATACCATTATCTACACTAAAGTCTCTTCTTATTCTTCCTACGAATACTTCGTCTTTTCCTTCAGCATCGAGTGCAAGTGGATATTGGTTGTTTTTAGGATCATCTACAACGATAATTCCATCTGTAGTGTTTAAAGTATCAAATATTTCTTTAACATCGAATTCTTTTTCAAATTCAATGTTTACAGATTCACTATGAGCATACATTACTGGTACTCTTACAGTAGTAGCAGTTATTTTTATAGTATGATCATTTAATATTTTCTTTGTTTCATCTATCATTTTCATTTCTTCTTTTGTATAACCATTATCCATAAATACATCTATATGAGGTAGAGCATTGTAAGCTATAGGATGAGGATATAATTTATTCTCATTTCCTTTAATACCTTCTTTTAAATCAGCTATACCTTTAACACCAGAACCTGAAACTGCTTGATAAGTTGAGTATACTATTCTTTTTATACCAAATTTATCGTGAAGAGTTTTTAAAGGTACTACTGCTTGAATAGTAGAGCAGTTTGGATTTGCTATTATACCGTTGTGTTTTTTTACATCCTCTGGATTAACTTCTGGAACGACTAAAGGTACATCATCATACATTCTCCACATACTACTATTGTCTACTACTATAACTCCTTTTTCTTTGGCTATTGGAGCGAATTTTTTACTTATTTCGCCTCCAGCAGAGAATAAAGCAATATCTATATCTTTGTCAAATGAATTTTCTGTTAGTTCTTCTATTATGTAGTCTTTTCCATTAAAGTTAACAACATCACCAGCAGATTTTTTAGATGCTAATAGATATAGGTTTTCTATAGGAAAATCTCTTTCTTGTAAGATTTTTAAAAATGTTCGTCCTACCATTCCTGTTGCTCCAACTATTGCAACGTTTACTTTTTTCATGGATAAACCCCCTTTATCATAAATATATGATATTATAAATTTTATAATGAATCAAAAAACAAATACTTTAATATATAGTACCATTCAATATAAATATATTCAACAAAATATGGTATTGTGATAATTCTTTTTTGAAAGGAGATAAAAATGGATATAAGAGCAGATATTGCGGTGTTAGATGATGTTGTATGTAAGCATAGAAAGAGTCTAAATAAAATAGCTGAACTGGGAATGAAGGAGTATAAAACATCTAAATATATAAGAGATTATTTAGATGTTTTAGGAGTAGAATATGAAGTTTATTTAGAAACAGCAATAGTAGGGATGATAAAAGGTAAAAAAGCTAAAAAAAATATAGCTTTTAGAGCAGATATGGATGCTTTGAATATAGATGGACAAATAAAACATCTTTGCGGCCATGATGGACATATGAGTGTACTTTTAGGACTGATAGAGTATTTGAATATTAATAAAGATAGATTATTAGATAATATAGTTTTTATTTTTCAACCAGCAGAAGAATCACCAGGAGGAGCACTTCCTTTAATAAAAGAAGGAGTTTTGGAAAAATATAAGGTTGATGAAATCTACGGACTTCATATATACCCAAATATAGAAGAAGGATTTGTTGGAGTTAAACCTAATCATTTCTTAGCACAAACAGGGGAAATAGATATTGAAATAATAGGTAGAGGTGGCCATGGGGCTATGCCACAAAATGCTATTGATTCAATAGTGATAGCTTCAAATTTTATGAATTCTATACAAAGTATAATATCTAGAAATATAAGACCTCTTGATGAAGGGGTATTAACAATTGGAAAAATAGACGGGGGAAGTAGAAGGAATATAATAGCTGAGAGTGTTAAACTTGAAGGAACAATGAGAGCATTTAAGCAAGAAGTGTATGACAAAATGAAGGAAAGAGTCCGTGAGATTGCTTGCGGATTTGAAAAATCTTTTAACTGCGAAATAAATATAGAAATAAGAGATGATTATCCTGCGGTTAATAATGATGAAGAACTATTTGATGAATTCAAAGAAGCTATTGATAATAAATATATAAAAATACTAGAGCCTTTAATGATAGCAGAGGATTTTTCATATTATCAACAACATGTGAAAGGGTTATTTTTTATGTTGGGTTCTAGAAATGTTGATAAAGAGTTTGTCAATGGACTTCACCATATAAAATTCAATTTCGATGAAAAGATACTATTAAATGGTATAAACGTATATGTAGAGTTATTGGAGCATAAAGGTACTTTGTTAAAATAGAATTAGTTTTTAAATTAATTTTCTTGTAACGAAAAAGAGGTCAGCTAATTAGCTGACCTCTTTCTTTATACTAAAGGGGGAGTGGGAAAATAATATTATTTCACAACGAAGTATATTGTATCATTGTATACAGTATAAATCAAGCGAAAAAAGTAAAAAAATGTCGAAGAATAATTTGAGCAAACATGGTAAAAATGAGTAAAAAGGAGGTTTTATCATGGAGAAAAATAAAAAGAAGAAAATAGTTACAGAAAATGATATAATGAAATATGAAATTGCTGGTGAGATAGGCCTTATTGATAAAATAAATGAACAAGGCTGGGCAGGGCTTACAGCAAAGGAAGCGGGCAGAATTGGTGGAATGCTTACCGCTAGGAAAAAAAATAAGAAAAAGAAATAGGAGAAGGATATGCAGTATAAAGATTTCGCATTCATATACGATAATTTAATGGATAATGTAGATTATGATAAATGGGTAGAATATATAGAAGAAATAATAGAAAAAGAAAATGTAGATGTAAAAAACATACTAGAGCTTGCATGCGGAACAGGTAATTTAACTATACCTTTTGCAAAAAAAGATTATGATATTTTAGGAATAGATATATCCGAGGATATGCTTAGTGTAGCAAGAGAAAAGTGTATAGATGATGGAATTGAGGTTGTATTTTTAAATCAGGATATGACTGAACTAGATTTTGAAATTTACAATTTAGATTGTGTCTTATGTGCATGTGATGGATTCAATTATATATTAGAGGATGAAGATATACAGACTATATTCCATAATGTATATGAACTTCTTAAACAAAAAGGTGTGTTTATATTTGATATAAGTTCATATAATAAACTATCAAATATACTTGGCAATAACACTTTTGGAGAAAATAGAGAAGATATAACTTATATATGGGAAAATTATTTTGATTATGAAAGTGATATAGTTGAGATGGATCTAGCCTTCTTTACAAGAGAGGGAGAACACTATCAGAAATTTGAAGAAACTCATTATCAAAGAGCCTATAAGAATGATGAAATACTAAGCATGCTAAAAAATGTAGGATTTGAAGATGTTAAGGTGTATAAAGATTTTACTTTTTCAAATGCAGATGAAGAATGTGAAAGAGCGTTTTTTGTGTGTAAAAAATAATATACATAATTGACTGCTTGTTATTTAGATGGTATACTTTTTCCCTGATAAAGTTAAACTTAAATATCAGGGAATTTTAATATTCAATTAAATTATAATTCTTTCGATTATAGATAATATTCATAAGGAGGCAAATATGAAAAATTACATAATTAGAGCGAGTGCTGGAAATCACAGTATAAGAGCTTTTGCGGCGTTTACTACAGAGATGGTAGAGACGGCTAGAAAAATACATAATACAACTCCAGTTGCAAGTGCTGCACTTGGAAGAACTTTAACAGCTACATCTATGATGGGTGTTATGATGAAAAATGAAAATGATAAATTAACAGTTCAGATAAAAGGCGATGGTCCTGTTGGCAATATTGTTATAGTTAGTAATTCAAAGGGAATGGTAAAGGGATATGTATCAAATCCTTTTGCTGATGTTCCTCCTAAATACGCTGGTAAACTTGATGTTGGAGCAGCGGTTGGAACAAAAGGAACTATAACGGTTATAAAAGATTTAGGTCTTAAAAAACCATATGTAGGTTCATATCCGTTAGTTAATGGAGAAATAGCAGAGGATTTTACTGCATACTTTGCATATTCAGAACAACAACCATCTGCAATAGCTTTAGGAGTACTTGTTGATACTGATTATTCAATAAAAGCATCGGGAGGTTTTATAATTCAGCTTCTTCCTGATGCTTGTGAAGAAAGCATACAGATATTAGAAAAAAACTTATCAGATATGAAACCTATATCAACTCTTATAGCTGATGGAAAAATGCCAGAAGATATATTAGATATAGCACTTAAAGGTCTTGATCACGAGATACTTGATAAGTATGAGGTTGGATTTGAGTGTGATTGTAGCAAGGAAAGATTCGAAAGAGCACTGATTAGTATAGGAAAGAAAGACTTAGAGGAGATACTTGAAACTGATAGAAAAGCAGAACTTACTTGTCACTTCTGTAATACAAGTCATCAGTTTGATGAGGTAGATCTAAAGAAACTTATAGATAGTATATAATGTAGAGATTGAGACAGATAGAATTTTTCTATCTGTCTTTTTTATGCTTAAGGAAATTGAAAAGGCTACATTTTCAAGTATTTTTAAGCAACAGAGTGGCCAGACTTGTTGGCGCCATGAACTATGTGAATTTTGAGAATGAAGCCTGAAAGGATCCTTGGCGGTATGAGTTGCCGCGTTAGTGAGTAGACGAATTTTTATATACTAAGGGATTATATAGTTTTTAAATTATAGACAACATGGGTTAAATTACTACAGTATTAGCTATTTTGAGTAACGAAGCTTGCGACGAATGATGGAAAAATGCGTCGGCATTAAAAAAATAGACGGATTCCTTGCATTGTTTATAAAAATTAAAATATTTTAATAAATCTAAAAATATAGACAATCCCTCTTGTAAGTGAATAAATTAACATGTAAAATATTATATGGAGGGGATATAATATGAGTAATTATAATTTAAAGAAAGCTGGTTTTTCTACAAAGACTATTCATGCTGGTTATAAGAAGGATATTGCATCAGGAGCCTTAACTACTCCTATATATCAAACATCAACTTTTGTATTTGAGAATGCAGAGCAAGGCGGAAGAAGATTTGCACTGGAGGAGCCAGGATATATATATACAAGACTTGGTAACCCTACTTCTACGCAATTAGAAGAAAAAGTAGCAGCTCTTGAAAATGCTGAGGCTTGTATGTCTACAGGTTCAGGTATAGGAGCTATATCATCTGCACTTTGGACTTCTTTAAAAGCTGGTGACCATGTTATTGCTGATGAAACTTTATATGGATGCACTTTTGCACTTTTAAATCATGGACTTACAAGATTTGGTGTAGAAGTTACTTTTGTAGATGCATCTAATGTAGATAATATTAAAAAAGCTATGAAGGATAATACTAAGGTTGTATACATAGAAACACCTGCTAATCCAACTTTAAAGGTTGTTGATATTGAAGCAGTAGCTAAAGTTACTCATGAAAAAGAAGATTGTATATTAATGGTTGATAGTACGTTCTGTACACCTTTTATTCAGAGACCTATTGAACTTGGAGCGGATGTTGTAGTTCATTCTGCTACTAAGTACTTAAACGGCCATGGCGATGTTATAGCTGGTTTTGTAGTAGGAAAACAAGAATTTATAAATAATGTTAGATTATTTGGAGTAAAGGACATGACCGGATCAGTTCTTAGTCCATTTGATGCATACTTAGTAATAAGAGGATTAAAAACTTTAGATGTAAGAATGCAAAGACATTGTGAAAATGCAATGGAAGTTGCAAAGTTCTTACAAAAGCATGAAGCAATAGAGAAAGTATATTATCCAGGATGTGAAGATCACGAGCAATACGAAATAGCTAAAAAGCAAATGGATATGCCGGGAGCTATGATAGCTTTTGAAGTTAAAGGCGGAGTAGATGGAGGTATAAAATTCATAAACAGTCTTGAACTTTGTACATTAGCGGTTAGTTTAGGTGATTGCGAAACATTAATTCAACATCCAGCATCTATGACTCACTCTCCGTACACTAAAGAAGAAAGAATGCAAGCTGGAATAAGTGATGGACTTGTAAGATTATCAGTAGGACTTGAAAATGCAGAAGATATAATTGCTGACTTAAAGCAAGGTTTAGATAAATTATTATAATTAAAAAATTATAAATATATAATTAAAAGATGTGCCGATTAAAGGCACATCTTTTTTATTTTGAGAGATAAAAAATAGACAGCTACTTTCGCCCCAAAATATAAACAATTAAATATCGATAATTCATATACCTTCTAATAAAACTATAGATTGTATCTTATCAAATATACTAAAACTTCTTAAACTCGCTACGGTCAAACAAAAGAAGTTTTTTAACGTATATTTGAACAATACAATCTAAGTTTCATAGTAGAAGGTATATGAAACTTATCTAACATTCAATTGTTTATATTTTGAAGTATCTACTTTAACAGTTAAAGTAGATACTTTACCTATTTTTTTACCAATTATACTTATGATAAAATAAAAAATCACCCAAATGACAGTTCGCGTGGTGGGTTTGAGCTTGATGTTAAAATCAAGTTCAAAAGTAGAACATAATTATTAAATTAATTGGAACCACACTCTAACGGAAATAGACTGTAATTTTTATTACACTTATATTATACCTTATGTATAATTATATTCCTTTTTAAACTTCTCTTTACAGCCCTTTAACTGATTTATATGGTATAATTCACCTATATTATTGAAAGTGGGGATTAGCAATAAAAGTAGTAAAGATTAACAAAATAAGGGAGAAGAAAATATGAAAAAGAAAAAAACTATATTGATATTAGTGATTTTCGTATTCTTAGGGGTATTAACTGCATGTAATAATAATGATGCTGTGATGTCACATAATTCTAATGACGTTAAGGCTTCTAAAAATAACAAATCAAATGTACAAATAACAAGTGTAGGTAATTCAGATGAAAAAATTTCAAGCAATAATACTCAAACTATTATAGACATAGAAAATTGGAATCATTCAATTAAAAAATTTTTTTATAAGGGAGAACTATTAAAAATCGAACTAACAAAACAAAAAACATATCCAATATTTTATGTAAATCATGCAACTGTATCAAAAGATAAAGTTATTAATTATTATTTAGATGGAACATATTTATCCATGCTAAAGGACAATGGTTTTTGGAATTTTGAAATAAGAGGTATTGACCAAAAATCAATTAGAATTATAGGTGATAAAGAGGGAAAGTGTATTTCAAAAATTTTCTTAGATGATGAACAAATTGATATTCAAAAGTATGGTGATGAAGCAAAACTTGTATTAAATGCATTAAAGGCAAGACTTATAAAAAAAGATAATTCATCAGATTATTACTATTTTCGCAGCCCATATAATCAAAATAAACATCCTAAATACGATGAGGATTTTTATTGTTTAAATCCTATTACATATGATGATAAATCAAAAGCATATTTAATATTACTTTCACGAAAGACAGATACAGTAGCTACCTATTATCATGCTGTACTCAATAAAAATAATGTATATTTTTATTATGATACGCAATCTTACGATTATAACGAAGCAGAAGAAGTTAATCATGATTTTATTGAGGTAGAGAATTTATTTATAGATCGATTTTTTATCCATAACAAAAATAAGGATGATAATAATTTAGCCCTAAAAGACGCTCCTAATAAATTTTTATATCAAGTTCATGTTTGGGAATTTGATTATTCAAATAATAAATATTGCATAACATTGAGTCGTAGCTCAGATACTGCACAAAATTTTTTCTTGTATGATGCAGATCTTGATAAATTTTATAGGGATGGATCTCCACCAGAAGAAATAAAATGCCAAAATGATGTATATATATATATACCTTTTTATATGGATGACATAGAAGAATAATCATAATAGTAAAAATCTATTTGAGATATTCTGCTAAAAATAAAAGAACAATTTTCTTAAAATAAAAAAAACACCTGAATGGTAGTTTGAGCTACATGTTAAAATTAAGTTCAAAAATAGAAAATAGTTATTAAATTAATTTTTCTTGTATAATTTACCTATTGACTTAAAATGATTTATCGAGAATTTTGGTTATGCATAAACTATCTCGCTAAAGATAAATAATGTTTAAAAGAATAATAGACGAAGAGATTGAATTGAAAATTTTAGAATACAGACATATAGAAGAAGATTATCTATTGATTGATAATAATAGAAGTTATTTAAGACGATGGCTACCGTGGTTAGACAATACTACTAGAGTTGAAGACGTCAATAAATTTATTAAATCATCTCTTCAGCAGTTTGCTAATAATGAAGGTTTTACAGCTGGTATATGGTATAGAGGTGATTTTGCAGGTGCTATTGGATACCACGAAGTAAATTGGTTACATAAAAAAGTGAGTATTGGATATTGGTTAGGTTATGAGTTTACTGATCTTGGCATAATGACAAGAGCTTGTAAATCTATGGTTGATTATGCTTTTTCAGAGTTAGGATTACATAGAGTTGAGATACGATGTGCAGAAGGCAATGTAAAAAGTATGGGAATACCAGAGCGATTAGGTTTTAAGAATGAAGGAATATTAAGAGAAGCAGAATGGCTGTACGATCATTACGTAAGTCATGTTGTTTACAGTATGTTAGATATTGAGTGGAAGAGAACTGACGAATTTATATGATTTAAAATGCTTTTATATAGTTTTTAGATAAAGAATATGCATGGGAACATGTGATTCATTTAATCGGATAATATAATTTAACTACTACATACAAAATAAAGGATATTAAAATGTTAGAGAATGATTTAAATATTTTTGTATAAAACTTGTGTTACATCGATTGAATATCCGTTAAGAAAGTTCGTTGTTTGAACAGAGTGAGTTTAGAACTTTTAGGATATTCAATAGATGTAATGCTTAGTTTTATAAAAATATTTAACACATTCACGGTATTTTAATACCCTTTGTTTTTGCTTAAAGCACAAAAAAGTTTAAGGTCTTATAAACATTTGTGTCCAATACTTAGTTCCATTAGACTTAGTAGCAAGACCCACTCCTATTTGAGTAAAATTAGGAGATAATATATTCTTTCTATGTCCTGGAGAGTTCATCCAAGAATTCATAACATCAGCTGCTGTTCTTTGACCGTACGCTATGTTTTCTCCTGCAGTTGAATATTTTATACCGAAATTTTTCATCATATCAAATGGGCTTCCATAAGTTGGTGATGTATGAGAAAAATAGTTTTTATTTATCATATCTTGAGATTTATATCTTGCAACTCTTGATAATTCCCAATTTTGAGTAAGTGGACTTAAACCATTCTTAGATCTCTCTACATTTACAAGTCTTACAACTTCATTTTCAACAGCTTTCACGTTGTCTATTTGAGGAATAGTAAGTTTATTTCCTGGATATATAAGCGCTGGGTTTTTAATGTGTGGATTAGCACTTATTATTTCAGATAATCCAATTTCGTATTTTACAGCAATTTTCCACATGCTATCGCCTTTAACAACTGTATAAGTGGTATCTGCATAAGATATACTTGCACACCCAAATATAAATAAGAAGACAAAGCTTAAAAGATGCAATTTGAAATTTTTAATCATTTTACAACCTCCTTAATAAAGTGAAACTTAATTAAGATAGAGTTTTTACTCTAAATGAATTTCTAACTTTAAGATAAAAACAGAAAAATGTTGAACTTGTAATTAGTATGTCAAAAAAACTGAAATTTATAGTAAAATATATATATCAAAAATTTCAAAAAAACCAAATAAATAGGGAATTAAAGCGAACAAAAAAATAAATAAAATAGAGAGATAAATATTAAATTAAAATTAAATAAAATTTTTTTGATATAATAAGATTATTAAATATGAGTTTAATGTAAAGGGTGGATTTTTATGAAAATAAATTTTGGTTTAGAATTAAATCAAAGTCAAAAATTAGTGCTTACAAAACAATTAAAACAATCGTTAGATATATTGAATATGAGTACTCAAGATTTAGAAGAAGTTATATCTAAAGAAAGAGAAGAAAATCCTGTTATAGAAGTTGATAAGAACGATAAGATAGACTGGGAAAAATATATAGATAATATGAACAATAGAACTTACAATCAAGCTAGCTCTGTCAATTATGACAATGAAGATTATAATATAGAAAATATGATTAAATATAATATGAATCTATATGAGTACTTGAAAAATCAAATAAATTATTGTGATTTAAATAAAAAAGACAAAGATATAGTTGAATATATAATAGATTCAATAGATGAGCATGGATATTTTAAAAGTGATATAGAAGAAGTCTCAAATACATTAAAAACAACTAAAGAAGATATAATGAAAAACTTAAAGGTTGTTCAAACTCTAGAACCAAGTGGTATAGGAGCTAGAAATATAGAAGAATGTTTAATGATTCAATTAAAAGAAAAAAATATACAAAATGATGTTCTAGAAAATGTTGTTGAAAACGATTTGAAATTATTAGGGGATAAAAAATATAAAGAAGTATGCAAAAAATATAAAATAAGTATGGAAAAATGTATCGAAATAGTAAATATAATAAAAACATTAGATCCAAAACCTGGGAATAAATATACTTATTCTAAAAATAACTATATAACACCAGATGTTATAGTTGAAAAAATAGGAACGGAATATGAAGTATATCTAAATGAAAAAAACACTACACATATAAAGATAAATAAATTTTATGAAGAAATATTAAAAAATTCTCAAGATGATGAAAATGCTAAACAGTATATAAAAGAAAAATTAAATTCTGCATTTAATTTAGTTAAGAATATAGAAAGTAGAAAAAATACTATACTTAGGATTTCGAAAGAAATATTAAAACATCAATATGAATTTTTTGAAAATGGAAATAAGTATTTAAAGCAATTAATATTAAAAGATATAGCTAATGATCTAGAAATACATGAATCAACAGTTAGTAGAGGCGTGAATGGAAAATATATGTTAACTCCACATGGAATGTTTGAGCTAAAATACTTTTTCAGCAGTGGATTAAATCAACAAGAGGATATAGCGTCTACTAGTATAAAAAATATAATAAAGGAAATAATAAATTCTGAAGATAAGAAAAAGCCATATAGTGATTCGAAAATATGCACTCTATTACAAGGGAAGGATATAAACATATCTAGAAGAACTGTTGCAAAATACAGAGAAGAACTAGGGATAAGATCATCTTCTAAAAGAAAAGAATTTTGTTAAGCATTAAAAATAAAATAAAAAAAATAATATTATTTCAAAAAAATATTGAAAAAATTTCTATGTTAGTATAGAATTAAATCAAGCGGTGGGACTAAAAAAAACGATAGGGACATTTTAGATCCCACTAAAAAAATAAGGATATAGGGACATAAAATAAACACAGGGACTAAAAAAACCCTAAGAGGTATGAGATTATGAAAAAATTGATACAAATTCAGAAAAAAATAATGCCTGAAGTTTTAGATGTTATGTATAGAAGATACAAAATATTAAATCAAATATCATTAAATGAGTCTATAGGAAGAAGATCTCTTTCAAATAAATTAGATTTGAGTGAGAGAGTAGTGAGATCAGAGGTTGAATTTTTGAAAAAACAAGATCTTATAGAAATATATACTTCTGGAATGAGCATAAATGAAAATGGACTCAATCTTCTTAATGATTTGAAAGTATTCATGGATGAAATAATGGGTATTTCTGAGTTAGAAGAAAAAATAAAGAAAAAACTAGGCATAAAAAAAGTTATAATACTACCTGGAAATGCTGATGATGACTCTCTTGTTATAAAAGATATAGGTAAAGCAACTTACAAATATCTTACTAAAATAATAAAAAATGACTATATAATAGGAGTCACTGGCGGAAATACTATGCTTGAGTTTGCTAATTGCTGCCATGAGACAAAAAAGTATGAAAATATTTTGGTAGTTCCGGCTAGAGGAGGACTTGGCAAAGAGGTAGAAATACAATCAAACAATATAGCTGCAATAATTGGGAAAAAGTTTGGAGGAAACTATAAACTTTTACATGTTCCAGATAATGTAACTGAAGAAACTTTAAATAGCTTAATATTAGAGCCTGAGATAAATAAAACATTAAACCATATACAGAATGTAGATATTTTAGTATTTGGGGTTGGAAGGGCAGATGATATGGCAAGAAGAAGAAAAATGCTTGATTCTGACTACCAATATATAATGTCAAAAGGAGCTGTAGGTGAAGCTTTTGGATATTATTTTAACAGAGATGGTGAAATAATATATGAGACTAGTACTATAGGTATAAAGCTTGAGAATTTCAAAGCAATAAAAAATACTATAGGAATAGTTGGAGGAAGTAGAAAGGCAGAAGCTATACTTGCTATATCAAAGATAAAAAAAGATTTAGTATTAGTTACTGATGAAGGTGCTGCAAATAAAATATGTGAATTAATTTAATATTATAAATCAATTCATAATTTAAAATATAAATTAACTAGGAGGAATAAACATGATTAAAGTTGCTATTAATGGATTTGGAAGAATAGGTAGATTAGCATTAAGAACAATGCTTGACAAAAGTGAATTTGAAGTGGTTGCAATAAACGATTTAACAGATGCTAAAACATTATCTCACTTACTTAAGTATGATTCAGCTCAAGGACGTTTCAATGGAGAAATAGAAGTTAAAGAAGGAGCTTTTGTTGTAAACGGAAAAGAAATAAAAGTAACTGCTGAAGCTAACCCAGAAAACTTACCTTGGGGAGAAATGGGAGTAGATGTAGTACTTGAATGTACTGGATTCTTCACTTCAAAAGAAAAAGCAGAGGGACACATCAAAGCTGGAGCTAAGAAAGTTGTTGTATCTGCACCAGCAACAGGTGATTTAAAGACTGTAGTATTTAACGTTAACCATGATATATTAGATGGATCAGAAACAGTTATATCAGGAGCGTCTTGTACTACTAACTGTTTAGCTCCAATGGTTAAAGTATTAAATGATAAATTCAATTTAACAAAAGGATTTATGACTACTATACATGCTTATACTAATGACCAAAATACATTAGATGCGCCACATAGAAAAGGAGATCTTCGTCGTGCTAGAGCGGCTGCTGCTAACATAGTACCAGGATCAACAGGAGCTGCTAAAGCTATAGGTCTTGTTATACCAGAGCTTAAAGGTAAATTAGATGGAGGAGCTCAAAGAGTTCCAGTTATAACTGGTTCATTAACTGAACTTGTTTGTACACTTGGAAGCAAGGTAACTGCAGAAGAAGTTAATGAAGCTATGAAGGCTGCTGCTAATGAGTCATACGGATATACTGAAGAGCCATTAGTATCTTCTGATATAATCGGAATGGAATTTGGATCATTATTTGATGGTACTCAAACTAAGGTTATGGAAGTTAATGGAGAGCAATTAGTTAAGGTTGCTTCTTGGTATGATAATGAAATGTCATATACAGCTCAATTAATAAGAACTTTACAACACTTTGTAAATCTTTCAAAATAATACTATAATTTGAGTTTTAAATAAGTCCGGGTTTGTAGTGTATACTACGGACTCAGGACTTTTTATATTTGAATTAAAATATAAAAAAGTATAACATTTTTATGAAAATGTGATATACTTTTAGCGAAAAGGAGTTGTATATTATGTCAATGTTAAATAAAAAAACTATAGAAAATATAGATGTGAACGGAAAAAAAGTATTAGTAAGATGTGACTTTAATGTACCTTTAAAAGATGGTGTTATAACTGATGAGAATAGATTAGTTGGAGCTTTACCTACTATAAAATATTTAATGGAAAATGGAGCAAAAGTTATTTTATGTTCTCACCTAGGTAAGCCAAAAGGAGAAGCTAAGCCGGAGCTTTCTTTAGCGCCTGTAGCTAAGAGATTATCAGAAATGTTAAACAAAGAAGTTGTATTTGCAGCAGATAATAGTGTTGTAGGAGAAAATGCTAAAAAAGCAGTTGCTGATATGAAAGATTCAGATATAGTTTTACTTCAAAACACTAGATATAGAAAAGAAGAAACTAAGAATGAAGAAAACTTCTCGAAAGAATTAGCATCTTTAGCAGATGTATTTGTAAATGATGCATTTGGAACTGCTCATAGAGCTCATTGCTCTACTGTTGGAGTTAGCGAATTTGTTGAAACTAGCGCATGTGGATACTTAATTCAAAAAGAATTAAAATTCTTAGGAGAAGCTGTTGAGACTCCAGTAAGACCTTTTGTAGCTATACTTGGAGGAGCAAAGGTTTCTGATAAAATAAACGTTATAAATAACTTACTTGAAAAAGTAGATACTTTAATAATTGGTGGAGGAATGGCTTATACATTCTTAAAAGCACAAGGATATGGAATAGGAACTTCTTTACTTGAAGAAGATAAAATGGATTATTCAATGGAAATGGTTAAAAAAGCAAAAGAAAAGGGAGTTAGATTGTTACTGCCTGTTGACCATGTTACTGGAGAAAAGTTTGATAAAGATACAGCTCCTGTTGTTACAGAAGATCAAAATATAAAAGAAGGATTTATGGGACTTGATATAGGACCTAAAACTGCAAAATTATATGCTGATGCTGTTAAAGAAGCTAAAACTGTTATATGGAATGGACCTATGGGAGTATTCGAGTTTGAAAACTTTGCAAAAGGAACGATAGAAGTTGCTAAGGCTATGGCAGATGCTGATGCTACAACTGTAATTGGTGGTGGAGACAGTGCTGCTGCTGTAAATATATTAGGCTTTGGAGAGAAAATGACTCACATATCTACTGGTGGTGGAGCTTCACTTGAATTCTTAGAAGGAAAAGAGCTTCCGGGAATAGTAGCTTTAAATAATAAATAATTTAAAAGGGGAGTGTAGTTATGAGAAAACCTATCATTGCAGGAAATTGGAAAATGCATAAAACTATAAAAGAAGCTGTTGAATTTGTTAATGAAGTTAAATCTGAAATAAAGGGAACTGATGTTGAAGCAGTTATTTGTGCTCCGTTTACTTTACTTAAGGATTTAAAAGAAGCATCTGAAGGAACTAATATTAAAATTGGTGCTCAAAATATGCACTTTGAAGAAAAAGGTGCTTTTACTGGAGAAATATCTCCTCTTATGTTAAAAGAAATAGATGTTGACTACGTTGTAATAGGTCACTCTGAAAGAAGACAATACTTCAATGAAACTAATGAAACTGTAAATAAGAAGGTTATAAAGGCTTTAGAATACAAAATAAATCCTATAATCTGTGTTGGTGAAACTTTAGAAGAAAGAGAAGCTGATAAAACTAAGGATATAGTTAAAGTTCAAGTTGAAAAAGCTTTAGTAAACATAGACGAAAAAGATATAAAGGACATAGTTATAGCTTATGAGCCAATATGGGCTATAGGTACAGGAAAAACATCTAGTAGTAAAGATGCTAATGATGTTATAGCTTATATAAGAGAAGTTGTAGCTAATGTGTACTCTGAGGAAACTGCAGAAGAAGTTAGAATACAATATGGTGGAAGTGTTAAGCCAGCAAACGTAGAAGAAATAATGAATGAATCAGATATAGATGGTGCTTTAGTTGGTGGAGCAAGTCTTCAACCAAAAGATTACGTAGAACTTGTTAATTTCTAAGGAGTTGATAGACATGAAAAAGCCTACAGCTTTAATAATATTAGATGGTTGGGGTATCAATAATTCAGATTTAGGAAATGCAATAAACAAAGCTAAAACTCCTAATATGGACGAATATATAAAAAAATACCCTTATACTTCAATAAAAACAAGTGGACAATATGTGGGACTTCCAGAAGGACAAATGGGAAATTCAGAGGTTGGGCACTTAAATATTGGAGCAGGAAGAATAGTATACCAAGAGCTTACTAGAATAACAAAATCTATAGAAGATGGAGATTTATTTAAAAATGAAGAATTATTAAAAGCTATGAATAATTCAAAGGAAAACAATAAAAATCTTCATATAATGGGTCTTTTATCTGATGGAGGAGTACATTCTCACATAGACCATCTAAAAGGACTTCTAGAATTTGCTAAAAAAGAAGGTCTTGAAAAAGTATACGTACATGCAATTTTAGATGGAAGAGATACAGATCCTAAAAGTGCAGTTAAATATATAGATGAAATAGAAGAGTACATGAAGGAAATAGGAGTAGGTAAAATAGCTACAGTTTCTGGAAGATACTATTCAATGGATAGAGATAAAAGATGGGAAAGAATTGAACTTGGATATAATAGTATGGTTTTATCTCAGGGAGAAACAGCAAACAGTGCAAAGGAAGCAGTTGAAAAAGCATATAACGATAATAAAACTGATGAATTTGTACTTCCTACTGTAGTACTTGAAGATGATAAGCCAATAGCTAAGATAGAAGAAAATGATTCAATCGTATTTTTTAACTTTAGACCAGATAGAGCAAGACAAATAACAAGAAGTATAGCATCAAAAGAATTTGATGGCTTTAAAAGAGATTATATAGATACTGTATTTGTTTGTATGACTCAGTACGATATAACTATAGACGAAGTAAATATTGCATTTAAGCCTCAAAAACTTAGTAATACATTAGGTGAATACTTAAGCTCTAAGAGTATAAAACAACTTAGAATTGCAGAAACTGAAAAATATGCCCATGTTACATTCTTCTTTAATGGAGGAGTAGAAGATCCTAATAAAGGAGAAGATAGATGTTTAATACCATCACCGAAGGTTGCAACTTATGATTTAAAACCTGAGATGTCAGCTTATGAAGTTACAGAAAATCTACTTCAAAGACTTGATGAAGATAAATATGACTTTATAGTTTTAAATTATGCAAACCCAGATATGGTAGGACATACAGGGGTTGTAGATGCTGCTGTCAAAGCTGTTGAAACTATAGATGAATGTCTTGGAAAAATAATAGACAAAATAGTTTCATTAGGTGGAAATGCTATAATTACAGCAGATCATGGAAATGCTGAGTATATGTGTGATGAAAATGGAAATACAGTTACTGCACACTCTACAAATGAAGTTCCATGTATATTTGTAACTAATGAAGATGTTAAGTTAAGAGATGGTGGTAGACTTTGTGATTTAGCACCTACTTTACTTGATAATATGAACATAGAAAAACCTGAAGAAATGACTGGTAACAGTCTTCTTATAAAAAAGTAAAACATAATAATAAAATAAATTTGTTAATTTGGAGAGGAGAAACAAATATGAGTTTTATTCAAGAAGTATACGCTAGAGAGATATTAGATTCAAGAGGAAATCCAACTGTTGAGGTTGAGGTAATGCTTGAAAGTGGAGAAGTAGGAAGAGCAATAGTTCCATCTGGAGCTTCTACTGGAGCTTTTGAAGCTGTTGAACTTAGAGATGGAGATAAAGGAAGATACTTAGGTAAAGGAGTTACTAAAGCTGTTGATAATGTAAACAACATAATAGCTCCAGAACTTCATGATATGAATGTATTTGATCAAGTAGGAATAGATAATCTTTTAATAGATCTTGATGGAACTAAGAACAAAGGAAAATTAGGAGCTAATGCAATTCTTGGAGTTTCTATGGCTGTAGCTAGAGCTGCTGCTGAGGAATTAGGACTTCCGTTATTCCAATATATTGGTGGAGTAAATGCAAAGCAACTTCCAGTTCCAATGATGAACATATTAAATGGTGGAGAGCATGCTGATAATAACGTTGATATTCAAGAATTCATGATTATGCCTGTTGGAGCTTGTTGTTTCAAAGAGGCTTTAAGAATGTGTGCTGAAGTATATCACAACTTAAAGAAAGTATTACAAGAAAAAGGACTTGGAACTGGTGTAGGTGACGAGGGAGGATTTGCTCCAAACTTAGCATCAAATGAAGAGGCTTTACAAGTAATAGTTGAAGCTGTTAAAGCTTCTGGATATGAGCCAGGAAAAGATATTAGAATAGCTATAGATGCAGCTGCTACAGAGTTCTACAACAAAGAGACTAAGAAGTATGTATTAGCTGGAGAAGGAAGAGAGTTATCTGTTGAAGAAATGGTAGATTTCTATGCTAGCTTAGTTGAAAAATACCCAATAATATCTCTTGAAGATGCATTAGACGAAGATGATTGGGATGGATGGAAGTTACTTACTGAAAAATTAGGTAACAAGATTCAATTAGTTGGAGATGATTTATTCGTTACTAACACTGAGAGATTATCAAAAGGTATAGAAAATGGTATATCAAACTCTATACTTATAAAGCTTAACCAAATAGGAACTTTAACTGAGACTTTAGATGCTATACAAATGGCTAATAGAGCTGGATATACAGCTGTTATATCTCATAGATCAGGAGAAACTGAAGATACTATTATAGCTGATTTAGCTGTTGCACTTAATGCAGGACAAATCAAGACTGGTGCTCCTTGTAGAACTGATAGAGTCGCTAAGTACAATCAATTATTAAGAATTGAAGAAATAGTTGGCGAAGTAGCTCAATACCCTGGAATGAACGCTTTCTTTAACTTAAAATAATCTAAAAATTATAGGGAGGATATATATCCTTCCTATTTTATATTTAAGGAAACTATAATATTTTTGTTTTGTAGATAGCATTGATTAAAGAACTATAATTACAACTATTTTTAAGTAACAGAGTCGTAAGACTTGTTGATGTGATGAGCGTAGCGAATTTTGAGAACGGAGCCTGTTAGGGATCGTTGGCGACATGAGTCACCGCGTTAGCTAGTAGACGAATTTTTTTTATTGAAGGATTAATTTATATATGTTAAACTAACTATATTAATTTAGCTTAAAATGGAGGAGGTGTAGCATGAAAACTTTTTTAATGGTAATTCAACTTATAACTAGTATAGTATTGATTGTAAGTGTATTACTTCAATCAGGAAAAAGTGCAGGTCTTTCTGGAAGTATAGCAGGAGGGGCAGAACAAGTTGTTGGAACTAAAGCAAGAGGTTTAGATGCTTTGTTTTCAAAGATAACATCAGTTTGTGCAACTTTATTTATAATAGTAGCATTAGCATTAGTTGCTATACAATAGTTTTATCTATTACTTAATTAAAAATGACGCTTATTAAAATACCTTTAAGGTATTTTAATAAGCGTCATTTTTAATTTTTAAGGAAATTAGATATCATAATGGGACAAATAAAATAATATAAACTTAATATAGCTATTTAAAAGCTAAAATTAATCTTGAAAGGGGATGTTGAAATGATCTCATATGCCGGCATTGCATCAATTTCAGGTATTATCGCCTTGATATTTGCATTTATACTAGCAAATAAGATTAACAAGGTAGAGGTTGGTACTAACAGGATGAAAGAAATTTCTTCGTACATACAGGAAGGTGCGATGGCTTTTCTCACTAGGGAGTACAAGAGTTTGGTTTTATTTGTAGCATCTATATTTATAGTATTATGCTTATTTATAAACCCACTTACTGGAGTATGTTTTTTAGTAGGAGCATTATTTTCTACATTTGCAGGGTTCTTTGGAATGAAGGTTGCAACAAAGGCAAATGTAAGAACTGCAAATGCAGCTAAAAAAGATGGAATGAATAAGGCATTGAGTATTGCATTTTCAGGTGGAGCTGTAATGGGAATGACAGTAGTAGGTCTTGGGATTTTAGGAGTTGGATTTTTATTTTTAATTCTTTATAAATTAGGAAATGATCCATCTGAATCAGCAAAGATACTGACAGGATTTGGTCTTGGTGCGTCTTCTCTTGCATTATTTGGGCGTGTTGGAGGCGGTATATATACAAAGGCTGCCGATGTAGGCGCTGACCTTGTGGGTAAAGTGGAAGCGGGAATACCAGAAGATGATCCTAGAAATCCTGCTGTTATAGCTGATAATGTAGGTGATAATGTAGGTGATGTTGCAGGTATGGGTGCTGATTTATTTGAATCATATGTAGGATCATTAATAGCTGCTATAACACTTGGTCTTATAGCATATGGTATAAACGGAGCTATATTTCCTTTATTATTATCGGCAGGTGGAATAATAGGAAGTATAATAGGTACATTCTTTGTAAAAGCGGATGAAAAGAGTGATCCTCATAAAGCACTTAAAATGGGAACCTATGTATCGTCAATTTTAACTATGGGTTTTGGAATTGTATTATCAAATAATTTGTTAGGAGATTTAAAGGGTTTTTGGGTAGTGTTGATAGGTATAATAGTCGGAATGTGTATAGGTCAATTAACTGAAATATATACATCTAGTGACTATTCTCATGTACAAAAAATTGCAAATCAATCTGAAACAGGTCCTGCCACGACTATAATATCTGGTCTTGCTGTTGGAATGAAATCTACATTATGGCCTATAATGGTTATGGCGTTTGGAATATTATTGTCTTATTCTGTATTAGGGATTTATGGGATAGCACTTGCGTCTGTAGGTATGCTATCAACTGCTGGAATGACAATAGCTGTAGATGCATATGGACCTATAGCTGATAATGCAGGTGGAATAGCAGAAATGTGTGAACTTCCAAGTGATGTTAGAGGTATAACTGATAAATTAGATTCTGTTGGAAATACTACAGCGGCTATTGGAAAAGGATTTGCTATAGGATCAGCAGCACTTGCAGCACTTGCTTTATTTGCATCATATACAGCAGCTGCAAACCTTAGTGGAATAGATATAACTAATCCTGTAGTTATATCAGGTATGTTAATTGGTGGTATGCTTCCATTTTTATTCTCATCAATGACTATGGAGGCTGTAGGAAAAGCTGCTTTTGAGATGATAGAAGAAGTTAGAAGACAGTTTAGAGAAATGCCTGGAATAATGGAGGGAACTACAAAACCAGATTATGCAAAATGTGTAGATATATCTACAGCATCAGCTCTAAAGCAAATGGTGTTACCTGGTATTCTTGCTGTTTTATCACCTGTATTGGCAGGATTATTACTTGGAACAGAGGGGCTAGGAGGTCTTTTAGCTGGAGCATTAGTATCTGGAATACTTATGGCTATAATGATGTCAAACGCAGGTGGAGCATGGGATAATGCAAAAAAATATATAGAAGCAGGAAATCATGGAGGTAAAGGTGGAGAACCTCATAAAGCAGCTGTTGTAGGAGATACAGTAGGAGATCCATTTAAAGATACATCAGGTCCATCTATAAATATTTTGATCAAACTTATGACTATAGTATCACTAGTATTTGCTCCATTATTTGTTCAGTATGGAGGAATATTATTAAAAATATTAAAATAAATGGTTGAATATTAAAAAGAACTGTATATTATATAATATATAGTTCTTTTTTTATAATGAATAGGAAATTATATTCCTGTTTAAGTTAGGGATAAATATAATTTTCGTTATGAATTTCAAAAAAGTCTACATTTACAATCTTCAAAGGAAGAGAGTCACCGCGTTAGCGAGTAGGCGAATTTTTTATTCAAATGAGAAAGGAAGGTGTTTTATGGATAAGAAAGTTTACAGATCTATAGATGATAAGGTTTTAGCTGGAGTTTGCGGAGGTTTGGCAAAGTATTTTGATATTGATTCAACTATAATAAGGGTTTTGTGGATATTAGGATTTTTTGCAGGTGGATTAGGAATTTTAGCTTATATAATATGTGCAGTTATAATACCACAAGAAAGCTTTGTTGAATATAATATGAATAAAAGCACATATAATGAAGCTATGCCTAGATACGATGAAGATAGATCTAAAAAAAATAAGGTTGTATTAGGAAGTATATTAGTTATAATAGGTGTTTTTAGCTTGATAGATGAGTATTTATATTGGATGGATATAGAAAAATTATGGCCTATAATTTTTATTGTAATTGGTATATATATTATAGTAAAAAAACAGGGAGATGATTAAGGTGAATAAAGGTGGGTTGATTTGGGGGATATTTTTTATACTTTTAGGAATAGGATGGACTTTAGAAAACTTTAACATTATAGATGTATCTACTATAGATATATTAGTTAAATTTTGGCCATTAATACTAATAGGTATAGGTGTTGATATTATTTATAAAAATAGAAAAAAATGATGTATTAATATAGAAAAAGATGATATTATAAGGTTTAGTGTTAAAATTTACATTATTGATAAATAGTATTTAAAATAATAATAAATGGATAACATATAAATATAATTAAAATTTCAATTTTAATAGGAGGTATTAAATGGTACCAGGAATGAAAGAGACATTACTTACTTTTATGAGAGAAAATGCATACAATCCTTTAACTAAAGAGGATCTTTCAAATATATTTGATATACATCCAGCTGAAAGAGCTATGTTTTATAATTTCTTAGATGAACTTGAAGAAGAAGGAGAAATATATAAGACTAAAAAAAATAGATACGGTCTTCCTAGCAAAATGAATTTATTTGTTGGAAGAATTCAGATGCATCAAAGAGGATTTGGATTTGTTATATCTAATGAAGAGGGAGTAGAGGATCTGTTTATACCAGCAGAGCATTTAAATGGAGCTATGCACAATGATAAGGTTGTAGCTAGAATAATGGAAACAGCAAAAGAGAGTAGACGTGCAGAAGGCGAAGTTATAAAAATAGTTGAAAGGTCTATTAAGACTGTAGTTGGAGTTTATGAATCTAATAAAAACTTTGGATTTGTAGTGGCGGATAATAAAAGGTTTACAAGGGATATATATATACCAAAATCAGAATCGTTAAGAGCAAACCATGGAGATAAGGTAGTTTGTGAAATAACTCAATGGCCTAAAAAAGGAAGAAACCCAGAGGGAAAAATAATAGAGGTACTAGGTAAAAAAGGTGAAAAAGGTGTAGATATATTATCTGTAATTAGAGAACTTGATTTACCAGAAGAATTTCCTAATAAAGTATTAGCAGAAGCTCAAAGAATAGATAATGAAGTACCGAAAGAAGAAATACAAAGAAGAGTAGATTTAAGAGATATAACCACTTTTACTATAGATGGAGCAGATGCTAAGGATTTGGATGATGCTGTGTCAATAGAAGTTCTTGATAATGGAAATTATAAATTAGGAGTTCACATAGCTGATGTAACTCATTACGTTAAAGAAGGAAGTAAGCTTGATAAAGAAGCCTTAAAAAGAGGAACTTCTGTATATTTAATAGATAGAGTAATTCCTATGCTTCCAACTAAATTATCAAATGGACTATGTAGTTTAAATCCAAATGTAGATAGACTTGCTTTATCTATATTTATGGAAATAGACGATAAGGGTAGTGTTGTAAATCATGAGATAGTTGAATCTGTAATAAACACTAAGGCTAGAATGGTGTATACAGATGTATCTGATATACTTGAAAATGAGGATGAAGAACTTATAAATAAGTATAGTGAATTAGTTGAAGATTTTAAAACTATGGAAAAACTTGCAAGGGTTCTTATGAAGAGAAGAACATCAAGAGGAGCTATAGACTTTGATTTTGCAGAAGCTAAAATAATACTTGATAAAAATGGAAAAGTATTAGATATTAAGAAGTATGAAAGAAGAATAGCTAATAGAATAATAGAGGAATTTATGCTTGTAAGTAATGAAACAGTAGCTGAACATTTTTTCTGGCTAAAGATGCCTTTTGTCTATAGAATACATGAAACTCCAAGTTTAGAAAGAATTGAGCAGTTTAATAAGTTTGTAGCAACGTTTGGATATCATATAAAGGGTGACCTTGAAGGAATACATCCAAAGAGCTTACAAATGCTTTTAAATGATATTAAGGGTAAAAACGAAGAAATGGTTGTTTCTACGCTTATGTTAAGATCATTAAAACAGGCTAAATATTCACCAGATTGTTCAGGGCATTTTGGGCTTGCTGCAAAATATTATTCTCATTACACATCACCTATAAGAAGATATCCAGACCTTCAAATACACCGAATAATAAAAGAAGCTATAAATGGAAAAATAGATGATAAGAGAATTCAAGCTCTTAAAAAGATCGTCGCTTATTCGGCAGAACAGTCATCTATAAGAGAAAGGGCAGCGGATGATGCTCAAAGAGAAGTAGAAGATCTTAAAAAAGCAGAATATATGGCTGATAGAATTGGAGAGGAATTTGAAGGAAGAATATCTAGTGTTACATCATTTGGTATGTTTGTAGAAGTAGAGAATACTGTAGAGGGCCTTATAAGACTTTCTAATTTAAATGATGACTATTATATATTTGATTCTGATAATTATGTTTTAATTGGAGAGCACACTAAAAAAACATATAAGATAGGAGATATTTTAAAAGTTAAAGTATCTAGTGTCAATATAGATTTTAAAGAAATAGAACTTACAATAGTAAAATCAGAAGATTCGAGCTTAGAAGATTAAGCTCGAGTCTTAATCTTGACAATTAACTTTATACATGATATTATTATTTTTACAATAAGCATTGAAGTATTAAGAGGTGAGAATATGGGTGAAGGAAATAAAACTTTAGCATCAAATAGAAAAGCTAGACATAACTACTTTATAGAAGAAGTCTATGAGGCTGGTATCGAACTCAAAGGTACAGAAGTTAAGTCTATAAGAGCAGGTAAATTGAACTTAGCAGAAGGATATGCTTCTATTGATAATACAGAGGTGTTCTTAAAACAAGTTCATATAAGCCCATATGAACAAGGAAATATATTTAATGTAGATCCTCTTAGACCCAGAAAGTTATTACTTCATAAACAAGAAATAAGAAAACTTATTGGACTTATAAACCAACAGGGATACTCATTAGTACCTCTTAGTGTATATTTAAAAAGAGGTAAGGTTAAAGTATCTATAGGCCTTGCAAAAGGTAAGAAGCTTTATGATAAACGCCATGATTTAGCTAAAAAAGATGCCCAAAGACGTATTCAAAGAGAAATGTCGGGCAAATACTAAAACATGGGGGCGTAAAGGTTTCGACGGGGGTTTGGAACTTGAGGTAGCGAGTCATGTTTCTCTAGAGCATGTAAAAACTAGGGACTAAATATAAACGCAAACGATAATTACGCTTTAGCAGCCTAATAGCGCTGCTCGTTCTACCTAGCTTGCCCACGAGTTAGAATAGAACGTCATTTAAGTGGGGACCTATCTTTAGGGTGCCTTGACTAAAGACAGATTAACTGAGGCTGGTCGATCTTAGAGCCCGCTACTAGGCACTAGGAGAGACGAGAACTTAATATAGTAGATACACTCGTAGAAGCTTTAGGGAAAGGGCTTTCGGACAGGGGTTCGACTCCCCTCGCCTCCACCAATTGGGATTGTAACCGTATAGAAAAATCTATACGGTTTTTTAATGTTTATAAGTATTTTACTAAACTTGCACCAAGGAAAAATCCTGAACCAAATCCTAGAACTATACCCAAATCACCAGGGGCTTTTATGTATTCTTTCTGTTCTGATAATGTACATAATCTATTTAATCCCACGGGTACACTTGCACATGATATATTTCCATATTCTTTATATACTTGAAGTGAAGGTTGCATTTGATCATCACTTAGGTCGAACAATTTCTTTACTCCAGCTAAAATTTTCTTTCCTCCAGAATGCATAACCCAATGTTTAATGTCTTCTTTTTTCAAATCGTGTTCTTCAAGTAAAGAAGAAACTAATTTATATATATGTGGTGAGATGTTCTCAAGAAGTTTTTCATCAAGATGAATTTTATTATTCGCCATTGACATACTGTTGCTATAATGAGTTGAGATTTTAGTATCTATAACTTGAAGGCAATTATTATTAAATGAATTATCTTTAGTAATTAATGTTGAAGAAGCACCATCACCGAATATTGTCAATGACATTAGTTGTCCATTATCATTAGGATCTAAGTTATCGAGATATGTTATAGCTTGAGCTTCACAACATACAACTAATATATTATTTATGTTATCATCTTTTAATAATGTTTTTGATAAATTTATTGCTGAAATAAATGAACCACAGCCTAAACCGAATATAGGATAGTTGTGAATACTTTTATTAAAATCTATTTCTGAGAATAATCTACTACTCAATCCTGGTAATTGTTGGTCAACTGAATTAGAACAAGTTATTATACAATCTATATCTTTAGCTGTAATTTTATTATTTATAAAGAGCTTTTTTATTGATTTAAAACACATTTTTGTCATATCCTCATTGTATTTATTTTCTTTGAAATTGTATGTAGAAAATTTTTTGTCTATACCACCTTTTTTGAACAAAATTCTTAGTTTTCTAGAATCCTGTAATCCTAAGATTTCCATCATTTCTGCATTGTTTTTAATTTCTAATTTGGGAAATCCTACTTCAGGTTTACTTATATAAGTTTGCATATATTTCATCCCCCGTTTGCTTTAATTATATTTTAAGTATTAGTAATGATACTTTATGTAATGCGAAAAAATAATAATTAAACGATTTGAGTTGAAATTATTATTTTTTACAAAAAATTACATAAAATACATTTATTTCAATATTATACTACAGATATGATAGAATGTTAATAATTATAAAAAGAATTATATGATTTTCCACTTTTAAAAAAGAAAACTCGTTGAGGTAATGAACTATGCGTTTGATATTGTTAAAAAAATAGCATGCAACTAAAATTAAGTTGAAGTAAAAGCTTTATCTAAATTAAGTTTTTTATATAATATTTAAGATTTAACTTCATAGGCAAGTTTAAAAAATGGTAGTCTATTAGATGGAGTTACAGAACGTAATTCTTTAAAAGATATTCTTAAAAAAGGAATTAGATAAGTGTCTTTATTTAAAGCAGAACCAAATGATGTTAAGGATGGTTTTGTAAAATCACCAACTAAAAACAAGCCTTTGTTTATTAAAGTATTATTTGACCACATGATTACAATATCTGTTATATCTATTTCAGAACATACATTGCAGGTAAGTGGGATAAAATTCTTCTTAACGTTCATATCTACTCTAGGATGATTTTCCCAGGTTGTAAAATCACTAAAATAATCTAGTATTGGATATATAGAAAATTTTACAGTATAACAATCAAAGAAATCTTCAACTTTAAATAAAGCAATTTCAGCTGAATGTATTGAAATATTATCTGGAAGAGCAGAAATATCAAAAAAAAGATAACTGTGGTAATAATATGTCCCATCATTGCCAATGCTTATAGTCTCATCATTTAGATTTTTATTTGGAAATTTATTTGATACAGTTAAGCTTTTGCTAGCAGGTATAATGATATTTCTCATTTATTACCACCTCTATTTTTTTATAATGAGTAGGAAATTATATTCTTATTTTAATTATTGATAAGTATAATTACCGTTACGAATTTCAAAAAAGTTTACATTCAAGATTCTTTAGAGTAGAACTTTTTTACTGTATAGGAAACTATATGATTTTCAAGTTGTGGATAACATCGCTCGAAGTAGTGCAGTACCAACTATTTTGAGCAACGGAGCCCGTAGGACTCGTTGGCGACATGAGCTATGCGTTAGCATAAAGTGAATTTTTTATATTATTAACATATGTATATAAGAAAAATATGTTCAAGTTAATATATTTTAGAAAAAAGATTTGAAGCAATATGCTTCAAATCTTTTTATTTATCATTTATAAGAAATATAAACACTTACATTATCAGCGGTTATACTACCAGCAAAGTCAGGATCAAGAGGAATAATTGGAAGAGCTTCATTGGCTGTACTTAGATCAATATCAGCTGCTTCAGCAGTTAAATCCATTTTATGAGTTTCGCCATAATAAGTATCAGTACCATCGTTTGCAGTTGCAATAAAATAATAAGTAAATCCCTTAGCAAGAGTACCACTAGTAATTGTTACTTCAACTCTATTTTGAGGAGTGCTTTTTACGGCTACATCAAATGTAAAAACAGACATATATTTCACTTACCTTTCTTAATAATATTAGGGATCCTTATCCCTGATACATATTATTAAAGATTGTACGATTTA
Source organism: Tepidibacter hydrothermalis (assembly GCF_029542625.1). Taxonomy (GTDB): domain Bacteria; phylum Bacillota; class Clostridia; order Peptostreptococcales; family Peptostreptococcaceae; genus Tepidibacter_A; species Tepidibacter_A hydrothermalis. The sequence goes on from NZ_CP120733.1 coordinate 965,483, forward strand.
GTTACTTAATTTAAATTTATAATGTGTAAATAGAATAGATTCAAAGCAATTTTTGATTATCACAAAAAATCTCAATAGAAAAACATATATTTTTATAGCTATTAAAAAATTCAAGACTGTATACAAGTAAATTAGTATCCTCGTTTTAGAATGCTAAAAAAACATTTATGCGACATTTAATATGATATATAATAAAAAGTAAGTATTAGTTATAAATTAAAATTTAAAAAATTAAGTAGAGGGATAAAAATGGTCAACAATATTTCAAAAAGTAGTCTTAATAATATAAATAACTTTATAGAAACAAGGTTTGGTTTACACTTTACAGAAAAAAGATTTAATGATCTCATAAGAAGTATATCCAATGCAGCAAAACAAAAAAATATTGGTCTTGAAGAATATATAAATTTAATATTGTCAAATAAATTGTCTAAGGAAGATTTAAAGAATTTAGTTAATTGTCTTACTATTGGAGAAACGTATTTTTTTAGAGATAAAAAATTATTTGATGTAATGAGACAAAGAATATTGCCAGATATAATTAATGATAGAAAATATTCTAGCAAAAGTTTGAAAATTTGGAGTGCAGGTTGCTCTTCTGGTGAAGAAGCGTATTCAATAGCAATTTTAGTTAAAGAACTTATTCCTGATTATGAAGAATGGGATATTGAAATTATTGCTACTGATATAAATCATTCATCTCTTAGTAAAGCTAAAAAAGGAATATATAGTGAGTGGTCTTTTAGAGGTGTAGACTTAAGTATTAAAAATAAGTATTTTATTAGAATGGATGATATGAGTTACAAACTTAAGGATGATATATTAAAACTTGTAAAATTTTATAGTTTAAATTTGGCTGATTCAAATTATATATTAGATGGTAAAATTATGAATAATAGTGATATTGTATTTTGTAGAAATGTTCTTATATATTTTAGTAAATATCAGGCTAGTAAGATAATTAATCGTTTCTACAATAATATTGTAGATGGAGGTTGGCTTGTTGTAGCACCTACTGAAAGTTTATTTCTTAATGATACTTCTTTTATACCTGTAAATATTAATGATATGTTTTTATACAATAAAAACATTACAAAAAATAATATATCAAAGTCATTTGATAATAATGTTTTTAATAATATTATTATAGATGAAAACTTGATAATGCAAAATGAAATAATGAAAAATGAGATGATTGAATATCGTGAGAATTTACAAATAAATAATGTTATTACAATAAAAAGTAAGAATGAATTACCAAAGAAAGAGAAACTAGATTCACAGGAAATGGAAGCTCAGGAATTTGAAACAATAGCTCGTTCTTTTGCTAATGAGGGGAAACTTGAAGAAGCTATTGAATGGTGTAAAAAAGCTATTTCCGTTGATAAAATAAATCCTTTTTATTATTATCTTCTTGCGAGTATTCAGCAAGAGCAAGGAGATATTAATGAAGCTGTTATATCGTTAAAAAAAGTTATTTATCTTGATCATAACTTTATTATGGCTTATTTTGATTTAGGGAATTTAAATTTAAAACAAGATAAATATATTCAAGCATCTAAAAATTTTAAAAATACACTTGTATTACTTGATAATTTAAATGAGGACGATATAGTTCCTTATTCAGAAGAAATGACAGTGGGCGTATTAAAGTGTATGATTAAAAATATAGACCATAAGGGAGATTTCTATGGAAAAGTGTAATGAGAAAGGAAGATTTGAAATTACTGAGATTTTAGAATTTGTGATAAGTGAGGATGATTCCAATCAAAGATATGCTATTGAAATTGGATATGTAAATGAGGTGTATTCTATAAAAAATGTTACTATGCTTCCTTGTACACCTGCATTTATAGTAGGGATAATGAATTTTAGAGGAAAAATAATATCAGTAATAGATATAAGAAATTTTTTAGGTTTTACTATGAAAAAAGTACATGAAGATAAAGTAAAAAAAGTAATTGTTGTAAATTGTGATGAAATAGAAGTTGGAATAGCTGTAGATGGGATTTTAGGATGTCGGGACATTGTTTTATCAGAAATACAAAAAAATGTTTTAACTATAACTAATTTTAATACTAACTATTTTAAAGGAATAACAAAAGAAAGAAGTATTGTTTTAAATATAAAAAATATAATGATGGATGAAAAAATTATTGTTAATGAAGATGTAATTTAATCATTTGAAGGGAGAGAACATAAATATGATAAAGAAAAAATTGATTAAAAGCTTAAAATCAAGGTTAATCATATGCTTTTTAATAGTAGCTATTATACCGGCTATTACTATAGGAGAATTAAGCTATTATAAATCAGAAAAATCTTTACAAAAAGTGGCTACTGACCAACTTATTTTTACAAGGGATACAAAGAAAAAAGAAATAGAAGATTATTTTAAAGTGAATCAAGAAAGAATTACTTATATGGCACAGGAGCCATCTGTTGTAGAAGCTATGGAAGAATTCACTAAGATTGGATTAAATAGTAGTTCTTATGATGGTATATATGAAAAATATAATCCAACATTTGCAAATTTTATTGATAAATTAGGGCATGGAGATGTAATGCTTGTAGATTCAAGTGGAAATGTTTTATATTCAGCATTTAAAGAAGATGATTTTGGGACAAATCTATTAACTGGACCTTACAAAGATACAAATATTGCAAAGGCATATGATGTTGCAAGAAATAGTAATGATAAAGATTTTACAACAATTACAGATTATGAATTCTATAGTCCTTCTAATGAAAAGCCAATTTTAGGAATAGCTTCTCCAATTTTTAAAGGAGAGCAAAAAATTGGTGTTCTTATTTTTAAAATGGGAACAGAAGAAATAGACAAAATTGTATCGAATAATAATAACTGGGAATCGTTAAAACTTGGTAAGAGTGGAGAAGTTGTTTTAATTGGACAAGATTATAAATTAAGAAGTAATACTAGGTTTGTAGAAAATGAGACAGATGAAAAAATAAAGGCAAAAAAATCAGCTATACTTTTAAAGGAAATAAGAACAAAAGGAACAGCTGCTGTTGTAACAACTGGAGAGACTGCTGTTGATACATATTTTGATTATCATGGTGTTGAATCGATTGTTGCATATACCCCATTAAATATTAATGGTTTAAAGTGGGATGTACTTGTTAAAATAGATGAAGCTGAAGCATTTCAATCAGTATATAAATTAAAAAATTTAACAACAGTTATTTTGATAGTTGCAGCAATAGTAATAACAATATTTTCGATTATTATATCTTCTAATATAGCAACTCCTTTGATAAAAATGGCAAATGTTGCTTCAAGGATAGCTACAGGAGATTTAACTGTTGAATTAGAAGAAGAAAAAAGATCAGATGAAATAGGAATTTTGACGAAAGCAATTAGGAATATGCTAAAGAATCTTAAAGAACAAACAAAGGAAACTATTAATGTAGTAGATGTACTTGCAGCTTCTGTTAATGAAATTACAGTTTCTCTTACTCAAGTTACCACGGGAGCAGCTCAAACTTCTTCAGCAGTTAGTGAAACGACAGCAACTGTTGAAGAGGTAAAACAGACGGTATATGTATCAAGTGAAAAAACAAAAAATGTTTCAAATAATGCAAAGAAATCACTTGAAATATCAAAAGTAGGAAATAAAGCAACAGAAGATACATTACAAGGAATGAATGTTATCAATAGTCAGATGCAAGAAATAGCAGAAAGTATACTAGGTTTAAGTGAGCAGAGTCAGAATATAAGTGAGCTTATAGAGAGTGTTGATACTATTTCAGAGCAGTCTAATATACTTGCTGTAAATGCTTCAATAGAAGCAGCTAAAGCGGGAGAACATGGAAAAGGATTCTCAATAGTGGCACAGGAAATTAGAAATTTAGCAGAACAATCAAAACAAGGTACTAAGCAGATAAGAAATATATTAAGAGATATACAAAAAGCTGCGAATACAGCTGTAATGACAACAGAAAAAGGGATAAAACTTGTTGATGCAGGTATGAAGCAAGCGGGTGAAGCAGGTTATTCTATAAACCAACTTGTGGAAAATATAAATCTATCTGCACAGGCAGCTGTACAGATAGAAGCATCTAGCCAGCAGCAATTGATTGGAATGGATCAGGTAGCAATTGCAATGGAAGGCATAAATGAGGCTAGTATTCAAAATGTTGATAGTATGAAACAATTAGAAGAGGCAACCAATAGACTTCAAGAGATGGGATATAGACTTAAGCAGTTAAATGAAAAATATAAGGTTTAGGTATTAAAAAAGCAACTAGTCAGTATGATGCAAAATATACTAGTATCTGATTAGTTGTTTGTTAAAGATGCCTTAAGGAAAGAGAGGATAGGGATGCATATAAATGATGCTGAGTTTTTTAAAAAGCTACGTTCTACCTTCATAATAGAGGCTCATGAGCATTTAAGAACTATTTCCTTGTCATTAATTGAATTAGAAAAAATATCTACTAAAGAAGATAAAAAAACAATTATTGAAACGATACATAGAGAATTTCATAGTTTGAAAGGTGCATCAAGAGCAGTGAGTATGAAAGATATCGAAAATCTTTGTCATATTTCTGAAAATATATTCTCTAAAATAAAAAAAGAAACATTAGAATTAAGTGAGCAAATGTTTGATGTTTTTAATGAATCTATTGATACTATAGAAGATATTCTTTCTTTAAATGAAGATGAAATTAAAGATATTTCACTGATTATGGGTGAACTGAAAAAAATAGAATGTGGAAGGTTACAAAAAAGTGATTCAATAAAATCTAAGGATGTGCATGAAGAAGATATAAAAAAGGACATAAATGTAAATTACAAAGAAGTACAGCGAGAAACAGTTGATCTTATAAAAAACTCTGAAGATATACAAATTAAAGAAGATATAAAAATACAAAATAACAATACTCTCAAAGCTCCTGAAGATAGGACAAATGAAGTTGTTAGAGTTTCTAAATCTAAATTGGATTCTTTATTACTTCAGGGAGAAGAAATGATTTATGCAAAACTTTCTTCTATTCAAAGGGCTAAGGAGATTAAAGAAGTTAAGGAATTACTTGATTTATACAAGAAGGAAAATGATTATACATTTATTGAAATGCTGGAAACTAATATAGATAATTTGCTAAAATCTGCTGAAAATGAGGCAAAAACAATAGAAACGATGACAGACACTTTTATAGAAGATATAAAAAACATCATGCTGCTTCCATTTTCATCTATAATAGAAATATTTCCTAAGATGGTTAGGGATTTGTCTAGATATATGGGAAAGGAAATTGAATTTATAAGTAAGGGTACAGAAATAGAAATTGATAGAAGAATTTTAGAAGAAATGAAAGATCCTCTTATGCATATTATCAGAAATTGTATTGATCATGGTATTGAAAAATCTTCTAAAGGAACAATAAGTTTGAATATTGTACAGGTGAGTAGTGATACAGTTAAAATTGAAATTTCGGATAATGGATCGGGAATAGATATTGAGAAATTAAAACAAAAAGCAATTAAAAATAGTGTTTTGACACAAGGTCAAGTTAATACTATTGATGATGAAAGTGCACAAATGCTTATTTTCAAATCAGGACTTTCTACTAGTGATATAATTACAGATATATCAGGGAGAGGATTAGGACTTGCTATTGTACATGAAAAAGTACAAAAGCTTGAAGGAACAATAAGTGTAAAAAGTAAAAAAGAAAAGGGAACTACATTTACTATTATGCTACCTATAACCATTTCAACTAATAGAGGAATAATTGTAAGGGTAGAGAAACAAGATTTTGTAATACCAACTGGAAAAGTTGAGAAGGTTATGAGGGTTAAAAAAGATGAAGTTAAAATAATGGAAAATAGAGCGACTATACTATTAGATGGATATATTATCCCTATTGTTAGGCTAAAGGATATTTTAGAACTAAAGGATAAAAAAATAGAAGAAACCTCTAGCGATGTTATCTCGATTTTAGTGGTAAATGATATGGAAAATAAGATTGCTTTAAGTGTGGATGAGATAATAATAGAGCAGGAAGTACTTGTGAAAAAGTTTAATAAACAATTAAAAAAAGTTAGAAATATTGCAGGAGCAACTATTTTAGGATCAGGAGATGTTGTACCTATATTAGCTGTACAGGATTTAATAAAATCATCACTTAAGAATGGTAATAAATCTTTAAATATTATTGGTGACAGGGAAAAAGAAGTTACGCAAAACAAAATGATTCTTGTAGTAGAAGATTCAATTACATCAAGAACTCTTTTGAAAAATATTTTAGAAAGCCATGGATATAGTGTGAAAACTGCAGTTGATGGTCTTCGAGGCTGGAAATTAATAAAATCTGAGAAATTTGATCTTGTAATAACAGATGTAGAAATGCCTCAAATGGATGGATTTGAGTTGACATCAAATATTAGAAATGATAATGAAATTTCTGAAACACCTGTTATTCTTGTAACTTCACTTGAATCAAGAGAAGACAAGGAGAGAGGTATAGATGTTGGAGCTAGTGCGTATATTGTAAAAAGTGATTTCAGACAAAATAATTTATTGGAAACTATAAAAAGGCTAATATAAAGCTAAAAAATCTATACAGGAGTGTAAAAAAATGATTAAAGTACTTGTAGTTGAAGATTCTCCTACTATTCAAGAGTTGATAACCTACATATTAAATTCTGATGAGAAAATTGAAGTGATTGGAGTAGTTAACAATGGAGAAAAAGCAATTAAATTTATAAACCAAAATAAGCCTGATATAATAACTATGGATATAAGCATGCCTATAATGGATGGATTTGAGGCAACGAGAAGGATAATGGAAACAAATCCTATACCCATTATAGTAATAAGTGGATTGTTTGATTCAGATGATATAGATAGGACTTTTAAGGCTATTGAGGCTGGCGCTGTTTCAGTTATAGAAAAACCACAAGGAATTGATCATAACGATTTTTATAAAATATCACAAAATATAACGGATACGGTTAAATTAATGTCAGAAGTTAAAGTCGTAAAGCGTAAAGCGCATTATAAAAATACTAAACTGAATTTATCAAGGGCTAGTAAGCCAAAAGATGTATTCTATGACTTGAAAATAGCAGCTATAGGGGTATCTACAGGTGGTCCTCCTGTCCTTCAATCTTTATTCTCAAAACTTCCATCTGATATCAAAATTCCGATACTTGTAGTACAACATATATCTCCTGGTTTCTTAAATGGACTTATTGATTGGCTTTCTAAATTTACAGAGTATCCTATTCATATAGCTTCACAGGGAGAAAAGGCATTGCCTGGACATATTTATTTTGCACCAGATGGATTTCATATGGGAATTAGAAATAATGCACAAATATTTTTAAACAAAGGTGAAAAAGAAAATGGATTAAGACCGTCTGTTTCATATTTATTTAGATCTGTTGCAAAGTATTATGGTAAAAATTCAATGGCGATTCTTCTTACAGGTATGGGAAAAGATGGAGCACAAGAATTAAAGTTGTTGAAAGATAAAGACGCAATTACGGTAGCGCAGGATAAGAAAACTTGTGTAGTTTATGGTATGCCAGGAGAAGCTATAAAGCTTGATGCAGCTAAATATATCCTTTCACCTGAAAAAATTGCAGAACTATTTACTAAAATATAGATTTAAAGCATAGTAGCAGCTATTAATATACAGGGAGGGGAATAATATAAATGAATAAAGAAATACAAATTTTGGTTGTTGAAGATAGTTTAACTCAAGCTGAACAACTAAAGTTTATTCTTGAGAAAAAAAATTACAAAGTCATAATTGCGAATGATGGAGTTCAAGCTTTAGAATATATTAATAAATTTATGCCTGATTTAGTAGTAACAGATATACTTATGCCTCATATGGATGGGTATAAGTTATGTCAAAAAATCAAAGAAGATGATAAACTCAACCATATTCCAGTCATTTTACTTACATCACTTTCAGATCCCATAGATGTTATAAAAGGACTGAAGGTTAAGGCAGACAACTTTATAACAAAACCATACAATGAAAAATTTCTTCTTTCTCGAATTCAGCATATGCTAATTAATGTAGAGTTAAGAAAAAATAAGATTGGGGAAATGGGTATTGAAGTGTTTTTTGCAGGAGAAAAGCATTTTATTAATTCAGAAAGAATACAAATAATAGATCTTTTACTTTCAACATTTGAAAATGCAGTACAAAAAAGTAAAGAACTTGAGAATGCAAATGATGAATTAAAAAAAGCATTTGAAACTATTAGAAAGCTTGAAAAAAATTACAGAGGAATTTTAGAAAGTAATACAGATGCTCTGGTAGTAATTAATCATGATAAAAAAATATTATATCTTAATCCAGCAGCAAATAAACTGTTCGGTGAGAATTATGAGAAATTAATATTTGATATTTTAGATTTTGATGAAATTGAAAATGGAATTAAAGAAATTACAATAAATAATATAGATGGTAACCAAATTATTGGAGAGGTATGTATTTCAGAAACAGATTGGGAAGGTAAGGAAGCATATCTTTTATCTATTAGAGATATTACTGAAAAAGTACGTCTTCGTGAAAAATTAAAAATTCAATCTCTTACAGATGAACTTACATCATTATATAATAGAAGAGGTTTTTTTAGCATAGTTGAACATAAAATTAAATTTGCAAAACGCAATAAAAAAGGAATGGTATTATTTTTTATTGATATTGATGGTATGAAGTATATTAACGATAATTTATCTCATAATCAAGGAGATTGTGCATTAATTGGTGCTGCAAATATTTTAAAAGATACCTTTAATGAAAATGATGTACTAGCAAGAATCGGTGGAGATGAATTTGCAGTTTTATGTATGGATGTATGTGAAGAACATGGAGAAAAACTAATAGATAAACTTTTAAAGAGACAAATGGAATTTAATGATAACAATAATTATCTATTTAATATATCTATTAGTATAGGATATGCATATTTTGATCCTGAGAATCCAATTAATATTAAGGAATTAATGGTTAAAGCTGACAAATTGATGTATGAACATAAAAAAAGAAAACGTAATACTTAAGAAGTGAAAGATTCTAAATAATTAACCGTACTATAAATGGACTGCCCCCTGTCAAGTAGACAGTGGAAATAATTAAAAACGTATAGCGTCAATCATTCAATTGATTGGCGCTATATTTATGCAACTGATTCAGCCAAATAATTACGATACTCTAATGGTGTCATGCATTTTAAGCGTTTTTGATAACGATTTTTGTTGTAGTAATCTATATACTCTTCTATTGCACACTTAAGATTTTCATAATCAGCAAACTTTTGAAGATGATACATTTCGGATTTTAATATTCCCCAGAACCCTTCCATAGGGCCATTATCTATACAACGTCCTACACGAGACATACTTTGAGCCATTCCAGCTTGATCAAGTTTCTTTTTGAATACTTTGTTGGTGTACTGAAAACCACGATCACTATGGAAAATAGGTTTTGCATTAGGATGATTTTTAATAGCTATATCAAAGGTTTCAAATACAAGAGCATTGTTATTTGATTTCCCAATTACATAAGAAACAATACTTTTATCTCCAAGATCTAAAATTGCACTCAGATAGGCTTTCTTTCCTTCACCATATTTGAATTCAGTAACATCGGTAAGCCATTTTTCATGAATTTCATTTGTGCTAAAATCTCTATTTAGTATGTTTTCAGCTGTAATTTCAGGTGTCGATTTTATATAGTTTTTTCTTTTTCTACGACATACAGACTTCAACCCTATGCTACGCATAATACGATATATTCTTTTGTGATTGACGACCATGTTATGTTCACGACGAATTTTAATCGTCATCTGGCGATAGCCAAGGATGCCATTTCTTTCTTCATATGCTTCTATAACAAGTTTTAAGAGATGCTCATTTTTCAATTCTCTTTGACTTTTTTCCCGGCGAAGCCATTTATAATATGCTGCTCTACTAATCTCTAAGATTTTACAAAGAGTCGTTATAGCATAGCCTTTTTCTGAAGATAGTGCCTTAATAGCAAGATATTTATTCTCATTTCTAATATTATTTAAGTTCGCCCCCCTTCGATTTCTTCCAACTTTTTTAATAGTTCATTTTCTATTTCTAAACGTTTATTTTTAGCTTTTAATAGTTTCATCTCTGCTTTAAGTTTCTCAACTTCCGTTAGTTGATCTTCTGGCTTACATTTCCCTCTACGATCTAAAAGTCCATCAATTCCTGATTCTTCGAATTTTATTACCCAATTGGGCACTTGTTGGTATGAAACTTGATATTTTTTTGCTGTTTTATTATAGTTCTTATCATTTTCTATACAATATTCAACAATAGAAATTCGCTCTTTTAATGTTGTTGTTCTTCCTTTAGTCATGATTTGATTTCCTCCTACTCCCGATGATTTAATCTCTTCATGACTATTATACTTCATAATCCAGTTTTGGAGCTGTTTCTTTGAACGTAATCCATATTTTAGGCTAATCGCCAACAAGGAATCATTTCCTGCTACATATTCTTCTATAGCTTTAATTTTTAGTTCCTTTGAATAGGAAGTATTTCTTGTCTGAGGGCATAGTCCAAATTCTCCCTTTGATTGATAAATCTTAATCCATTCTCTAACCGTAGTCTTACCAACGGATAGTTCATCACATATTTTTACAACGCTCTTTTTACCCTTTAAATAGTCTTGTACAGCTTTTATTTTTATTTCAGATAATACATGAGATTTTCTTCCCATAATAAAACTCCCCTCATAATAAACAGTTATATTATTTTAACTGTCTACTATAAGGGGAGCATATCATAAATAATATAGTACGGTTTTTTTAAAAAGAGAATTTATCGTTGTCTAAATAAATTTTTTTATTAGGAAGTACTAATTTATTAAATAATATAGCTATAAAAGCCCCTATAAAAACGTATAGGACTCTATATATTGTAGCTGTTATAGACGATAATGAAATTATAGAACAAGATAATGTAACATAGGTAGAGAATACAAATGATTCGGTTTGACGGTTATGAGGAAGATAAGCAAATGTTAGTAAAATACTAAATGATGCAAGTATCATAAAAGTAAATGTATCTTTTATTAAAAAAGAACTAATTAAAAATATAAATGCACCTATAACGGTTCCTTTAATTCTATTAAAGGCTCTAGCATTATTTTCACTACATATAGGAACTAAAGTACAGCAAGAAGATATAGATATCCAATACCATTTTGGTAAATTTAAGTATTTAAAAAAAACAAATGAAAAAACTGTAGCAATAGATAATCTAAATGCAAATCTTGATATAAACGAATCTAAATTTAAACCATTTCTTAATTTTGTATAATTAGATTTTAAGCTTATAAAAAAATATTCTTTAAAATCAATAATATCTACATCTATATTTTTATGATTTTTAGAAAAAATAACTTCTTCAAATACATACCCTATAATTAAGGCTATAAAAATAGATAATAAATAGAAATTAAGAATATCTAAGTTTATATTAAGAATTTGCATAAAAATAAATAAAAAATAATAAAACATATATCCATTAATATTAGTTTCGTTAGTAAGTACACATACTACAACAAATGGAACTAATAGATTAAATAGTAAAGATAGAAATAAATTAGTAGTTGCTAAATAACCTAAGAATGTAATTGAAATGATATTCAAATAAATATAAGCAATTTTAGATAAAGGTCTGATTTTAATATTTCTATTAGGTATAGTAAAGTATAAGAAAGATATTATAGCACTTAATAATCCAAAATTTAATCCAAATAGATATCCATTAAAAGTTAATGAAAGTAAGAATATAAAAGTATATCTAAATCCAAACTTAAAATCAAGCTTATCAAATTGTAAGTTTAATTTATTGTTAATAAACTGCATATGCAACACTCCTAGAAATAGAATGAAACTTGAATATATATTCAAGTTTTAAAAGTATTATATATAATAAAATATGTGAAGTCAATAAAAAATGAATGTTGATTCAAGTTTTACAAACTATACTAAAAACTAAAAATGTATTAAAATTAGTATAAAGGAGTGAAAATACTTGAAAGATATAAAAGAGCCTATTCAAAAAAGAGCAATAGAGAAAAAGTTAAAACTTATAGAATCTGCTAAAAAAGTATTTAATGATAAAGGATATCATAATACACATATAAAAGATATAACTTTAGAAGCTGGAATTTCAACAGGTTTATTTTACAAATATTTCAAAGATAAGAATGATATTTATATACAAGTGGTAAAGTTATTAATTGAAAAGGACATGGAAGTGGTTTTAGATTTTAAGGATAGAATGAGTAAAGAAGATAATAAAAAGCAGGTTATAAGAAGTTATATTGAAAATAGAATGGAACTAATTATATATAAAGGAATTATGGAAGAATTAGATGTTTTAATTAAAGAAAATCAGTCTATAAAGAATTTTATAAATAATGTTAAAAAAGGATATTTAAATGCAATTAAAGACATTTTATTTCAGATTTGGGATAATACAACAGAGTCAACTATACATGTTGGAGCTATGTTAATATGGCGTACCATATATAGTAATATTATAGAAATAGCCAATATGAATAATTTAGAATTGAAAAATGAATATATAGATAATTTAACTGATTTAATATATCAATATATGAAGTTAGATTAATAACTATAGATATAATAAAACTAATACCAATAATATTTAATATATTTATTTGAGAAATAGGTATTATTGGTTACAATTGTGCGATTAAGCACTTACATAGAGAGTTTAATATTCATAAAATGCCATGAAAACATAAAAGATGCTCTTTTAAGAGCATCTTTTATATTTTTTTACTTGGGCAGCAATAAGCACAATTACAGGTAAGATTATCTCAAATATAAAAGAATAATAAAGCCATCCTGAAGCATTCCAATCAACAAATTCCATTCTACTGTTGAATTGAATGTATGAGAAATTAAGAATAAGTAGGCAAATTGGGATTACTATAAATCGATAATTACTAAAATTGAATACTTTGCTAATTCCAAGACATGTAGCAAGTAAAACTATAGTTATTTTAACAAAACCTCCTATTACAAATACAAGTGATGATATTATTTCAAGTCTTTGAATGAAATCACCTATATCTATTTTTGCACTAGTATTATATGCAGAGTAATATTTTTGTAGAGCTTCTGTTGGAATTACAACTAAAACTGTGGATAAAGAAAGAAGGAAAGCACATATCCCTCCTATTAATAAACCTAATACATATACATTATAATATGATTTTTTTGTTTTGAAGCGGGAAAAAATCATTGAAAGCATTACTACTTGACCAAAAGGAAATGTAAATGATGAATAAGCTCCTTTGAGTACAGGTTTTATTCCTTCATCTAATATAGGAAGAATATTATTTATATCCATTTTAGGAACTAATAATACTACTACAAGAAACACAAATACTATAAATGGAACAATAAAAAAACTTGACCATCTGCCGATTACTTCAATACCTTCCTTAACAGCCCAAACACATAAAAATAAAAGAGCTATTCTAGGTATAAGCATAGGGGTTTCCATAAGAGCAGTATCTCTAAGAAATTGACTGTTATTTATTAAAACTTGAGTTGCTTCTTCAAAAGCAAACCAAGTGAATAATAATATAAATATATTACCTATAAATTTTCCAAAGCAGATTTCACAAATATCAAATAAATTTTTATCAGGAAACATAAGGTGGAGTCTAATGAATATAAGAGATATAACAATACCCATAATTATAGATAATATAATAGCTAACCATACATCTTTTTTTGCTTCAAGTCCAAGAGAGAGTATAGAAGATGTTCCTGCTATAAAAATAGCAACAATAGATATACCCTGCTTATCAGAAATAATTTCTCTATTCACTATAAGAGCCTCCAAATTATATATTCTAAATTATATTTTTAGCAAAAGTATATTTATTTATACTTGGTTATTACTTGACATTAGGGAGGGATAATAAATACTTAAATGTACCATTGAAAATCAAACGATTAACATGTTAAAATATAAAAGCATGCTAGTGAATACCTGATAAAATAAATATACTATGGACATAAAGCTAAAAAGGATTCATATAGTAATATTTACAATATAGGTGTTAATATTATTTTGAGAGGTATTATTATGTATGAAAAAATTTTTGACCAAGAAATACAAAAAGAAATGGATAGCTTCTTTATAAACAATCTATCTGGTTATGGAAAAATTGAAACATTAAGAAAGGGTCATGTTATAAATCAAAAAAATCAAGATAATATTTATATTATTCTTGAAGGTGAGTTTAATCAAATAATGTATTCAAAAAATGGTGATGAAATAATTTTTTTTAGGATGACGGCTGGAGATATATTTGGAGAAACTGATTTTTTTGATAATAGTAGAACTTTTGTGATATATAAGGCAATAAAAAATGCAAAAGTATCAATCCTTAATAGAGAAATTTTAGAAGCTAAGCTAATGGAATTCCCTAATATGTATAATTATTTTTTGAAGAGTATAATAAGAAAACAAAGAATGATTATGATAGAGCTTAGCAATTTTAAATTCAATGATTCTATTGGAAAACTAGCGGACTTTTTAGTAAGACTTTATTACACAGAAGATATAAATATAAATTTTAAAAACCATATAAGCATAGTATTGACTCATGAAGAAATAGCTAATAGGATAGGGCTTAACAGAACTACGGTTACAAATGTACTTAAAATTTTTAAAGATAGAAATCTTATAGAAGTAAAAGATAGGAAATTAATAATAAAAGATATACAAGGTCTTAAAAATTTAACAAATATACCATTAGAGGAATAATCATGACTATGTCATGGTTGTTTTTTTTTTGACATATTGTGACCTAGACAACAGAAATTTTATGAAATTTTATATAAAATTTTTATTGAACATAAAAAATATAAAAAGGGGCTATGTATGAAAAGTATAAAAGAGAAAATTGAATCAAATTTTAATGATTTTGTTACTGATCTTCAAAGTTTAATCAAAATACCTAGTGTATATGAAGAAGATAACAGTAATTATCCCTTTGGAAAAAATATTGATGATGCTTTAAAAGAAATGTTGTCAATAGCTGAAAAGCTAGGTTTTAAAACATATTATGATCCTAATGGGTATTATGGGTATGCTGAATATGGTAGTGGGGAAGAAATGGTTGGAGTATTAGGACATCTAGATGTTGTTCCAGCAGGAGATTTGAAAAAATGGAATACTAACCCTTTTGATCCTGTAATCGTAGATGGAAAATTATTTGGGAGAGGAACTCAAGATGATAAAGGACCAACTCTTGCCGCAATGTATGCTTTTAAAGCATTACTAGATTCTGATGCTGAAATTAATAAGAAGATAAGATTTATATATGGTACAGATGAAGAAAACCTTTGGAAGGGAATCACTGAATACAACAAAAAAGAGAGAGTACCTGATTATGGATTTACTCCAGATGCTAATTTTCCGCTAATATATGCAGAAAAAGGTCTTCTACAAGTTGATTTAGTTGGTAAAAATGAAACAGATATAAGATTAAATGGTGGAGATGCTTATAATTCTGTTCCTTCAAATATGTCTTATGAATCTAAAAATCCAAAGAAGGTAGAAGAAGCTCTTAAGGATTTAGGGTTTGAATATAAAAGAGAAGATAATAATATAACAATTATTGGAAAAAGCGTACACGCTAAAGATTCAGAAAAAGGTGTCAATTCTATATCTAGATTATTAATAGCTATGAACAAAATCGGTCTTAGATCAAAAGCTATAGACTTTGTAGTAGACAATATTAAGGAAGATGCATTTGCAACTAAGATATTTCGTGAATGTACGGATGAAGCTTCAGGTAATTTGAAGTTTAATATTGGAAAGATAATCATTGATGAAGACAAAGAGGTTTTAAATATAGATATTAGAATTCCTGTAACTGTTGAAAAGGACTTTGTTATAGGAAGATTGAATGAAGTAGTACAAAAATATGGTTTTGATATTGAGGAAAATGATTACTTAAGATCTATATATACTCCTCTTGATTCAGAATTAGTAAAAACTTTGATGGACTCTTATGTAGAAGTTACTGGAGATACAAAAAGCCAACCTATTTCATCTGGTGGAGCAACTTATGCAAGAGCTATGGATAATTGTGTAGCTTTTGGACCAGCTTTTCCATATTCAAAAGAGACAGAACATCAACCAAATGAGTACATTGAGCTAGATGAAATAAAAACAGCAATAGAGATTTATTCATCAGCTTTAGTTAAATTATTAAAATAATAAAGGAGGATATTAAAAATGACAAAAGCTAAGAAAAAAATGAGTTTCCCAACTGCGTATACGGTATTATTTATTGTATTAATTTTAGCAGCAGTATTAACTCACATAGTTCCAGCTGGTTCTTATGGTAAGCTTGTATATGATGATTCTGTACAAAAGTTTGTTGTTACAGCACCAAATGGATCTACTAAAGAATATGAGGGTACGCAGGCAACTCTTGATGAATTAGGAATAAAAATAGATGTTACTAAATTCACAGATGGAAGTATTTATAAAGCTGTAGCAATTCCTAATACGTATGAACAACTTGAAAGCAATCCTCAAGGTATTAAAGAGGTTATTCAAGCTCCTATTCAAGGTGTGTATGAAACAAAAGACATTATGCTATTTGTATTTATAATTGGAGGTATAATAGGAGTATTAAATAATAGTGGAGCATTTGATGCAGGTTTTGCAAGTCTTTCACGTGCAACAAATGGAAGAGAGTATTTACTAATAGTTATAGTTACTTTCCTAATTGCTCTAGGTGGTACAAGCTTTGGACTAGCAGAAGAGACTATAGCACTTTATCCAATACTAGTTCCGGTGTTTATGGTAGCTGGATATGATGCAATTGTTTGTATAGCTGCTTTATACATGGGTTCATCTATTGGTACAATGTTCTCGACTGTGAATCCTTTCTCTTCAGTTATAGCATCTAATGCGGCTGGAATAGCATTTACAAATGGGCTTAAATTTAGAATGGCGGGTCTTGTAATAGCTACTATAATAACTATTGTATATATTATCAAGTATGCTGAAAAAATTAAGAAAGATCCATCAAAGTCTCTTATATTTAGTCAAAAAGAAGATTTAGAAAAGAAATTCTTAAATCAAGATAAAGAAGTTCCAGAGTTTACTGGTAGACGTAAACTTATGTTAGCTTTATTTACAGCTGCTTTTGGTGTTATGATCTGGGGAGTTTCATCTCAAGGATGGTGGTTCCTAGAAATGACAACACTATTCTTAGTAGTAGGTATTCTTATTTGTGCTATTTCTGGAATGGGAGAGAAGGAAGCTGTTCATAATTTTGTTGCAGGAGCTGCTGATCTTGTAGGTGTTGGACTTACGATTGGGGTAGCAAGAGCAGTTAACTTAATATTAGATAATGGACTTATTTCTGATTCAATACTTAATAGTGCTACACATGTAGTTCAAGGAATGAATGGAGGAATATTTGCTATATTAATGTTATTCATATTCTCTGTTCTTGGATTCTTTATTCCATCATCATCAGGTCTTGCAGTTTTATCTATGCCTATAATGGCACCTCTTGCAGATACTGTTGGACTTCCAAGAGATGTGATAGTTAGTGCTTATCAATATGGACAAGGTCTAATGGCTTTTATAACTCCTACAGGACTTATATTGGTAACTCTTTCTATGGTAGATGTAACGTATGATAAGTGGTTGAAGTTTATCATGCCTTTAATGGGTATAATAGCAGCATTCTCAGGAATTATGTTATTAGTACAAGCTTTAATTTAAATTTAAAGGACTATAATAATTTTTAATTATTATAGTCCTTTTTGTATATAATAAAGTTATTATAGTTTAGAATTTGTGTTCCATTTTGTTAACATAATTGATTTTTTGGACTTAAGTATATTTTCTTATACTGTCTTATTGCAAATACTAAAGAACATAAAGATGATAGTAAATCTGATATAGGGAATGATATCCAAATACCTAATATTCCTAAATTGGATACAGAAGGCAATATAATAGAAAGTGGAATAAAGAATATTATTTGTCTAAGCAAAGATAATATTAAAGATTCTTTTCCTTTACCTATAGATTGATAAAATCCTACAGCCACCATATATAGTCCTAGTATTGGATACATAAAAATTACTATTTTTAAAACATCACTACCTTGGGATATTAAATTTTTATCTGTACTAAATAAGTTGATAATAAGTTCAGGAAATAAGAATATTAATGCTGTTAATACGGTAGATATACAGGTAGAAACTATTAAGTTTATTTTAACTGTATTTTTAATTCTATCGATATTTTTAGAACCTAGATTGTAACCTATAAGAGGTTGCATCCCTTGTATAAGTCCTGCTAATGGCATTTGTATAAATAAAGTTAGTTTGTATACTATTCCATATACAGAAATAGCTTGATCTCCACCATAATTATACAGAGAATAGTTTAGTAATAAAGTTACTATACTCATAGATATTTGAGTGATAAAAGCTGATGAACCTATTGCTATAGTTTGTTTTGAGATATTACTATCAAATTTAAAGTATTTGAAATTAATATCTATAGAAGATTTTTTTATAAAGTAATAAGATATATACGCAAAGTTCAAACCTTTAGATATAGAAGTAGCTAATCCAGCTCCAGTTATGCCCATATCAAATACATATATAAATAAGTAATCTAAAAATACATTTGCAATCATACCGATTATCATACTGTTCATAGCATCTTTTGCATTTCCTTCTGCTCTAATTATATTATTTGAAGCTACGCAAATAGGAAAAACTAGTACACCTAGAAACATAGTTTTAGCGTAACTGGCTGCGTATGGAAGAACTGTGTGACTAGCACCAAAGAGTTTTACTATGCTATTAGCAAATATAAATCCAAATACAGAAACAAAAAATGAAAATAGACCTATTATGAAGAATAGATTACCACTAGCTTTATTTGCACCTTCTAAATCTTTACTTCCTAATTTTCTAGAAACAATTGAGGCTGTTCCAACACCTATTAATAATGACACAGACATTATTACCATTTGTATAGGTAGATAAATTGATACACCCGCTATACCCAGAGAGCCTACACCTCTACCTATAAATATTGTGTCTACAATATTGTAAATAGCATTCACAAGCATGGCTATAGTAGCTGGAATACTGAGCTTCATTAAAGCTTTAAATTCTTTTTCTTGACCTAATATATAGTCTCTAGTCATAATAAACCTCCAATTTAGTTGTGATCAACAACTATTATAAAGCAAAAAGTTGCAAAATTCAACTAAAAAAGTTATAGCATATTTTATTATATAAGTGTAATCTATAATTATACAAAAAAGTAAAGGAGAAAAATATAATGAATCTCAAAGATGAAGTATTTATAACTGAAACAGTATCATTTGGTAAATTTGTAGACCGTATATACAGAAATAATAATTATTATGTAGGGAAGCATCTTGAAAAATATAATTTAAATAAAAGTGAATATAAATATTTGATCCAAATATATTTAAATGAAGGAATATGTCAGGATGATATAGTAAATACACTGAAAGTAGACAAGTATGATGTTGCAAAAGGAATAAAATCTTTAATTGAAAAAGGATATACTTATAAAGAAAAAGATAATTTAGATAAGAGAAAGCATAGATTATATATAACAGAAAAAGGAAATAGTATTAAAGATGGATTTATAGAAATTTTAAGAGAATCATCAGAAATTTTAACTAAGGGTTTTACAGAAGAAGAAAAGGATGCAGCACTAGGATTTCTTATAAGAATGGCGCAAAATGTATGTGAGGAGACAATGAAATTAAAAAATAATAGATAGTTTCAACTGTTGAAAAAGTCTGAGGGCAAAGTTTTGTTCTCAGATTTTTTTGTATAAATAAATTTTATGAAAGTAAATTCCAATATAGGTAATTTCTATTCGACAATATTGTGCAAATATTGTATTATTTCATTGTACAGAATTTTAAGAATTTATATAAATCATAACAGAGGAGGATTTATTAGATGAAAAGACTATTTGCCATGGCTTTAATTTTAGTTATGACAGTATCTGTTCTAGCAGGATGTGGTTCAACTTCTACTGAAAAATCAGAAGAAGCTACAAAAGAGTTAACTGTATGGTTACCGCCTATAGGGGAAAATGATAAACCTGTTTGGGAGCCTATACTTAAAGAATTTGAAGAAAAAAATAATGTGAAAATTAATTTAGAAATAATACCATGGGAAGGATATCCTGAAAAATATGCAACTGCAATTGCTGCAGGAGAAGGACCTGATGTTGGTTACATGTATGCAGAAATGTTCCCTCAATTCATAAAAATGGGAGCAGTTGAAGATTTAACAAATTACTTAACAGAAAAAGATATGGAAAACTACATATACATAGATGATTGTAAAATGTTAGGTGGAATATATGGACTTGCTATAGAAGCTGCAAACCCAGCAGTTCTTTACTATAACAAAGATATATTAGCAGAACTTGGAGAAGAACCTCCAAAAACTTGGGAAGATTTTAGAAGAATAGCTAAAAAAGCAACAAAAGATACTGATGGAGATGGAAAAATAGATCAATGGGGATTCTCTCAAGGTTGGGGAGCAAACTTCTTTGGAGATCTTAACTGGAACTGGTATGGATTTTTATGGCAAGCAGGTGGAGAACTTTATAACGATGACTTAAAAACTGTAAGATTTAATGATGAAGCAGGGTTAGAAACAGCTCAATTTTTATATGACCTTAAGTTTAAAGATAAAGTAATTCCAGATAATGCAATGGCACAAAATAATAAAGAAATGTTACAAACTACATTTGGACCTGGAAAATCTGCATTTACAATCTGGCTTTCATCAGCAGCACATGAAATACTAGATAAGTCATTCCCAGATCTTAACTATGGATTTATTACTTCACTAGAAAATAAAGATATGGGAACATTTGCATCAGTTGATCAATTAACTTTAATGTCAGCAACTGAAGATAAAGAATTATCATTTAAGTTAATGCAGCATATGCTAAGTGCTGATTCTATGACAAAATTCCATAAATATCATCCAAGAGCTCCAATATCTAAAGATGAACCATATCAAGGAGATCCACAACTTAAAGAGATGATAGAAAATGATAAAGGAATATACAGACCATTAGTTGTAGCTCCTCACGGTGTTGAAGTGTATGACTACCTATGGAAGCAACTACAAAGAATGATGGTTGGAGAAGTAGAACCTAAAGAAGCTTTAGATGAAGCAGCTAAATATGCAAATGATTTATTAGCAGAAGATCAGTAATTTGGATAAATAATAATATGAAGCATCAAGAATATCTAATATTTTTGATGCTTTATGTTTATATAGATGAATTATTAGTTCAAAATCTATAGGATGTACTGTGGATTTTGAAGTGCTAATTTAAAAATTAGACTCAAAGAGGAGCTTTTTTATGGAAGATATAATTTTAAAGAAAAATGAAGAATTAAAAAAATCTAGAGTTCGTACCTTTAATAAAAGAAAAATATTAAAAAAGTCTACGCCTTATACATACATACTTCCGATAGGGATATTATTATTAAGTTTTTATGTAATTCCAATAATAATGTCTATTTATTTTAGCTTTACAAAATACAATATAATGACACCTGCAAAATTCGTTGGATTTAAAAACTATTTAAATCTTGCTCAGGATAAGATGTTTATGGCATCACTTAAAAACACAATCATATACACAGTAGGTGTTGTACCACTTCAAACTTCAATAGCTTTATTAATGGCTGTATGGATAACTAAAAGAGAGAAAAGTAGACTAAATGAATTAGTTAAAGGAGCCATGTTTGTACCTGTAATATCTTCTATGATACTTATTGGAATTATATGGAGAATATTTTTGAATGGAGAATTGTCACCACTTAATATGATTTTTACTTATGTAGGATTAAATACTCCTAATTGGATAGGGGATACAAAACTTGCATTACCTACACTTATGGGGATATCAATATGGAAAAATGTAGGATACTTTATGGTTATATACATATCAGCTCTTATGGATATTCCAAAGAGTTATTATGAATCAGCCAGAGTTGATGGAGCTAATAAACTTCATGAATTCTTTTATATAACTGTACCACTTTTAAAACCTACTACTATAATGGTTGTTTTTCTAGGTTGTATATGGTCGCTTCAAACATTTGATCTCGTATATACATTAACAGGTGGAGGACCTGGGGTATCTACTATGACTATGGTACTTCATATATATAATTTAGTTTTTAAACAATTTAGAGCTGGATATGCAATGGCTGTTGCAAATGTACTATTCCTTTTAATAGCCATTATATCAATATTTCAAAGAAAATTACTTCAAAGGGATAAATCTATTTACTAAAAAGGAGGGACTATATGAAAAGCATAAAAAGAATAATTGGAAATATAATCTTACTTATGATTGCAAGTTGTATGATAGTTCCTTTTGTATATATGGTAATAACATCTTTTAAGATTACATATACAGCGTACAATTTCGATTTTTCTTTATCAGATATAACTTTACAAAACTACATAACTATAATTAGAGATACTAATTTTGTGCATTATTTTTTGAACAGTTTATTTATAGCTATATCAGGTGTCGTATTAAATGTACTATTTAGTAGTTTAGCTGGATTTGCTTTTGCCAAAAAGGAGTTTCCTGGGAATGAAAAATTATTTTTCTTTATGATTATGACACTTATAATACCTTCTCAAGTAACAATGATTCCTCTTTATATAATAATGAGACAATTAGGATGGATTAATAGCTATTTTGCGCTTATACTTCCAATACCAACTGCTTTTGGAGTGTTTTTAATGAGACAAGCAATACTTAATATACCTAATGATTTAATAGATTCAGCTAGAATAGATGGTTGTTCTGACATTAGGATATTTTTTCAAATAGTAGTTCCTTTAATAAAACCTGCAATAATAACACTTACTATATTTACATTTATAGGTGCATGGAATGAATTTTTATGGCCGCTAATCGTTACAACTAATGATTCTGTTAGAACATTGACAGTTGGCCTTTCAAGCTTAAATGCTCAATATACTGTTAATTATGGGTTAGTTATGGCTGGATCTACATTAACCTTTTTACCATCTTTTATAATTTATTTGATTTTGCAAAAACGATTCGTAGAAGGAGTTACTCTTTCTGGAATAAAAGGATAAGGGAGTGATTAATTTGAATTTTGACATGAAACTATATGATTCATCTACAAAGCATATAAGAGGACAAGAAGAAAACTTAATAGAAATGAATCGAGAAATTGATATTTTAAGACAAGAAGAATTCGGATTTCAAATTCTAATAAATTCAGATAAAGAGTACTTTTGTCAGTTAGGAAAAACCAATGATATTCATTGGAAAGGGTTAGGAGATAAAATTCGTTTAGAATTAGATATAGATGAGAATTTAAGAGAATATTTTAAAATAAAATTTTTAGGATATGTAAAAGATGATATGAGAAATTTAGTAGCAGATCCTATACTAGATAAAAAGTCTTTGTATATACAAGAAGATTATCAGATGATTTGGGTAGAAGGTGAAATTCCTGAAAATTATAATAAAGAAACTATAAAAGTAAAAATTAAAGCTTTTTACTCTAAGGAATACGATAGAGAAAAATTAGTAGCAGAAAAAGAGTTAGAAATTAAAGTAATAGATTATACATTAAAACCAATAAAAGAAGGAGAATTTTTTCTGGATTTATGGCAGCATCTGTGCAATTGGGCAAGAGTGTATGATGTAGAATATTTTTCAGATGAACATTTTGAGATAATAGATAACTATATAAAAGACTTGAGTAATCTAGGGCAAAGAGTTATAGACCTTGTAGTTACAGATTATTCATGGGCTGGTCAAAGATGCTTTGAAGTCGATGAAAACTTTTCGAATTTATTTGAGATGAACATTGTAAAGGTATTTAAGAATAGGGAAGGTAAAATACAATGTGATTTTTCTTCATTAGATAGATACATAGAGACATGTTTTAAACATGGAATAAAACAAGAGATTAACTTATTTGGACTAATAGGAAATTGGGATGCTTTTTTATTTGGGAATCCTGTAAAAGAACATAAAGATGCTTTAAGAGTTATATATTATGATGAAAACGATGGGTGTTTTGATTATATAAAAAATAAGGAAGAATTAAAAGATTACTTATCATTAATTTTTAATCATCTTGTAGATATGAAATTATGGGATAAGGTAAAAGTGATGAGTGATGAACCTGATAATGCTCAAATATTTAAAGAATGCTCTGATTTTATGCAATCAGCTATACCAGAATATGAAATAAAATATAAATGTGCAATACATAACCAGGAGTTTTTTGATAAACATGGAGATAATATAGAATCACTATCACTTAGTACATGTGAAATTGTAAATAATATAGACACTATAAAAGAACTAAAAAAAGAAGTAGATAAAAGAGGCGGAGTTTTAACTTGGTATTCATGCTGTTTTCCAGAAAAACTGAATATATTCTTAAAATCACCTTTAATAGAAAGTAGACTTAAAGGATGGTTTACTTATTATTTTGAGGTTGATGGATTTTTAAGATGGGCATATGGGATATGGCCTGGAAATGTTTTTGAAGATGTAAGTTATAAATATCCTAGATGGACTGCGGGAGACATGTTCTTTGTATATCCAGGGAAAAATTTAAAGCCTATGCATAGTGTAAGATATAAGAATTTTTTATTTGGAATACAAGATTTTGATATATTTAGAGAAATAGAGAAAAAAGGAATATTGAAAGATGAAATTTTAAATCAAATACAGAATCTTTTAGGAAGTAAAGAAGATATGAGAGCTTTGCCTGAAAGAAAAGTAAAAATGGATTATTCACTAGATTATAACAAATATAATGAATTGAGAAATAAACTTGTAGAAAAATATTTAGTTTAAAGGGTGATAAAATTGTTAAAGCCTGATAGTGCAAAAATAGAAGAATTTGAAGATGTTATAAAGCTTATAAATAAAGTTTTTAGAGTATCTAGGGGATATAATCCTACTATGCAACAGGAATTTCCGCTACTTCTCAATAAAGATAATATAAACAATATGATTGTTATAAAAGAAAATGGGAAAATAGTATCAGATGTGAATTACTTAATTCAAGATGTACTTATACAAGGCATAAACATAAAAGTTGCATCAATAGGTGCTGTTTGTACTGACCCTGAGCACGAGGGAAAAAGATATTCATCAAAAATCTTAGATAAAGTAGAAGAAAAGATGCACGATGATGGTGTCGATATAGTTTTAATATCAGGAGATAGAAGCTTATATACAAGAAGAATGTGTAGCAAGGTTAAGAATTTCTATAAATATACTTTAATGCCTAAAGATATCTCATTAAATATAGACATAGAAGAATATGATGAAAAATATAAAAAAGAAATGATACAAATTTACAATCAAAACTCTACTAGATATTTTAGAACAAGAGAACAGTTTGAGATATTATTAAAATCTGCTACAGTTCCTTGGGGTAACTATACATACAAAAAATTGGTAATAAGAAAAGATGATAAGTTAATTGGATATATGATTATAAGAATAATAGATAACGAAGAAAAAAAGCTAGGACAAATTATAGAATTAAATTTACCATGTAATTATGTACATGATACTATTTCTTATCTTGCATATAAATATGATTTAAATTATTTAGATTATTGGGTACATGTAAAAGATTATAAAAATCATATAGAAAAATACGACGAAGTCTGTATTGACTACTTACATGGAACTATAAAGATTATAAATTATGAAAAAATGTGTAAAAGCTTATATAACTATTTTATTCAATATGCAGATAAGAAGGTTTTGGATAACATTGAGTTTAAAGAATTAAGTGGAAAATATCTAATTAAATATAAAGATGAAGAGCTCTTGATAGAAGATGTAGAATGTCTAAATAAATTATTTTTCGAAGGGAAAATTAGAGAAGATTTAAGTAAAAAGCCTAATATTGAAAAATTTATAAAAAATGTATTCCCGATAAATTTTGTATGGCCAGCTAATCTTAACTATCAATAATAAGGGGGATATTGTGTGAATGATGTATTAGAAAAAATATCAGATTGTATAGTAAATATGGAAGAATCAAGTATTGAAAATTTAATTGAAAAAGCTTTAAACTGTGATGATATAAATATAGATGATATTTATTCTAAGGGATTAAATTCGGGAATGAATAAAGCTATAGAACTATTTGAAAACAAAGAGTATTATATACCAGAGGTTATAGTTTGTGCAGATACTCTAAATAAAGGCCTTGAAGTATTAAGAGCTTATGGAAAAATAAATAAAAAAAGTAAGGGAAAAGTAGTTTTTGCTGTAGTTAAAGGTGATACCCATGAAATAGGTAAAAATATTGTGAAAATTATGCTTGAAGCTGCTGGGTATGAAGTTATAGATCTTGGAGTAAACATAGATAATAAAGATATAATAGATTCAGCTATAAAGGAAGAGGCTCAAGTTATAGCAGTTTCTTCTATGATGACGACTACTATGACTGAAATGAAAATACTAATAGAACAGTTAAATAGTATTAATATTAAAAATAAGCCATATGTAATTATTGGTGGAGGTTGTATAACCAAAAACTATGCTGTAGAAATAGGTGCTGATGGATATTCTGAAAATGCTCCAAAAGCAGTAAAGCTTGTAGCACGTTTGATTGAGGAGGGAAAAGATGACTTTATTAGAGTATATAAATAGTGAGGATAGAGGATTTTTTCTTCCTGATATGGCTACTAATGGATTGTTTTTAACTAATTATAAAGCTTATGATATTTATGAAAATCCAAATAATCAACTAGAAATGGCCAAGGTTATGGATGAAACATTTGAGTCGGATTTTATATATTCATTTTGTGATGGGATAATTTTTTGTGAAACATTGGGACTTGATATATTAAAGTCTGATTATGACTTTCCAAGTGTATTGAATCATCCAATAACAGATATAGAAATATTAAGTAAATGTGAGGTTCCAGACCCTTATAAAACTGGTAGAATGCCTGTTAATATTGAAAGTCTGACATTAATAGCAAATAATATAAAAAAACCATTGTACGTTTCTATACAAGGACCATTTACACTAGCTATACAGCTTGCAGGAGCTACTCATCTTTTGAGAAGTATAATAACGGATCCTGAATTTGTAGAAAAACTATTAGAGTTTACTACAGAAACTGTGAGAAGGTATAGTGTGGCGGTCAATAAAGCAGGCGCTAAACTTATATCTATATCAGAACCAGCAGCTGTTACATTAAATCCAGAAAGATTTGATAAATATGTTGTACCTAATGTAGAGAAAATATATAAAGAATTAACTTGTTGGAAGAGTATGCACATATGTGGAGATACATCTTATATATTAGATAATATGTTGAGTTGTAGTATAGATGCTATAAGTTTGGATCAAATCATGAATTATGAAGATGTAAAACATAGAATACCCGATGATATTGTGCTGATAGGAAATCTTGATCCTATAGAACTTTTAGGAAGAGGAAAACCAGAGGATATAAGAAAAGAAACTATAAAATTGATGAAGATTATGAGGGAGAATAACAATTATTTATGTGCTTTTGGCTGTAATTGCTTAAATGATACACCAGTAGAAAATCTACAAAGTGCAATTAAAACAGGCAGAATGGCTTATAAAGAATTAGATAGTATTCATTTATAGTTAGGAGATATACAATGGAAAGCATTTATAAAGTTTATATAGATAAAAATAAGGTATTGAAATTCCTAGGTTACTCTAAGAGAAAACCTTCAGAAATTATACTCAGAAAAATTGATGAAGAATGTGATATAGCAGATAAATTTATAAAACCACAGGTGTCATTAAAGCAGTTTGAAATAAATCATGATAACAATCAAATTACTATTGCAGATAAATATGTTCTTAAAGGAAAATATGCTTTTGATAGGTTAAAAGACTGTAAAAATATTTATATAGCACTGTATACAATAGGAACAGATATAGAGGAAAGAATAAAATACTATACTAATAATAATGAAATGATAAGAGGTATGGTATTAGATAAAATAGGTATAGTTGCACTAGATTATATAAATGATAAAATTAAATATAATATTTTAAATCAAATACCGGGATTAAAAATATCTTCAGAAATATACCCAGGGGAAAGTGACTTTGATGTATCAAACCAAAAAATTATATTCGATTTATTGAAAAATGAAAATAGTAATATCAGAATAAATGAACATTATCAATTATTCCCTATAAAAACTGTAGGAGTTATATTTGGAGTAGGATTAAAGGATAATAATATAGGTCGATGTGATAATTGTAAAAATAAATGTTATTAAAAACGGCATTAGATAGTATCTAGTGCTGTTTTTAATATATCATTTAGTTTAATTGTTTTAAATTTTTATGCTTAATTTCTGCAACAATCCATATTGTAATAGGTAAAATAACTTGAAATAAAAAAGAATAATAAGGCCATACCTTGAAAGCCCAATCAACCATTTCAAAAAGACTATTATATATAAGATGAGATAAATTAAGCATTAATAAAGCCATTGGAGTTACTATAAATTTATAGTTGTTAAAACCAAATAATTTAGCAACTCCATTACAAGAACTTAACAAGCATATACTTATCTTAACAAACCCTCCAGTTAAAAAAGATATAGATACAATTATTTCAATTCTTTGTATAAAATCACCAATAGTTGCTCTGGACACAGCATGTTGCCCAGGAAAAAATAAAGTACTATATGAATGTTCTCCTAAAATTAAAATGTCAGCTAATGAAGTTATAAACACTATAATTCCTCCAATTATTAATCCGAATATATAAACTCTATATGGTGATTGACTATTTTTTAATGATGAAAAAACTAAACAGAATAAAATTGTCTCAGCAAAAGGAAATGAAAATACTCCAAAAGCTCCTTGAATGACTGGTTTTATTCCGTTATCTAATATAGGGAAAATATTATTTATATCAATATTAGGAATTAGTAATAATCCAC
Source organism: Tepidibacter hydrothermalis (assembly GCF_029542625.1). Lineage (GTDB taxonomy): Bacteria > Bacillota > Clostridia > Peptostreptococcales > Peptostreptococcaceae > Tepidibacter_A > Tepidibacter_A hydrothermalis. The sequence goes on from NZ_CP120733.1 coordinate 994,618, forward strand.
CTGTAATTACTAAAAGTATAATTACCAGTATAAAAAAGTAGGACCATCTTCCTAGAAGTTCGATTCCATCTTTTATACCCCAAACACATAAAGAAATAATGAATATCATAGGTACAATCATTGGGGTTTGAGATAATGAAACGTTGACAATAAATTCTCCAAAATTCCTTAAAACCAATGAACCTAAATGAAAGGCAATCCAAATATATAATATACTGATAAATTTACCAATGAACTTACCAAAAACTATTTCAAGAATATTAAATAAATCTTTTTTGGGAAAAAGAGAAAGAAGTCTAGCGTAAATCATTAATATTGGAAATGCAAATAAAATTGATAATAAAATAGCCAACCATGAGTCCTTTTCTGCTTCGGCTCCAACACCTAGTACAAAAGTACTTCCTGTTATGAATAATGTTATAAGGCATATACCTTGCTTATCTGAAATAAGTTCTTTATTCATTATTTGTACTCCTAACATTCAAAAGTCATTTAATAGTTTAACCTAAATAGATTAATTTAATTCTAATAAAAGACATCTCAAAGTGTATGAAAAGTACAACTAAATAAACACCCTACTATCACGCCCAAAGGTAACGCTAGTAAGGTGTTGAACTACTATCACGCCCAAAAGGTAACGCTAGTAGGGTGTTAACTTATTTTATTTTGCGAGCATAATATTTATTTGGTTACTATCAAGAATATCAATTAATGATTTATCAGGGAGTTTATCAGTAACAATTATATCGATTTGAGATAAATCAGTAACTTTGAAAAATCCTTTTTTACCAAACTTTGAACTATCAACTAATACAATGACTTGGTCAGCTTGTTCAATCATTTTTCTCATTATGAAGCCCTCTTCTTCAAAAGCAACCATTACTCCTTCTTCTGTAAGACCACAGATACCTATGAAGACTTTATCTACATAATAATTTGAAAGCATTGAGATGACTGATGGTCCATATAAAAAACGCTGTTCTTGATTCAATTTACCTCCTAACAAATGAATATTAACTTCTGGTTTGTTGGAAAGTATATAAGCCTGATTAATAGAATTTGTAATAACAGTACAATCATTTACTTGTAAAAATTCTGAACATGCTTGAACTGTAGTGGATGTATCCATAATGATTCTATCACCATTTTTAATCAGTGATGCTGCCAATTTGCCAATGGCTTTTTTTTCTTTAGAATCATTAGAAATACGGTCTTTATAACTTTTAATTTCTTTTATTATAGTTGGCAATAAAGCGCCTCCACGAGTTCGAAGAATGCTACCTCTTTCTTCTAATTTTACTAAATCTCTTCTTGCTGTATCTCTTGAAGTATTACATAGATTACAAATTTCCTCTACATTAATTCGTTTATGTTCATGTAAATAATTAAGAATTAGTTGGAGTCTTTCTTCTTGATACACATTCTTCACCTCTGTTTTAATTATAAAATAATTATAAGTTATATTAAGTAAAACGTCAAGTTTAATTAAGTAAAAATAAGTGAATGTAATTTAAAAAAAGAGAATTGTCATATTATAAATTCAGACAGTTGATTTATTGGTTGTATAGAGTTTAATAAGTATTATTTAAAATTTTATAAACAATGAAATAGTTATACGATTCTAAATAAATGATATAACTCCGTGAATAGACTAACTTATCAAGTGGGAAACTATACAAAAACAAAGAGGAAGGTGATGATATGTCACAATATATGAGTGAAAAAGAAAACAGATTAGCCAAAGAAAAGTCACCATATTTGTTACAGCACAAAAACAATCCAGTTGATTGGTATCCATGGGGAGAAGAAGCTTTTAAGAAAGCAAAAGAAGAAGACAAACCTATATTTTTATCTATTGGATATTCCACTTGTCATTGATGACATATACGTAAATAACAGTAAACAATGAGTATTTAATAAACAATGAGCTTAATATAAAAGCATCGCTAACATATTTAATAGTGTTAGCGGTGCTTTTATATTATACAAACACATCCATCAAGAAAGTAATAATAAATGTAATGATATGAAAATTTACTTTCTAGAATAGCCTTATAAATATATGTAAGGAATGTTTATTTGCTTGTTAAAAGAACGTACGTTTTATATAATGGTCATATAAATTATTAAGTGATTATATATAATACTTGGTAGAGCGTAAGTATTTTTATATGCTTTTGAAAAAATAACTAAATGCGAAATAGTGTAAAATTATAAGATATTATGTTAAAATTATAAGGTTAAGGATAATGTATATTATTTTAAATAATATTGTTGGCAAATTTGAAGCAAGGAGAATTAGAATGATATTTTATTATTGTGATAAATGTCAAAAAATACACGATAGAACGGATTATGTAGAATATAAAAATGGAAAATATTCATGTAAAGCTTGTAAAGAGAATAATAGAATTCACAATATAACTCTTAAATCAAAGTTATATTGGTGTAATGATTGTAATATACCCATCCATGATCAAATATGTGGCTTATGTGGCAAAAAAGGTAAATATATAACGACAGATTTAAGACCAGTATTTCCAGAAGAAAGACTACTTTTAGAAGTGTTACAAGGAGAACCTTTTAAGTATAAAGATAGTTCTGTGTGGAATGGTGCAGGAAATAGATATATAGTTGATGGAAAAAAATTGAAAATAACTATAAAAGATTTAATGAAAAATGATTCTAATAAAGTTAGACAACAAATAGAAGAAAATACAAATAAGAATTCATATGATAAATTTAATGAATACATTAAAAAGTTTGTACAAGCTAATAAAGGTAGATTTAACTCTATAGTAAGCATGTCAACAGATGAAATAAATAAAGATATTAAAGGGTATGGTTTTGATCAAATGTTTGTTTCTTTTAGTGGAGGTAAAGACTCAACCGTTGTTAGTGATTTGGTTACAAAGGCATTAAGTAAGCCTAGAATTATTCATATATTTGGAGACACTACATTAGAGTTTCCTCTGACTTTGGAATATGTTACAAGATTTAGAAAAAATAATAGAAAAACTCCTATGTTAGTTGCTAAAAATAAAGAAAAAAATTTCTATGATTTATGTGATGTAATAGGAGCTCCTAGCAGAGTTATGAGATGGTGTTGTGGTATTTTTAAAACAGGACCCATAAATAGTAAAATAAGTTCGGCTTTTAAAAATAAAAAAAGGATATTAACATTTTATGGAATAAGGAGAAGTGAATCTGTAAAAAGAAGTAACTATGAAAGAGAAAGTGAAAGTCCTAAAATTACTAAGCAGAAAGTAGTATCTCCTATTATATATTGGTTCGATTTTGATATTTGGCTTTATATACTATCGACGGGCATAGATTTTAATGATGCATATAGATTAGGATATTCACGTGTTGGATGCTGGTGCTGTCCTAATAATAGTGATTGGGCAACGTATTTATCAAGGATATATATGTTACAACAGTATAATGACTGGAGAAATTTATTAATAAACTTTGCAAAAAAAATAGGAAAGCCTGATGCAGAAGTTTACGTTGATGAAGGAAAATGGAAGGCTAGACAAGGTGGAAATGGAATTTCGTTTAGTAAAAATTCCATTATTTCATTTAAGCCTTGTGCAAATGAAAATGATGCTTTTAGTTATGAGTTAAGAAAAGAAATAACAGAGGAATTATATCAGTTATTTAAACCTTTTGGATATATTAATAAAGAAATAGGAAATAAGAGATTAGGTGAAGTTTACGTTGTTGATAAAAATAATAATCCGATAATGAGGCTTCAAGGAAGGATAAATAGTAAGACACTGAAAGTAACTATATTAAAACTTCCCATACACAAGGCTAAAAGCTTAACGGATGCTAAGAAAAAAATAGATGCACAAATTACAAAATATCAAATGTGTATGGGGTGTTTAGGCTGTGAAAGTGTATGTAGGTTTGATGCAATATCTGTTGTTAAATCTGCAAGTGAAAAAGAAGCTCAAAATAAAAAGATAAAAGAAAAATATGAGATAGATGATAATAAGTGTGTTAGATGTGGAGAATGTGTTCAGCATTTTGACGGTGGTTGTTATATAAGAAAAGTACTAGCTATAAAGAGAGGAGGTTAGCTTTGTGAGCAATATAACTAAAATAAAAATTAAAGGTCACGAAAGTTTCTATATAAGAGAAGGCTGGCTTAGTAAAGGTATGAAAAGTATTAATGAAGATTCAAGTTTATTTTCGAATAAATTTGCTACGGATACTTTAGGGGTAGGAAGTAATATGGTGAAGTCTATAAGATATTGGCTTCAAGTATGTGGATTAACAGAAGAAATAAGCGGTTATAAAGGAAAAAGAGAGCAGTTTTTAACTGATAGTTTAGGTAGAATAATATTTGAAAAAGATCCATACTTTGAAGATATATTTTCATTATGGTTAGTTCATTATAAATTGGCTTCAAATAGAGAATTAAGTACAACATGGTATTTGTTCTATAATGATTTTAAAGTTGAAGAATTTACTAAAGAAGATTTATTAGATGGAATGAAGTTAGCATTAGATAGAATAGATGCTAATTTAATTTATTCTGAAAAATCACTGCAAGATGATTGTAGTTGTTTAATAAAAACTTATTGTTTAGATGATAGTACAGAAAAAAATCCAGAAGATAATCTTATTTGTCCTTTAACAGATATTGTATTAATAAAAAGAAAAAAGACTTTTGATAAAAGAGAGTATTATGTAAAATGTACACCTAGTATTGATAAATTAGATAAGTTAGTCATACTATACGTTATATTAGATAATATAAAAGATAATAAAACTACTATTGATAGTTTATTAAATAATAATTGTAATGTTGGTAAGATTTTTAATCTAAATAGAAATATATTAAATGAATATTTAGATATATTAAAAAATGATGGATATATAGAAATAAATAGAACGGCAGGATTAGATACAATATATGTTAAAGATATTACTAAGGAAGAAGTTTTAAATAGGTATTACGAGCAACTTTAAGGAGGAATATTTAGTGAAATATACTAAATTTATACAGGCTAATGAAGGATTTCAATATGCTATTAATTTACAGTACGATATAAGCAATTTATCTAAAGTAAAATCATATATACCAACTAAACAGTCTGTAGATATATTAAAAAAATATTTACTTAATATATATTATGATAAAAATGATAGATCAACTATATTAGTAGGACCTTATGGTAAAGGTAAAAGCCATTTGCTTTTAATACTATTATCTTTATTATCATTTAATATACAAAATACAGAAGAATTAGGAGTAATAAATGAACTAATAGAAAAAATTAAAAGAATTGATGAACAAGCTGCTAATATATGCGAAGAACTTGTTAAACGTGAAAATAAATTTCTTCCAGTAATAATAAATAGTAATTATGTAGATTTAAATCAAGCATTTTTGATAGCTTTAAAAAATGCATTAAAAACTTTTGGGATAGATGATATATTTCCAAATACTTACTTTGATTCAATAAAGAAAATTATCGATGTATGGAGTACAGATTATAAAGATGCAATAAATATATTTGAGCAAGAATTAGAAAACTATAATTTGAACATTGATAAATTTATTAATAAATTAAATTCTTTTGACCAACAAGCTTATGAAATATTTACAAAAATATATCCTAAAATTAGTTCAGGTGCAGAATTTAATCCATTGATTAACGCAGATATAGTTAAGTTATACTCAGATATCAATTATATAATAACTGAGAAGTATGGATTCAAAGGTATATTTGTTGTATTTGATGAGTTTAGTAAGTTTTTAGAAGCTGGTGTTACAAAAAATGTATCTAAAGATATAAAGATACTTCAGGATTTCGCTGAGCTTGCAAACAGAAGCAGCAATTCACAGCTTTATATTACTTGTATAACTCATAAAGCTATTAATGAATATATTGCACGTCTTCCAAAATCAAGTATAGATGCATGGAGAGCCATAGAAGGAAGATTTAATGAAATATATTTTACATCATCATCACAACAAAATTATGAACTAATATCAAACACAATAATTAAGGATGATGAAAAATTTAATAAATTTATTAAGCAAAATATAGAAAAATTTAAAAATAAGTTAGATAAATCTTTTAGAATTTTTCAAGATATATTTAGTTATAAAGAATATGAAAATATAATAGGGTTAGGATGTTACCCATTAAATCCATTAACATCATATATTTTACCAAAAGTAAGTGAAAAAGTAGCACAAAATGAGAGAACATTATTTACTTTCTTATCAAAAAATGAATTAGGAAGTTTAGTAAATTTTATAAATAAAAATGAAGGATCACTTAAATTTTTAGGTATAGATTCAATTTATGATTATTTTCAAATATTATTTAGAAAAGAAGTTTTTAACCAAAATATATATAATGGATGGTTAAAAGCTAATAATACTATGCAGAAAGTTTCTAGCGAAGTTGAAAAAAATATAGTAAAGGCAATAGCTATAATCTATATTATAAATGAATTAGATAAATTAGCTCCTATAGATGAAATTATTAAGTTAGCCTTAGATATAAGTGATGAAGAATACAAAAATGCTATAGAATCTTTATTAAATAAAAATATATTAAGTAAAAAGAAAAGTAATTTATTTTATAGATTTACATCTAGTAGGGAATCAAATGTTAAAGAAGAAATTACCAAAATAAAAAATATAAAAATAAAAAAAATTAATTATGCAATTCAATTATCTGATTTAATTAATTTAGGGTATACACTTCCCAGAAGATATAACGATGAATATTCAATGGTTAGATTCTTTAAGAAAATATTTATAACAACAGAACAATTCTTGGCGTATGATGAGGCAAAATTACTAATTAATGAGTATAAATCTGATGGATTGATTTTAAACCTGATTTATTTAAATCAAGAAGAAAAACAACAGGCGATAGAAAAAATAAAAGAATTAAATAATGATAGAATACTTTTATGTATACCAAATAGTCCTTTTGATAAAGAAGAAGAATTAAAAGAATATACTGCAGTACAGTACTTAAAAGAAGATAAACAATTTTTATTAGAAGATGAATATGCTTTACAAGAGTTACAAATATATGAAGAAGATTTAGTTGACTGTTTAAATAACTATGTCAAAAATGGTTTTAACATAGAATATGAAAATTGTTATTATTATACGATTAATGGAATCGATAAAACTATTAAGAAATTAAGTCATTTAAACAGAAGAATATCAGAAATATGTGAAGAAATATTTGATAAAACTCCAAAAATAAATAATGAACTTATAAATAAAAATAATATATCCTCTCCAATAAATAAGGCTAGAAATAAAATAATTGACTATATATTGAGTGGAATGGATGGAAATTCAGACTACGCATTAAAAGGAAATGGTCCAGAAGTTACAATCTATAGAATTGCTGTAAAAAATAAAGGACTAGAAAATTCATTAATATCAAATGATGCAAACTTAAATTATGCATTAAATACAATAAAAGAATTTATATTAGCAGCAGAAGAAAATAGGATAAGTTTTTCAAAGCTATATGAGATGCTTCAAGATGAAGAGTATGGTTTTGGAATAAGAAAAGGCGTAATTCCAATATATCTAGCTTTAGTTATAAAAGAGTTTAAAGAAGATATTGTAATATATTTTGGTGATAAAAAAAGTAAAGAAATATCATTAACATCACAATCCTTAACTAATATTAATGAATCTTTTGAAAATCACTATTTATTGCTAGAAAAAGGTTCAAATGAAAAAGAGGATTATATAAATTCTTTCGAAAATTTATTTAAAGAATATATGCCTAACAAAAAAATTATGTCAAATAGATACGTAGATATAATAAATGCAATGCAGGTTTGGTTCAATTCATTATCAAAATATACTAGAGTATATTTTGAGGATATAATAAATAATAATGAGGTATCTAAAGACATAATAGAATTAAGAAAAGAACTATGTAAATTTGATATAAATCCTAGAGAATTTTTATTTGACAGGATTAAAAACAAAATATTAAGAAAAACAACTTTAAAAAAATGTTTTGCAAGAATGTTAGAAATTAAAAATAAATTAGATAATCATATATTTAATGTTAAAAATCATTTAATATTAGAAACTAGGGAAGTATTTAATAAAGAATATCAAGGGAGCTTAGGGCAAGCATTAAAAAATTGGTATGATGATTTAAAAGAAACAAATAAAAAATACTCGTATAATATTGAGGCTAATAATATATTAGAATTTATACAAAATTTAAATACTAACAATGAAATAGATATAGTAAGTAAGATGGCGTATATAGTTACAGGTTTAAATATAGAAGACTGGAAAGATGAAACTTATTTGAAGTATAAAGAAGAAATACAAAAAATATATAAAGATGTATCTGAGGATAAAGAAGAAATACAAAAAGTATATGATGAAGTATATGAGTGTGAAGACGAAATTGCAATGACAAGTGTAGAGTTATATAAGGTAGTTAAAGTTCAAAATGGAAAACTAGCAAAAGAAAAGAACTTTAAGGGAAAAGATATTTCTCCAATAGGAGAAACATTATTAAATCAAATGGAAGAACTATTTGAAGAATACGGTGAATCAATAGAGGTAAATGAAAAAAGAAATATACTAATGCAAATATTACAAAAGTACATGTAAGATTTTCTTACATGTACTTTCTATAATGAGGTGATTAAGTGTTAGATAACATTGTTTATTTAGATAATGCAGCAACTACTTTTCCAAAACCTGAAAGAGTATATGAACAAATGGATAAAGTAGGTAGAGCATATGGAGTAAATGCAGGTAGAAGTTCCTATAAGTTAGCTAAAATGGCAAACAAACTTATAGATGAAACAAAAAGTGAGTTAGGCAGTTTAGTTAATACAAATGAAAATGATATAGTTTTTTCACCATCAGCAACTATTGCTTTTAATCAAATTTTACAAGGGCTAGATTTTAAAACCATAAATAACGTGTATGTTACTCCTTTTGAACATAATGCTGTTATGAGAACATTAAATTTTTTACAAAAAAAATATAAGTTTGATATAATAATTATCCCATTTGATAATAAAACATTTGAATTAGATAAAAGCAAACTTAAAATAAAGTTTGCAAATAATAATCCTGATATAATAATTATGTCACATGTAAGTAATGTAACAGGATATATCTTACCTATAGAAGAAATTATACAAGTTGCAAGTAAATATCAACCAATAGTTATCTTGGATGCAGCACAATCTCTTGGATTGATATCTATAGATTTATCAAAGTTAGATGTAGACTTTTTGGTATTTGCAGGACATAAAACACTATATGGTCCTTTTGGAATAGCAGGTTTTATTAATAACTATAAAAAGGGTAATTTAAATGAATATATATTAGGTGGAACAGGTTCTGATTCTCTAAATTTAAATATGCCTGAAGAGGGACCTCTAAGATATGAAGCAGGAAGTCAAAATATAAATGCTGTAGCTGGGTTAAATGCATCCTTAAAATGGATTAAGGAAACAGGTGTTGAAAATATATTTAGAAAAAAGAAGATTTTAACAGAAAAGATAATAAGTAAATTACAAAAATTATATGATATAAATTTATATATACCAAATAATTTAGACAGGCATATTGGAATAGTATCTTTTTGTTTAGGAGATTATAATTCAAATGAATTAGGTCAAATTTTAGATGAAGAATTTAATATATCAGTAAGAAGTGGTTATCATTGTTCTCCATTTATGCAAGAGTTTCTACAAACTCAACATAACTCAGGAACAGTAAGAATTAGTTTAGGCTATTTTAATAGTGAAGAAGATATTGATAAGTTAATAGAATCTTTAGAAGAATTAGAGTAATAGATTATTAAAAAGAAACATGCATTCTTTATTTTACAGAATGCATGTTTTTTTATATATAGAAATAAGATAAGATTTAAAATACTGAATAAAAAGAATAATTAAGAGATTTAAGAAGTTCTTTTAATAAAAAGAATTATCTTTTAATATTGGAAAATCTAGTGATTTGGGATATTTAGTAAATTAGGATTATAATTACTATATAGAGTGTTTTGTTAAATTCTTATTAAAAAATAAGGTATTTATAATGAGTAACATGTATTTTTTAATAGGGATGATAGTCATGAAATTATTAGAAATTAAATATTTAGTAATACTATATTACAAAAAATAGTGATAATGAAATGATAATAAGTCTTTTATGTATGTAATGTATATAAAAGACTTATTATTAAATTTTAAGCGTTTAAACATTTCGAATTTAAATTAATGAATTTCTTTAAATTCAAGGTGATGTAATATATAATATAATTGGATAAAATTGAATAATATGGAGGATGTTATGAAGTTTGTAAGTGATGTCAAAGATGAATTAGAAATACAATTGCCAAAATTAAAAACTAGTTTAAAAATAATAACAGGATTTGTAACTAAAGAAGCGTTTGATTTTGTAAATGAAATTATTGAAGATATAAATATTGAAAAATGGATATTATTTAAATTAAATTTATTAGATTTTCAAAAAGGTTCTAGCAGTTTTGATTTCAAAAAAGCGATTGAAACAGGGTGGAAGGTATATGTTGATAATTCGGTACATGCAAAAAATTATATATTTGATGAAAATAAATATTTACAAGGTAGTGCTAATTTAACTTCTAAAGGCATTGGACTACATATAGAAAATAGTGATGAAAATTGTACATTATTAAAATATAACAATGATACAAGAATATGGGTCGAAAATAAATTTAATGATTCTCTTGAAATAAATGAAAATAATATGGAACAAGTACAACGTTATATTGATGAAGTAATTAATATAGAGGATAAAGATATACTGTTTAAAAAACAAAAAAGTCTAGAGAAAAGAATTAATAAAGAACACTATAACTTTGAAATAGATGAGAATTACAAGAAATTTAATAATATATATTTGCTAGATAGAATAGAAGTGTTTAAAGAAGTTTTACAAAATAATAATATTACATTAGAAATAACATATGAAAATTTAATAAATATATATAAATTTAAACCAAATAGTAGTTTAGTTAAAGAATATATAATTGATTTAGACAAAATAGTTAAATATGATAAATTTAATGTAAATAATAAAATGTATTCATATACACCAAAAATCTACAAATATAAAAACAAATATTTTTTAGAAAATGTTGATTATTATTGTAAAAATAAAATTAACTCTAAAGAACTAAAAATTATTAATGAATCTTTAAAATATTTATATAAAAAAGGCATTTGTGTAAATTTTGATGAAGATAAGATGTATTTTAGAAGATACAAAGAGGTTCCTTATTATAAAAACTTTTATTCTTTAGAAAATATTCAAAAGGAATTATTAGAACAATATTATATTGGCAAACTACAAAAGCTTACGGAAGTAAATGTACATAATAAAATTAAAAGTTTTAGGTTGGAGGAATAAAAAAATGAGTAAAATGTACTTGATTGCAGATATAAATATTGAAAATGAAAATATAAAAGATAGTCTTAAGAAATATTTAACAAAAGATACTAAGTATCTATTTTTAACAGCTACAGGTTCGTTAAAAGATCTAAGAAAATACAAAAGTGAAAATTCTAAAAAAGATTTAAAGAATATGCTAGGTATAAAAGAATATGATAAATTATTATTTGATAAAAGAATAAAAGAGTCCAGAAAAGATGGAAATATAATTTTAAATGAATTTAATTTATTTACTATAACGGAATTTAAAAAAGCAATTTCTCAAGGGATATATCAAAATAAAGATATAGAATTTATATCAGTTCCTGATCAGAAATACATTTTATCTGTTTTAATAGATAAAATGTTTGAATATGATCAAGTGAAATTACAAGCATTTAAAGGTATGAGACATGAGATTTTTGAATTATATGATTTCTTACAATTTTATGAAAAACAAATTAGCTATGATACTATTAAAAAAATCAATAAAAATTATACAAGTTTTGAAGCTGAAATTTTTAGATTATATAAAGAATATTATGAATTAATTAATATTGTTGTACATAAAGCGAATATTGGTAAATTTGAAGAACTTGATAGTTGGATTAAAGATTTGTTTAAAGAATCTGCATTTAAGGAAAATATAGAGATATACCAGAATGTTTTAAAAAAGGAAATTGAAAACTATATTAAAAATGTAGACAAAGTTATATTTGATGGGTTCTTATTTTTCAATGATTTACAGAAATTTATTATTAAAATTGCTGTGAATCTAGGAAAAGATGTAATTTTTATTGCGAAATATAATATATTTGAAGAAACTTCATCATTTTTGTTTAAAGAAAATTATAATAAAATTGCAGAAGAATTTAATTGTATTCTCAATATTCCAGAATTTAAATTTGATGAAATTTATGATAGAGAAGATGATACATTTTTAAAAAGTTTACAATGTAATTATCCTAAAATAGTAACGGATAAAAGGATAATTAAAATAAATCAAAAAATAAAAGATGATCCAACAGTAAATATATTAAAGCCATTTCCAAGTAGAGATGAAGAGTTAGAATATGTAGCAAAAGATATTGGTAAATATATAAAAGATAATTATAAAGATGGTATAGGTGATTATAAAGATACTATAAGGAATATATTAAACAAAATATCAATAGTTATTGCTGTTGATAAGGAAAAATATGAAGAAAGATTAGATTTAGTTTTTAATGAATATGGAGTATTTATAGTTAATAAACAAAAACTAGATAAGTTAGATGATATTCAAATTGAAAATATAGATGTAGAAACTTTAAAAAACAAAATATATTATTCAAAAAGAAATTTTTTAAGTGAAGAAATATTCTTTAATAATGGGCAAGCATTGACAATAGAAGAAAAATATAAACTTTTTAAAGCTTTTGATTCAATAAAAACTAGTAATACTTCTAAATCACTAGCTTCATATCCAATAGGTGAATTCATTTTTCAAGTATATAAAATAATTTCTGAAGGGATATCTATTGATGTATTTAAAAAGATACTTTATTCAAACTGGAAATTTGTTTTAGGAAAAGAAAGTATTGAGTGGAATAAATATATTTCAGATTTCAAAAATATACAATCTTATTTTGAAGATTTAAATGAAATAACACAATGGATTAAAGAGATAGAGGATATAATAGCTTTAAAATCAAATATATCAAATAATAAATTTTATAAACATCATCCATTTAATCATATAACTTATGAAAGTTTATACTTTATTGAAAAGACATTAAAGGATATTGAAAAAGTAAAAAAGGAACTGGAAAATATAAAAGGAAGCATAACTGAACATATTGATGGGTTAAAGAAAAATTTTGATTTAATGCAATTAAATTATACTGATAAAGAATTTGAAAAGAAGATAGTTAATAAGATTGACAATGCTCTTGATCAAGTTGGGAAAAATACAACGGTTGATAATATGGATGTAGTAGATTTTTCATATGGTTTAAAAGGTATGATCAAAGAGTGGGAAAAAGACCAAGAAGAGATAAAAAATATACTTCAGTTAAATGTGGTAAATCTTGAAAATATGAAGAGTTTTGATAGATCTTATTTTATTATGTTAGAATCAGATAAATATCCAAGACCGTATAGTAATACATTTCCTTTTAATGATGCAATTTTAGAAATCTTAGAAGATGAAAAATATAATATTAATCAAAAACCTCCACATAAACACAGTATAGATTACCATTTAGATCTTGAAAAATATTTATTCAAAAATGTTTTAGATTTTACAAAGAATAAATTAGTCATTAGTCATTCAGAAAAAGAATGTTCTAATAAAAAACATTATTCAATTTTCATTGAAGATATAGCATCAATGTGTAATCTATCAGTTAAAGATATTTTAAGAGATTCAGATAAATTTGATGAAAATGAAATAGATTTTGAATTGAAGTTAAAAGAAGAATTAAAGTTAAAAGAAAAAGGTAGATATTCATTATCTGGATTAGGTCAATATTTACTATGTCCTATATATTATTTTCATGAAAATTATGAGGATCAACAAGGTGGAATTACTTATGTCAACAGATTTCAATTGAGATTTTATGCAGAAGCTATATTATATAATGTACTGTTTGATGAATTTATTAAATATAACGAGGCTAATAACAATGTATATTCTAGTCATGAGGATGAATATTATTTTATTTTAGATTTTATATTAAATAAACGTGCTAATGACGTATTTAAATATTTTAGTTTTTTAAATGATTTTGAGAAAAAAGATACAAAAAATAAAGTATTTAGAAAAGCAATTAACTTTATTAATCAAAATGCAGTTAAACAAGGATTTAACAATTTTAGAGTAATTACACCTCAATCGAAGGATAATGATAAATTTATTTTTAATAATGATATATTGGTCGAGGAAATTATTAATAAAAGTGGAGTTAAGCCAACAAAACTGAGATATCAAAATAATAAATATTTAGATTTTCCTGTACTTAAGACGAATATTTATTCAGAGGTACCAAGGGATACTAATGTATTAATTGAAGAACTTGAATCTGAAGATAATATAGATAGAATTAATTATATTTCATCATTAATACATAGATTTAATGTGAAATTTAGAAGTAATTATATATATGCTAAGCAAGTACGTGATAAAATTAAGAAATGCAACTTTTTCGAAATAAAACCTCAAAATAGTAGATTTTGTTCATATTGTAGAATAAATGAAATTTGTAAAGGACATATGCTTCTAAGTAAGGAGGATGATCATGAACTTTAATGAAATATATAAGCAAATAGTGATAGATAGAAAACCAACTCCTATTCAAAAATCTGTCATAGAGGATATGAAATTTCCAAAATATTTGAAAGCTGGAGCAGGCTCAGGAAAAACAGAAGTGTTAGCTAGAAAGATAATAAATATATTAAAAGAAGATGATGAAGTAGATCTTCAGAAATTTGCTATAATAACTTTTACAAATAAAGCAACAGATGAGATGAAAGAAAGGATAGGAAAGTTTTTATATTACCATTTTTTAAAACATTATTATGTTAGAAAAGACCCTGAATTAATTAGAGATGAAAATTTTATGAGAAAACAAGTAGAACTATATAATATGATTGATATTTCAACTATTCATGGATTTTGTGAAAAAATAATTAGAGACTATGGAATGCTTGATAATATTTCACCAAATTTTGAAATAGCATCTATAAAAAATGATCAAAATAAAATCATTATAGAAGTTATGAATAAATACTATAATAACGATGTTTTATCAAATATTCCAGAGTATGTATTGAAAAATTTACTAGAGATTTTCTTAGCAGATAACGAAAATAAAGGATTTATTATAGACGAGTTTATTAAAAAAAATACTGATATTAACACAATAAATAATGATTATTGGAACAATTTTAAAAAGATTTTCTTTGAAATCTATGATGAAGTTTATGGTAAAATTGAAAAAATTAAATTAGAAAAAAATATATTAACTTCAAATGATTTAGTAAAACGAGCAGCAAAACTAATTGAAAATTCTTATGTTATTAATAAACTTTCTGATAAGTACAAATATATATTTTTAGATGAGTTTCAAGATACGAACAATAACCAATTTGAAATTATTGATAATCTTATGAAAAAAGGTGTAAAGGTATTTTTAGTAGGGGATGATAAACAATCTATTTATGCGTTTAGAGGTTCTGATATTGAAAATTCACGAAAAATGGCAAGTGTAGTAGAAAAACTAAATCATGATGAACAAATAACAATGACTGAAAATTTTAGAACTGATTATGAATTATTAAAAATAATTAATGAAATATTTGAACACAAATTTAATGCTCAAAATGAAGAGTTAGAGTTTGACACAGAGAACTTAACAAAAATAGAAAAATTACAGGGGAATGACTTATCTGATGATCCATTTAACATTATTCATGATAGAGAATTAGTTGATGTGATTAAGCATTTACATGATAATGTTAAGATAAAAGATAAAAAAAATACGTTACTTAGGAATGTTCAATATGGAGATATAGCTGTTCTTTGTAGAAGTAACTTTGATTTAGATAATTATGCACAATTGTTAAAAGAAAAGGATATACCTGTAGAGGTATTTGGGGGGAAAGGATTTTACAAGTCTAAAGAAATTATTGATACATTTAAACTATTTAATAGTGTAATTAATCAAGCTAAAGTCTATCAAACTGAATTGAAATTTACTGACTATTATAAATCAATAGTAACATCAAAAGACGAAATTAATTTTTATTTGTTCATAGACGAATTGTCACTTGTATTTAGAAAGGAATCTATTGAAGGAATACTTGATTTTATATATGCAAAGTCTAATATAATTGAATATTATAGATTTCATCAGAAATATCAATCAATAGCAAATTTACATAAATTGAAAGATATCGCAAGAGAAATAGCTTCGGAAGATTTTCTTCAGCCAATTGAATTTATGGAATTTCTTAATAATATGATAATGTCAGGAAAAGAAGAAGATGAAGCAGAAGTTGCAAATGAAGATAAATCTAAAGGGGTTGTTTCGTTATATTCAATACATAAATCAAAAGGGCTTGAATTTCCTGTAGTAATTATTCCTAAGATGGAAAAAAATCTTGTAAGAAAAAGCTTGGAACCTAAAATTATTTTTAAAGAAATCAAAGAAAAAGATGATAAAAAATATGGAATTGCTTTTAAGGATAATAGGTTGAGGGATATTAATATAAAGGATGAAGATTATGAAGAACTATTAGAAGATAATACAAAAGAAATGCTAGAAGAAGAAATAAGAATTTTTTATGTAGCTACAACCAGAGCTGAACATAAGCTAATACTATTAACAGAAGATTCAAGTGAGGTTGATAAAAAAAATACTGTATCTTGGGGGAAATGGATACGTGAAATTGATAATGGAAATTTTGAAAGGAAGTATTTATACAGTTTTTCAATATAATTTTTAAGATTTTATTAAATTATATAAGTAATGAAATTATATTGAATGATGAATAGAGTAAAGTATAAAATATGTTTTAAATAATAATTAATTATACAGCAAAAGAGAAAAAATATGTTTATTTAATTATTATAGACAATATAAATTTACATATTTATATGCCATTAATACTTTACATGAATAGAAGGTATTAACTATCGATCAAAGATATAAAATGAGAAATAGAAAAACTTATTTATATATTTTAGCAGCATAAAGTTTACAGAACCTGTAAGTAATATAAGTATAACTTAACAAGTGAAGTAGCAGAAATTAAATAAACAGAGGAGTATGTAAAAAATAATTTGTTATCTACATACTCCTCTGTTTATTTAAATGATTTTTAAACTTGATTCTTTAATATTATTATTTTTTAACAAATGAGCATTTTTTAAAAATGTAATAGCATCATTACCTAAGTCTTCAAAAATATTTTTTTCCCATTCCTCAAATATAAAATTGTTATTTTTAAGAAATGCAATTAATATCATTTGGATTGAAAGTAATACAATTTCTGAACTAATATTTATGATTTCAACATCTGTAACTGTTTCAAAGGTGTAATCTTGAGCACGTGGGATTGTCAAAGAACCATGAGCAAACATATTTCTAATTTTATAAATGATAAATAAGCCTTGTCCTGATTTTTCTATATTTTCTTGTGTTTTTATTCTTTTATACGCATCTAAAAAGTTTTTATTCTCTTCAATTTTTTCTATTAATTTATTAAGGTATTTTTCATAATATATAACAGTTGGCTCTAAACAATCATATTCTTCTTTTAGAAAGTAACATATTGAATTGATTTTACCTTTATATATTTCGTGTTGTTTTGGTTTTATAATATTAATAATTGATTCTAATGAACTCCAAATAAAACTAAATCTTGTTAATTCAGTTATAAAATCTTTATGTAAAATATTGTTGTTTTTTTCGTAATCATATATACTACCACAATATAAAATATCATCATTAAACCTTAATGTATTATATTCAACAGTTAATATTCCAGAGGCTATTTCTAGCCAATCTGATACGGTATTATAGCCCTGCATACCTAGAAATTTTGACAATCTATAACAATGTTTATCTAAGTTTACTAATAATGTCTTATCCAATTTTCACTTTTCCTTCCCTTTTGTATTTAGAATTAATTATAGTAGGGTATCCTTTTAGGTTTATCAAATATTATATAGAGTATAGGTAAAGTAATACACATCTACATATAATATTACAATTCTCTAAACATTTTATAAATTCCTTCTTGCATTACAAATATATACAAAATATTTAAAAAAAGGTTAAAATATGATAAAATATGTTGAAATATCAATTGGATTATATGAAGTTATTCAGAAGATTAATATTAAAAAAATACTATAGAATATATACCTGAGTTAATAAAAATATGCAGATATATAAGTATTATAAGAAAAAAATAATTATATTAAGCATTATAATGATAAAAGTTTATAGTAATAAAAAGTCTACTGTTAATCATGCTTTTAGTGATAGTTATAAATATTGTATTAACTATAAAAATAGTATCTTTTATGTTGGAATTTTAGGAATAAGGTAATTAATTCTAAATAGCTATTATTTTACAAAAGAGAAAATATATAATTTAAATAAATTATATTTAAAATGATGAAACTTTTTTACAAAAATTTTAGATTATTGATATAAAATTTGAATATTTAAGTATAGTCCCAAAAAATATTATTATAAAATAAGATGTAATAAAGGAGAGAATTATTTGAGTAAAATTAAATGGGAGGATATAGATAAAGAAACACTTGATAAAATATTAATGCAGTATAAAGAGAAAATTGAGAATAGTAAAGATTATAAAGAAAACGAGAGATTAATAAATGCATTAATATCTTTAAATCCACTTCCTGAGAATATAGAGCAAATTAAAGAAGTATTATGTAATATAAAAAATATAAAAAGATATGAAAACATAAAAATTGAAAAAATAAACGAAGAAAAAATATATGAAATTATAGAAAATGAATTTTATTTTTATGAATATTTAGAAAACGGTATCGAAAATATAAAGAATAACATTGATTGTAATATAATCATAGACAAAGATAAAAATATAATGGTACTTAACTGTATATTTTTAGATAAAGTGTATATGAATAAATTTATTGAACTGATTTTAAAATATTTTAATGAGAGATTTGAAGATGAATTTTCAAATATTATATTTAAAAATTGTATATTCAGAGAAAATATAGGTATTGACAATAGTTATAAAATGAACCATGCTATTTGTATTTATGAGTCAAAAATTTTAAAAAATGTTGAATTTTCTCAAGTTAAGTTTGAAAATTTTATAAAATTCAGTGAAGTTGAATGTTATGGATCTGTGAATCTTTACAATTCAATATTTCATAAGTGCGTTAGTTTTTCATTAACACAGATAAGATCTATTTTAGGTGCATCAAATACTATATTCAACAGTACTCTTAAATTTATTCATTGTGAATTTAAAAGTGGTTTTAGAATAAGTGATTCTGAAATTCATGATGATTGTTTTTTTCTACACTCACAATTTTATTATAATGTATATTTTACAAATACAGAATTTCTGAAATATGCATGTTTTACTAAAACGTATTTTGAAGAAAAAGTATGTTTTAAAGACACTCGAATATGTAATGGAGAATTTGAAAAAGCTCAATTTACATCAAATGTAGATTTTACAAATTCAATTATGAAAAATGTAGATTTTAGTAATGCTGTGTTTAAAGAAGTTGTACTTTATAATGGTGCCGAATTTTATGAGAATATAATATTCAAAAAAATACATTTTAAATCAGAAGTATGGTTTGAAAATATATCATTATACATAGGTAGTCTATTAGATTTTTCATATGCTAAATTTAGGGATATATCTGCAATAAATTTTGATCAAGCTTTTGGTAAAATACTTTTTTACAAAACTATTTTTTCAACTAAATGTTATTTAGATTATGAAACAATTCAAGAAAAAAAATATGAAGTATTCAAGCATCCAACGACCTATAAATATAGTAAGTGGTCTTGTTTTTATGCAAGTGAGATATATAAAGAAAATGGGAAGATTATACCTCATTTAGCAATGTACCACCTTTATAAAAACTACGAAAATGAAGAATTTTATGACAAGATAAAAACACTTAAATGTGATAAATGTAATAAGAAAAAAATATGTATAACAGGAAAAAAAGAATGTAATTTAAATATTAAAAATAAGTTATTATATAACATAAATAAATTAATAGGAGCAACAACAAAACATTTTACTTGTCCCGTAACGATAATTAAGACTATAGGAAAAACTTTATTAATATTTTGGCTTATATACTTAATATTTCCAAATTATTTACATCAAGGAGACTATAATCTTGGAAATTGTAATTTCTTTGTTTATATATTTAAAAGTATTTATAATTATAGCATACCTAAAATTTATCTATCTAAACTATGGGACACATTGTATTTTACAATAATAACATTTACAACTATTGGATATGGAGATATTTCACCTATCGGATGGTTAAGAATAGTTGCAGGAATTGAAGGCTTTTTAGGAGTATTTTTAACTTCATCATTTCTGGTTGCACTATCAAAGAGATATTTAGGATAATAATATAGATTATAGTACATTTTGCTATGACATATATTGTTTTAGATACATAATTTTTCTAACAAATATTAGTAAATAAAATTGGAAGAGTTTCAATTTAAAAGTATACTATCTCAACAAACTGGTTTATAAATGAACGTTAATCATAAGAGAATACAAAATAAAACAATATTGTAAAATACTAATATAGAGTATTTTTATAAACTGTTAGGAGATTACTATTTTAGAGAATATGGATTTACAAATTATATAAATTGTTGTGAAAAATACTTGTAATTATATTAAACTCTATAACACTATTATGAATTATAATGAAAATTAAATATTGTTAAGAAAACAGAAGTTAATATGTTTTCTTAACAATATTAATACAAGAGGATAAATGAATGAACTAGGTGATTATAGTTAAAATAACTTTGGTAGTTATACAATTTACACACTCTTTTAAAAATAAAAAATAGGTATTCAAACATATTTATTTTTTATTGACTTTTGTATATTAGAATTATAATCCTTTATTTTAGGTTTTAAAAGTACTAAATATAAATTTTTATGAAGTTCTTGAACAGCTTCTTTTGAAGGTTCATTTATTTTAATAATAATATAGCTTATTTTCTTCATTTTAATTCTCCTTTATAAATTAAAGTTTTTATAATAATATATATAAATAATGAATATATTCTTTTTTTGTGTCATAGCTAATAAAATATAAATTTATAGAATACAAGTATTTAATAAGATTTGATTTTATTAAAAAGATAAGTTATACTTAAATAAAATATTAAACGGGAAAGAAATGCCCAGTAATAAGTTTTAAAAAAAACTTATTACTGGGCATTTTTTTTGACCAAAAATATAATTTTAAATTTTAAGTAGGGTGATATAATGAAATATAAAATCAGTAATATAGCTATATATCTTAGAAAATCTAGAGGCGATGAAGATGTAGATGTTCTTAAAAAACATAGAAAAAGATTAATAGAATATTCCGATCAAAATGGATGGAAATATGATATTTTTGAAGAAGTTGCAAGTGGAGAACGTATAAGTAATAGACCAGAAATTCAAAAGTTACTTATACTTGTAGAGAAAGGCATGTATGATGGTGTTTTAGTTGTAGATTATGACAGACTGAGTAGAGGTAATAATAGAGAATTTGGTGAAATTATTGATGTTTTTCAGTATTCTAGCACTCTTATAATAACACAAGATAGAATTTATGACGTAAATAATAACAATGATTTAACCTTGTTAGGTATTCAGGGGGTATTGTCAAATGCAGAGCTTAGGCGAATTACAGATAGGCTACTAAAAGGAAAAAAAGATGGAGTAAGAGATGGTAAACTTACTAATGGAAAACCACCATATCCATACGAATATCAAAAACAAATTACATTAACAGAAGATGGAAAAGAAAGAGTTATAGGAAAGGTAGTAGTAAATAAAGAAAAAGCTGACGTGTATAAAGAAATAAAAAAAATGTATTTATCAGGCAGGTATGGAACGGAAGCCATAGCTGTTCACCTGAATAATAAAGGGATAATTTCTCCCGGCGGAAGTGTATGGCATAATAATGCAGTTAAGAGACTTTTAGTTCACCAGTTTCATATGGGCAAAATAATTTATGGGAAAAATGAATGGAAAAGAGATAGGGATAACAAAAGAAAAATAACTAGAAAAAGAGATGAGAGTGAGTGGGTAATTGGAGAAGGCGATTATGAAAATTTAAAAACACAAGAAGAACATAAAAGAATATTACAATTATTAGAAAAAAATAATAAAATTCCTAGAAAAAGTAGAATGGGTTGCTTTCCTACATCTGGGGTTATGTATTGTAAAAAATGTGGAAGAAGAATGGCATATTCAGTTGGAAGAAGAGAAGTAAAGAGTGGAAAAATATATAACTATACCAAATGTAGTTATAAAACACCTCTAGGAGAAAAATGTTCTCAAAAAGGTATAAAGATGGATGAAGATTTTTATGAATGTTTATATCAATCTATAGTTAATTATATTAATATAAACGAATTAGAAATAATTAATGAAAATAAAGAGATTATTAACGAAAGAAAAAAGTTATTAGTATATAAACAAGAAAAATTAAAAGAACTCCAAAAATCTTTATTTAGGATTATGGAAGCCTATGAATTGGGGGTATATTCTATAGAAGAATTTCAAGAGCGAAAAAAAGAAAAAGATAAACAAATAAAACAAATAAAAAATGAAGTAGTTTTTTTATCAAATGAGAGTGAAAAAACTAAAAAATATACAAAAGATGAACTGAAAGAAAAAATACAAGAGTTTAAGGACCGATGGAAAGAAACTTGCAATTCTAAAGAACAAAATATGCTACTTAAAACAATCGTCAAAAAAATTATATATGATAGAAATGGAGATAGTGTAAGTCTAGAAGTTGAATATTTGTAAAATAAAAGTAGAAGTATGAAAATTAATAATATACCTCTTGTGAGATTATTGAATTTTTCCATAGATCCTATTTATAAAGAAAAATTTCTGAATTATATTTAAAATATTAATATATAAATAATTAAAATCTTGTATGATTAAAATAACTAGTAATAACTTGAAAAGAATTATTACTGGTTATTTTTTTTATAAAAAGGATCTGAAATAGCAAAGTAATTTAGATAATATGAAGAGAATATATGTTTTTATCAATTAAAAATTTAATTGAAAAGAATTTTTTTAGTTTCTCTAAATGTTTAATGTGTAAGATATATTTTTAAGATTTATTGTATATCTATCTAATTTAATTATTTTATTAATAAAAATTACTTATATAGAGAATAATTTGCTTTATTAAGTGTTATTATAAAAATAAAAGATTTCAAATTACATAACAAAAATTTACAAAAAAGTTTAAAATATTAAAGTTATATGGTAAAATTAAACAAAATAGCATAGATGAAAAAATTTGACCAATGGTAGGTTTAAAAAAAAACTTACCGTTGGTCAATTTTTTTTGACCTATATTAGGATGAAATAAAAACTTAAGGAGGTTTAAAAAATGATAAAATTATTTAATTATTGTGTGACAGACATAGTGGTAAAGAATTTAGAAGAAATACTTGATAAAGAATATACGGAAATAACTAAGGAAGAATTTGAAGGCTTATTACATGAATATAAACATGATAGTGAAAATGAATATTTGTGGTCTGATGAAGATGAAAATGTTATATGTTCTTTAGATTTTGGTAATCCAGCAACAAGTGGTACTACAAATTGCTTTTATAAAATCAATGATTTAGGTATTTATATTGCAGAAGATAATAATCGTTGTGAATATTTTTATTATGGAGACATTGGAGATACAAGTCAGTTTATAGATTATTATTTGAATTACTGCACAATAAATAATGAATTTATAATCAAATCAATATATAAATTAACTTGGTATGATGAAAGTGATGATTGTTATAAAGCCGTTAAAGATTTTATAAAAGAATATACAGATGATGAAGATGGTAAAGATTTAATAGAATTTCATGGAAATGATCTATCTTGTCTTAATCAAAAAATACAAGAATTTGTAAATGATTTTGAAACAGAAGATTTTAAAATTGGAACTTATTTAGGAAATTCAATATATAAAATCAAGAAAAAATTATATTATTTAACTGATGATAGCTATGTATTTAATACAGAATATCACTGGTACTTGAAAGAAGTAGGTGAAAAATGCTATGAATATTTTGAAAAATATTAATAAATAAATCTACTTAAAAATAGGAATAAGGATTTGGTAAGAGATAAAATATAAGAATTACCAAAAGTACTGAGATTAAACAATAATGTCAATCTAAAGATATTATTAAACCTTAACTTTAAAAAGTTACACAACGTTGTAATTTAACATTGAAAATAAAATATGAAAAAATAAAGAATTAAAGAAAATTATAACTAAAGTACTAATTATTAACTTATATATAACGAATATAAAAAAGTGTTACTTTTATACTTTCTTTATAAATTTCATATTAAATTTCAATGGATTTTTTCTTTTTTAAATCTTAAATTTAGAATTTAGTATATATCCGTAGATATATACTTTAGTATTTAAAACTGTTCTTTATTTTAAAACCTTTTCTTAAAAACCTTCTTTAACTTTTAAGTTTGTGAAGAGAAACGAGTAAATTTTAATTTTTTAGAATGAATTCAAGTGAATGTAAATTTTCAGAAGGTTTTATGCACATTAAATAAAAATATTAAGACGAAATTTAAAGTGTTATATTAAAATATTATGGCTAGATTAGAAATAGTTTTTTTATAGAATATTCTAGAATAATAATTTAGCAATAACTTGAATTTTATTTTTAAAAGTGTTTATTGAAAATGTAACTTTCTAGAATAATACAGAAAAATATATTTAAAGATCAATGTTTAAAATTGTATTAAGACTATATAGCACTCACAAAAGTTAAGCAAAGATAGAGTATCTATAACAGTAATTAAAATAGTTTAAAGCATCTTTTGCTATTAATATATTGTTTTTTTAATAGAATAAAATTAATACTAATATAAATGGGGGAGATATACTTGAACCTTATTACCAATGATGAAAGAAATGAACAAGAATACAAGGGGTTTATACTTAAGGATGTAGAAAAAATTAACATGCAAATGGAACTATTAAGAAAAAATATAGTAGAAAAAGATACCTGGATGGAAGATAAATTTAAATTATTTAATAATGAAGCATCATCTGGAAAAAGCAGAAATGTGAAACAAATTTTAGGCGAAATAGGAAAAAAACAGATATACAAGGTTGTATATGTTCAAAAATTTTCAAAGGAAGACAGATTAGAAGAAACAGCAAAAATGATAAATAACGTTGCTGAGAGGGATGTTGCATTTGCATATTATGAAAAGACAAAATCAAAAAAGAAAAGTGCAAAAAAATCAAAGATTTTGTGCATTACACATAGGATGTATCTTCAAATATGTAAGGGGAAATATAAGGACCTCATAAAAGATCGAGATATATTAATAATAGATGAATATCCAGATATTTTAGAAACAATAAAAATCAATCTTAGAGATGTAGAAAAATTATGGGGAGAATATATGGAATATGATCCAAATGATGAATTAAGTCATATAGCAAATTTTTTAAAACGTAAGTTATATGAATTTAAAGAAAGGAGCAAAAGGGAAAAAAATAAGGTGTTTATAGAACACTTTAATAATGATAAATATTTATATATTTTAGATAATATAATGCAAATTACTAAGAGTGATAAAAAAGAAATTCTTGAAAAATTTAAAAATTTACTTAAAAATGAATGTTTTTATTATAATAATTCTTTTAATACAATTAATAATGAAGTTGATTTTGTATTGTTAAAAAACAACATTATATTAGATGCAAATGCAGAGTTTGATTATAGGTATAAATTATTAGACAAATTTAAATTATATAATCAAGAAAAAGTGTTTAATTATTTCAACACTGATATGTATATATATGAAATTTCGACCACTAAAAAAAGTTTAGAAATTTATATAGATTATTATGATAAAATAGTGTGCGAATATATAGATCATAATTGTGATAATGAGCTTACTTTATTTATTGCAGATAAAGAAACAAAAGAGATAGGAGATCTGAAAAAAAAATTAGTGGAAGCAGGAGTAAAAGAAGAAAATTTTGAAATTGATTATTTTGGTAATATTATAGGAAGTAATAAGTATAGAGAGTTTAAAAATATTTTTATATTAAAAACTCCAAATTTTAATTATGAATCTTATGTTCTTATGGATTTATTTTATAATAAACAAAAAATAAATTATGAGAAAGAAATTGTAGTATTTCAAGATTTTGATATAGAAAATATAAGAAAAAGTGTCATAGCTGGAGAAATATATCAAGCTATAAAAAGAATAAACAGAAATAATGAATTAGATTCCAAAATATTTTTATTTTGCAATGAAAAGGATGTTATAGAGATTATTAATAGACAATTTAAAGGAATAAACATAATTACACAAGAATTAAATGTAAAAAAACTAAAAAATAAACAAGAAATTGAAAAGAAAACTAAAGCTGATAAACTTATAGATTTACTGAATAAATGTTTAGATAGCAAAATACATAAAATATCTAAAAAAGAATTGAGAGAACAGATAAATATTAACAAAACATATTTTACAAGATTGATATCAAATAATGAAGTTGAAAATTTTATGAGATTAAATAATATTGAAAAGACAAATAATGAAATAGTATTTAAAGTCTAGAATTGAAAATGTATGGTTTTATATAATAAATCTAAAATCCATAATCATAGATGAAATCTTTCTGTTAATATCCAATATTATATCATCCAATTAGCTAATTTAATTTGTATAATAATTAAGAAGATGTCGTATAGTCTTTAAAAGAAATACAATTTTTTAATAATATATTAAGCTTAGTGAATAAATAAGATAAAATACCTATTAGATAATAAACTAATAGGTATTTTTTATATGAAAAATAGTAATTAATATAAATAATTTATAAATTTTTATAGAGTTGTAATTAAGTGATTCCAATCTGTTGAGCTTATAAAGTATATAAGAATATATATAAATTGTATATACTTTCGTGTGCATAATTTATAATTGTATATAAATTGTATATAAATTGTTATATATAAAATCTTTGTACATAAGTAATTTCAATGGTTATAGAAAATTGCTTGTATAAATATTATAAAGCCGAACTTCTTATAAAAAATATGTTATATCAAATAA
Source organism: Tepidibacter hydrothermalis (assembly GCF_029542625.1). Classification (GTDB taxonomy): domain Bacteria; phylum Bacillota; class Clostridia; order Peptostreptococcales; family Peptostreptococcaceae; genus Tepidibacter_A; species Tepidibacter_A hydrothermalis. Next base: position 1,022,000 of record NZ_CP120733.1, read on the forward strand.
ATAATGAAATAAATATAAAAGCATAAATTTATTCAAAAAAGAGAGGGATTTTTTTAATAAAAAGGAGTCGAGGATTCATTATAAAAAAGCTGAAAGTCATTGAAAATAGTAAGGATTAATTAATTTGTAATGGTACAAATGATGGCACTACAAGGGACATGGTTTTGGCCATAAAGAAAATAGAAAAAAATTATATTTACAATGAATGCCAAGAACAAGATAAGGTTTTTGTATATTTTCTTAAAAAAATCATAAAAAATATACGAAAGTATATAGAAATAGTTATTTTTTTGATGTTTTTTATAGTTTTTTCATAATTATTTAGAATAAAAGCTAATATAAATAAACTAAGAATAATTAATATATTTTTAATAAAAAAACTAACTTTTCATACAAATTTGATCCTTTTTTTATTAAAATCATATAAAAAGTTAGTTTTTTTATATGATTTCATATATTAAGAAATAAGAATGTAATTGTAGTTGTAAGGTATAAATATCCTGTTGACACAAAGTGATTAATATATTACAATTTCTTATGATTTATTAAATAAGATTGTAAGTATAAAATTATTTGTATAAAAAGAGGGTTTTAAGCATAATTTATAATTAGACTAAATTATATAAGGGTGATTATTAAATGAAACATTTAAATAGATTTTATAAATATAATTTGTTAGTAGATAAATTAAATAATTCTTTTAAAAGAGGCAGTTAGCTTTAAAGCTAGCTGCCTCTTTTAGTTTGTAAAAAATAATTTACCAAAAATCAAATCTATAACATAACAACTTCTATATATTAATTATCGACAAAATTAAAAGGAAGGGTGTACAAAATGAAGTATGAACTATTTATTAGAATAGTCAATGATTTAAATATAATTACAAAACAATTTAGGAGTGAAGAAATATGAATAGAAACTTGAATCAAAAAAGTAAAATTACAGCTTTTATAATAGAGGATGATGATATATATATGATAAATAAAGTGATATATGATTTATTACACAAAAAAGAAGAAAAAATTACTCTAGTTGTACCTAGTGAGTTTAAGAAGATTATAATTAAACTCTTTAAAGATAGAGAATTTCCAATTGAACTATATGAAGTAAAAGATGAAGAAGAAATCTTTTATAGTGAAGTCTCTCCATATTATGAAGTAATTTATTTTAATCTTATTCAAGATAAGGCAAAGTTTATGAATTGGATAGAAGATAAGAACGCCACTATTATAAGTAATAGCGAATATGGGTTAGATGAAAGCTTTATTAAAAAACAATACTTTGGAACAGGAAATTACGAAGCGATTAATCCAAATAAAAACATGATTGAATATATGAAAAAATGGAGGGGCAAAAGACGAATATATAATAAACAGATAACGGAATGGATTATAGATACTATAAGAATTGCTAAAACAGAAATACACATGGGATGTCCATGGTTGAATGAAACATTTGATAGGTTCAAAAATGAATTAGAAAATGCACTAAAAAGAGGAGTAAAGATAAGGATATATTATGGTATAGGAGAAAAAGATGATAGAAGGGAAAAAACTGAAGAACAAATACTAAAACTTAAGATGGCATTTATAGGAAAAGGAGATTTTAGTGTAAAAAAGGTGAATTCACATATTAAAGATTGTTTAATTGATTATTGGTATATGAATGGAAGCAATAATTTTGGGAGTAATGCAATGAATTATGAAGAAGCTCCAAAGGAGGGAGCTCTGGTACTAACAGTTGATGAACTAGAATTTAATGACATAATAGAAGAGTTTAACAGAGAGGGGCAATAAATATGATTCAGTTGTTACCATCTACTTTTAGTGAATTTAAAAAGTTAAGTACTATAAGACTTATTGAAAAATTAATATCTGAGGGAAGAGAAGCACATATAATAACGAGTGGAGAACAATATGAATTTATAGAAAAGCAGATTGAAGAGAGGCAGCTTAGAAGTTTGATAAAAGTATATAAATCAGAACAGAATGTTCCAGATAAAACATGTAATGGAGCATTAAATGAAAACCAATATAAATTTATAAATAAATGGGTAAAGGATTTTAACACAGAACAGTATCAAGCTTTACAGTATGCAAAAATAGAAAATATACAGATAAATGCTTCGGCTGGAACTGGTAAAACAACTCTTGTAATTAGAATAATATATGAGCTCTTAATAACAGGTAAAGTAAAACCAGAAGAAATGATAATAACTACTTTTACGAATAATTCAACAGAGGATATTAAGAATAGACTATATGAGTTATTTTACAAAAGGTGGCAAGTTTCTCATAATGCTAAATGTAGAGAACTAATAGAAAATTTTTATAAAATAAAAATTGTAACTTTAGATTCTTACAATAAAGAGCTTCTAGGAAAATTAGGTGGTCAATTTGGATGCTCTAAAAATTTAAAGGTAGCAAATGAAAAAATAATACTTAAAAATATTATAACAAAGAAATTGAGAGAGTATCTTGATTTAAATAAAATTACATTTACGAAATTAGGAATGGGTGAAGTAGACCTTATTAAATTAATAAATATATTCATTTCTCATAATAAGTTTAATGTTAGAGATATATCCAATTTTATACTTTATGAAAGTAATGATGATGAAAGAGTTAAAGCGGTATGTAAACTTTTATATAATGTCTCAACTAATGTAATATGTGAAATAGACAACATATATATAAGAAAAGATAAAATTATCTTAAAGGATGTAGAGTATAAGCTTAATGAAATCTTTAACTATGGGTTTACTACGAAAGAAAAGATAGGAAGGATAAAATATATATTTGTAGATGAATGTCAAGATACTAACCTTTTACAATTTAATATTCTGAAGAAACTAAAGGATAGTACAAATGCAAAAATTATTGCTGTTGGAGATCCAAATCAAGCCATTTATGGATTTAGAGGTGCTAATCCAGAATCAATGGAAATGTTTGAGAAAATTGCAGATCAAAAAATAGAATTAAAGAAAAATTACAGAACACAGAAAAATATTTTAGATAAAATAGATGAAATCTTTAGTACACTTATTGGAAAAGAGTTTGTTAATCCTGTTGTAACAAAAGATAGTGGTGGTGTAATAGAAAAAATAACATACGATAGATATGATAGTTTTAAAGATATAGTCAGAAAAGTAAAGGAAAATTTACCTGATATTGAAAAGGCAAGACGAGATAATGAAGGAAAAGAAAATTTGAAAGATAGGATATCCATTTTGGTGAGAACAAATTCTAAAGGTAGAGAAATAGCAGATAGATTAAAAGAAGAAATATCGTGTACCTTTAATAATGGAGGAAATCTATACAGAAGTAAAGCTGCAAGGGAGCTATTAATACTTATAAGATACTTGCTTATGCCAGATAATTTACTATATAAACTTCAAGTTTTAAATACAAGTTATCTAAACTGGGATTATGGAAAATTTAATTGTAAAGAGTTAGAAAAATTAGATACTGCTTATGTGGATAATCTTTTGTTAGATTTTAATAATTATTTAAAAACTATACAAAATAGAACTCCTTTCGGAAAAATTTGCGAAATAATTGCAACACAAAATCCATCTAAAGGTATAGAATCATACCAGCAAGATCTAAATCTAATTTTAGATAGATTCATTAAAAATAGTAAAGTATCTAGTCTAGTGGATTTGGATATATTCTTAACTTTTAAGATGATACATGATCGTGAAGAACAGGATAGTCATCAAAAAAAAGCAGAAGATTTAGTAGTTGTTAATACTATGCATAGTGCTAAAGGATTAGAATTTCACACAGTTATTATGTTAGCAGACGACAATTATAGAATAGATGAAGAGAGAAAAGAGTTAATAAATATATTTTTTCAAAAATATACAGGTAAAGTAGGTATTAAATATAAAGAAAAGATTAGGAATAAATTTTTTACAGATATATTAGAAATAGAACAAGAAAAAATTAGAAGAGATGAAATAAATTTATTATATGTAGGAATGACTCGTAGTATAGAAAAATTAGTTGTAATTACTAACAATAATACTAAGAAATATACTTATGGTGAATTGTTGAAGAAAGGTGGATTTTAATGATAAATATATTACCTTATACAAATATAAAGGATGTAGACAATAAAATATATCAAGATGCTGAAATAATTATTTTAGCTTATCAAGCAATGATAGAGCCTTTAAAAAAACAACTATTAAGTAAAAAAGTTACTTCTATAGGAAAGGTTCAAAAAAAAATTCTTCCGTTTCTAGATAATACTGAACTTGTGCTTAAAAATATAATAAGACTTAAAAAACTTATAGAAAATAGAGAAAATGTAAATAAAGGAATTGCAATGAGAGCACTTAAGCATGCAAATGATTTTATAAATTCTATAAAATTATTAAAAGAATTAAATATAGATTTAGAAGAATATAAATTTGCTAATTTAACGGATGATGAACTTTTCTTTTGTGATGTTGCGGAGGATTTGTTGATTGAAAATAGTTATACAGATTATGATATTAAAATTGAGAAGTATAAGATAAATATAGAGTATTTTAAAAAAGATTTTATAGATGCTATTGAATGCATTGTAGAAGACGAAAAAATTATAGAAAATTTAAAAAGTGTATCATTAAATAATAGAAAAAAAATAATTTTACAAGGATTTCACATAATTACACCGCCACAGCAAATGCTTTTTCATTTTCTAGAAAAATTGGGGTTTGATTTAATATTCTTAACTTGTTTTTCTCCTTATTCAGATTCTATTAATAAAGTTCTTTATAAAACTTATAATGAAAAATTTGGAATTAAGTTAGATTTACCTAGAATGAATATAGATGATTGTAAATCGCCAGATCTTAGTAATATCTTTGCCATGACATTAGAGGGAATAGATGTTTCGGATATGGTAAAAAAATATTATAAGAAGTATTCTGAACCAGATATAGAGATAAGGGTATATAAAGATAGAAATATGTATAATCAAAGTATAATAGATTCAATAGAAAAAGAAAAATTTGTATTTTCTACAAACCCATCAAAAATAGACGAAGATATAGCTATTTTTGGTGGAGATCTTAGTTATAACAAGAGAATATCTATAAAATATTATCCTATAGGCATATTTCTAAATGAACTATATAGTATGTGGGATAAAAATAGAAAAAATTATTATTTAAGTTTTGATGGTTTAAAAAAGATTTTTGAAAGTGGTATTTTAGGTAGTGAGAAAGATAACGCAAAGAATTATTTAAATGATCTTGAGTATATTAGAGAATATTTTAGAGGATGTGAGACTTTAAAAGAATGGATTAAAAGGGCAGAGGATTTAACAATAATAAATAGAAATTTGGATATTATAAGGCAAAAATATGGACCTATTTCTATAAGTAAACAGAGAATACATCGTATACTAGATTACCTTAAAGAGATAAAAAAATTAGCAGAAACAATATTTGATAATAATAATATAGAAAATGAAATGAGAAATCATTTAGAAATTTTACAAAACATACTAGAAAATGATATTAATACAAAAAAAGAAGACATTGTAGTAAAAAAATTACTTGAACAGATAAAAAATATATTAGAGAAAGGGAAGGCACATGGCATAAAGGTAAACAACAATTATCTCATAGACGCCATTACCGTATATATTAGTAAATTGAATAATATCGAATTATTAACTGATGATGATTATGAAGAGGAACTTGACGTAAAAAAGCTTGATAGAGTTGAAAACATAATGTTTGAAAATATAGATGAAATGTATTTATATGACATTAATAGAGATTCATTTCCTATGGTTAAGGGGAGTTTTACATGGCCTCTAAGAGAAGAGAGAATAAGAGAAATTCTTAAAATATGTAATGAAAAAAATGAATTTAAGAGAGTTTTGATTGAACGAGCATTATCTATATTAGAAACACAGACAGATGCTACAAGATATATGTTTTGGATGGCTTTGAAAGCACCATGTAAAAAAATTATGCTAAGATTACAAGATTCGGAACAAGAAAATGCACATTTTTATGAATTAGAATTAAAAAAAGTTTTAGGAATTAATGAAAAGCAAAAGTCATATCCTACTGAAAATATAAATTTAAATAAAAAAAACATTCCGTCTATCTCTGGATATTCAAAAATCGATATAAAAGAAGTAGATGATAAGTGTCATAAATATTGTGAACTTAAGGCTTTTTATGAAATAATGGCAGGTACAAAACCGTTTACAGATAAATTTACTATGGATGTTGGATTCCCAAATTTATTAAAAGCTTTTCATGATAATAATCAGAAAATTTCTGATGAAGATATAAAAAAGTTACTTGAAAAATTATGTCCACAATATTCAGATTATAAAAAAAGAGAATTTATAAACCTTTTTAGACATGAGAAAAAGAGAAATAATAAAGATTCACTTAGAAATTTAAATGATTCAAAGATAAATATACAAAAAGATTATAATGAATTTATACAATTAAAGAGATGTGAGCTAAAACAACAGGGAAAAGATTTTGGTGACAAAGATATAGAAAGAGAGATATTTAAAGGAATCATACCTTTACCAACTAATAATTTTGAACACTGTAGATACTGTGAATATGTAGATACATGTATATTTAGGAAGTTTGAATCTTGATTTGGAAAATGTATGTTATAAGCTATATGTTTTATTTAGTTTCTGTAAAAAGGTTTTTAGAACTTTTTTTATTTCATTTTAAGACTAAATTTTTTTGTTTTTTAAACCTTATATTTCAATATTTTCATTTTGTATTTTACTATATTTCCTGAAAATGCATCATAAGTATTGTTTTTAGATTCATAAATATATCTTCTTAAAATAATAGCAATAATGGTTCTGGTGTGAAAAAAGTATTAAGTGTTCAGTTATTTTAAAATATCTTTTGAACTATAAAAATTTGGAAAAAATAATGTAAGAAAGATAATTAAATATTAATCATACTAAGATAATGAGATAGGCTCATCAATATGTACTAGAGAAAAAATAAAATTAGAAAGCATCTGAAACTAACTAATAGTTATTGGCTAATCGATGAGACATATATTAACGTTAAAGGGAGATGGGGATTTATATAGAAAAGTGGATTCTAATGAATATATAATTGATTTTATGTCTAATTCTAAAAGAAATACAAAAGCTGCTAAAGATTTTTTATAAAAGTGTTAAAATCTCTAAATAATAAAGACTTAGAGTAGTCACAAAACATTAAAAGGAACTGAAATTTTTCATACAATAGAAAAGGGAAGGTCGATGGTATAAATTGATGTGTCCTTGCTGAAGTCGAATTTATCAATAAATCACTTAGTTTAGTATCATAAAGTTTAATTGAAAAAGGTATTTCTCTAGCATTTAATATTTTTTGTACCAGAACATTAAAAATTAATTTGTTATATCATGAATACAAAATAATTGTAGTTTTTAAATAAAGTTTAAATTTTTATAAATTAAATATAGGTTAAAAGACGAAAATAGTAAATATACTATAATCGCAAGTTTGAAAAGAAACATTAGGAAATTAGAATAAGAAAATAGACAATTTTAGTTATGGAGATATTTGGAAGAATATTTAAATTTCTTAAAATATATACTATAATTTCAATATTAAACAAAGTACATAGTCTGATTTTTTAGTATAAACTGAAATAACAGACATATGGTTATTTTTATAAATATATGATAAAATTTACACTAACATTCATATTATGATAATCTTATTTTGAATAAAACACAATAAGGAGCAAGTAATATTTAGAAAGAAAAATAAGAAAAATTCGTTAATAGAATCTTTAAAAGATATTATAAAAATATGATTACTAATAAGAAATATAACTCAATAGATGAATTTTGTTAATCAATTTTTAAAGAATGATTTAACATAATTATGGGGAATGCTTTTATAAAAGTAAAAAATATTTACATAGAAGTTTAAAATTACATAAGAGAATAATGTCTACATTAACAAACTAGACGTGTGGTTAGGGTGGAAAGTGGATAAATGGGATTGTGTTTGCTTTTGTATATATAATATTAAACGTATTCATATATATGATGAATGAACTTAATTCAAGTACTGGTGAAACTATTAATTATTGTTTTTCTTCTAATCTCAAAGATTATATACCTACATTGGAAAAATTAATTGATTTTGGTGATTGTCTATACTTTAGTATAATGACATTTACTACAATTGGCTATGGTCATTTTGAAGATAATGGTTTGGTTGGTAGAATATTAATAATTTTAAAATATTTTTCAGTGTGATTATTATTACATTAATAACAGAAACTGTATTAAGAAAATTATTTAGATAATTGTATTATAAAAAGGAAATATGTAGATAAGAAACTTGAAAATATATACAGTACATAAAAATTTATATATTGTATATATTTCTAAAAAATTAGATTTTGATACTTTAGAAATCTTTAATTTTTTTTAAAACTACATATGGCTTTTTAGCAAGAAGAATATAAAAAGGAGAATCGCATATATGAGCGAGTTAATAACAGAGATTTACTCACAAAATATAATGAATTATGATTCCTATAATCAAAAAATCATTTCATTAATTGGAATTTTAGAAGGCTATTTATATAAAGTATCAAAAAAACATTTTAGAAATATTAATAGTAAAAAAATTGAAGAAGTAACCTTGTCTGAATTAGGCTTAATTTATAACAATTATTTTTATAAAAACACTGGTATGAATGGTGTTTGTTGGGAGTATGCTGTATTTTATGCAATATATTACAATGAAACATATATTCAAGATTTAATTAATATGGCAATTAATTATCTTTCAGGAGAGAATACTTGCGAAAGAATAAATGCGATTTTATGGGGGGCAGAAAAAACAACTATTTCATTAGATAATATAAAAAGTAGCATTAAAGATGATGAAATGATATGGAGTCCAATCAAAGAATACAATTTCAAAGATTACATTGATTTAATAAAAAATTCATTTTATAGCAAAAAATTAAGAGATGCCTTACCTAATAATATAAAAGATATATGGAAAACTGATTTATTTGTAAAAAAAGAAAGTAGCAATACATGGTATGCAGTAACAGTTAAATGGAATGGACATGACGTAAAATATCATGAAGGGTTGTCTATTGGAATATATTTTGAATTTGCAAATTCGCCTAAACGAACTCAAAACCCCTATCCTATAACAAATATAATGAATAAAAATTATTTTGTTTATTGTTCTATACCATTCATTTTTAATTTTGGAGAATATTATACATATATTTTTAGATTGGTTAATAATATACTATCAAAAATAAATTGCAATAAGAGTAATTCAATGGCTTCGACATTTGCAACTGGGGAAGAATATAATATTTTTCAATATTTTTATAAGAATAAAGATGCCTCCTGTATTCAGCTAATTTATTATTTAAAAAATTATTACTCATACTATATTAATACTATAGAAAGTAATGAAATAATTTTAGCTACAGATAGAAAGATAACTTGCAATCCATTTATAAATACTACTCTTGGAGAAAAAGAAAAAGGCATAAAAATAATTCCTAAGTAAATTAAATTTGACAATATTTTTAATATACTTTATTTATTATGTATGAAAGTTTAGAAAAACCATTATACTTGTTTTAGGGTATAAATGAATCTAACTTATGTCCAATAAGTTATAAATATGACATAATATAGATGTCATGCTAATACTTTTTGTATGTAAGTCAATATTTTATGAATGCTTCTACACAGCCTATATTCTTAACTATATAAGATTAGGTTAGTAACACAACTATTTTTCGTGATATCAAAAATTTCTTCGATAAATGAATATATGAGATTACAAACAGTGGTCCTTATTTGTGTAAAATTTAAATTCTATTTTAATGTACGCCCAACACAGTAGGAGAGAGAGAAGCATAAGTGTATTCGTATTTAGAAATAAAGTAATCCAACTTAGTTATAGAAAACTTAAACTACAAACTTTCTATAAAAAAGATATCGTTACTTGTCTTAGAAATAGTTCATCCATTTCTGAAATGTTTCTTCAGCAATCATAAAATGGGTTAGTTGTGGATTGCCCCATGATATAATGTAAGGTTTTAAAGTTGTCAATAGTTCTCTGTCAATATTATCTAAACTTTTGTTGAAAATTAATTTCTTAAGTATATAATTTACTGTTCCAACAGTAATATCCGCACATTGTATAAGCGTATTATTTTTAGAATCTTCAAATGATAAAGATTTTATAGAATTAAAGAATATCTTACGTTGTTTAAATGCATATCTTATTTTGTCATTACGATCATTGAAGAAAAGATTTGATATATTGTTCATATTATCGCGATACTCTTTTTGATTGTCATGTATAAAGTCTATACTTAAACGCTCTCTAGTCCCATAGTTATCTAATATTTGAAAAAGTGTGTATAAAGAAAATATATTAGGAGCTTGATTTTTTTCCAATCCTATTTCATCGTTTAAATTATCACTAATAAGAATCTTAGAATTGAAAACCTTATTTGATAAATCAATTTCATTTATTTCTTTTAATTCTTTAGATATCAATTCTATAGATTGGCACATTAAATTATAATCCAAATATCTATATGCTTCTGCAAAATTACTTAATACATAATCACTTAATTTATATATTATTTCTGCATATTTTTTAACAGGTAACGCATCTTCATTATATGTTATTTTTCTAGATACCATATTGTTGTACTCAGGGTCTAACAGTACATCAACCACTCTTGCAGCAATAGCAAATTTTTTATGAACTATTGAGAAAAAGGGTAAATAATCATACCTAACCATACACTCAATTACAGATTTTATTTTTCTTCTTCCCCTTGAAGATTTTATTAATTTAGTTGATTTTATTTCATGTGCACTCTCTAAAATGCAAGCTATGTCATCAATAAATTCTATATTAGAACTATTATTGCATTTATCTAGCCATCCTCCCAACACAAAAAAAGGGTCTTTCTCATCTAAAAAATTGTTTCCTGTATTACCGGATTCATCACAGAAAAATTTAATTCTCATTTATATCTCCACCTTTATTAATTTACCATTATTTTTTGTTTTTAATTATTTACTTTTCTCACTATATTTTTTCATGAAATAACTAAAAATGCAACTTTTGTTTCATGAATTTTTTTATAGGGGGTAGTTAAATTTATAAACCGCAAATCTATCTACAATTTAAAGTGGAGGAGTTCGCCATTTATGGTAGTTGTCCTAATAGTCCTCTTACATAACAGAGCTGTATGAATTAAAAGTTATTAATATGATATTTACGAAATATAAAAAGAAACATATCATATATATAATATTTATTCCTTTGATTTTACATCTTTTATAAAATCTAAATTATTATATATTAGACATATATAATATGTTGAAAATGAGATAAAATTTCTTATCAAGACTAAATTTAAAAAAGTCATAAAAACAATGATTATACAGTCTATTTCTAAATAAAAAGACCACAAATTTATTGTTAATCTAAATGAGTTTGTGCTTTATTGCAAGTAACCTAGAATTACTTTAAAAAGTACTATTTCTCTTAAATAATCCTTCAACTAGCTTTTATGGTATAATTTGACTATAAAATCAAAATTAATCCCATAAATGTATATTGATGGAAATATAGAGTTGGCACTAAAAGTAGTTAGAGGAAATAAAAAAGCTTGGAGGTATCTAAATGAAAATCAAGTATTTAGCAAATAAACGAAGATCGAAATATTATTCAAATGATATTTTACAATGTATAATTACAGACATAAGTAAGAGTTACAACGTATCGATTACAAATGAAGAGATATTTGAAGGTTATGCTATATCAAAGAAAATAGCTATAGGTAATTGTGATGGAAAGATTGCTGATATTGGCCTGTTTGAGAATGAATATTCAGGTCATAGCTTTTTTAGAATTGAAATTGAAACCCATTCTTTGATAAATCAAGATCTTATTTTTTTATTAAAATCTGATTTGTTAGGAGTACTTAAGCAATACTATAAAGCAACAATTGTTCAGCAAGATGATCAGACAAGAGAATTGTGCAAATTACTTTATGATAAAATTCATGATGTTGAGAATAGAATGAGAAATATCGTAAATACTGTTATGACATATCATTATGGACTGAACTGGTATGACGAAAATATTCAAGGAGAAGAATTTAGAAGAGTGCTTAATCCTAATAATGATTGGTACTCAAAGAAATATCTATCTGATCTTAGTATTAGAAAAACAGTGTATAGTCTTTACTTTAAACAAATTGTGGGTATTTTAGTTCACAATACAAACGATAGTATTAATAATGAACTCTATAATAAAATTATGAAACTTAAGAAGGATACAGATAGTATTGATACAGAAATAATAAAATGTATCGATAAGCCAAAATCTTATTGGGATGAGCATTTTTCTAGTCTATTTAATATAGATTTTCTAACTCAATGGGAGGATTTAAATAATAGACGTAATGTTATTGCTCATAATAAATTATTAGTTAAAGATTTTTATGAAGATACTCAGAGATTGCTTGATGAAAGACAAAATGAATTAATTGAAGTCCAAGAGAAGATTAATAAAGAGTTCGATGAACGTTATATAAATTTTATACAGAGTGTACTACATGAAGAAGCATTAGAAGCGGAATTATGGGAAGACTATCAGGATAGTATTTATGAGCAAGTTGGATTAAGTAGATTCGACGAAGATAGTGCACAGGACTTCATTGCACAGTCGAATGATTTTACAAATTTCAGCAGAAGTATCAATACGTATTTTGAGTATTTTGATAGTATAACCAAAGATATGTTGAATAATATTGAGTTGGAATTGGAGTCTTTTGACAGAAAAAGTTTCAAAGAAAAAAAGAAAGTGTATTCTCAAATGACTAAAATGCTAAATTCCGTTTTTGGTAAATCCTTAGAGTTCGATAAGTACAAAAACGAGAGTGAATTAGACATATGTTTTGGAAATTTAATAGAATATTTTGATGAAATAATATCTGATTTTGAGGACTCGAGAAGCACTGAGTACATTATGGATTTTGTTAATGATAAAAGTATTTGTTACTATGATATATTCGGCAATGAAATTAATATAGCAATCGAGTATGATTTCTATTATGAAGCAGGTGGAGAGAACACATATCCGATACTCCTAGTACACAAGTATAGTGATCACTTTTTTGAGTTTTTTAATAAACTCGATCAGTCAAAATATCTTATGGACGATTATCCATTTAAATCTGTATTAAAGTTTAAAGAAAATTCAATAGTTGCAAGAGGATCTATTCAGTTGACTTTTGGAGATTACTCTATTGTTGATTCAACTTTTTATCCTGAATCATGTGATGGAGTTGCAATTAGTGAATTTACGATTCAAGACTATTTAGAGGATTATAAAAGGTACTTAAATCATAGGTTAAATGTTTAGATATGCACTTTTGTACATACCCTTTGAGTAAATATAATAAAACAATTCTCTTTTTTATAAAAATAAATATAATTAAAATAATTAAGAACTCAATTTTGATTAAACTTTTTTCAAAAGTGAGTTCTTATTTTTATGATAAATCAATGGTTTTGATGATTATTATGATCAAACTTTTTTATAAAACCACAATAATAATTTATAAATTAAACAGATAAAGAAAATATTGTTTTTATAATAGGTAATAATAAAAATGAAATTACTATGATTGGAGGTGGTAATATGACAACAAATAATAGAGTGCCTAATAGATTAGCTAAGGAAAAGTCTCCTTATTTACTCCAGCATGCTTATAATCCAGTTGACTGGTTTCCTTGGAGTGATGAGGCTTTTCAAAAAGCTAAATCAGAAGATAAACCTATCTTCTTATCTATTGGGTATAGCTGAATTTGCTGTTGATTATGTACTTGTCATTGGTGCCATGTTATGGAAAGAGAAAGCTTCGAAGATTGTGAAGTTGCAGATATTTTAAATAAACATTTTATTTCAATTAAGATAGATAGAGAAGAAAGACCAGATATAGATTCGATATACATGTCATTTTGTCAGACATTAACTGGACAGGGAGGGTGGCCTCTTACTATTATTATGACATCAGAGAAAAAACCATTTTATGCAGGTACATATTTTCCTAAAGAAAGTAAATATGGAAGACCTGGTTTGATTGATATATTAAAACAAAGTTCAAAACTATGGAATGAAAAAAGAGAAGATATTGAGAAATCTAGCGAGCATATTCACAGTGTAGTTTCAAAAAGTTTATGTATAAATGAAAAAAGTGATATGTCAAAGAGTGTGATACATGATTCATTTGGTGAATTAAAGGATATGTTTGATACTAGATATGGAGGTTTTGGGAATGCACCTAAATTTCCAACTACTCATAATCTTTCATTTTTACTAAGATATTATAAAGCTACAGGAAAAAAAGAAGCATTAGAAATTGTTGAAAAAACTTTAGAGAGTATGTACAAAGGTGGGATCTTTGATCATATAGGATTTGGATTTTCTAGATATTCTACAGATCGAAAATGGCTAGTTCCTCATTTTGAAAAAATGCTATATGACAATGCATTGATTGTTATTACTTATTTAGAAGTATATCAACTGACACAAAATGATTTATACAAACAAATTGCAGATAAAATATTTACTTATGTGCTTAGAGATATGACCTCTAATGAAGGAGGATTTTATTCTGCTGAAGATGCGGATTCAGAGGGAGAAGAAGGAAAGTTTTATGTTTGGAATAAAGAAGAAGTAAAATCTGTTTTAGGAAAAGAATATGGAGAGATGTTTTGTAAGCATTATGATATAACGAATGATGGAAATTTTGAAGGAAAGAGTATACCAAATTTAATAAAAACTTCTTTGAGTGAAACTGAGAACGACATAGACTTAAAAGAAAAATTAGATGAATGTAGAGATAAATTATTTAAATATAGATTAGACAGGATACATCCTCATAAAGACGATAAAATATTAACTTCTTGGAATGGGTTAATGATTGCTGCCATGGCATATGGAGGAAGAGCACTAAACAATCTAGATTATATAAATGCATCAAAAAAAGCTGCTAAATTTATATTAAATAATTTAAGAACAGAAGATGGACGACTATTAGCGAGATATAGAGAAGGCGAAGTAGCTCATCTAGGTACTATTGATGATTATGCATTTATGATTTGGGGATTAATAGAATTATATGAAACAACTTTTGATATAGTATACCTTCAAAATGCTATAGATTTAAATAATGATATGATAAATCTATTTTGGGATGAAAATGAAGGTGGATTATTTATAACTGGAAAAGATAGTGAAGAACTAGTTGTAAGACCAAAGGATATCTATGATGGTGCTACTCCTTCTGGTAATTCTGTAGCTACTATGAATATGTTAAGGCTAGCAAAGCTTACAGGGAACCAAGAACTAGAAGAAAAAGCTATGTCACAATTTAACTTATTTGCTGGAAAGATAAAAGAAAATCCAAATTCTTATAGCTATTTTATGATGGCATTCTTATTTTCTAATATAGATACAAAGGAAGTTGTTATTGTAGGAGATAGAAATAATAAGGATACACAAACTATGTTGGAAAATATCAATAGCAGGTTTTTACCATTTACAACAGTTATACTTAACAATGGAAATCCAAAATTATATGAAAAAGTACCTTTTGTAAAGAATCAAGGTATGATTGATGATAAAACAACAGCTTATCTATGTGAAAATTTTTCATGTAATAGACCTACTTCAGATATAGAGAAGTTTATAGAATCATTAACTGAGGTTAATTATCTAGAATAACGATTAAATCAAGATATTAATACTACATTAATTTAATTAAAAAATCAGGCGAATTTATCGCCTGATTTTTGATATTATCTATTCTTGATAAGTATTTAAAGTGTTGTTAACAGATTGCATAGCACCATTAACAGCATTTAAAGTCTCTTGTATTTTTTGTCTGTTTTGTGGTTTCTCTACTGTACTAAGAGCATTATTTAGGCAATCAGTAGCACTTTGAAGTTGTTGTTGAACCATTTGTACATGTTGTTTAGCATTATTATTTTGCATTTAAAAATCCCTCCATAATATATTGATTTTGTGTTACAAATATATTATGTCTTTTTTAAAAAAGATAATTCACAGATTAATAAATTACAAATTATAACCAAGTTTTTTTGCTTTATAATAGCAAGATACAAGTGCTGCAACATCATATCTTGCATCATGAAAGTTTACATCATTACAGTTAAAAAGTCTTTTAGCTCCGTCTAAAACTTTATCAGGTTTTACTTGAAGAAACTGCATAGATTCTTCAAGTCTAGGTTTTTTTATTCTTCCACTTTTATTTTTCAAATTCATTATAGGCTTGAAATATTCCATAGTACAAAAAAACTCATGTGGATACCATACAATACCACTAAGTCTATTAAATTCAGCTTCCACAAATTTTCTATCGAAGTTTACATTATGAGCTATAAAAATGCCTCCTTGCAAATCATTTGCAACTTCTTTATAAACATCTTCAAACTTTTGACCATTTGATAATGATTTTAATATATCTACACTGAATCCGTGTACTTGCTGTGCAGAGGGTTCTACATAATCTACATCAAAAAAGAAGTTTTTAGAATATGCAACTTTTTCCTCGCCTTTATCATTTATATCACATACACAGTATGTAAGTTGAAGTATTTGGCCTGGACTTAATCCGGTTGTTTCAGTATCTATAAAAACTTTTTTCATAAAAATCTCTCCTTATTAAAACTATTAGTGCGATTATTACAATTATACACTATTTTAGAGATTGATTGTATTGTGAAATTTATGTTATAATGAAATGCTGCTGAAGTGTTCACCTTGCATAACCACTTCTAAAAGAAAACAAGGAGGTATGATAATATGAAATTAGATTCTAAAAAAATAGCAATTATAGGCATAGTTGCCGCTATTTATGCTGTAGCTACTATAGCTATAGCACCTATAAGCTATGGTGCTATCCAATTTAGGATATCAGAAATTTTAACTTTACTTGCATTTATAAATCCTATCTATATACCAGGTTTGGTTTTGGGATGTATTATAGCTAATTTATTTAGTCCACTTGGAATGGTGGATGTTGTAGTAGGAAGTACAGCTACACTTATAAGTGTATACTTAATAAGTAAGAGTAAAAACTTATTAATAGCAAGTCTTTGGCCGAGTATAATAAATGGCTTGATAATCGGAGCAGAGCTTCATTATCTATTCAATTTACCGTATTTAAGTTCAGCAGCGTATGTATTCATTGGAGAATTTGCAGTGGTGACAGTACTGGGATATCCGGTATTTAAAACTATTTTAAATAAAGAGAGTTTTTTAAAAACACTCAAACTAGGATAAAAAAGAAGAAACAATTAGGGCAAGCTAATTGTTTCTTCTTTTTTAATGGAAATACGAATTTTGACTTATTCAAAGAAATTAATTATAATAGATAGTTAGGTAGTGATAATTAATATCATTAATGAAATATATAAATATAATTTGAAAGGAAAGTACATATGAAAAAAATTGTAGCAATGATTTTAACTATAAGTTTAATACTTGGAATTACAGGTTGCGCTAATAAAGAAATAACTCCTGTTTCAAGGGAAACATTTGCACTTGGAACAATAATAGATTTTAAGGTTTACGATAAAGATCAAGATAAGTCAAACCAGGTTATAGATGAATGTATAGAAAGAATAAAGGATATAGAAAAGAAAATGTCTGCAAATATGGACAATAGTGAAGTGACGAATGTAAATAAAAATGCAGGTAAAGAAAGTGTTGAAGTAAGTAATGAAACTATGTATGTAGCAAAAAAATCACTTGAATATAGTAGAATTACAAATGGAAAATTTAATCTCACTGTATATCCTTTAGTAAATCTTTGGGGAATAGGGACTGAAAATGCTAGAGTTCCATCTCAAAGTGAGATAGATCAAGCAATAAGCAATATAGATTATAATGACGCTGTATTTGATGAAACTGAAAATACTATATACTTAAAAAGAGAAAATCAAGGTATAGACCTTGGAGCTATAGCAAAAGGATATGTTGGAGATGAAATAAAGAAGATTTTTGTGAAAAATGATATCAAATCAGCATTTGTTAATTTAGGTGGAAATGTAATGGCATATGAAACTAAAGTAGATGGATCAAAGTGGAGAATAGGAATACAAAATCCTTTAGATACTAGAGGTGAATATCTTGGGGTTATAAGTGTAAAAGATAAATCTATAGTTACATCTGGAAATTATGAGAGATATTTCGAGCAGGATGGAAAAAGATATCATCATATATTAGATGCTACAATTGGATATCCTGCAGATGCAGGACTTATAAGTACAAGTATAATAACAGAGAGTGGAATAGATGCAGATGCTCTATCTACTAGCGTTTATTTGATGGGGCTAGACGAAGGAATGAAGCTTATAGAGTCAATAGATGGTGTAGACGCTATATTTGTAACTAAGGATAAAGAGGTCTATACAACATCTGGACTTAAAGATAATTTTGAACTTACAAATGAGGAATTTACGTATAAAAAATAAGGATGCTTGCATCCTTATTTTTGTACAATAATATGTATGTTTGAAAAATACATATTAAATTATTTTTTAGATTTAATCTCAAAATAAAGGACATTAAAATACCGCTAATGTGGCAAATGTTTTTAATAAAACTAAAAATTCCATCTTATTGAATATCCTAAAAGTTCTAAACTCCCTAACGGTCAGACAACGAACTTTTTTAACGCATATTCAAACGCTGTAATTCAAGTTTTATACAAAAACATTTAAAACATTCGCTAACATTTTAATGTCCTTTATTTTATAACTTTAAAGTTTAATCTCTAGATGGGTTTAAATTGATAGTTCTTGATAAACAACAGACTTAAAAAAGAACTTAGATTTCATTTGTTTTATTATTTAGTTTATGCATTTATGAAAAATTAAATGGTTTTAAATAGAGTGAAAGTTGTCAAATCAGGCAAATATAAAGAAAGGGACGATATAGGAAATCTAAACTTACAATTAGTAGGAGGATATAATGGAAGATAATATAATTGAAATTATTGAATACGATAGAAAGTATAAAGATGAATATATTAAACTTAACATGAGATGGTTATTGGAGTTTGACTTACTTGAAGAGAAGGATGAGGTAATGATTCAAAATGTTGAAAGAGAAATTTTAGATAAGAATGGAAAAGTTTATCTATTGAAAAAAGATGAAAAAATAATAGGAACAGTTGCTCTAAAACCATCATCACATAATACTGTTGAAATTTTAAAATTGGCAGTGGATAGTGATTTTAAAGGATTAGGACTTGGAAGCAAATTAATGGAAAAGGCTATTAAAGAGTCCTATGAATTAGGATACAAAAATATAGTTCTGTATACAAATAGCAAATTAAAAGCTGCTATTGGACTATATGAGAAATTGGGTTTTAAAAAGATAGCTTTAGATGATAGTCACTATGAAGAGGTAGATATAAAGATGATTTATGAAATAAAAAGAACTAAAAAATAGGAATAAAGCGATTAACTAATCGCTTTATTCCTATTTTTTTATATTATCCATAATATGATCTGCAAATTCTTTTGCTTTTAAATCTATATCATCTACATTTAATATGCTCTTTGGGTCATTTGCAGTTGCCATTAAAGAAAAATTAGGTGGAATGTGAAAACCTTTGTTTATATTTAAAGCTCCTATCAGTTGTTTTGCTACTGAGTCACTTCCTGAATTTCCAGAAACTATTATAGAAAATATGGTTTTGTCGTAAAACTTCATTTTTCTATAAAGTACTGTAAGACGATTTATAACGGCCATAAGCTTTGCAGATATAGCGTCGTTGTAGTTTGGACATATCCATATTATACAATCGGCTTTTTTTATACTAGGCAAAAGCTCTTTAGTTATAGTTCCTCCATAAAAACAACTGTCGTTTTCGCTATAGTGCTTACATGCTATATAAGAACATCCTTTACAATCTGTTATTGTTCCGTTTTCAACGTGAAATTCGTTGATTGTACAGTTATTTAAGTGTTTTTTTACAATATTCCATAGCATCAGTGTATTAGATGTCTTATAAGAGCTTGCATGAAGTGCCAGTATATTAGGGTTATCTATAATTTCATAGTGTTTCTTCATAAAGTTTTTAATTAGTTTTTTAGATAGATGAAAATATATATTATCAAGTTCAAGTCCTAATCTTTTTTTCCAAGTCATAAAGTTGTTTAAATTCTGTGTAGCTTCAATTAAGGGGTGCCCTATAAATGAACACCCGATTTGATTTAGTAGAAATATTATATTTTGAGATGTGCTCTTTGTATATAATTCATTTGGACTTTGAACTATTAATATTGCACTTGAGTTACTTAAAGAATAGTTTCCTCTTTTGTATAATTTAGATATTATAGAGAATAAAGTGTTGTTAAATCCACAATCATCAATTTCTAATGCAAATAATATTTTTTTATCTTTAAGATCAGGTAAGTTTAAGTCATCTTCGATCCATACAGTATTTAAATCATTGGTTAGATTATATATAAATGATTTGAATTCTTGCGATGCATTTGGAATTACAATATAAAGAGTATCCATAATAACACTTCCCTCGATTAAATATTAGAATTTAGAGCAATCTATATCATTTAAATCTTTGTAAGTATTCCTTATTCTATTCAGTAATTGTTCTGGAAGATGTAGCATTTCTATTTCTACTCCAGATTGTGTCAATCTGTTTTTAGCTCCCATAAATACATCGCCCATATAAGTTGAACTATAGTTCCAATTCCCCTTCATAGTATTTATAAGTGATAGTGCACCTGAAGATAAAGCTGGAGCAATGTAAGGTTTAAACCCTGTATTTCTAACATCTATATTTGCATTTATAGCTTTATTAGTAAGATTTAAAGATAATTCTTCATTGTAGTTATTTATACTATTAGCTATTATAAGGCCTTTTCCATGAGGACCAAATGCTCTTCCTTCGGATATATAATTTTCTGTATTAGAATCTTTCTTAGAGTAGTATATAGCTCTTGCATTCATAACTCCAAGACCATATCCTCTAATTTGATCTGAACTTAGACCAAGAAAGTCTAAATTCCCATTTTTATCTTTATTACTAGATATAAATGAAACTTTACAAAGTGGATCAACAGGATCTGATACCACTGAAAATATTCCTTTGAAATTAGAATTACGAGCTTTTTTTGCGTAATGACTTACTATCTTTGCATTTTCCTCAAATTGAATCATTCTAACATCCGATACTTTTGACCCTACAGGAGGTATTCCTTTTGAAGCACAAAATACGAACATATCACAGTTAAACAATTCATCTTCTTTTACTATACTTATTGTAGGCATAGATTCATCTGAAAATGGATCTATTATTTGATTCATCTCATACTCTAACCTTTTAAGATTATCTTTGTTTAATCCGTATAAACCTATAGAGTCTATAGTATTTCCGCCTAAAAGTTTAAGACCAATCAAAAGGGTAGAGCCCACATCACCAAGTCCTACTATATTTACTTTCCATGATTCAGGTAAAGTGTAATTTGTAAATTCTTTCCAATTAGGGTAGTTTGTATTTATACCCATAACTTTTCGATCGTTTATTTTATCCATTATCCATAAAGGAGTGTTAAATTCAAAATCATCACATATATTTATTAAATTTATATTTTCTTTTTCTAGATAAATTAGACTTGGATGTGCAATAGAAAATATTCTTCTTGAATTTAAAGGATTTAATCTATTTAAAAAATATATAGTATTTTCACTATTCATTGCTTCGGTTTCTGATATTTCATCTAAATCGTAATTAAAGTTTGAAAATAACACTTTATCATCTAATTTATAAAAAAACATTTAATCATCTCCAATTCTAAACTATTATATTTTTCATACGCTTTAAAAGTTCTAAGTCATTTTCTAAATAATGAGATGGATTTAAATTTAGATCGTAATTCATATTTTTACCATGATCTAGATATCTAGGTGCCTTTAATACCTCACCAAGGTGATTTAAAGTTAGTTTTCGCTTGTGTATTTTTTCGTATTCTTTTTCTATAGATTTTAGTATATCTATAGAGTTTTGGATACAAACTCTTGATAATTCGTATAAAGACGATTTAGATGCATTTTTTACAAAAGACAAAGAGGTATAAGGGAATAACATATTAATAGAAGGAATTAGATTTCTTTTAGGAGCAACTCCTCTCCATAGAGTATCTCCTCCTATAAATGGATACATTGCATTTTCATTAAACCATAGTCTTAGGTTTGGAATAAAATAAGCACAGTCTATAGCCCTATTTTGTATATCCATAAGTTCTTTACCTCTACCTGATAATATACCAACTATAATTTTATTAACATTTACATTTTGCTCCTTTAATATAGGATCAATAGCTTTTATTCGATATCCTTTATTCAAAATATCGTCTATAAGAATCACATTTTTATCAAATGATGCTATTGTTTTAATCTGACTTTGAAGGTCAAGGTAGTAAGGATATGAAGCAATAGTAAAATCGGTTAAGCTAGGATTGAATAATTTTTCTGTATGAAGAGATTTAGTAACAGTGTTTGGAACTACAATTCCTTTTAATAGGTTACCAAATGGAACACACATAGAATCTCCAAGCTTTCTAGGTTTTGAGGTTATAGTAGGAACTTTATTTTCATTACATACCTTTTGTATTAAATTTTCATATAAAATTGTTTTATCAAAAGATAAAACAAGGTTTCCAGGATAAATAGAGCTGAGTGATTTTTGCAATTTTTTTCTGGATTTTAATATGGTTTTTTTTACATTATTGCTATCTACAAATGGAGCTTTTATAAAAGATTCAACATCCAATGTCAATACACAAGGATTTGTCATATTGACTATGTAAATAGGATCTAAATCTTCATCTGATACTTCTAAAAATCCTTGAAGTTTTAATGTTTCGTGAACGGATTTAGTCAAATTATCATTATTCTTGTATATAGCATAAGTATAGTCTCTTTTTATACAAAAAGATAAAACTTCTGTTATTAATATTTGTTCTAGATTTTTTATTTCATAGTCGTTTACACATGATATATAATCTACTACAACTGCTTTTCCTATTACATTTTGGCGTACGTATTCAGAGGTGGAGTGATTTTTAAACTCTTTATAAAGCATACTCCAATTTAGTTGATGGAATAAGCAAAATCCTAATAGTTTATTATTTTTACTAGAATCTTGTATATACAAGATCTTGGTATTGCATGCTTTTAAATTATTATAAAGCTTTTTTATATTGTAATTATTTCCACCTGAAAACTCTAAATCTATTCTATTTATCAAATCTTC
The DNA here is from genome assembly GCF_029542625.1 of Tepidibacter hydrothermalis. Lineage (GTDB taxonomy): Bacteria > Bacillota > Clostridia > Peptostreptococcales > Peptostreptococcaceae > Tepidibacter_A > Tepidibacter_A hydrothermalis. Next base: position 1,045,408 of record NZ_CP120733.1, read on the forward strand.
AGATATATCAGTGACTACATTTATATCTATAGATATAGTCTTCATAAGAGCTTTATATTGAGGTTCTCTTTGGTACAATCCTTTTTCATATATATACTTTTGTGAAAGAGGGTCTAAAAGCTCTGAAATATCTCTATCTTCATCTATATAGTCTCTTATTTGTGTAGAACTCACATCTTCGTATTGAGCAGGTAAATTAAGTAGTATAGCATTTTTTTCTAGTTTATCAATTTGAGACTTAAGTTTATTATCAAGATTAGTAGAATCTTTTATATTTCTTTTGAAAATAATATGAGAAAAATTGTGTATAGAATAATCGGAAACAGTTTTTTTGTATGCTGATGCATTAAGTATTACATCGCTTCCTATTACTATAGAAATATCAGATTCAGGAAAACTGTCACTAAGTATTTTTAAATCCTTAGGATTAGAAATATTAATAGGTATATCTTCTGGATATAAGTAAATATTAGGCTCATTAGCTATAGACATATCTATTATATTTCTTCTAAATAAATTAGGTTGAGCTTTTTTTGACCAAGAAAATTCATCTACAGAAAGATAAACTTCAAATCCTAAATTTTGAATAGCTTTAGCAATTTCCTTGTGACCAACAGAAAAAGGATCGAAGGTGCCTGGGAAGAAAGCTACTTTAGATGGAACATTTATAGAGATATCTTTCTTTGCAAATGTATATTCATTTATGAATCTATATACTTGATTTAAGGTTGCTGCATTAGTAAAAAATACTATATCTTTTGATTCGATTGAATCTATTAAAACCAATAGTTTTTTAGCTATGAGTTTAAATATATTCTTCTTGCTTTCCATATTAAGTCTTTTAGATGCAAATATATGTCTTCCTATGACTTTGAATGAAGTCTGCTTAATATGATAATCATAATGAGCAAGTCCATTGAGCAAAATTCCTAACATTTTTGTAAGTCTTTTGTTTGAGATATCTTCATTTTCAGAGAATCTATCTTTGTATTTAGGATAATTTTTTAAAGTGATTCCAACTGTTTCAAGAACTAATGATGCTATTTGGTTGTTTGATTGCTTTATTTTTTGAGTAAAATCATCTATAATTTCGTCTAGTTCAATTGGTTGCAGGTAAAGTATGATTTCACCTAAATAATCAGGTATATATTTACTAAATTGATATTTCTCTATTTCAAGAGATCTAAGGAGTTCTATTGAAATATCATTTCTTTCTTCAAGTGATAGGTAAGGCATTATTTTTATGATATTTTTCCCAGCAGTATTTCTAACGCTTTCTATACCGCTTACTTTTAAAAGGTTACAAAAGTGCATAGCAGTATAAGCCATATTGTTTAAATTTTTCACATTGTATTCAAATAATAAATCTATATTAATCTTTTTTATAATCCAAGGAGTTAAAGTTTTTAAATTGCTTAAAAATACACTTCCTATTTTGGATTCATCACTTAAATAGAATGATTTGTACTTGTTTAAAGTGGTAGTATTTAAATTTAATTTAGTTGAAATTTTAAATTTTAAGAAATTTTCTGCTGATATTGTAGATTTGAATATGCTTTTTTCAAAGAATTCATTTATATTTTTGTTTGAATTAAAATTATTATTTTCTTTATTTAAAATTATATAGATTATATTTAAAGCGGATATTCTTATATTATCATTGTCACTGTTTAAAGCGGATAATATATAATCTATAAGTACAAAATCATCATTTGTTATAGGGATATATTTTATTGCATTTATTAGATAAAGCTTAATACTGTTATTTTTATTGAAGTATTTTTTATAATAACTAAATACTATCCTTTTATAGGTCTTGATTTGAGACTCATTACAATTTTTAAATAATGAAGAAAACATAACTGATATATTATATCCTATCCATTTTTTATGAATTTCTATTATTTTATGGTCTGGATTTATAAATAAGTTTAGGTAATCACATAAAAGAGAATAGCTAGTAGTAAGAGGGTTATTCAATTTAACATCATTAGGTATTTCTTTTCTGTAATTTTCATCGAATACTGCTATTAAATTACCTATTAAATATGCACATTGCTTTCTTATATCCTCATCAGGATGAACTAAATTTTCATATAAAAATTTTAACATAACTATTTTTTGGTTTTGAGTTAAATAGGTTGAATATTCATCAAAAACTTGAAGATATTTTCTTATATTGTCTCCATCATTCTCGCTTCTAGCAAGTTCTAATATGTAATTAAGAGAATATTCATTTCTAAGTTTGTGCATCAAATTTATATTGTGATGAACTGATAAATATTTTATGTTATCTATTATTTTATTTCCAGTTATTAAAGAGTAGTATGGTGTTTTTATTTTATCTAAATTTAAGTCAGAATATCCTAAATCCACACCTATATGAATTAGATAATTCTCAAAATCTTTAAGTTTTGCATAGACTTTTGAATATCTTTTTTTCTTTAAGTCATCTACATTATCAAGTTTTTGAAGTATAATATTAAAAGATTCGTTTAAGCTAAATATACTCATCTGAGAATTATCATTGTTTTTAACACGAAAATCACAGTATATAAGTATTAAAGATTCTATAGAAAGATTTTCAAGCTCTAGATCCCAAACAGAGTGATTGAGAGCTATATGACCAATGTATGTTATGTGATGTTTTTTAAACCATTTATCAGTATAATAATAATGTAGATAAGGAACACGTTTTGATTCACTTTTTTTACATCCGAATTTTCCTAGATCATGACCAGCAGCACTTCCAGAAACTCTTCCTAAGTCTATAGGAATTCCCAAGTTTTTAATTTGTCGTGCTATACCAAGTGCTAGATGATGTACTCCACATATGTGATCTAGTGTATTGTGATTTAGAATTTCTTGATTTAGCTTCATCATTTCATATATGTATTCGTTATTGAAATATCTTAAAAAACGGGTATATTCTGATTTTGCATCAAGTGAATCAATTTCGTTCTTATCTAAAAAATTTAGAGGATATTGTATATAAAAACTTGAAGTATTAAATGTCTTTTCGTATTTACAAAATACTCTAATAATTTCTATATATATATTACAAGCAAGTTTTATAGGTTCGCAAATGTCTGCTGGATCTATTTCTACAGAGTCTGGAAATGATTTGTATAAAATCATATTGTAGGTGTAGCTTAGCCAATCAGATTTACTTAAATTGGGGTGGATATTGTCTAATATATTTTGGCAAAGGTTTAATATAGATTTACATGTATAGTCTCGGTTTTTTATCATATTATTTATATTTGCTATAAACAAATAATTATCTATATTATTTTTTAAAAATAAACGTGAAATCTTGTCAGAAAGATCTAGATTTAATACAGAATCTAGTATTTCTTTATGTATATCTATTACAATATCTTTTTGCATCAATAAAACACCTCCATACAATAAAAAAGTTCTTCTTTAAAAAAATTTTAAGTGTAAACTTTTTTGAAACTCATAAAGGAAATTATATTTATACACAGTTTGAAGATGATTATAATTTCCTATTCGTTATAAAAAAATTTAATACATAGGATTATACCAATTTTAGTATTTTAGATAATTATACTATGTATTATTGACTCTAAATATAGTTAAATTCATATAATTTAAATTATATATACAAAAATTCCCTGAGTGCCAACGCATAGCTAATGTCGCCAATGAGTTCTAACAGGCTTGGATGCTCAAAAAAAGTTGTTAATTTAGTTCTTTAATCAATGCAATACTATAGATTGGAAATTATATAATTTTATTAAAGATAGAATTATAATCTTGACACGAACATAGGTTTTGTGTAGTGTAAAATAGGAAATTAAAATAGAAGGTGGTAATATATATGAACAAAAACAACGATTATGGAAATAATAGTATATCATCTCTTAAGGGGGCAGACAGAGTTAGATTAAGACCTAGTGTAATATTTGGCTCTGATGGTATTGAAGGATGTAAGCACTCTGTATTTGAAATATTATCAAATTCTATAGATGAGGCAAGAGAAGGCTTTGGAAATATAATTGAAATAACAAGATGTATTGATAATTCTATAATGATAAAAGATAGAGGAAGAGGAATACCTCTTGATTATAATGAAAAAGAAGATAGATATAACTGGGAACTAGTATTTTGTGAATTATATGCGGGTGGTAAGTATAAGAATAATTCGGGTGAAAATTATGAATTTAGTTTAGGGCTTAATGGACTAGGAAGTTGTGCTACTCAATATAGTTCAGAATATATGGATGTTACGGTTTATAGAGATGGGTATAAGTATGACCTTCATTTTGAAAAAGGTGAAAATATAGGTGGTCTTAAAAAAGAAAAGTGTGATTATGAACATACTGGAACTATAATAAAGTGGAAGCCTGACATAGAGGTGTTCACTGATATAAAAATAGATATAGACTATTATAACGATATAATTAAAAAACAAGCTATAGTAAATTCAAATATTAAATTTAATATTTATGATGAAGAAACCGGTAATAATTACGATTATTGTTATGAAAATGGTATTTTAGATTACATAGATGAGGTAAACAATTCAAAAGGATTTACTGGTGTACAATTATATGAAGATGAAAGACGTGGTAGAGATAGAGAGGACAAGCCAGAGTATAAACTTAAAGTACAGGTAGGATTTTGTTTTAATAATGAAATTAATTTAATTGAATACTATCATAACTCTAGTTTCTTAGAATATGGAGGATCTCCTGATAAGGCCGTTAAGAATGCATTTATATATATGATAGATAAGTACTTAAAAGAGAATAACAAATATAATAAAGGTGAGAAAAAGATAAGCTTTATAGATATATCGGATAGTTTAATATTAGTTACAAATTCGTTTTCTACAATAACAAGTTATGAAAACCAAACTAAAAAATCTATAACTAACAAATTTATACAAGAGTCTATAACTGACTTATTAAAAGAAAAATTAGAGATATATTTTATAGAGAATAAATTAGAAGCAAATAAAATATGTGAACAAATTCTGGTTAATAAAAGAAGTAGAGAAAGAGCTGAAAAAACTAGAATAAATATTAAGAAGCAGTTAGGTGGAAATATAGATATAAAAAATAGAGTAAAAAAGTTTGTTGATTGTAGAACTAAGGATATTAGTAAGAGAGAATTATTTATAGTTGAGGGAGATTCTGCACTTGGTTCTTGTAAAATGGGAAGAAATGCAGAATTTCAAGCTATAATACCTGTTAGAGGTAAGATACTTAACTGCCTTAAAGCTGATTATGATAAAATATTTAAAAGTGATATAATAACAGATTTATTAAAGGTCCTTGGATGCGGTGTTCAAATAGAATCTAAGCACAATAAGGAATTGAATACTTTTGATATGAACAATTTAAATTGGGATAAGATAATAATATGTACCGATGCAGATGTAGATGGATTCCAGATTAGAACGCTTATACTTACAATGCTTTACAGATTGGTACCTATGTTAATAGAACAAGGAAAGGTATATATTGCCGAATCGCCATTGTTTGAAATAAATACATCTAGAAAAACTTATTTTGCTTATAATGAAAAAGAAAAAAATAATATATTATCTAAGATAAAGGGAAAATATACTATACAAAGGTCAAAGGGTCTTGGTGAGAATGAACCTGAGATGATGTGGCAAACTACTATGAATCCTGAAAGTAGAAGACTTATTCAAGTGCTTCCTGAAGATGTTGATAAAACACAATTTGTATTTGATATGTTACTAGGGGACGATATCAAAGAAAGAAAAAGATTCATAGCTGAGAATGGGCATAATTATATCGATGTGACAGATGTTAGTTAAGGGGAGTGAAGATTTATGATTGAAAATATAGACAAACAAAATATTACCAAAACACTGGAAGAAAATTATATGCCGTATGCTATGAGTGTAATAGTATCAAGAGCTATTCCTGAAATAGATGGGTTTAAACCTAGTCATAGAAAGTTATTATATACTATGTATAAAATGGGGCTTTTAAATTCAAATAAAACAAAGTCGGCAAATGTTGTTGGACAAACTATGAAGTTAAATCCTCATGGAGATATGGCTATATATGAGACGTTAGTTAGGCTTACAAGAGGAAATGATTCCCTACTTCATGCATTTATAGATTCTAAAGGAAACTTTGGTAAAAAATATTCTAAGGATATGAGCTTTGCGGCACCTAGATATACAGAGGTAAAATTAGATGATATATGCAAAGAAATTTTTAAGGATATAGATAAAAATACTGTAAAATTTGTAGATAATTATGATGGAACTTTAAAGGAACCCTTACTTTTACCTACAACATATCCTAATGTACTTGTAAATGCAAATCAAGGTATAGCAGTTGGAATGTCTAGTAGTATATGTAGTTTTAACTTGGAAGAAGTATGTACTGCTACTATTAATTATATTAAAGATGAAGATGTGGATATAAGTGATTATATAAAGGCTCCAGACTTCTCAACTGGTGGATATATAATATATTCAAAAGAGCAAATGAGAAAGATATATGAAACAGGAAAAGGGAGCTTTAAGTTAAGAGCTAAGTATAGATATGATAAAAAAAATAATTGTATAGAAATATATGAAATTCCGTATACAACTAATATAGAGACTATAATAGATAAGATAATAGATCTTGTTAAGGATAATAAAATTAAAGAAATATCAGATGTTAGAGATGAAACGGATTTAAGTGGTCTTAAGGTAACTTTGGACTTAAAAAGAAATACTGATGTAGACTTAATTATGCATAAACTTTATAAGATGACTACTCTTGAAGATAGTTTTTCTTGCAATTTTAATATGTTAATAAATGGACAACCACAGGTATTAGGCGTAAAGTCGGTTTTAAGAGAATGGGTTGATTTTAGAGTTAATTGCATAAAAGGATATCTACAATACGATATAGAGAAAAAGACAGATAGATTACATCTTCTTTTAGGTCTTGAAAAGATTCTTCTTGATATAGATAAAGCTATTGATATAATTAGAAATACTAAAGAGGATAAAGAAGTTATACCTAATTTGATGAAAGGTTTTAATATAGATGAAATTCAGGCGGAATATATAGCTGAGATAAAGCTTAGAAATTTAAATAAAGAATATATATTAAAGCAGTTAAATAATATAAAAACTTTACAGTCTGATTTAAAAAATCTTAATGAAACAATTAAAAGTGAGAAAAAAATAAAGAACATAATAATAAAAGAATTAAAAGAGGTTTCTAAAAAATATAAAAAACCTAGAAAAACTGAAATAATAAGTAATGAAGATATAAAAGAGATAAAAGAAGAGCATTTAATAAATGATTATAATGTTAAGTTGTTTTTAACTAATGAAAACTACTTTAAAAAAATATCTCTTGCCTCTCTTAGATCTTTTTCAGAGCAAAAACTTAAAGATGAAGATTTTATGATACAAGAAATAGATGCTAATAATAAGGATGAGATTCTACTGTTTTCAGATAAACAGAATTTATATAAATTAAAAGTTTATGAAGTTGCTGATTGCAAAGCTAGTTCTCTAGGTGAGTATTTAACTAATATATTAAAGTTAAAAGAAGATGAAAATATTATATATATGTGTCTTTCTAATAATTATGAAGGGTATATGCTTTATTGTTTTAAGGATGCAAAGATAGCTAAAACTCATATTGAGAACTATAAAACTAAAACTAATAGAAGAAAGCTTGTGAAGGCTTATTCTGATAAATCAGAACTAGTTCGCATGCTTTATATAAGAAATGATGTGGATTTAGAACTTTATAAAAATAATAAAAAATTCTCTACTATAAATACCAAGGATATAGAGATTCAATCTACTAAAAATTCTAAAGGTATAGAAGTTCTAAAACTTGGAAAAAGAAGTCATATGACTGATGTTAAAATATTAGATTAAAAAATATCCCAAGTAACCTATGTTACCTACAAAGAAAGGTTCAGTTGTTATAATTTACATATAAAATAACAATTAAGGGGATGGAGAATATGGCTAGTATGACAAATTTGAAAAGACAACATGTTGAAATTATAAATACTATAAAAATTATAGATAAACTTATGAAAAATAATGATTTTGAAAAGGACTCAAATGATATAGCTAAGAGTATAAGTATACTTGCAGGTAAGTTAAAAATACATTTAGATACTGAAGATAAATTTTTATATCCTAAGTTAGCAAAACACGATAATATTAGTGTGAGAAATAAAGCTAATAAATATATAGATGAGATGGGAAGTATATGTGAGGTATTTACAGACTACAAAAACAAATTTAATACTAAAAGTAAGATTATGAATAGCTTGGATGAATTTAAAAAAGAATCTAAGTATATATTTGATACCATAAAAAAGAGAATATCTAAAGAGGATATAGACTTATATCCTTTATTATAAAAAAATACGCCATGGATATGGCGTATTTTTTTATTTCTAAGGAAACTATATGATTTTGAATCTAATAGATAACATTTATTAAAAATCTATAATTTCAACTATTTTGAGCAACGGAGCCCGTAGGACTCGTTGGCGACATGAGCCATGCGTTAGCATGAAGCGAATTTTTAAATAGAAGTTTCTGTTATTAGTTTATCAACAGCAACTTGAACTTTATTAGATGAATCTGTTTGAATTTGTGAAAGATTTTTTAGTTTATCTACTTCAGCTGATATTGTTTTTATCTCATCTGTTATTTTTACGAGTATTTCATTAATTTCTTTAGCAAATCCTTCGCTATTTGTAGCTAGTTTTTGAACTTCATTTGCAACTACAGAGAATCCTTTTCCAGCTTGTCCAGCTCTTGCAGCTTCTATAGTAGCGTTTATACCAAGTATTTTGGTTTGATTGGCTATTTTATTTACATATTGTATTATTTTATCAGTATCTTGTATGTGTGCTATAGAAGTTTGAGTAGAATTTAAAAGTATATCACTTATACCGTGCATATTATCTATTGATGATGATATGTCGGATAATTCAGTTTTTACTATGTTTGAAGTATCTCTAATTATAGAAATATGGTTGCTAAGTTGAGATAGTGTATCTATATTTTTATTTACTAGAGTCATTACTAAACGCGCACCAGTAGAATCTATTATAGTGTGTTTATGACTAAACTTTTCTTGCAATAATTTAGCAACGTTATTGTTTCCAGTAGCTTCTATTATTAAATCAATATTTTTATTGTTTAAATCATCTATAGATTGAGAATAATCTATACCTAAATTTTTACAAAGTATTATACCTGGTGCATCTAAATTTGTATCTATAACTAAAGAAATATTTATAGAGTCAGTATCATTTATTGCTTGTATAATATTTTTACCACCAGTTCCAGCTCCAATTAATGCTATATTCAAGATAAAACCTCCTAAGTAGAATTAAATTTGACATATTAATTTTACAATATATTACCATAGAAGGCAATAAACAATAAAATTACAAAAAATCAGAAAATATATATTAACTATAAGGATTTATATTTGGCATTTAATACAATTTTTACTTAGAATTATTATGGAGAAAATGCACACAATATCTATATTGTGATAGTAATTAAATAAAAAAGTTTTTCTAAAATTTAATTAAAGTACAAACGTTTTTTATAACTATTAAATATTAATTTTTAAATAGGTAAAAAATTCAATAAAGTATAAATATTTCAAAGAGTTAGAAAATTAAGAAAAATCATTGACATTTGACTGAAGGTTATCATATAATAAGATTAATCGAACAGTTCGGATGAAGATAATGAAAAAACGTTATCAGACGAGCCTCTGGAGAGACTCTACAAAGAGCACCGAAGGGGAAAGCTAATAGAAATATTAGTCAAACTCTCAGGTAAAAGGACAGAGATTATTCTTATTGGAATATATCCCAGAGGTCAAATCAAATATGGTTTGACTTTTTTGATTACTTTTCTTTATATCTTTTCGTTTTACTTATCGTTTTTAGATTTTAGTTTTACTTTTCAATGTTTTATAATTTCAAGTTTTGTTTTTGGAGTCAAAAATCAAAAAAGATTAAAAGGAGGAATTATATGGAACAGCTAGTCGGTGTCATTAATGGATTGATTTGGAGTAAAGCACTTATTATTCTATGTTTAGGAGCAGGGATATACTTTTCTTTCAGAACTCGTTTTTTACAAATCAGGCTTCTTAAGGATATGGTAAGATTATTATTTGGAGGATCATCATCAGAACAAGGTGTTTCTTCGTTCCAAGCATTTGCACTATCTGTATCCGGTCGTGTAGGAACTGGAAATATAGCAGGGGTTGCAACGGCTATAGCAATGGGAGGACCAGGAGCATTATTTTGGATGTGGGCAATAGCATTTTTAGGAGCAGGTTCAGCTTATGTTGAGGCTACTTTAGCTCAAATATATAAGGTTGAGCAAGATGGAGAGTATCGTGGAGGACCAGCATACTATATAGAAAAAGGAATGCAAAATAAATGGTATGCGACTACATTTGCAATAGCAACTATAGTAGCGATGGGATTCTTCTTACCGGGAGTTCAATCTAACAGTATAGCAGCAGGACTTAATAATGCATTTGGAGTAACTCCAACAATAACAGGAATAATATTAATTGTATTTTTAGGTCTTATAATATTTGGTGGAGTTAAGCGTATAAGTAAAGCGGCTGAAATAATAGTACCTGTTATGGCTACTGGTTATATATTGGTTGCACTTGTTGTAATAATTGTAAATATATCTGAACTACCTGCAGTTATATCATTAGTATTCAAGAGTGCGTTTGGAGCACAACCTGCTTTTGCTGGTATACTAGGTATGGCTATTTCTTGGGGAGTTAAACGTGGTATTTACTCAAATGAAGCAGGTCAAGGAACTAGCCCGCATGCAGCAGCTGCAGCTGAGGTTTCACATCCTGCAAAACAAGGATTAGTTCAAGCGTTTTCAGTATATATAGATACTTTATTCGTTTGTTCAGCTACTGGATTTATGATTTTAATCACTGGTATGTACAATATTTATGATGGAGCTGGAGGCTTTATAGCTAATAATTTAGGCGATGTTGAAATAGGTCCTATATATACTCAAAAAGCTGTTGAAACATTGTTCCCATCTTTTGGTGGTGCGTTTGTAGCTATAGCATTATTTTTCTTCGCATTTACTACTTTAATGGCATATTATTATATTGCTGAAACTAATGTAGCTTATTTAATTAGAAAGAGTAAGAATAAATCATTAATAAATGTTTTAAGATTTGCAATGCTTGGAGCAACTTTCTATGGTGCTATAAAGACTGCAAACTTAGCTTGGGCTTTAGGAGATATAGGTGTTGGTGCCATGGCATGGCTAAACGTTATAGCTATACTTATAATGGCAAAACCTGCTCTTGTAGCACTTAAAGATTATGAAGATCAAATGGCAGAAGGTAAAGATCCTGTATTTAATTCTAAAAAGCATGGTATAGAACATGCAGAGTTTTGGGAAAATACTACTGACAGTATGAATAAATAATTAAAAGACCCCGAAAGGGGTCTTTTTGTTATTTATTCTATTTCTCTTTTAAATTCTTCAAATCCAACCCTATCTATATAGGCACCTAATCTCTCGTGTTTTTTTGCATTCTTTGAGTATACTTTGATTACCTTATCTATTATTGGGAATACTTCATCTTCATCAACGTGTTCAAATAAAGTATTGCTTAATCTAGGTTTTAGCCCTCCTTTTCCTCCAACTTGGATTCTAAATCCTTTAGGAGTACCCATAATTCCTATATCTCTAAAATGATTGTCTGCACATGAGTTTGGACATCCACTAACTCCTATTTTAAGTTTATTTGGAAGATTCATTCCGTGATATAGTTCATCTAACTTCATACCTACTCCAACTGAATCTTGTTGTCCTCTTTTACAGAATGTTGTTCCAGGACAGAATTTAACACTTCTTACACAAAGTCCTATAGCAGCTCCTGGCTTCATTCCTAAGTCTTCCCAAGCACTATCGATATCATCTTCTTTAAGACCTACAAGTGCTATTCTCTGAGACGATGTTACTTTTACTGCCTGTGCATTGTATTTATCAGCAGCATCTGCAATTTTTCTTAATGTATCAGTTGTTATAATTCCTCCAGGTAGATGTGGTGCTATTGCGTAAGTTTCCTTATCTCTTTGAAGGACAGCCCCTTTTTCTAATAAATCTTTTTTTGACATAAAAATCCCCTTTCTAAATAAAAAAATTTGTTTCATGCTATCGCATAGATAATGAATAATAAAAATATTACCTAATATATTATTCCCTAAAAATTAGCTATAAAACAGAAAAATTTAACTATATATATAAAGTATAGATTATAAAAAGTTTATTTAAGATATATTTTAAATATATTTTACAAAAAATAAATTTTAAAAAAAACTAAAAAAAGAATAATCTTAATTGCGATTATTCAATTAATAGCTAAAAAACGTAAATTTAATTGGGAATATTAATAAAATGTGCATGAAAACATATAGTACATGCATATCTATATATTAACAAATTAAAAGGGGGTTAAAAATGATTAAGAAAATTTTAGCCATATTTATGGCAGCAGTTATGATTATAGGATTGGTTGGCTGTGGTCAAGTAGCTGAGAAAGAAGAGATTTCTAAAATTGGAATTATGACAGGTACTGTATCTCAAGGTGAAGAGGAATATAGAGCAGCAGAAAAAATGAAGAAAAAATATGGTGACATGATAGTTCTTCAAACTTATCCTGATAACTTTATGAAAGAACAAGAAACAACTATAGCAAATGTTATGAGTATGGCAACAGATCCACAAGTGAAAGCAATTGTTATAGTTCAAGGTATACCAGGGGTATCTGCAGCTATAGATAAGGCTAGAGAAATAAGACCAGATATGTTATTTATAGTTGGTGTTCCTGGGGAAGATCCAGATATGATAGCATCAAAAGCTGATATAGTATTTCAAGCAGATGAGCTTGGAATGGGAACTACTATAGCAGAGCAAGCTAAAAAAATGGGTGCTACAAAACTTGTTCACTACTCATTCCCAAGACACATGTCATATCAATTACTTGCAATGAGAAGAGACTTACTTAGAGAAACTTGTAAAAAGCTAGATATGGAATTTATAGATGCAACAGCTCCAGATCCAACAGGAGATGCAGGTGTTCCTGGAGCACAGCAATTTATATTAGAAGATGTTCCAAGAAAAGTTGCTGAACTTGGAAAAGACACAGCATTCTTTAGTACTAACTGTTCTATGCAAGAGCCGCTTATAAAAGCTGCCTTAGAAGAAGGAGCTATATATCCACAACCATGCTGTCCATCTCCATACCATGCATTCCCAGGAGCATTAGGAATTCAAATACCTGATGATAAAAAAGGTGATATTGATTATGTAGTTGAAGAGATAAAATCTAAAATAGCTGAAAAAGGTGGAACAGGTAGATTTTCTACATGGCCAGTTCCAGTTAATATGATGTTTGTTGAAAGTGGAGTTGAGTATGCGAAAACATTCTTAGAAGGAAATACTAATGGTAAAGTAGATAAAGCAAAAATAGAAGAAATATTTAAAAATGTATCAGGCATGGAAATGAAATTAACTACATTTACTAATGAAAGTACAGGAAATACATTTGATAATTTCTTCATGATACTTTCAGATTATATAACTTTCTAAATAGGGATATTAAGCACAAGGTTGCCTTTTTATGGCAACCTTGATTTACTCTATAAAAAATTATAATATTTTTTAATTTGTAGAAATATTGCTGGAAGTACTATGGTATCAATTATTTTGAGCAACAAAGACCGTAGGACTCGTTGGCGACATGAGTCAATGCGTAGCATTAGACGAATTTTTACATATAAGGGGGATTTGGGTTGAGTGAAGAATATGTCATTCAAATGAAAAACATTAAAAAAGATTATTTCGGTAATCAAGTTTTAAAGGGAATAAATTTGTCAACTAAAAAAGGAGAAATACATGCTCTTTTAGGGGAAAATGGCGCTGGTAAATCTACACTTATGAACATATTATTTGGGATGCCGGTTATTCATTCTACTGGTGGATTTGAAGGTGAAATACATATAGATGGTAAAAAGGTTGATATTAAGTCTCCTAATGAAGCAATGAACCTAGGGATAGGAATGGTTCATCAGGAATTTATGCTTATTCCAGGATTTAATATAACTGAGAATATAAAATTAAATAGAGAAACTACTAAACACAATATGTTAAGTAAGATTATGGGGTCGAGTTTAAAGAGTCTAGATTTTGATAGTATGAATAAAGATGCAAGAAAAGATCTAGATAAATTAGGAATAGATATTGATGAAAAGTCAAAGGTTTCAGGACTTCCAGTAGGCTATATGCAATTTATAGAGATTGCTAGAGAAATAGATAAGAGCAATATAAAACTTTTGGTATTTGATGAACCTACCGCAGTTTTAACAGAAAGTGAGGCAGATAATTTATTAAAAGCTATGAAAATAATATCTGATTCAGGTATTGCAATATTGTTTATAACTCACAGATTAGATGAGGTAATGGAAGCTGCTGATAATATAACTATACTAAGAGATGGAGAGTTTGTAGCAGCGCTTGATAAAAAAGATACAGATGTAATGCAGCTTGCAGAATTGATGGTTGGTAGAAAAATTGAAAGTCTAAATACTAATGAAGAAATTAATAATGAAAATGAAGAAATAATGATGTCTATTAAAGATCTAAAAGTATCTATGCCAGGAGAGTATGTTAAAGGTGTAAATCTAGATATTAAAAAAGGAGAAATTTTAGGTATTGGAGGTCTTGCAGGTCAAGGCAAAATAGGTATTACAAATGGAATAATGGGCCTTTATCCGAGTGAAGGAGAGGTATTGTTAAAAGGTAAAAAACTAAAGCTTAATTCTCCTAAAGATCCTTTAAATAATAAGATTGCTTTTGTGAGTGAAGATAGGCGAGGTATTGGATTATTACTAGATACTTCTATAGAAACAAATATAGTATTAACATCTATGCAGATTAAAGGGCAGTTTATTAAAAATTATGGATTGTTTACTCAAAGAAATAAAAAAGAGATAAGAGATCATGCTCTTAAAATGATAAATGATCTTGATATAAGATGTACTGGGCCTACTCAGATTACTAGAAGGCTGAGTGGAGGAAACCAACAAAAGGTATGTATAGCTAGAGCCTTAACCTTAAACCCAGATGTATTGTTTGTATCGGAGCCTACCAGAGGAATTGACATTGGAGCGAAAAAATTAGTTCTTGATTTACTTGTAAAATTAAACAAAGAGCTCGGTATGACTATTATAGTAACATCTAGTGAACTTGGTGAATTAAGATCTGTTTGCAATAGAATAGCTATAGTTGCAGAAGGTAAAATAGAGGGTATATTAAAACCTCAAGATAGTGATGTGGATTTTGGACTTATGATGGCTGGAGAATATAAAAAAATTCATGCAAAGGAGGAGATATAAGTGGTTGAAACTATGAGAGATGTTACGAAAAAATTAGGGTTTGCAAGAACTACTATAATAGCTTTTTTGATAATACTTTGTGTGATGGCTGTTTTTTTAAAAATTCCAATATACATGCTACTATCTGATACTTTAGTTAGAACTGGTATGAATGGAATATTGGTTTTAGCTATGGTTCCTGGTATATTATGCGGAATAGGGCTTAATTTTGGTATCCCTTTGGGAATAGTATGTGGTCTTTTAGGAGGACTTATAAGTATTGAAATGAATCTAAGAGGATTTAGTGCATTTTTTATAGCTGTAATTATATCAATACCAATAGCTGCTGTTGTAGGGTATTTTTATGGAGTTTTACTCAATAAAGTAAAAGGTTCTGAAATGATGGTATCTACATATGTAGGATTTTCTGCTATATCCTTGATGTGTATAGGATGGCTTATACTTCCTTTTAGTAGTTCAGAGATAAAGTGGCCTATAGGTGATGGACTTAGAACCACAATTTCTTTGAGTTCAAGGTTTGATAAAATACTAAACAATTTCTTATCATTTCATATAGGTAAAGTTAATATACCTACTGGTCTTTTAATATTCTTTATAATATCTTGTCTATTAGTTTATTTATTTTTAAATAGTAAAGCAGGGATTACTATGAAGGCAGTAGGAGACAATCCAAAATTTGCAATAGCATCTGGAATTGATGTTGATAAAAGTAGAATAATAGGAACTATGTTATCAACTATTTTGGGCGCAGTAGGAATAATAACGTATGCCCAAAGCTATGGATTTTTTCAATTATATCAAGCTCCTATGATGATGGGATTTGCAGCAGTAGCTGCGATTTTAATAGGTGGAGCAAGTGCCCAAAATGCAAAAATATCACATGTTATACTTGGAACTTTTTTATTTCAGGGACTTTTGACAATAGCACTTCCTGTTGCAAATAAAATAATTACACAAGGGAACTTATCAGAGGTGGCAAGGGTTGTAGTACAATATGGAATTATTTTATATGCATTAACAAAAGTAGAAGGAGGGAAGTAGGATGAATGAAGAAAATACAATTAAGAATAAAAGAAAACCAATAAATTTAAAAGAATTGTTGTTTGATAATATAGTTACTATAATGTTTGTGATTTTATGCCTTATAGGTGTTAAGTACTCTGGCCAACCTATGATATTTATAGTAAATGAGCTAATCGCTAGAATTTCAAGAAATTCATTTTTAGTTCTTTCACTTATTATTCCTGTACTTGCAGGTATGGGTCTTAACTTTGGTATAGTAATAGGTGCCATGGCAGGTCAGATAGCTTTAATAGCAGTAACACATTGGAAAATAGCTGGTATACAGGGATTTATATTGTCCGCTTTATTGACAGTTCCAATAGCAGTTTTATTTGGATATTTAACAGGAAAACTATTAAACAAAACCAAAGGCCAAGAAATGATAGCTAGTATGATATTAGGATTTTTTGCAAATGGATTATATCAATTATTATTCTTATTTTTAATTGGAACATTAATTCCTATGAATAATCCTGTACTAGTTCTTAGTGGAGGCGTTGGTATAAAGAATACTATAGATTTAAGTGGAGGAATCAAGTATGCCCTTGATAATATAGTAAAGTTTCCTATACTTGATGTTATAGTTGTTGCATCTATTATAAGCATTATATATATATTATTTAAAGGATTAAAGAATAAGAAACTTACTAAAAAACATATTATAAATTTATCTATATTTTTAATTGTTGTCATAGCTTCTATTTTATTAAATCAGATTCAGCCTATATTTAAAATGATAAAAGTACCTGTTGTAACTATACTAGTTGTAACCCTTCTTTGTATATTTAATGTTTTTATAATGAAAACTAAATTAGGTCAAGATTTTAAAGCAGTAGGTCAGGATAATCATGTGGCAAAGGTATCTGGTATAGCTGTTGATAAAATTAGAATAATATCTATAATAATATCTACTGTATTTGCAGGATGGGGACAGCTGATATTTTTACAAAATTTAGGAACGTTGAACACATATGGAAGCCATGAACAGGTTGGAATGTTTGCTATAGCAGCCTTATTAATTGGAGGAGCATCTGTATCAAGAGCTACTATATCTCAGGCTATAATAGGAACTATATTATTTCATACTTTATTTATAGTATCTCCACAGGCTGGTAAAAACTTATTAGGTAGTGCTCAAATAGGAGAATATTTTAGAGTATTTGTAGCCTATGGAGTAATAGGATTATCTTTAGGACTTCATGCATGGAAAAAACAGATACAGGCAAAAAACAAACTTAAAGTTTAGAGATTTTTACTCATAAATTTGACATCTGGTTTACCACTTGAATTCAAAGGAATGAAATCCACATATTTGATGATTTGAGGTATCATATTTTTTGGAAGGTTATTTTTGATATATTCTTTAAATACATTAGCATTAAAGTTATCTGATTTTACTATAAATGCACACAGCTTTTGATATTTGACTTTATCATTTACCGCAAATAAGCATATATCTTCAATAATATTACTATTTAAAATAATACTCTCTACTTTGGAGGGTATTATTTTGTATCCAGCTTTATTTATCATATTATCTAATCTTCCCGTTAAATATAGATAATCGTCTTTTAAATAACCCATATCTGAAACTGAATATGTATTAGGGTACATAGGAGATATATAAGGGCTTGTAACGCTTATAATAGAATCTTCTATGTGTATTTTGACATCTGGAAATGCTATTCCAACACTTTCTTGTTTTTCTAGTATTTTATCTGCACTTATGAAAGAGACATGTCCAAGCTCACTTGCTCCATAGTATTCATGGAATACAGCATTTGGAAAAAATTTAATTATATTTTTTAAGGTTTTAATATCCATTTTACAACCACAACTTAGAAGGGATTTCATATATATATTTTCATCATTCATAGAGTTAACTAAAAGTCTATAATGAGATGGAACCATGAATATAGATGTAATATTATTTGAATAAATTTCTTTTATCCATGTTTTAGGGAATTTAGAAGTAGAAAAAACTACTGTTCCTCCCGTATATAGCATATGAATAGCACTGTTTAAATTGGCTGTATATACTAAATTTCCAACTAAAAACAATTTATCATCTTTTGATATCTTAAATATATCACTTTGATGCTTAAAGGCCTTAACCCAACAATTGTGGTTTTTAAATATAATCTTAGCATCTCCTGTGCTACCAGAACTTAAACACCCTAAAAATATATTATCTCTACTTACAGAAACATTGAAATCTATAGGATCATAATCAAAACCATTGTAAATCATATTATCTATTATCTCATTGTAATTAAAATGATCACCTATAACTAATTTTGGTTTTACCTTGATATATAAATTTTGATATATATTTTCATTGAAATCTACATCAACTAATATACTTGTTTTATTTATCTTAGATAAGCTTATCAAATAAATAATAGAGTATATTTCATCAGACTGTTTTATAAAAACATTATCGTTATTATTTGAATTTAAAATAGTCAAAAGTTTTTTAGCTATAAAATCTGTTATATAATCTAGTTTTTTATAGGTGATAGACTTTACCCCTTTTGTATAGCCATTTTATTGGGTTGAATACTAGAATATTTTTTAAAATTCGAATAGATAAGCATGTTTAACACCTCTTTATTAAAGTAGATATTCCAAGCCCACCTGCCACTCCTAGGCTTGCTATACCGAGCTTCTTATTGGTTAGTTGCAGTGATTTTATAAGATGAAGCATTATTATAGCTCCAGAGGCTCCGTAAGGATGTCCATATGCGAGAGCTCCTCCTAGTATATTTAATTTATTCTCAGGTATATTAAGATCTCTCATACACGCTATAACTTTTACTGCAAAGGCTTCATTTATCTCAAATAAATCTATATCATCTATATTTAGATTTTCTTTTTGAAGCAAAGAATTGATTGATGATATTGGCCCAAGAGGTGATAAGTTAGGATCAACTCCAATATTAGCTTCATTTATAAACTTTGCTACAGGATTTAAATTGTATTTATGTACAGCATTCTCACTTGCAAGAAGTATTAAAGCACCTCCATCATGAGTAAGACATGAATTTCCAGCAGTTAAATTACCACCTTCATATATTGGTTTTACTTTTTTTAAAAGTCTTTCATTCATAGCTTTTTTTATTCCTTGATCATAATCTATTATTTTATTTTTTATATCAATAGGTGATAGTATATCCTTTAAAAGATTATTATCTCTTGCATATAAAGCTCTTTTATGGCTTTTTAGAGCCCATTTATCCATTTCATCTTTAGAAATATTCTTTAGAATAGACACGTTTTCTGCACCTTTAATCATATCTGGATCTCCTATTTCAAATGGAGAAAACTGAGCTCTTTCATAAAAAATATCTGAATTTATATAACGAGGATCTTTTTTATTATATTGTTTTTTAGGCTCTAAAGATGTACTCTCAACACCTCCAACTATAAGTAAGTCTCTCTGCCCTGATTTTATAAGAGAAGCACCTAAGTTAATAGCTTTAAGAGATGAGCCACATTGAAAGTCTATTGTAGTACCAACGCTTTGATATGGAAAACCTGCTTTTAATAAAGATAATCTAGCTATATTTCCACCTGGACCTACACAGTTTCCAAGTATTAATTCATCCATAGACTTTCTTTGTAAATTATATTTTTTTAAAAGATTATTTAAAAGCTGAGCAACAATATCTTCTGGAAGAGTATCTTTAAAAGCCCCATTGGTTTTACCAATAGGGCTTCTAAGTCCTCCGACGATGTATACCATTATGCTGCAACCTTATTATTAATGGCTTTAGATACTCTTTTTCCTATTGAAACTGCAATAAATGCTTTTAAAAGATCACCTGGAATAAAAGGAAGAGCACCTGCTATAACAGATTTATATAATCCCATTTGAGTCACATGATTAAGCCATAAGCCACCTATAAAATATATTACTATAATTCCTCCAACTATTGTTGCTAAAGTCATTTTAAGAGTATTTGGATTTTTGCCTTTTAAATAACTTATTACTACAGCACCTATTATAAAACCTACTATATATCCACCACTAGGACCAGCTATAATATTGAATCCTGCTCTACCTCCAGAAAACACAGGTGCACCAGCAATGCCTAAAAGAACAAATGTTAGCATACTTAAAAATGCTTGTAGGGGATTTAATATGCATCCTGCTAACATAACTCCTAGAGTTTGACCCGTTATTGGAACCGGGCTAAATGGAAGTGGTATTGATACATATCCCAGAACACTAGTGAGAGCTGCAAATAAAGCTGCGTATATTATGTCATTTATTTTTAATTTACTATTCATAAGTAAGACCTCCTAATATGTATTTTGTTTGAAAATTAAATTACATACTACATTTACAAAAATTATAAATATAAATCATTCTTTTGTCAACCCTTCATAAAAAAAGTTTACAATGGAAAGTGTAATAAAGAATAAATATATATGGTTAAAAATTTATTTATAATTCATAATATAATATATATAGTAAATTTGCATCACTATGATATAATGATATTCATATATAGTTTAGGAGTGTGATGATTTTTGGATCCGAGTAGTTCGTGGCAATTTTTTATATTATTTATATTATTAGGGGTATCTTCATTTTTTTCAGCTTCAGAAACAGCGTTAATGTCTTTAAGTAAGATTAAAATAAGACATATGAAGGAAGAAAATGTTAAAGATGCAGATGTTGTAAGTAAGTTAATTGAAAACCCAAATAAATTATTAGGAGCAATACTTGTTGGCAACAATGTTGTAAACATTGGAGCATCGGCAATTGCTACATCTTTATTTATAGGTCTATTTAAAGAAAATGGAGCAGCTATAGCAACTGCTTTTATGACGATATTAGTTCTTATATTTGGAGAGATAACGCCAAAGTCATTGGCTGCCCAAAATTCAGAAACTGTATCTTTGAAGGTCTCAAAAATTATATCTATAGTGGTTGTAGTATTGAGTCCTATAGTTTTTATATTTAATTATGTATCAAAATTCATAATAAAGCTCTTTGGAGGCAACCCAGATGCTCATCAACCGTTTATAACAGAGGAAGAACTTAGAACTATGGTTGATGTAAGTCATGAAGAAGGGGTTCTTGAAGTTGAAGAAAAAGAAATGATACAAAATGTTTTTGAATTTGGGGACTTGCAGGCAAAGGATGCTATGATTCAAAGAACTGATGTTATAGGCATTGATGTAGAAGATACTTATGAAGAGCTAGTAGAGACATTTCAAGATGGGCATTTTTCTAGAATGCCTATATATGAAGAGAGTATAGACGATATTATAGGTATTTTAAATGTCAAAGACTTAGCATTTGTAGATAAAGATAAAGATACATTTGATATAAGAAAATATATGAGAGACCCATATTATACATTTGAATTTAAGAAAATAACTGAACTATTTCAGGAAATGAGAGAAGAAAAGGTTCATATGGCTATAGTTTTAGATGAATACGGTGGAACAGCGGGTATTATAACTATAGAGGATTTGATAGAAGAAATAGTTGGAGATATAGAAGATGAGTATGATGAAGAAGATGATGAAATAAAGATAATAAATGAAGACGAATATATTATAGATGGAAGCACAAGAATTAATATAGTAAATGAGACTATAGGAACTAATATAGAATCAGAAGAATTTGAATCAATAGGTGGGGTTTTAATCGGTGAACTAGGAAGACTTCCAGAAGAAGGAGAGTCGGTTGAATTCGATAATATAAAATTTGTAGTTGAGAGTTTAGATAAAAATAGAATAAAAAGCATAAGACTTTTCACAAAATAAATAAAAAATTCCAAAGCAAATAGCTTTGGAATTTTTTTTGTATATACATAACTATAAAGACAGATAATATAATTAAAGTAATTTACTAAAAGGTGATGAATATGTTTGATAAATGTTTTATTCAAAATGTTAAAAAATTATTTGTTTTTACGCTTATATATACACTGATATTTATTGTATTTTCAATGACAATATCGTATACATATCCGTTTATTTTGGCATTTACAATTGCTGTACTTATAAAGCCGTGTACAGATTACTTATATGAAAAAATTCACTTAAAAAAAGGTATATCTGCCATATTGTTGTCAGCATTTATATTTATAGTTATGTCATTAGTTTGTACTTTTATAATATTTAATGTAAAAATAGAGTCTAAAGATATACTGAACTCTATAGATGATTTTAATGAACTGTACAATAATGTAGGAAATCAAATGAATAAGTTGAATATATTTTATGAAAAGTTTGATCCACAGATAGTAAAAACTGTTCAAACACAGATTTCTTCTAACATACATAATATATTTGAAGGTGTTCTAAATATTATAAATAAAGGTATTCAAATGCTAATAGGAGTTCCTTTGCTACTTGTAGTTGCATTTGTTGTATTATTTAGTTTGTATTTCTTTGACAAGGATATGGAAAAAATGAAAAATAAGTTTTTATCATTTTTTTGCGATGATGGAAAAGAAAAGGCTATTAAAATGTTAACTGAGATGAATCATATGATGTTTGGATATTTAAAGGCATATATAATATTAGTGGGTATAACTTTTGTATGTACTTTAATAGGATTTTGGATATTAAAAATAAGGTATACATTGATTATAAGTGTTTTAGTTGCTATTTTAGATATTATACCTGTCCTTGGAATTGGTTTTATATATATACCTATGGTTATATTTTATATTGTGAAAAAGCAGTACTTTATAGGTATAGGTATAATGGCTTTGTTTATTATAATAACTATTATGATAGAATTAATAGAGCCAAAAGTCATATCGGAATCAGTTGGAATACATCCAATGACAGCTCTAGCTATAATATTTATTGGACTTGCATCATATGGTGTACTTGGTATGCTTTATTTAATGTTTTATGTTGTACTCTATAGAATATTTAAAAAGGTAAATATAATATGAAAAAAGTTATATATATTATTTTATTATTAAAGAAAGAATGGTAAAATAAAGAAAAGGTTTTCGAGGAGGTTTTTGGTATGAATAATGTTGTTGATAGATTTATAAAATATGCTAAGCAGGATACAAAAGCGAACCCTGATTGTAGCTCTTGTCCTAGTTCAAGCATTCAAATGGATTTTGCAAAAAAATTAGGTGAAGAGTTAAAGGAAATTGGATTAACTGATGTAAGTGTTGATGAAAAAGGTTATGTAATGGCAACTCTTGAGTCTAATACAGATAAAGAAGTAGAAACTATAGGATTTATATCTCATATGGATACAGCTCCAGATATGAGTGGAAAAAATGTAAAACCAAAAATAGTTGAAAACTATGATGGAAAAGATATAGTATTAAGTGAAGATGGTAAGGTTGTATTGTCTCCAACTGATTCACCAGAAATTTTAAATTATGTAGGAAAGACACTTATAACAACAGATGGTACAACTTTATTAGGAGCTGATGATAAGGCTGGTATAGCTGAAATAGTTACAGCTATGGAATACTTAATAAATAACCCTGAAATAAAGCATGGTAAAATAAGAGTTGGGTTTACACCTGATGAAGAAATAGGTAGAGGCGCTGACGAATTTGATATTGAAAAGTTTGGAGCTAGATATGCATATACTCTAGATGGAGGAGAAATCGGAGAATTAGAGTATGAGAACTTTAATGCAGCGGGTGCTGATATCACAATAAATGGTAAAAATGTTCATCCTGGATATGCTAAGAACAAGATGAAAAATGCTGTTTTAATAAGTATGGAGCTTAATGGAATGCTTCCTAAGGATGAAATACCATCAAAGACTGATGGATATGAGGGATTCTATCATTTAAATGATTTAAATGGTAGTGTTGAAGAAGTTAAAATGGAATACATAATAAGAGATTTTGATATGGATAGTTTTGAAAATAGAAAAAAAGTTATGAAAAGTGTAGTAGCTAAAATAAACGAAAAATATGGTGAAAATACTGCTGTATTAGATATGGCAGATCAATACTATAATATGAAAGAAAAGGTAGAGCCTGTTAAATACATAGTTGATATAGTTGAGGAAGCTATGAAGGAAACTGGTATAACTCCTATGATAAAGCCTATAAGAGGAGGAACTGATGGTGCTAGACTTTCATTTGAAGGGCTTCCAACACCTAATATATTTACTGGGGGACATAATTTCCACGGAAAATACGAGTATATACCTACATTTGCTATGGAAAAAGCAGTAGATCTTATAGTTAAAATAATTCAAAAATATGAAGCAAAAAAATAATACTAGAAAATAAATCCAATATAAACCTATATTGGATTTATTTTTTTTGTAAATTACAAAATATCAGAAAAAGTGATATAATAATAGATAATTAATAAAGAAGGGAGTATTCATAATGACCTATATTCAAAATTTTATCAATACTAGTGTGAGCCAACATCTGAATAATTTAGGAATATATTTGATTTATTATTATATAATCATAAATATATACGGATTTATAATGACTGGTTTGGATAAAAGAAAAGCTAGAAGAAGACAGTTTAGAACACAAGAGCTCAGTTTTTTTGTTGTTTCACTTTTAGGAGGAGCTTTAGGAGTTGTTATGGGAATGACAGTTTTTAGACATAAAACGCAAAAGAGTAAGTTTTATATAGGTATTCCTTCTATATTTTTATTAAATTTAGTTGTTTCATTTTTTATATATAGATATTTGATTTAAAGGGGGTTAAATTATGTATGCTTTATGTTTGGTTTTGAATAAGGTAGACAAACTAGATGATATATTAGATATATTGTATCATCTAAACTTAGGGGCTACAGTTATAGACAGTGAGGGAATGGGAAAAGTATTGCTTGACCACGATATAGAAGTTCCTGTATTTTCTGGGATTAAAAAGTTAATAGAAGGGCATAAGCCATATAATAAAACTATTGTTAGTGTAATAAGAGACGAAAAATTATTGAGAACAGCAGTTGATAAGATAAAAGAAGAGTTGAATCATATGGAAAAACCTGGAGTTGGATTTTTATTCGTAGTTCCTGTTATGGAATGTCATGGATTTGGAGTATAATAACATAAAATAAATAATCAGATTTATATGTTTAAAGCAAAAATGACGCTCATTTAAATAACGCTACTTAGTCAACATTTTTATAAAACTAAAGATTGAGGCTTATTAAATATACTAAAACTTCTTAAACTCTCTACGTTCAGACAAAGAAGTTTCTTAACGCATATTTAAACGCTCCAATCTAAGTTTTATGGAAAAATGTTAACAAAAAAGTAGCTAACATTTAAATGAGCGTCATTTTTAAGTTTAGATGGATTAAAGATTATTTAATATTAATCTCCTTTAGAACATCACCAGTCATTAAATCTATAAGTTTTACAGAATTATCTTCTAATATAGCTATTGAGTGAGTACCATCCTTAGGAAGTGATGTACTACCTGGATTAAGTACTACTAAATCCTCATCTTTGTAAAGTTCTTTTACATGTGTGTGACCACATATTAATATATCTGCGTTATATTCTTTTGCCATCTTTATTATATCTTCTTTTGACTTTCTATAGCCATGGCATATAAGCACGTTTAAATCACCAAGCTTAGTAAATACAAAAGGTGTTTGAATAGGATGATCTATAACCATTTGGTCAACATCAGAATCACAATTTCCACTGGCAAATATTAAATTATTTAAAGAATTGATTTTAACTGCTAATTCTTTTGGATTATATCCATCAGGAAGTGGGTTTCTAGGCCCGTGATATAATACATCTCCTGCATGTAGTATATACTCGCATTCATCTAAATAAGATAAAGCTTTATCAAAATAAGTTAAGCTACCATGAGTATCGCTTATTATTCCTAATTTCATATTTATTTCCTCCTAATAAAAAAGTCATTATAAAAATTTTTCTGATACCTTACTCCAAAATTCATAATTTTTAAATCTAAGTAGTTTAATTTTAATATCAGAAGATTTAATTATAATTTTAGTGGTTTCGCTATATTTATGTTCAACACCATCGTGTACTATCAAAACAGAATTTTCAAATCTATACTCTGGGGTTATATCAACAACAGAATGCTGAGAGAGTATAATGCTAGATGTAAAAGATCTATAAGCATTAGTGTTGATAGGAGATAGAGGCGTTATTTGAATTAATTTCAAACTAGGGTCTACAATACTTCCACCAGATGAATAATTATATGCAGTAGAACCTGTTGGTGTTGAGACTATTATACCATCACCGCTGAATTTTTCTATAAAATTATTATTTACACTTAAATTTAAGTGTATAGTCCTTGATAGATTGTTTTTTATTACTATCTCATTTATTGCAAATGATTCAATACATCTATTTTTTGTATATATATAAGATTTTATAGGGTTTATTTCTTGTATATAGTAATCATTTTTTATGTAAGAATCTATAAAATCATCTATTTCACATGGATGTATTTCTTGGAAAAATCCTAGATGACCTGTATTTATACCTATAATAGGTATGGATGTAAAGTTATATTCGTGAACAGTTCTTAAAAAAGAACCATCTCCCCCTATACATACTATAAGGTCTACCTTTGAAGTTAACCTATCTGTAACCTCAAACCCCTTAGATTCTAATTTTACTTTTAATGTTTTGGCAGTTTCCTGAGAGATGACAGATAAATTAGCAGTTATATTTATAATTTTTTTCATATAAAATCTCCCTTTCATTAACCCTAAACATATTATAACATAATTAGATTAATCTAATAACTTGCCTATTAAAAATATAAATAATATAATACTTTTATTGACTATTATAAGTAGGGGGTAATAATTTGCTGGATAAAAAAAATCAAAGGTACAACTTGATATCATATCAAGTGCAAGATGAAGAGCTTAAATTAAAAAAAGTTTTGTTAGATAAATTGAATATGTCTGTTAGATTCATAAATAAGATGAAAAAAGATAGAAATATATTAGTTAATTCAAAATATCAAACTCTTTCTTATCAAACTAAAATAGGAGATTTAATAGAAGTAAAAATAGATGAGGAAAGTAATCATTTTGAGCCTCAAGACTTAGATACACAAGTACTGTATGAAGATTTTGATATTATGATGATAAATAAGCCTCCATATATGGTTGTACATCCAACAAAGAGCCATAAGGATAAAACTATTGCAAATGGAATTATGTTTTATTTAAAGGATAAAAAAGAAGATCCTAGAATAAGATTTGTAAATAGACTAGATATGAATACATCTGGTTTACTAATAGTTGCAAAAAATGCATATGCACATCATTTATTGTCTCAAGATATGAATGAAAATAAGATTACTAAAAAGTATATAGCAATAGTAAAAGGAGTTATAAAAGAAGACTTTGGAACTATAGATCAGCCTATATACAGAGAAACAGAGGATTCTATAAAAAGGATAGTGGATGAAAGAGGCCAAAAGTCAGTATCACATTTTAAGGTTATAGAAAGATTAGAAGATGCTACAATAGTAGAAGTTATACTTGAAACTGGAAGAACTCATCAAATAAGAGTACATTTAAGTCATCTAGGATATGGAATAATAGGGGATGAGCTTTATGGATATGAAGATGAAAGCTTAATAAAAAGACAAGCCCTTCATGCTTATAAATTAGAATTTAATCAACCTAGAACTAAGGAAAAAATTGATTTTAAGGCTGAGATTCCAGATGATATGAAAGAATTAATAAATAAGTTAAAGGGGGAGAAATAATGATAATACACAAGTTTATAATACATGTATTAGATAAAAATTCTGATATGCCAGTTTTAAACGATTTTGAAGGTATAATGACAAAGGAAATAGAAGACCTTTTACAAAAACATACTAAAAAGGTATTAAGAGATGATGATTTAAAAAAAGCTACATTCAATGAAAATGAGAATATACTAAAAGATTTATGTGAAAAAATAATATATGATCCTAA
Organism: Tepidibacter hydrothermalis; assembly: GCF_029542625.1. GTDB lineage: Bacteria > Bacillota > Clostridia > Peptostreptococcales > Peptostreptococcaceae > Tepidibacter_A > Tepidibacter_A hydrothermalis. Next base: position 1,073,852 of record NZ_CP120733.1, read on the forward strand.
TACATTCGTAGATAATTCAAAGGAAATTGCACAACATATATTCGATAAGATGAAGGTAGATTCAACTACGGAATCGTGTGATTTAGCTATATGCTTATATTCTATAAAAGAAGATACTTATGTTGAAATACTTCCTCTTGAATATAAAAAGTCATATACTCACTCGATAGAAGTAGTAGAAGAAAGATTAAAAATAAATTTAGTTCCTCACGAGGTTGGTCTTTTAAGTTCTTCTCAGAAGATAAAGGCAGCTGCAATAGTAGGGTTAAGTGGAGTTAATGATGAATATCATATAGAAATTCTAGATAAAAAAGCTGCAAAATCAGCTTACAAAGATGAAAGTTTCTTTGTAAAAAAATTATTCAACTGTACTGTTGTATTTGATGATAAAGATAAAACTAAGATATTTAGAGATTCAACTGAAAAATGGATAGCAAATAGTTTTTATGATGATATAGAAACTGCTAGAGTTATGAGAGAAAATGTACTTTATACATTAAAAGAAAAAGAAGCAGTTGATATAGATGAATTCATAGAAAAAACAGTAGATGATGATGATTTAAAGTATGGATTTAAAGAGCAGATGTTTGAAGATGGAATAGAAGAGAGTACATTTAATATAGATAAGAAATGGGTTGAGAAAAAGCTTAAGAAGAGGAGCATAAAGACTGATACAGGATTTGAGATAAAAGGGAGTATGGATGAGTTTGATGATTACCTTAAGTATCAAATGAAAAAGAATGCTGATGGAAGTGTTGATATAGTTATAAAAAATGTAAAATTCTATGAAGAAAAATAAGAGGGAAATCCCTCTTATTTTTTTACAATGAAGTCAATATTTTTATCCAATTATAAAATAATAAATTAGAGTGACCTCTCCATTTAACAATAGGTTTATTATTTGGGTTATCATTTAAAAAATAGTTTTTAGGAATTTGTGTATCTATATTCTTATTAATATCTCTTTTATATTCATTATATAAAGTATAAGAGTCATACTCAGAATGACCAGTTACGAATATGTTTTTAAAATTTTTAGATTTTACTATATATATTCCAGCTTCATCTGATTCAGATAGTATTTCAAGATCATCTAAACCTTCAAAATCATTTTTTTTCATATAGGAATACCTTGAATGTGGAGCGAAAAATTCATCATCGAATCCATTTAATAATTTTGAATAAGGATTATTTGATTTATGAGAAAAAACACCAAAAATCTTTTTGTGTAGATTGTATTTTTTTATTCCATAATGATGGTAAAGTCCTGCTTGAGCTCCCCAACATATATGAAAAGTAGATTTTATATTTTTAGATGAATAATCCATTATATCTTTAAGTTCATCCCAATATATAATATCTTCAAAATCCAAATGTTCAACTGGAGCTCCAGTTATAATCATACCATCAAAAGGTTCATCTTTTATTTCATCAAAAGTTTTATAAAACATATCTAAATACTCTTTAGAGGTATTTTTAGAAGTGTATGTTTTGGTTGTTAGAAATGTTACTTCTATATAGTTATTGCTAAACCCAAGGACACGAAGAAGCTGAATTTCAGTTTCTAATTTTGCTGGCATTAAATTCAAAATTAGTACTTTTAGTGATTTTATATTTTTACTAAAACTAGATTTATCTATTAAAGATATTCCTTCGGAAGTTAAAATATCGCATAGAGAATTATTTTGTGGTATTGAAAGAGGCATTTTGCATTCCTCCTTTAATTATTCAAAATCATTAAAGAATTTAATGATTTAACGTCTTGCGATTGAAGTAATTTGTTTGATACCGCATTTATATATTCCTCATGCTCAGATTTAACAATTACAAGAATTTGATTAGTCTTTTTATTGACTTCTAAATCTATATTTTTGAAGTGTTCAGTTAATTCATTTAATACCTTATGTGAATTTTTATAGTTGATTTTTATATACCAATCACATTGTTCACTAGAATGATTTTCAATAAAAGCTTTTTCATAGTTAAATAAAAAAGAATTTTCTTTGTTTTGTATAGAATCTACTATATCTGAGTACACTGCCGTAGCTGTTGGAAGTTTTCCAGCACCTTTTCCAGTGAATGTAAGCCTTCCAACACTATCACCTTCTACTATTATAGAGTTGTATTCATTATTTATTTTTGCAAACTCAGAATCTTTAGTCACTATAACTGGTCTAACACTTGCATAGATTTTACCTTTTTCAAAGTTACTTATACCTAAAAGCTTAATAACTCCTCCTAGTTCATTTGCTTTTTTTATGTCTGTTTCAGTTATATCATCGATTCCTTCAACTTTAAAATTTTCCCAATTGACCTTTTTTTCATAAGCTATAGTAGAAAGGATTGAAAGCTTTCTTGCACTGTCGTATCCTTTGATATCAGAAGAAGGGTCAGCTTCTGCAAATCCAAGTTCTTGCGCTGTTTTCAAAGCATTAGTGTAAGAGGTTTTTTCTTTATCCATTTTTGTTAAAATGAAATTTGTTGTTCCGTTGAGTATACCTTTTATACTTTTAATTTCATTACTTGCTAAGTAGTTTTTAAGATTTTTAATTATAGGAATTCCTCCACCAACACTTGCTTCAAAATAAAGTTTTACATTATTTTGATAAGCAATTTCTAAAAGTTCTTCTCCATACTTTGAAATTAGATCTTTATTTGCAGTAATAACGTGTTTTTTATTATTCAAAGATTTTTTTATATATTCATAAGCAGGGTGTATTCCGCCTATTAGTTCTACAACTATATCTATATCTTTACCAAAAATATCTTCAATTTTATCTGTTATAATATTGTGATTTTTATCATTTTTATGTTTATCTATATTTTTAACTAAAATTTTTGATAGTTTTATATTATTATCATTTTTATTAATAAGCTCACAAACACCAGAGCCCACAACTCCATTTCCTAAAACAGCTACTGAAATCATTAACATCACCTCGAATTATATATTTTTTAAAGCATTATCAAAATCTTTTATTATATCATCAATACTCTCAATTCCAACTGAAACTCTAATTAAATCAGGTGTAACGCCTGCATTTAACTGATCTTTCTCACTTAGTTGACGATGAGTAGTACTAGCAGGGTGAAGTACACTAGTTCTAGTGTCTGCAACATGAACTACTAGGGATGTGAGTTTTAGATTTTTAATAAAAGATTTAGCATTATTAATTCCACCTTTAATGCCGAAAGTTAAAATTCCGCTTGCTCCTTTTTTAAGATATTTTTGTGCATTATCATAAGTTTTACTATTTTTAAGATAAGGATAGTTAACCCATTTTACGTTTTTGTGCTTTTCCAAAAAGGTAGCTAACTTCAATGCATTCTCACTATGTCTTTCCATTCTAAGGTGAAGTGTTTCAACTCCCAGATTGAATAGAAAAGAGTTAAAAGGACTTAGACAGTTTCCTAAATCTCTAAGAAGTTGAACTCTAAGCTTGGTTATATAAGCAAGATTTTTAAATTTTTCTACATAGCTAATTCCATTATAGGTTGGATCAGGTAATACTAATTCATCGAATTTACCACCAGTCCAATCGAAATTTCCTCCATCTATAATTACTCCTCCAACACTTGACGCATGACCATCTAGATACTTAGTAGCTGAATGAACTACTATATTAGCGCCAAGTTCAATAGGTTTTAGAAGGTATGGTGTGATCAGAGTATTGTCTACAATAAAAGGAACTTTTATTGTTTTGGCTATTTGTGAAAACTTATCAAAATCTAAAATATTAAGTCCAGGATTTCCTATACTTTCACCAAAAACTAATTTGGTATTTTCTTTTGCATATTTTAGAATTTCCTCTTTAGATAAATCAGGATTAACAAATGTAACTTCTATTCCAAATTTTTTAAGCGTTGAAGAAATAAGAGTAAAGGTTCCGCCGTATAAAGTAGATGAAGCTAAAATGTGATCTCCGTTTGTACATATATTTAAAATAGCTAAAGCTGTAGCACTTTGGCCAGACGATACAGCAACTGCTCCAATGCCACCTTCTAAAAGCGCTATTTTTTCTTCAAATGCAGCAACAGTTGGATTGCTTATTCTAGAATACATATGACCTTCTTCTTTTAAATCAAATAAAGCTGCAACATGATCTGCATCTTCATACTGGTATGTTGTACTTTGTATTATGGGCAGTATTCTAGGCTCTCCTGGTTTGGGGTTGTATCCTCCTTGTACGCAGAGTGTTTCAAAATTAAATTTTTTTTCTTTCATATCTAATCCTCCTTTTAAAATTTGAATTTTAAAATGAGAAGAATAAAAAAACAACCATCTCTATAGTCTTTGAGAAATGGTTGTTAGATTTCAATAGTTATGTATAACTACTTTATTCCCTCATCTCTCAGTAATATTACTGCAGGAATTAGCACATTTCTAGTAGATACTAGCTGTTGCTGGGCTTCATAGGGCCTGATCCCTCCGCCGCTCTTGATAAGAGTTACTTAAAAATATTCAATTTTTTTAATTTAAAATCAATTTTAATAGAAATTTTCTCAGATGTCAATATAAAAAATAAATTTTTTGAAAATATTTATGATTAAATTAATTTGAAAAATTCACTTCATGCTAACGTATAGCTCATGTCGCCAACGAGTCCTACGGGCTTTGTTGCTCAAAATTGATGCAAGTAGAGTTCTTCCATCAATGTTATCCACAGAACGAAAGTTTTATAATTCCTTAGTAAGTAAAAAAAGACTGTTAACAATATTATGTCAACAGCCTGAAATAATGCTTATTTATTAGCTTCGATATATGTACATATATCTCCTATGTTTTTGAAATTTTCAGCTTTTTCATCTGGAATTTCAATATCAAATTCATCTTCAAGAGCCATCATTATTTCAACAGCGTCAAGTGAATCAGCTTCTAAATCATCTACTAAAGAAGTTGATGGTGTTATAGAATCTATGTCATCTACACCTAATTGATCTGCTATTATTTCTTTAATTTTTTCAAACATACTTGTTACCTCCTAAAATATAATAAACTAATATTTTTAATAGTAGTTTATTACATGTTTGAAAATTTTTCAATATATTTTTTTGGACTAGCCTAAATAATTGTAATAACTTGTACAAATATGAATATAAATATAATGAAAGTAATACTAAGGAGGAAATATATGAAAAAATTTACAGCTGTATTTATATTTTACGTATTGTTTTTTTGCATGAACTTAAATATCTATCAGAATAAATTAATAAATGATATTAACAATATAAACCCATACATAAGAGAAACTAATTTTATAGTTGAAGATTTTAATCATAATCGTATTAAACAAGATAATATAGATGAATATATAAAAAGAATAGACAATTTAAAAAGTGGTCTATCAAGTATTGAAGATACTAAATCTATAGAATTGTACGTTGATTATAAGAAGATTTCATTAGAAAAATTGAAAAAAGCTATAAATAACAGAATTTATAATAAAGAAAAACTAAAACGAAATATAAATGAATATAATACATACAATAGATTGTCCCAAGATGAGATACAAAAAAAATTAAAAAAAACTCTTATAAGAGTAACAAAATTAGATGAAACCTCATAACATAAAGAAGAAGGCAATAACCTTTAATATTAATTTATGGGAGGTAATGGAATGAGTGAAAATAGTGGATTATTTAGAGGCGGATGTGGAAAATTATTTGGTGGCTGTGATGACGATAATGGATTTATATGGATACTATTATTATTAGTATTATTCTGCTGTTGTGATTTTGATTGGTTTGGCGGATGTGGAGATGACAATAACTTCTTATTTATAATACTAATAATTGTTGTAGTATGCTGCTGTTGTGATGGAGGATTTGGATGCTAAAAAGCTAGTTTTTAACTAGCTTTTTTCTTTTTTTGACAAAAATATTTTGTTAGATTTGTTGTAAACAAGGGATATAGACAAGTATTAATTAAACTTTTTGATGTACAAAAATAAAAAAAATATATATATGTATTAACCAAATTAACCTGATTTACATAGTATATACGAGAAGGTATAACCTTCAAAAAAAAACAGGGAGGTTACATTATGGGATGTTTTAAAGATTTTGATTGTTGGTGGATTATAGCTTTATTTGTTATATTTATATTTTTCCAAGATTGTATAGAAAATATTGATATATGTGATTGGATCCCATTCTTAATATTAGTATTGATATTTGCTGCATGTGATGAGTTTGAGTGCTGCTAACAACTTATAAGTAAAACTAATAGTAATATATTAAGAAGATAAAACCTTTAAACTAATATTAGACTACAAGGAGGTAATATTATGGGCTGTTTCAAAGATTGTGATTGTTGGTGGATTATAGCTTTATTCTTTATATTCTTAATATTCCAAGATTGTATAGAAGATATAGATATATGTGATTGGATTCCATTCTTAATATTGATATTAATAATTTGTGCATGTGATGAGTTTGATTGTCACTAATATTTAAATCTATTATTAATAGCAAATTAATAACTAAAATCATAGTATATATCAAGAAAGAAAATCTTTCAAAATCATAAGGAGGTAATATTATGGGATGTTTCAAGGACTTTGATTGTTGGTGGATTATAGCTTTATTTTTCTTATTCTTAATATTCCAAGATTGCATAGAAGATATAGATATATGTGATTGGATCCCATTCTTAATATTAATATTAATAATTTGTGCATGTAACGAGTTTGAGTGTCACTAATATTAAAAATAGAAGCAAAGAGTTAGATTAAAATCTAGCTCTTTGTTTTTTATATAGATAAATGATATAATTAACATTTAATAAATATAGAGAATATAAACTTTAAATAAGGAAAAAATTTAAAGTATGAGAGGAAGTGATACAATGATTACTATAAAGGATGTAGCTAAAAGAGCAGGAGTTTCTATATCGACAGTTTCAAGGGTAATCAACAATTCAAAGCCTGTAAGCAATGAAATTAGACAAAGAGTATTAAAAGTAATAGAAGAAACTGGATATACTCCAAATCCATTAGCTAGAAGCTTAGTAACTAAGAAAAGTCAATTAATAGGAGTAATAGTACCGGATATATCTGATTTTTTTATGGGAGAGTTACTTAATGGAATAGAAGAAGTAGGTAAGATATATGATTACGATATTGTTTTATGTAATAGTTATGGAGAACCTGATGAAGAATTAAAATATATTAATCTTTTAAAGTCAAAGCAAGTAGCAGGTATAATATTTGTATCATGGAAGATGAATCAAAAGCATGTAGATGTAATAGAAAAAGCAAATATACCAGCTGTATACATAAGCAAGAATGCAACTGAATTTGATGTTTATTCTGTAAGTATTAATAATTTTGAAGCATCTTATGATATGACCAAATATTTAATAGAAAACGGAAATAAAAAAATAGCATTTATGAAATCATCTGCACAAGATAATATAATGGATTCAGATAGGTATAGAGGATATAAAAAAGCATTAAAAGAAGCTAATATAGAAATTGATGAAACTCTTGTAAAAGAAGGCGATGATACTAGTGAGTCTGGATATTATCTTATGAGTGAGATTCTTGAAGCTAAAAATATACCAGATGCAGTATTTGCATCTCGTGATGAAATTGCAGTGGGTGTTATAAACTGTATATTAGATGCGGGATATAAGGTGCCAGAGGATATATCTGTATCGGGTTATAATGATATTAAATTAGCATCTCTATATAGACCAGCTCTAACAACTATAAAACAGCCTATATATGATATGGGAGCTGTATCAATTAGAATGATAGTTAAAATAATAAATAATGAGGGATTAGAAGATAAAAAAATACTTCTTCCTTATAGTCTTATAGAAAGACAGAGTGTACTTAAAAAGTAGGTTATATAACCTACTTTTTTTTTGCTTAAATTAACCATTGGTGTAGCGGTTACTTTAGGGTGTTGTTTTTACAAGCATATGCTTGTTGAATTGAAGGATTAATGTCGAATACAAGCTGTAATAAAATGTGCCACTGTGCTCAGATAAAGTGATATAGCGATGTGTAGAGTTTTACATAAAATGTAAAAAAATAGATACTTCTCAAAATATATCACAAAAGATAAAGGGAAAACGATTGTGAATATAGAATAAATTATAAACAAAACGAATTTTTAGACAATTCCAAAAGGGGGTATAGTTTTGAATAAGGTATACATAGATGGGAAGAGTTTAACTATTGAAGACGTTGTTAATGTAGCTAGAAATGACTATAAGGTGGAACTTACTAAAGAGTCACAGGAAAAAGTTATAAAAGCTAGAAATATAGTAGATAAGTTTGTTGATGAGGAAAAGACTGTTTATGGAATAACTACTGGATTTGGAAAGTTTTCTGATGTTGTTATAACTAAGGAAGAAACAAAGACATTGCAAAGAAACTTAATAATAAGTCATTCTTGTGGAGTAGGAGAATGCTTTGAAGAGGAAATATCAAGAACTATAATGCTTCTTAGAATAAACAATCTAGCTAAGGGAAATTCAGGGATAAGGCTAGAAACTTTAAATAATCTTATTAAAATGTTAAATAAGGGTGTTCACCCATTAATACCACAAAAAGGATCACTTGGTGCATCAGGGGATTTAGCACCACTTTCTCATATGGTTTTAGTTATGATTGGGGAAGGTGAGGCTATTTACAAAGGTGAGAAAATGAGTGGAATAGATGCTTTAAAAAAAGCTGATATAGAACCTGTGGAACTTACATCAAAAGAAGGGCTTGCACTTATAAATGGAACTCAGGTAATGACTGCTGTTGGGGCATTAACTGTATATGATGCAGTTAATTTATTAAAAACTGCGGATATCGCTGCATCACTTACTATGGAAGCTCTTAATGGAATAGTTACAGCTTTTGATAAAAAAGTGCATGAAGTTAGATCTCATCAAGGTCAAATAGATGCAGCTAAAAATATTCTAAATATATTAAATAATAGTAATATGACTACAACTCAAGGAGAAATTAGAGTACAGGATGCATATACATTAAGATGTACTCCTCAGATTCATGGAGCTAGTAAGGATGCAATTGATTATATAAAGAAAAAGGTAGAAATCGAGATAAATGCTGCAACTGATAACCCTCTTATATTCCCTGATACAGAAGAGGTTATATCAGGAGGAAACTTCCACGGACAGCCTATGGCTTTAAGCTTTGACTTTTTGGCTATAGCTTTAGCTGAGATTGCAAACGTGTCAGAGAGAAGGCTTGAAAGACTTGTAAATCCAGCATTAGGAGGACTTCCTGCATTTTTAACTAAAAAGGGAGGATTAAATTCAGGATTTATGATAGTTCAATATTCGGCAGCTGCACTTGTTTCTGAGAATAAGGTATTAGCACATCCTGCGAGTGTCGATTCTATACCATCATCAGCTAATCAAGAGGATCATGTATCTATGGGTACTATAGCTGCTAGAAAAGCTAGAGAAATAATGTCAAATGTAAGAAAGGTACTTGCTATGGAAATGCTAGGAGCAGTACAGGGAATAGATCTAAATGATAATAAAGGTCTTGGAATTGGAACTAGTATAGCATATGAGCTTATAAGAGAAAAAACTAAGACTATAGAAGAAGATACAATAATGTATAAAGAAATAAATAAATGTGAAGATTTAATAGTTTCAAATATAATAGTTGACAAAATAGAGGAAAAGATAGGAAAACTTAATTAAGACATTTGACAAAAATAATAAATGGTATAGTTTAAAAACTATACCATTTATTGTATAGATGAGACGAATAGATGATACGAAATTTTCAAAATACAATTAATAAAAAGAGGGTTATAGGTTATGGATATTATAAATATAAAATTTTTTAATAATCATAGTGTATCTAAGAATAATGATATTATTTGCTTTCCTTATAAAAAAACGGAAGCACTCTTTTATTATTTAGTAATAAACAAAGAAGCTAGTCGAGATGAGCTTGTAAATCTTTTGTGGGAGGACTCAAAGGAAAGTACTGCAAAGAAAAACCTGAGGAATGCAATGTATCAAATAAGAAAGGTATTTGATATGGATATAATAATATCTCCTAAAAAAAGTACTGTTAGTATAAATTCACAGATACATATAAAAACAGATTTAAATGATTTTTTTAATAAAGAAAACGTATATTTTGAAAATGGAAAATGTGAGTTTTTAAAAGGTCTTATATTAAAAAATAATGAAAATTTCAATTGGTGGATAAATAATAAACGACAAGAATATAAGGATATGAATATAGATAAATTATATAATAAAACCAAAGTATTGATGAAGAAAAGAAAGTACGAAGAAGCAATAGTGTGTGCAAAAGCATTTATGAATGAGGATGAATTTGATGAAAGAGCTTATAGGGCTTTGATGAATATATATTATGACAAAGGGTCTTTTTATAAGGCAATAAATTTATATTATAGATTGGAAAAAATGCTAGATATAGAGCTTGGAATAAAACCAGATGATAAAACTTATAAGTTGTATAAAAAGATATTAAATGAAAAAAACATAAGCCAAATAGAATTTAAAAAGCAAAGCTTATTTTATTATAGAGATGAAGAAATAAAATATATTCTTGATAATTATAACAAGTTTATAAAAGGAAAAGATTCCAAATCAATACTTATAACGGGCGAATTTGGTATAGGAAAAACAAAGCTTAAAAATGAGATTGTAAATAATGTTAATAAAGAAGACGCTTATATAATAGATGTGACTTGTTATGAAGGGGAAAGAGAAAGTTTTTTAAAGCCATGGAATGATATACTTATAAATTTGACTAAGATAATAAAAGATCAAAATATAAATATACCAAAATCCTGGAAAAAAAATATAGATACTATATTTCCTGTATTTGATATAAACTACGAAAACTGTGAAAAAGTAGATTTATTAAAAGTTGAATTAATAAAAAATACTATCATTAGCATGATTACAAAGGTATCTTTATGCAAAAAAATTATTGTATTAGTAGATGATATACACTGGATGGATAAAGATAGTATAAACTTACTAGAGAGTCTGCTTATAAGACAGGATAACATAAATTTGATAGCAACTGCTCGAACTTCTAATGAATTCAATATAGATCGATTTAAAAACTTTATGATTAAAAATGATAAATTGATAAATATAAAACTTAAAAGATTTGATCAAAGACAGGTATATGAGATATGTAGATCAAGAATTTCTAAATATAAATTTAATAAGAAAATATCAGATAAAATATATAGAGAAAGTGAAGGTAATATATTCTTTGTTAATGAAATTATAGATAATATAAATAATCAAAATAAGGATAAAATATCGGATAAATGTATTGAAATGATAAAAAGTGTTTTGATTGACTTATCTTATGAATCAGTTAAAATACTCGATATAGCATCTGTATTTTCAGAAGGTTTTAATATAAATATATTAAAGCTTATAACTGGAAAATCAGAGATAGATTTAATAGGTTATTTAGATGAATTAGAAAGAAAAAATATTATTAAAGAAGATGTAGAAAGTGGTAAAAATAAATATGCATTCACCCATAATAAACTCAGAAAATATATATTAGATAAACAGAGTAATACTAAAAAGAGAATTATTTATGAAAATATAGAATATATATTTAATAAGAATTCAGATAATATTAAGCACGATATATTATTTTCTAAGCTTAAGGGATTTAATTTCAATATAAAACCTATAAAAGAAAATAATATAGTTTTAAAAAATTAAAGTATATTTAAGGGGGATATATGGCTAGACGTTCTAAGAATAGTTGTGAGAAAGTGAATGCTTATTTAGATGAAATTTTAAATAATACTAATGAATATAGAGGGAGATTAAAGGTATCTACAGGGATTGACAACATAGATAGATTGATAGGGGGAGGAATAACAAGTCAACTTTACGTTGTAGGTGCTATGCCTAGTTTTGGAAAAACAGATTTTTTAAATCAAGTAGGAGATAATATATGTAGTCAAGGACATGATGTTTTGTTTTTCTCATACCAAATGAAGCAAAGAGAACTTATAGATAGAACTTTATGTAGAAAACTATTTTTATTAAATTCTAGAAGATACAAAAAAATGAATTCATTTGATATGATTTATGATGAAGTGGACAAAGAATCGTTAGGAATAGTAGTAGATAGATATAAAGAAGAGGTATCTCAAAGAATGAACATTATTGAATGTGATACAAAATTTTCAATAAAGCACATAAAAGATAAAATAGAAAACCATATAAAAACAAAAAAAACTAAACCTATTGTAATAATAGACTATATACAAGCAATTAAATCTTCAGATATTAAAATTACTGATAGAGAAAAAAATGATTATAATTTGAGTCAATTAAGAGATATAGTAAAGAACTTTGATATAGCTATGATTTGTATATCATCTCAGAGTAGAGGTTCATACTTTAAACAAGGAAGCTATGAGAGCTTCAAGGATATATATGATATAGAGGATATAGCAGATGTAGTTGGATATCTGCAGTTTAAAAATATATCTGAACAGTTAAAAAATGGAACTGATATTGAAAAAATAAGAAAGTCTTATGATTTTAAGAATCAATATCCTAGAAAAATAGAGTTTGTACTACTCAAAAATAGGAATGGACTAGATTATAAAATAGAAAATTTATATTACTATCATAAAAATAGTTATTTTTGTAGTGAAAGAATAAAAGAGAGCATGTAGACTTACATGCTCTTAATATTTAGTCGTCATGATCATCATCATCGTCATCAAAACAAAAATCTAATTTTTTATTATCACATTTGCACTCTTTTTCGTCTAAATAACATAAAACGTTAAGACGAGCCTCTCCTGTTATTTCGATTTTAATTTCATACTCTACTTCTATAGAAATAGTAGGGCATCCACATTTATTTATAATCATTGCTCCTAGTGATACTGGCTTTCTGGAAAGTTTAGGCAGTATTTTTTTGCTGTAATAATCTACACCTTCAATTACTGGTATAGATATGTCTTGTGAAAATTGTTCATAAGTTTTTACTACATTTGTATTGTCATTTTCTTCATACCAAACGTGAACTTCAAATTCTCCTGTAACGTTTACTAACATAAAATCATTGGATATATCAACGATTTTACTGTCTTCAATATGAGAATTCCTAATAGCTGAACCTAAAATCTGAGTAGGTAGTACAATATCATCAACATCTAAGTTTATAGTATTTTGACATAATTGCGTCTTTTTACCGCAAACTGTATTAGTGATAATAGTTGTTACGCGCTTTTCTTTCTTATACTTATTATCCATAATACCCCCTCCTTCTCTATACTTATATATATTATTCAGATTGAAATAGAAATGTGATATTAAAATTAATATTTTTTTTAGAACTTAGATATAAATAGAAGCATATAAGTATACTAAATGCTTAATTTGAGGGGGTTGATATTTTGAAAGCGCTGGTGACAGGATGTGCAGGTTTTATAGGCTCTACTTTAAGTGAAAGACTATTAGATGAAGGATTTGAGGTTATAGGTATAGATTCTTTTACTGACTATTATTCTAAAGATATAAAAGAATACAATTTAAAAAATTTAATTTTAAATGATAAATTCACTTTGATAAGTGAAAACTTAGTAACCTGTGATTTAAAAACATATTTAGATGTAGATTATGTTTTTCATCAGGCAGGTCAGCCTGGTGTGAGGGGAAGTTGGGGATATGATTTTGAAGAGTATATATATAATAATATATCTGCAACGCAAAAACTTTTAGAAGCATCTAAAAACTTTAATATAAAGAAGATAGTATATGCTTCATCATCATCAGTATACGGAAATACAGATACTATACCTATGAAAGAAACACAAATAACAAGACCATATTCTCCGTATGGAGTTACTAAGCTTGCCGCAGAAAATTTATGTGATCTTTATAGTAAAAACTATGGGTTATCGGTTATATCTCTTAGATATTTTACAGTTTATGGACCAAGACAAAGACCAGAGATGGCTATAAGTACATTTATAAGAAACATATTATATGATAAGGAAATATCTATATATGGAGATGGTAATCAGGGAAGGGACTTCACATATGTAGATGATATAGTGGATGCTAATATAAAAGCTGCGTATTCAGATATTAAATCAGATATATTTAATGTTGGAAGTCAAAGTCCAATAAAACTTATAGATGTAGTGAAAATAATAGAAGATATTATAGGAAAGAAGGCTAATATAAATTATTTGGATTCTGAAAAAGGGGATGTAAAGGATACTTATTCTGATATAAGTAAGATACAGAAATCTTTAGGATATAAATGTGATTTTGATTTAGAAAAAGGTATATATGAGCAAGTAGAATATATTAAAAATTTTTAGATTCTCAAGTAAGGTTGAATTTATAATGAGTAGGAAATTATATTTATCTTTAAATTATAGATAAATATAATTTGTATTATGAGTTTTGAAAAAATCTACATTTAAAATTTTTCAAAGAAAGATTTTTTTATAGTCACATAATTAGATGTTATTGAATAGAATATATAGACGTTAAGTTAAAAGCTAATAAAATTTTATTGATAGGGGGAATTATAAAATGAAATATCAAGAAAAATATGTTGGAAGTAAAGAAGATTTATACGTATTTTTAAAGAGTAATTATTCAAAATTAATGAAAGAAGTTCTTGAAATAGAAGGCGAAAGAGTAAAACTTCCTGATAATAAAGAATTAGTTTATAAGATAAAGTATGAAAATAATGAAGTAGATGGATCTTATGCTGTTAAAGTAAGTTGGGTAAACCAAGAAGAATTTGAAGAAGAAGAAGAATTTTAATAAAGAAATATAGGGGGAGAAATCCCCCTATTATTGTATATTAAGTTAATTTTCTAATAGGAGGAAGTTATATGGTTAGTAAAGGTGAAGATATAACTGGTGTTTTAAAAGAATACGACATTGATGTTAAAGGCATCAAATTGGAGTCCTATAAAGGTAAAAAAGGTGTTTGGTGGATTAACACTGATAAGGGTTATAAGATACTTAAAAAGCAGTCTTTTTCATATAGAACACTAGATTTTATCATAGATGCAGTTAATCATTTAAATAGTAATGGGGTTTATATACCTAAGATAATGAAGACTAGATCAGGAGATGATTATGTTATAAAGGATGATGTTTGCTTTGTATTAAGTGAAGCAATTAATGGGTCTACTCTCAATTATTCAAGTGATGAAAACGTTAGAAGAATAATACATGAGCTTGCAAGATTTCATAAGGCGTCTAGAGGATTTAAGGCAACAGGAGATTATAAGGTTAGAACTCATCTTGGACTTTGGATAGAAAAATATGAAAAAGAGATGAACAAACTAGAGAAATATTATGACATGGAGATTAATAAAGAGGAACATTCTGAATTCGGAAAAATTATACTTAAGGAATATCCTCATTTTTATAAGAGAATAAAAAGCTCTATAGAAGGATTTAAGGGTCAAAATTATATTGACTGGGTAAAGGATATTGAGGAAAGTGGAGGTCTTTGTCATCAAGATTTTACAGCAGGAAATTGTATATTAGAGGGCTCTGGTAGATTATATATACTAGATACTGATTCTTTGACTATTGATATACCTCTTAGAGATATTAGAAAGATACTAAATAAGATAATGAAGAGAAAAAATGATGGATGGGAGTATGAACTCACAAAGAATATATTAAGATGGTACAATGAAGAAAATCCTTTGAAAGATTATCAATGGAATGTCTTAAAGCCTACATTGACATATCCTCATTTATTCGTAGGAATAATGAGTAAGTATTATGAGCGAAGAGAAAAGACTTGGACAGAGCAAAAATACGTGAAGAGATTAAAGGAAATGATATCTATTGAAAAGTCTGTAGAACCTATAATAAATAATTTTGAAGATATTATTCCAATGTAAAGGGAGGAATATAAATGTCAGCTTTAAATCAACTAGCTAAGGATGTTTTACTAAATTATGGGATGGAAGTAGATGAATTTAAAATAATTCAAAATAGTGGACTTAAAACTATTTGGAAGTTTGATTACAATGGAAAAACCGCATGCCTTAAAAGACTTAGACACAGCAAGGAGAGAGCTTTATTTTCGGTTAATGCACAAGTATATATCCAAAATAAAGGAGGACATGTTCCGAGTATATATTTAAACAATGACCATGAGCCTTTGACAGAATATAATGAGCAGTTATTCGTAGTTTATGAATGGATAGAATCAAAGGATTTACATTTTGGAAAGGCGGAGGATTTTAAAATAGCAATGGAGGCTCTTGCTAGATTTCATACTGAATCTATAGGTTATATACCTCCTGAGGAAGCTAAAGTATCATCAAAGATAGGAAAATGGCAGAGTCAGTATGAATCTATGAAAAAGAGAATGTTAAAATGGAAGATTGAGGCATCTAATAATTTAAATAATAAATCCCATAAAGCATATTTTGATAATATAGATTCTATAATAGAGCTTGCTGATATTAGTATAGGTATGCTTGAAAAATCATCTTATTTTGATATTTGTGATAATGAACTTCATAAATTTACTTTATGTCATCAAGATTATGGTGTCGGAAATGTTATTTATGCAAATGATGGTCCATATGTTATAGACCTTGATGGTGTAACTTATGATTTGGTTATAAGAGATCTTAGAAAAATAATAGGTAAGAAAATGCAAAAGGGCGGAGTATGGAAAGAAAATATAATAAAAACTACTTTATCTTACTATGAAAAATATAGTAAACTATCTCCTGAAATGTTGGAACTATTAAAGATAGATTTATTATATCCTCATTGGTTTTTTGGAGATGTTAAGAACTTGTATAAGAAGAATAAGAGTGTTAGTGCCAATAAGATAGAGTCAATTACGAAATTAGAGCTTAGCAAGGTGAGTTTATTAAAAGATTTATTCTAGGAAGGAGATATTTATGAAAATTGCATTTATATGTACGGAAAAGCTACCAGTACCACCTATACTCAGTGGAGCTATTCAAATATATATAACTAATTTACTTCCTATTTTATCCAAGCATCATGATATAACTGTGTTTAGTGTGAGTAACAGCAAATTATTAGATAGAGAGGAAATTGGGAATATAACTCATATAAGGGTTTCGGGAAGAACAAAAGCAGAATATGTAAACAATATAAAAGATAATCTTACAGATGAATTTGATCTTGTTCACGTGTTTAATAGACCTAAGTGGATTCGTCTACTTAGCAATGATTTACCTGATACACCTTTTAGCTTGAGTCTTCACAATGAGATGTTTTTACCTAAAAAGATAGATGCTAAAAGGGCTAAGGAGTGCATAGATAGAGTCGAGTTTATATGTACGGTAAGTGAATTTATAGCAGATGGAGTACAGACATTATATCCAAATGCTAAGGGAAAGATGAATGCAGTTTATTCTGCTGTTGACTTAGATCTTATAAAGCCATTTTGGAGCGAAGATGTTTTAAAAGATAGAATTGATATGAGAAAAAGATATGGAGTAAAAGATGGTGCAAAGGTTATTATATATGTTGGAAGATTGTCTAAGAAAAAAGGTCCTGATGTTTTAATAAAGGCTATGAAGAGTGTGTTAGAGAAGTATCCAGATGCTAAACTTATATTTGTTGGAAGTAAATGGTACGGAAATAATGCTACTGATGATTATGTGAAAAAACTTCAGATTGCTGCTCAAGAGCTTAATGATAATATAGATTTTACAGGTTTTTTAACTCCTGATGAAATACCTAAGTATTACAATATGGGAGATTTATTCGTGTGTACATCTCAATGGCAAGAACCTCTTGCTAGAGTTCATTATGAAGCCATGGCAAGTGCCCTACCTATAATAACTACTAACAGAGGTGGAAATGCAGAAGTAATAGATCAAGGTGTAAATGGATTTGCAATTGACGATTATACAAACCCAGATGAGTTTAGTAAGTATATAAAATACTTGATAAAAAATGAAGAAAAGGCTATTGAGATGGGTAAGGCAGGAAGAGCGTTTGTTGAAGAGCATCATAATTGGAATGTGATTGCAAATAGGTTGTTGAAGCTATTTGATGATGTTGCTAAGAAGTATAATAAATAAGAGTTTTTATAAAAGTAAATGTATGTGCTTAAAATACAGGGTATCAAAATACCGCAAATAGGGTAAATATTTTAATAAAACTAAGTATTAAATCTTATTGAATATACTAAAAGTTCTAAACTCCCTTCGGTCAGACAACGAACTTTCTTAACGTATATTCAAACGATGAAATACAAGTTTTATAAAAAATATTTAAATTATTTGCTAACATTTAGATACCCTGTATTTTGTAGTGATACTAGTATAATATCATAGACACATTTAATGAAAATAATTTTCGACTATAAAAGTTTATTTCATCTGAAACCATAGATATATTAGATACTACGAGATATAAATATAGTATGCTATAATCAATATAGTAAAAAGCAAAATTTGTAAGGAGAACTAATATGAAAAAGAAAATTCTAGCAGTGCTATGTTTAATTAGTATAATAATATTAAGTGCATGTAACAAAAACAGTGATATGATGAATAATACTAAAATTAACCAAGATAGTTCAATTTCATCACAAGCATCTAATGAGGCATTAAATAATACTTCTGATCAAAGTATACCTTCATATAAGGAAAATAATTCAGTTTCGCCTACTTCTGCAGCAGTAAATTCTGATATAAATGAATATGAAATAATACGGGAACAGTATAGTGAAGGAGAAGATATAGTATTTAGTTATCCTCAGGTTAAAGGAATGAAGGATACAAATAGAGAGAAAATCATCAATCAGATACTAAAACAGGATGTTATGTCATATTTTAAGAATACTTCGTACCCAGAAGATCGTCCATACCTACAAACACTTAAAATTTCATACGAAATTAAATGGAAGGGAAATAACTTACTCAGCGTACAGTATTACGGATGGGAAGATTATTCTAATTCTCCACATCCCAATAATCTAGACTTCACCTCGAATATAAATATAAAAACAGGAGAAATAATTAATCTAAAGGATGTATTTTATATTGATGAGCTTATGATAGATAGTATTATAAGGAACAGTAGTTATGTAGCGCCACTAGATCCAGATGATGCCGATTTAATAGAAGAAGTACGAAATAATATGATTAATTATTTGACAGAATATAGTATAACTAATAATAGATTTTATTTTACTAAGGATTCGTTTTGCGTTAGTATTGATGTGCATCATGGAATAGGGGATCATGCTGATATGGCAACAAAATATACTGATCTTACAAAATCTATAAATACTGGAAATGAAATATGGAATGATTTTAAAGAAATTCGAGATAAGGCTATGGCAAATACAACTGAAAATAGACAAAGTCAATCATCAGATAAGGGAACTCTAAGTGAATTATACCAATTTACACAATTCGAGGATCAGAGTTTTAATGTGAGCTTAAAGAATTGGGGTTCTGTTAGATTTGTTTCTGGTTTGGATTTTGAAAAAAAATTAAAATTTTATCTAACGGATGATAAGGGGAATATCCTATATAGATTTCCTGAATATTATAATAACTACTCGAATAACCAGACTGTTTCAGCAGTTGCCTTTCGAGATATAAACAAAGACGGATTTAAGGATATCATTATAATATCATCTATAGACACTAAATTAACCTCTTTTGATATTTACTTCCAAAAGGGTCAGAGATATGTACAAGTTCCAACTTTATATGATGATATTAATTCATCTAATGAGGAATATGATACAATTGATAAAATTATGGAGTATATGAGAACAAGGGGAAATGATATAGTGGCTCAAGCTTTAGATAATTAAAAAAATTTTGAGTTAATTTTATGATTGGCTTTATGAATTAAAAGGAGATGTTATAATGGGACAAGTACATTTTCATACAATTGGAGACGTTTGTGATTCAAAACTAGAATTTGGCGTAATTGTTGCTGAATTTAAGGATAAATGGATATTTGTAAGACACAGAGAAAGAGATACTTGGGAAATTCCTGGAGGACATAGAGAGAAAGATGAAAATATAGACCATACTGCGTCTAGAGAACTGTTTGAAGAGACAGGAGCAAAGAAATTTATAATTACGCCTATATGTGATTATTCTGTAACTATTAATAATAATACAAGGTTCGGAAGATTATTCTGTTCGGAAATTAAAGAATTAGGAGAGTTACCTAATTTAGAAATTGAAGAGATAAAGCTATTTAATGTTCTTCCTGAAAACTTAACGTATCCTAACATTCAGAAATATTTATACGAAAAAGTATTGTTATGGAAGAGACAATGTGAATAAAAATCTAGAGATATTAATTAAAAATGGCGGGCACTTAAATGCACGCCATTTTTGGATAAAGAACTAATATACAGATTAACCTATAACTCAAAAAATTTAATTTGTATATCCTTTCCCTATTGAATAATACTTTATATTTCTCTTCTTAGCTTCATCCAGACTCAACATATTTCTTCCATCTATTATAAATGCTTCCTTTGTATTATCCTTTACAAAATCTAAATCTAAACCTTTGAATTCTTCCCAGTCTGTACATATAATAATACATTCTGATCCTAATATAGATCCATTCATACTACCAAAATAGTTTATATTTGGGTATATTTCTTTTATCTCATCTGATACCATAGGGTCGTATGCATTTATTTTTGCACCTCTTTTTAAGAGCTCTTCTATTATATATAAAGATGGAGATTCTCTTATATCATCTGTTCCACTTTTAAAAGTAAGGCCTAAAAGTGTTATTGTCTTGTCTTTTATATCATTATACTCATTTAGAAGTATATCAACAGGAATAACCCTTTGCTTGTTGTTTACACTCACGGCACTTTTTACTATTTCAAAAGGACAGTCATATTTTTTACCTATTGAAATAAGTCCTAAAGTATCCTTTGGAAAACATGATCCACCATACCCTATTCCTGGCTTTAAGAATTCAGGGGATATTCTTTTGTCAAGACCTAGTGCTAGAGCTACTGTATCTACGTCAGCGCCTACCTTATTACACAAATTAGCAACTTCATTTATAAATGATATTTTAGTAGATAAAAAGGCATTTGAGGTATATTTTATTATCTCTGCAGTTTCTGGATTTGTAAATATAATTGGAATATTAAATGGTTTATATAATAAATTCATTATATTTCTAGACTTTTGAGATTCACATCCTATTACTATTTTATCACCATAAAAAACATCATATAAAGCTTTTCCTTCTCTTAAAAACTCGGGATTAGATACTACATCAAACTTGTCACAAGGTACACCATTTTTAATTAATATATCTTTTACATACTTCTGACTACCAACAGGAACTGTACTTTTGTTTACTATTATTGTATATCTATTTATAGACTTAGATATTTCATTTATACATTTATGAACTTGACTCATATCCACTTCGCCATTATCAAGAGATGGAGTTCCAACCGCTATGAATACAATGTCAGATTTTTTAACACTATCTTCTAATTTATTTGTAAAACTTATACTTTCTTTTTCTATACACTCAATTAATAAATCGTTTAGACCTTCCTCGTATATCGTTGGAACTGAATTATTTAGACTATCAACTTTGTTTATGTCTTTTTCAACACAGATTACGTCGTTTCCCATTTTAGCAAAGGCTACAGATGTTATAAGCCCTACGTAACCAGCACCTATTACACAAATGTTCATTTAGATCACCTTCTTGGTCAGAATTTAGTTTTTGACTATTACAATAATATTATATGGAAAATTGGGGCTGATGTGCTAAATTAGACGTTTTATAGACGATAAATAAATATAATTTAACTTGAAGATATATAGATTAAAGTATAAAAAATGATAAGGGGGAGTTTTTTATGATATCTAATATTGATATTTCTAATGGGATGATGATAAAACTTGATGATGTGCTTTATGAAATGCCTGAATTTGAGCCTAATATAAGAAGGGCACCAAAGAGAGAATTTACTTTAAATAAAGCAGAAACTAAGCTTGCTCTAAAAAATGCTCTTCGTTATATACCAGAAAATTTACATGAAAAATTAGCTCCTGAATTTTTAGACGAGCTTTTGACTAGGGGAAGAATATATGGATACAGATTTAGACCTAGCGGAAATATAAAGGCTAAATCAATAGAAGAATATAAAGGAAAGTGTATTGAAGGTAAAGCTTTTCAGGTAATGATAGATAATAATTTAGATTTTGACATAGCTTTATATCCTTATGAACTTGTTACTTATGGAGAAACAGGACAGGTTTGTCAAAACTGGATGCAATATAGACTTATAATGAAGTATCTTGAAGAACTTACGGTTGATCAAACTCTTGTTATTCAATCTGGACATCCAGTAGGTCTTTTTAGATCAAATCCTAAAGCACCAAGGGTTATAATTACTAATGCTCTTATGATTGGCATGTTTGATGATCAGCAAAACTGGCACAGAGCTATGGCGCTTGGTATTGCCAATTATGGACAAATGACAGCAGGAGGATGGATGTACATTGGACCTCAAGGTATAGTTCATGGAACTTACTCTACTTTATTAAATGCTGGAAGATTAATATTAGGACTTGATGAAAAAAGTGATTTAAGGGGAAAATTATTTGTAACATCAGGTCTTGGTGGAATGAGTGGAGCTCAAGGTAAGGCTGTTGAAATTGCAAATGGAGTAGGTATTATAGCTGAGGTTGATTATTCAAGAATCCAAACTAGACATGAACAAGGTTGGGTAAGTAAGGTTACAAATACAGCTAAAGAAGCTTTTGATGTAGCTAAGGAATATATGAATAAAAATGAAAAATGTGCAATTGCTTATCATGGAAATATAGTAGATCTTTTAGAGTATGCAGTTGATAATAATGTAAAAATAGATTTACTTTCTGACCAAACATCATGCCATGCAGTATACGATGGTGGATATTGTCCTCAAGGTCTTACATTTGAAGAGAGAACTGAGCTTTTAGCTAAGGATAAAGCTAAATTTATAGATCTTGTAGATAATACTTTAAAGCATCATTTTGAACTTATAAAAAAACTACACGAAAATGGAACATACTTCTTCGATTATGGAAATAGCTTTATGAAGGCAATATATGATGCAGGAGCTGTCAGTATATCTAAGAATGGAGTAGATGAAAAAGATGGATTTATATTCCCTTCATATGTAGAAGATATATTAGGACCTCAATTGTTCGACTTTGGATATGGACCATTTAGATGGGTATGCTTAAGTGGTAAAGAAGAAGATTTATTAAAGACTGATAAGGCTGCTATGGATTGCATAGATCCAGATAGAAGATATCAAGATAGAGACAACTATATATGGATTAAAGATGCACATAAGAACAAACTTGTAGTTGGAACACAGGCAAGAATTTTATATCAAGATGCTATGGGAAGAACTAGAATAGCTCTTAAATTCAACGAAATGGTTAGAAATGGAGAGATAGGACCTGTAATGCTAGGTAGAGATCATCACGATGTATCTGGAACAGATTCTCCATTTAGAGAGACATCTAATATAAAAGATGGAAGTAATATAATGGCTGATATGGCGACTCATTGCTTTGCAGGAAATGCTGCAAGAGGTATGAGTCTTATAGCACTACACAATGGTGGAGGAGTAGGTATTGGTAAATCTATAAATGGTGGATTTGGAATGGTACTTGATGGAAGTAAGAGAGTAGATGATATATTAAATGCTGCTATGCCTTGGGATGTTATGGGTGGAGTAGCAAGAAGATCATGGGCAAGAAACCCAAATTCTATAACTACAAGTATTGAATACAATCAAAATAATAAGGGTACAGATCATATAACGCTTCCATATATAGCTAGCGATGAACTTGTAAGAAGTTTAGTTGATAATGAGTTTAAATAATTAAAAATAGGAGGAAAAAAATATGGCTAAAATAGTTCAATGCGTTCCAAACTTCAGTGAAGGTAGAGATTTAGATAAGATAGAGAAAATAGTAGATCCTCTTAGAGGGAAAGAAGGGGTTAAGCTTTTAAATTATGAAGCTGATAAAGATTATAATAGAGTAGTTGTTACTGTAATTGGAGAACCTGAGGCTGTAAAAAATGCAGTTGTAGAATCTATATGTGTAGCATCGGAGTTAATAGATATGACTAAGCACGAAGGACAACATTCTAGAATGGGAGCAACTGATGTGGTTCCATTCATTCCTATAAAGGAAATGAGTATGGATGAGGCAGTTGAGCTTGCAAAATCTTGTGCAAAAGATGTTTGGGAAAAACATAATGTTCCAGTATTTTTATATGAAAAAGCGGCGAGTAAACCTGAGAGAGAAAACCTTGCAACAGTTAGAAAAGGTCAATTTGAAGGAATGAGTGAAAAATTAAAAGATCCTAATTGGCATCCAGATTTTGGTGAGAACAAGATACATCCAACTGCTGGTATTACTGCTGTTGGAGCTAGAATGCCACTTATAGCTTATAATATAAATCTTGATACTACAAATATAGAAATAGCTAATAAGATAGCAAGATGTATAAGACATTCAAATGGAGGATTTAGATTCTGTAAAGCAGGACCTGTTGAAATACCAGAAAGAAATATAGTTCAAGTTACTATGAATTTAACAGATTATACTAAAACTAGTATGTATAGAGTATTTGAAACTGTAAGAATGGAAGCTAAAAGATATGGAGTAAATGTTATGGGAAGTGAAGTAGTAGGATTAGTTCCTATGGAGGCAATAGCTGATACTGCAGCTTACTATTTAGGCCTTGAAAACTTTGATATGGATAAGATATTAGAAACTGGACTTATGGAGTAGGTGATGATATGAGAGCTGATTTAATTATAAAAAATATAGGACATTTGGCAACTATGAGAGGTGTTAATAAACCTAGAATAAAAGAAGAAATGAATGATATTGAGATACTTGAAAATGCTTATATAGCTATAAATGATGGAAAAATATCGTATGTAGGACAAGGACATATAATAGATGGATTAATAGGAGATAAAACTGAGATACATGATGCAAATGGACTTACTGTAACACCGGGACTTATAGATCCTCATACTCATTTAGTTCATGGAGGATCTCGTGAGAATGAATTTAGCTTAAAAATAAGTGGTGTTCCATATATAGATATATTAAAGCAGGGTGGGGGAATACTTAGTACTGTTAAATCTACTAAAGAGGCTTCATTAGATCAGCTTTACGATAAAGCTAAGAAGAGTCTTGATATAATGCTTGGGTATGGAGTAACTACTGTTGAATCAAAGAGTGGATATGGTCTAGAGCTTGATACAGAAAAGAAACAGCTTGAAGTAAACCAAAAGCTAGATCAAACTCATCCAGTTGACATAGTATCTACATTTTTAGGAGCTCATGCAGTACCTAAAAAGTACAAAGAAAATCCAGATGAATTTGTAGATATAATAATAGAGATGCTTCCAAAAGTAAAAGATTTAGCTCAGTTTTGTGATGTATTCTGTGAAGAAGGAGTTTTTTCAGTAGAACAAACTAGAAAAATATTAAATAAGGCTAAAGAATATGGATATAAGGTTAAGCTTCATGCAGATGAGATAGTATCAATAGGAGGAGCAGAACTTGCAGCAGAGATAGGAGCCATATCTGCAGATCACTTGATGGCAGCTAGTGAAGATGGAATGAAATTAATGGCTAAAAACAAAGTTATTGCAAATATTCTTCCTGGAACATCATTTAGTCTTATGAAGAATTATGCAGAGGCTAGAAAGATGATAGAACATGGAGTACCAATTGCTTTATCTACTGATTACAATCCAGGTAGTTGCCCAACTGAAAACATACAGCTTATAATGCAATTAGGGTCTTTAGCACTTAAAATGACTCCAAATGAAGTGTTAACTGCTGTAACTATAAATGCAGCTTATTCAGTTGATAAAGCTGATGAAATAGGATCAATAGAGGTAGGGAAAAAGGCAGACTTAGTTATATTTGATGCTCCTAATGTAGATTATATAATGTACCATTTTGGAATTAACCATACTCATAGTGTATATAAAGAAGGAAAATTAGTTGTAGATAATAAAAACATTGTGTATTAATAGAGGGGGTAGTACATTGAAGCTTATAGATATGAAGGTTGTTGATTTTTCTAATGAAGTAGATTCTAATTCTCCAGCTCCTGGAGGTGGATCTGTTGCAGCTCTTGCTTCTAATATAGGAATAAGTCTTGGAAGAATGATGGGAAACTTAAGCTTTGGAAAGAAAAAATTTGAAGCTTTAGATGAAGATATAAAAAAAGAGTTTAAAGAAAAATTTGAAAAGCTAGGCTTAATAAGAGATAATCTTTTAGAGCTTGTAGATAAGGATACAGAGTCTTTTAATGAAGTTATGAAGGCATTCAAACTTCCAAAGGAAACTGATGAACAAAAGAGTATAAGAAAAAAAGCTATACAAGACGCTACTATAGGGTCTATAGATGTTCCTTTTGAAACAGCTAAGAGTTCACTAGATGCACTTGAACTTATGGAGTATTTTGTTGATTATGGAAATCAAAATGCTATAACTGATCTAGGTGTTGGAAATCTTCTTTTATACACAGGTCTTGAAGGTGCAATACTAAATGTTAAAGTAAATTTATGCGGACTTGATGATGAGGAATTTGTGGAAAAGAAAAAATCTGAGTGTGAAGATATGATAGTACAAGGTTCGAAAATAAAAGATCGTGTACTAAAAAGAATACATGAAAAATTAATTTAAAAAATCGTAAAAATGAAAAGATGTGCCAATTAAAGGCACATCTTTTTTTAGAATTTTTTCTTATAACTCAATTTATTTATTTAATTCTTTCATCACTTTATCTAGTTTTTGTTGTTGTTTTTTATTTAATAAAGGCTTTAATTTCTTTAATATTTTATCCTTGTTATCTATTTTTTTTGATACCTTTTTCAATTCTTCCATAAGTTCATCTTCGCTTTTTCCTTCGTAATCTTTTTTAACCTTTTCCTTCATTTTCTTTAGCTTTTCCTTGTCTAAGTTAGCATCTTTAAGTTTTTTTTCATCTATTTTCATATCAAATCCCTCCCTTTATAAATAATATATGCAAACTTAGCTCAAATCAGTAACATATTTTAACTAATATACATAGTATGTAAAGTGAAGAGTACTATTTGTTTGTATAGGAGGGAATTATATTGAATAATAAGATGGTAATAGCAATGGCTATACTTGCTCTTAATGGAGACAAACTTTTAAATAGTGAAAAAGATATTTTGGAAAATTTTAGAATGGGAGAACTGAATGAAAAAAGTTTAGAACGAGGAATAGAGATACTAATGAGAAGTAAAAAATATATGAAATCAGATGAAAAGCTTGTGGTAAACAAGGCAGAGAGTATGCTAGATTTAATAAGAGGTATAAAAAAATTAAGCGGTGTGAATGAAGTTAGAGAAATGGAAGATAGTGATTTTTTCAGAAGTATGGATACTAAAGATAGAAGAAATATGATGATAAAAGAAATTATAGAAGTTTTTCCAGATAATAAAAAAGAGAGTATAACAAAAATTATGGATATGAAAAAAAAGATGGAGTTATTAAAAGATCTTATTCAGTCTGAAGCCATGGGAGATATGAAAAATATGAATTTACTACAAAATCTGATAAGTTCAGACGAAGAGTAAACAGAAATTATAAAAAAAATCAAAATTTGGAATACAAAAATACTTTTAAAAATAGGAAGATTGGTATATAATAATATCAAGAACAAAATATTGTTTGAGAATTTCTGAGGTGTACGTTATAGCTTATATTTTCAGCCTACATGAAGTATACGGGAGTTCGTGTTTATCTGTGGATAACAAGCCTTGATTGAAAAAGGAAGTTAGAGACAAATGACAGAGCACCCACCTGGGTGAAGCTCGGGTATGAATTTAATAGGCAGACGGCGCAATGGATTAAAGAGGCTCATTTATGAGCCTCTTTTTTAGTGCAAGAAATGTAACGAATTATTTAAATTTGATAATTAGCTGTTATTCTATTAGATTTTTTATTAGGTACAAATTAAATTCATATAACGTTATTTTATTAAATAAATCGTGTAAAGGATTAAATTTTGTAATAATAATGAGATATTATTTCTTCAACAGGGTTTCTAACAAGAGTTATATAAGTGGAATTTTTTAGGGGGAACTGTTCATGAAAACCAAATAGAATATGACCTTTTAAAACTTCTATGATTTGTTGGTTAGTTTTACTTATTATTTACATTAGAACCTAAAAATACCCAATAGATTAGTTTTTTGTTATTTGTCTAATCTATTGGGTATACTTCAATTTCATCAAATTTAGATGAACAATCATCATTTATTATTAACTCAATTTGGTCATGAGTTTGATTTAAAACAAATAAAATAGTTCTTTTAATATGTTATATATTATTATATGAAATAATCATTATTGATACTACTTTATTTATAGTAACCCCCAATCCTTTAAAATACTATCTTTTTTCTTTTTATCTGTAATGGTTATTACTGGGTACTGACTTGAAATATCGTCATATTCATTTTGAGTATTTTTTTTATGAACAATAATTATATAGTCTCTTTCGGTAAGCGCTTTATGATTTAATTGAAAAGCACTTAAGTGATCATTTTTTAATTTATATCTAAAATTACTTAAATAATCAGATGTTTTATACACCAAGCAATAAAAAGGAGGAGAATAATGGTCTATTTCACCTAATTCATCATTATTAATATCGTAAATATAACCTTTTTTACAGAGTATGCACTGCAAATTTTTTTCATGTTCCATATTATATAGCTGATCTATAAATGTAGAAGCATACATATCATCACAATCTAGTCTAACAAAGTATGCATATTCATAATCTTTTATACACTGATTGATGATATCATCTGCATTAGATGTAAATAGTATATTGTTAGGTAGTTTATCATATTTTGAAATAGCATTCATTACTAAATCTTCCGTATCTTTTTCATATCTGACTAAACATATAAATGATTGATTTGTTTGATTAATTAAGCTTTTTGCAGTATATTTCATAAAAATATCTATTCTATAATCTATCCATTCTTTAGTTTGAGATTTATAAAAACTGACTTTATGGTTGTTAAAAAATGTAGGAGAAAAAGGTTGGAATTTTACATTAAAAGGTATGTCTATAATTATTTTTTTATTCATTAAATACAACACCTCAAATATATTAAATTCAGAACTTTTATCAGCTTAAGTTCCTTACTATTTAATATATTGGAATATTTGTAACTCTGTGACTGTCAGTCGTAAAATAAAATTGGTTTATACGCATTTTGGAGAATAACCTTCGAAGGTTGAGTTTCTATCTTTTGAATATAATATTTATTAAACTCCAACATATAAAACATCCTTAAGATTTTTGTTCAATCTCAGGTTTTTATATTTGTTGGAGTTTTATTATTGTAAAATTTAACTAGCAAGAGGAGTTATGTTAAGGAAAAAAGGGAGTGTTTTAGACCAATATTATGAACAAATATTATCTAGTGCGAATATTATATAAAAGGTAATTGAACAAATGTTGATAATATTTTATAAAAAATAAAATATTACCTGTATATAGAAATGGGATTAATGTATTAGATTAGTTACATGTGTATAACCATTGTACAGCAATAAATTTAATCATACACAATGGTAGAGTAGGAGAAATATACAATGTACCTGGTAATAATGAAAGAATTAATATAGAGGTTGTAAAAATTATTTTAAAAGAATTAGACAAGCCAAAAGTAATAAAGGATAAGGAGAGATGTAGCAATAATGAATGAATATTTTATACATCAAAAAGCCATTGTAGATACTAAAAAAATAGGTTGTGACACTAGAATATGGCCATTTACACATATTTTAGAAGGAGCTACTATAGGTACTAACTGCAATATATGTGAACATGTATTTATAGAAAATAATGTTACCGTAGGTAATGATGTAACTATTAAAAATGGTGTATATATATGGGATGGTATTTTCATAGAAGACAATGTATTTATAGGACCGTGTGTTACATTTATTAATGATGTACATCCGAGAAGTAAAGTTTATCCTATAGAGTTTGAAAAAACCATTATAAAAAAAGGAGCTAGCTTAGGAGCAAATTCAACTATAATGGGTGGATTAACAATTGGAGAGTACGCAACTATAGGTGCAGGCAGTGTTGTATTAAGAAATGTAAATTCATATGAAATAATAGCAGGCAATCCTGGAAATTTAATTGGATATAATTGTTCATGTAGCAAGAGATTAAACATAGATAAAGATAATTATGCCAAATGTGAGTGTGGATTAAAATATAAGTTAGAAAGTAATAAATTGAGTTTAATATTATAATACGATAAGAAAATAAACTAATATCTAAATCGTATAAAAGGAGAATTTAAATTGTATAATTGTGGGTTATTTAAATTTATAGACATAACAGATAAATATGGACATCTTACACCTATAGAAGGAAAAATAGATATCCCCTTTGATATAAAGCGTGTTTATTATATAACAAAAGTAGAAAAAGATACTACAAGAGGGTATCATGCACATAGAAAGCTTCATCAAGTATTAGTATGTGTGAAAGGTTCTGTAAAGATAAAAATGGCAAATACTAAAGAAGAAAAAATATACACATTAGATAATAGTTCTGTTGGCCTATATATAGGTCCATATATATGGAGGGAAATGTTTGATTTTAGTGAAGATGCGGTACTTTTAGTACTAGCATCGGAACACTATGATGAAAGTGATTATATAAGAAATATAGATTTTTATATGGAAGAAGCTAAAAAAAGATTTTAGGAGGTTTAGATATTTGAAAATACCATTTGTTGACTTTAGACCTATGCATAATGAAATAAAGGAAGAGATGAGTAAAATTTTCAACTCAGTTTACAATAATAATTGGTTTATACTTGGAGAAAATGTGGAAAAATTTGAACAAGAATTTGCAAATTATTGTGGAGCTAAGTACGCAATAGGTTGTGGAAATGGATTAGACGCCTTATATTTAATACTTAGAGGGTATGATATAGGAGAAGGTGATGAAGTAATAATACCATCTAATACATTTATTGCAACGGCACTAGCTGTATCTTATACAGGAGCAAAAGTTGTATTAGTAGAACCAGATATTAACACATATAATATTGATATATCTAAAATAGAAAAATCCATAACGAACAAAACAAAAGCTATAATAGCAGTTCATTTATATGGAAAAGTAGCAGATATGGAAGAACTAAAATATATAAGTGATAAATATAAATTGAAATTAATAGAAGATTCAGCTCAAGCGCATGGATGTATATATAAAAACAAAATATCAGGTAGTATAGGAGATGCAGCTGGATTTAGCTTTTATCCAGGAAAAAATTTAGGAGCATTAGGTGATGGTGGTGCTGTTGTAACTAATGATAAAATTTTGGCAATCAAGATAAAAGCTATAAGAAACTATGGATCTTTAAAAAAATACCATCATGATTATAAAGGAGTTAACTCAAGGCTTGATGAGCTCCAAGCAGGTTTTTTAAGCGTTAAATTGAAATACCTTGATAAATACAATTTAGAAAGACAGAAAATCGCTAAATATTATCTCGATAATATAAAAAATGAAAAAATAATGCTTCCAAAAGTTGAGGATGTAAAAGATTCCGTATGGCACTTATTTGTTATAAGATCATATCAAAGAGACAACCTACAGAGATATTTATCTGATAATAATATAGAAACTATTATACATTATCCTATTCCAATTCATATCCAACATGCTTACAAAGACTTAGGTTATCAAGAAAATGATTATCCAATAGCTAAAGAATTGTCAAATACTATACTAACTTTACCACTATGGTATGGTATAAGTGAAAAAGAAGTTAAATATGTGGTAGATACTATAAATAGATTTAGAGAGTATTAATTTTCATATGAAATATATATGTAGGTTAATAGCTAATTGGAGGTTAAAAATGAATAAATTAGCTACAGTAATGATGTTGTCTTATAATAATATACAATATATGAAAGGTGCAATAGATTCATTACTAAATCAAAGTTATGAGCAAATAGAGCTAATAATAAGTGATGATGGATCTAATGACTTTGATGAAATATTTATAGAAAGTATAAGAGAATATATAGAATCAAACAAAAAAGATAATTTGGTAAATTATATAATTAGAAAAAATGAAATTAATATAGGGACAGTAAAAAATATTAACAAAATAATACTTTTATCATCAGGCAATTATCTAATACCTCTATCTTGTGATGATGAATTTTATGATAAAGATGTTGTTAGAGACATAGTAGAATACTTTGATACTCATGAACAAATTATAGCTACAGGATACAGAGTTTATTTTGATGAAAACTTAGAGATTGTGAACGATATATATCCTAAACAAAAAGATATTGAATATTTATATAGAACACCTCAAGAACTATATAAAAGGTTATGTAGTGGGAATTTTATATCGGGATCAAGTACTCCATATACAAGAGCATTTATAGAAAAGTACGGTTTATTTGATGAAGATTATAGATTGTTAGAAGATTTTCCTAAATATTTAAATATAACAAGAAGAGGTTGTAGTATTGGATTTATAAATAGAAAGTTAGTAAAGTATAGATATGGAGGAGTAAGTACAAATAATACTAAAAATATAATAAAAGAACAATTTTATAATGATCATATTACTTTGAATAAGAAGGAAATTTTTCCGTATAATTAAATAAAAGTGATTAATCACTTTTATTTAATTATACTGGCAAATATAAACAAGGAGGTAAAAATGAATAAATTAGCTACAGTAATGATGTTATCTTATAATAATATAGAATATATGAAAGGGGCGATAGCTTCTGTATTAAATCAAAATTATGAACAAATAGAATTAATAATAAGTGATGATGGATCAGATGATTTTGATGAAATATTTATAGAAAATATAAAAAAATATATAAAAGAAAATAAAAAAGATAATTTGGTAAACTATATAATTGAAAAAAATGAAACGAATA
Source organism: Tepidibacter hydrothermalis (assembly GCF_029542625.1). Lineage (GTDB taxonomy): Bacteria > Bacillota > Clostridia > Peptostreptococcales > Peptostreptococcaceae > Tepidibacter_A > Tepidibacter_A hydrothermalis. Next base: position 1,106,909 of record NZ_CP120733.1, read on the forward strand.
TAGGTGTAATAAAGAATTACAATAAAGTAATACTTTTGTCATCAGGAAATTACCTAATACCTTTATGTTGCGATGATGAATTTTATGATAAAGACGTTGTTAGAGACATAGTAAAATACTTTGATATTCATGGACAAATTATAGCTACAGGATATGGAGCTTATTTTGATAAAAACTTAGAAATTATGAAATTTATATATCCGAAAAAAGAAGATATTGAATATTTATACAAAACACCTCAAGAGCTATATAAAAGGTTGTGTAGTGGTAATTTTATAGCAGGAGCATGTACTCCATATACGAGAGAATTTATAGAAAAGTACGGTTTATTTGATGAAGATTATAGATTATTAGAAGATTGGCCGAGATATTTAAATATAACAAGAAGAGGTTGTAGTATCGGATTTATAAATAGAAAATTAATAAAGTATAGAGAAGGTGGAGTAACTACAGATCATAGTAATAAGATAATAAGAGAACAAATAAATAAGGATGTTAGGATTATGAAGAAAAAAGAGATTTTTAATAAATAACAAAATCAATAAAAATATTACTTAACATTAACTCAAGAGATTTTTGGAAATTTAATATATATCAAAAATATTATTGAATAAATTTGATCTAAGGGTCCATTTTGCTATTCTTTTGCCAGAGGTAATATCTTATCTGTTATTTTTGAAATAAGAGTAGGAGACATATCTATACCATATATATTTTTTTTATGTGCTGTTATATCTTTCGTAGACATCCCCTTTGAATACATTCCTAGTACTTGATCTTCAATCTTATATATATCATTTTTATTGTTTTTGATTACCTTTGGTTTATAGTTACCATTTCTATCTTTTGGTATATTTAAATCTATTTTTCCTGTTTTTAGTTTTATCGTATCTTGAATATCCTAAATGATCATCAACCTCAACTTCTAGCATTTTTAACATCATATTATTGTAATAATTTTTTATATTTCACTTTTACACAACATAAAAAGTGTGCACCTTCCTTTCAAGTAATAATTCTATATCCTTAATTATCACTATTTATTGGAATTTTACACACTTTAAATTCTATATCCGAAAAATTATTTTCTATTCTAATTAAAATACTGCTTTAAAGATTCATCCCAATGTTTTAATTTATAATTAAAATTCAATTCTAACATGTAATTGTTCATAACAGAATATTTAGGTCTTTTTGCAGGTCTATTTAATTCTTCTGTAGTTATTGGTAGAACTTCAATATCTGTTATATTTGCTAGTTTAAATATTTTTTTAGTGAATTCAAACCAAGTACAGTCCCCTTCATTTGAAGCATGATAAGTTCCATAAGCATCTGTTTTTATAATCATATTTATAACATCCACTAAATCTTTTGTATGGGTTGGAGTTCCTCTTTGATCATTCACTACTTTTAAGATTTTATTTTCTTTACTTAGTCTCAACATTGTTTTTACAAAGTTATTTCCATTTTTTCCATACAACCAAGAAGTTCTTAGTATATAATGCTTAGGGTTTATTTCTTTTATAAACTCTTCTCCTGATAGTTTTGATTTACCATAAATACTTAATGGGTTAGGTTTGTCAAATTCTATATAGGGATTGTTTTTTTCTCCATCAAATACAAAATCGGTAGATATGTGAACTAATCTAGAGTTGGTTTCTAAAGATGCTATTGCTAAATTTCTGGCTCCTAATGCATTTATTTTATAAGATAAATCTATATTTTCTTCACACCCATCTACATTTGTATATGCTGCTGAATTTATTATTATATCGGGTTTTATAGTTTTTACTGTATTTACAACATCATCTAAATTTGTTATATCTAACTTTTCTTTATCTAAACCTATTACATAATATTCGTCAGATAGTATATTCACTAAATCAATTCCTAATTGTCCTTTTGAACCTGTAACTAGAATTTTTTTCATAATTACACCTCTATCTATTAGAATAAATTTTCTCATAGTACTTAATATATTCTTTATTTCTAATATTTTTCCACCAATCTTTATTATCTAAATACCACTGAATAGTTTTTTCTATTCCAGCTTCAAATGTATATTTAGCCTTCCATCCAAGTTCATTTTGTATTCTGTTTGAATCTATTGCATATCTTTTATCATGACCAGGTCTATCTTTTACATATTTAATTAAAGATTCAGGCTTATCTAGATTTTTAAGTATTAACTTAATTATTTCTATATTTCTTTTTTCGTTATTTCCACCTATGTTATATATTTCTCCTACTTTTCCTTTGTGAAGAACCAAATCTATAGCACTGCAGTGGTCTTCTACATGAAGCCAATCTCTTATATTAAGCCCATCTCCATATACAGGAAGTTCTTTGTTTTCATAAGCATTAGCTATGATTAAAGGTATTAATTTTTCTGGAAACTGATAAGGGCCATAATTATTTGAACATCTCGTAATATTAACTGGTAGATTAAATGTTTCATGGTAAGACCTTACTAATAAATCTGAACCTGCTTTACTAGCTGAATATGGACTATTTGGAGCTAGTTTAGTTTCTTCAGTAAAATATCCATTTTCGCCAAGAGAACCATATACTTCATCAGTAGATATTTGAATATATTTTTCTATATTATATTTTTTAGATGCATCTAAAAGTATTTGTGTTCCCATTATATTTGTTTTTATAAATATACTAGGATTTTCTATACTTCTATCTACATGAGATTCTGCTGCAAAATTAATAATATAGTATATATTATTAGATACTATGTTATCAACTAATTCTATATCTGTTATATCTCCTTTTACAAATTCATAGTTGGGATTATCTTCAATATCTTTTAAATTTTCTAGATTTCCTGCATATGTTAATGAATCTAAATTTACTATTTTATAATTGTCATATTTATTGAGCATATATCTTATAAAATTGCTTCCTATAAATCCAGCTCCACCAGTAACTAATATTTTTTTCATTATAAGCCTCCAACTGTATTATTAAAAATTAATATTTGTTTCTTTTAAAATAGACCAGTTTTTATCTTTATCAGAGAGTATTACTTTGTCTACACAATCTGTAGGCCAATCTATATTTATGTCAGGATCATTCCATATTATTCCTCCTTCGTCATCAGGATAATAATAATCTGTACATTTATATACAAATTCAGCTTCATTAGATAAAACTAAGAAGCCATGGCCAAATCCTTCAGGGATATAAAACTGTCTTTTATTTTCTTCTGATAATATAATCCCCAACCAATATCCATATGTTTTAGAGTTTTTTCTAAGATCAACTGCAACATCAAACACTGTTCCTTTTATAACTCTTACTAACTTTCCTTGAGGGTATTTATTTTGAAAATGAATCCCTCTAAGTACTCCTTTTTTAGATTTAGAATGATTATCTTGAACAAATGTCATATCAAGTCTATTTTCTTTAAATTCTTTATAATTGTATGTTTCCATAAAAAAACCTCTATCATCTCCAAAAACAGTAGGTTCTATTATATATAAACCGTCTATATCTGTTTTTATAAATTCAAATTTACTCATTATTTCACCTCAACTATTCCTTTTGCTATATATTCTAAATACTTTCCATAGTCTGTTTTTAAAAGTGGTTGTGCTAATTTTAATAATGCTTCTTTATCTATATAACCAAGTCTATATGCTATTTCTTCTAAACAAGAAATATAAAGGCCTTGCCCTTTTTGAATAGCGCTTATAAAATTACTTGCCTCTAAAAGTCCACTATGAGTCCCTGTATCAAACCAAGCCATTCCTCTACCGAATAATTCTACCTTGAGTTTTTCTTTTTTTAAATATTCATTATTTACACTTGTTATCTCAAGTTCTCCTCTTAGCGATGGTTTAACATTTTTAGCTATTTCAACTACATTATTATCATAAAAATAAAGGCCGGGAACTGCATAGTTAGATCTAGGATGTTCTGGCTTTTCTTGAATAGAAAGTACATTTTTGTTTTTATCAAATTCGACTACCCCAAATTCTTTTGGATCTTTTACATAATATCCAAATATAAGAGCTCCTTCTTTTAATAAAGATGCTCTTTTAAGTATTTTACTAAAATTTTGTCCATAGAAAATATTATCGCCTAGAATTAAAGCAACATTCTCATTACTGATAAAGTCTTCTCCTAGTATAAAAGCTTCTGCTAATCCTTTAGGTTCTTTTTGAACTTTATATTCAAATGATATGCCTAAATCGGATCCATCTCCCAAAAGCTCTGTATACATAGGCAAGTCTCTAGGAGTTGAAATTATTAATATTTCTTTTATTCCTGCAAGCATTAAAACAGATATTGGATAATATATCATAGGTTTATCATATATTGGTAACAATTGTTTTGATATTGATTTTGTTAAAGGATGAAGTCTTGTACCAGCTCCTCCTGCTAATACTATACCCTTCATAGAAGATCACCTTCTTTTTTTTTATCTATAGGAAACTATAATACTTGTAATTTCACTATATAATATGATTCTGAAAATATATTTGTGTATTAATTAGCAGATAAAGTAACATGTGTTAAAAAATATAAATATCATGTAATAGAGAGAAAAGAGGGAGGGATATAAGATTAATAATATGGACAAATATCAAAAGTATGATGTTTTGTTTTTTTCTAGAATAGATTGGAATTCTAGGTGTCAAATATATCAGAATTTAGCATCTTATATGACTGACAAAGGACATAGAATTTTTTATTTCAATCCAAACTTTTTAAGTAAACATTTAAATATTGATAAAATAAACGAAAAATTAAATGTTTTAACATTATCTAATAAATTTGGGAAGAGTATATATAATATTGATTTCAATGATAAATTAGAAGAATTACGAAGTCAATTAGAAAATATTATACAAAATAATTATATAAAAGATTGTGTTTTATTTGTAGAAGATCCAATGTGGATTTGTTTGGCAAAATCTTTAAAAGAAAAGTATAACTTTAAAATTATTTTTAATTATGAAAAAGAAAAAGATGAAAGTATTATTTCAGTAGAATCTGAAGATTTTGAAGAAGTATATGAAAAAATCGAAAATAATATAAAAGATATTCATGGTTTGGTAAGTGTAGTTATTGTTACATTTAATAATTTAAATTACACAAGAGAATGTATACAAAGCATTTTTGAAAAAACAGCATATCCAAATTACGAAATAATTATTATAGATAACAATTCTCAAGATAATACTCCAATTTATTTAAAAGAATTAGAAAAACAGCATTCTAATATAACTATCGTTTTGAATGAACAGAATTATGGGTTTGCAAAAGGAAATAATGTAGGAATTAAAAAAGCTAAAGGTGATTATATTATTTTACTCAATAATGATACTGTAGTTACTAGAGGGTGGATTACTGCTTTTATTAAACATTTGGAAAAAGATGATAAGTTAGGATTAGTAGGACCTGTTACAAATTATGCAGGAAATGAGGCTATGATTAATGTTTCGTATAGGAATATGAAAGAGATGGATAGATTTGCTCAAAGATATACATTAGCTAACTTTAATAAACTATATAATGATATCAATATGTTAATTATGTTTTGTGTAGCTATGAAAAAAGAATTGATCAATGAAGTCGGTTATTTAGATGAACATTTTAGGATAGGAATGTTTGAAGACGATGATTTTTCCTATAGAGTAAAAAACGCAGGATATAAGATAGCCTATGTAAAAGATATTTTTATTCATCATTATGGTAGTGCTTCTTTTAAAAAACTAGGAAGACAAAAATTTATAGAACTTTTTAATGAAAACAAGAAGATATTTGAAAAAAAATGGAATATAAAATGGAGCCGACATAAATATAGAAGATAGAATGTATATAATAAATATAAATCTAAGAAAAGAAAGTAGGGTTGATAATTTTTTCAAGCCTATTTTTGTTTTTTAAAATAAAAATATTAGTATATGTATATCTTTTTGAATATATATATATTAAACATAAAAACTTTGGGGGGTTATGAAATGCCTTTTGATAAAAAAGATGAATATATACTATCTTTTCAAGAAACCTTATATTTTTTTTATTTGGAGAACAACATATTATATTTTAAAAAAAATAAAGAAGAAAAAGAAATGGAAATAAATGAAATAGCTAAAGATGTAAGAGATTTCTCTGCTTATATGGATAACTTAGGTATAATTCACATAATAATCATTAATTTTTTAGGAAATTTAGTTCATATGAGATATGAGGATAATATATGGAAAGAAAATGTAGTTAAAGATTTTGATACAAAAACATATGAATTTAAAAAATTAAAATTATATGTGTATAAAGATAAAGTAAATATACTATCATTAGTACGTAATAAATTTGAAAATACAGAATATAAATTAATGCATTATATTCTGTATAAAGATAATATAAAATGTTACAAATTAATAAATGTATTAAATGATAGTTGTTTTAAATCTTATAAAACTGATATTGACAGAATCGGAAATATTCATTTAATTTATAAGACTACAGACAATAAATATAATCTTTTTTATAGAAAGTTTAATTTAGAATCTAATCATTGGAGTTTGCCAGAAAGATTAACTTATAAAAAAGAAAATATAGAAAATGTATTTATTTTATGTGATACTTATGACATTATTAATATTATATTTTTTACTAAAAAAAACAACGGTATAAAAATTAATTATTTATATAAAAAGATTGAAGCAAATATTAATTCAAATTGGAAAAAAGCTAAAAGTTTTCAAAATATAATAGGAAATTACAATAATTCTACGTTAATACAAATAGATAAACAGATTAAGTTATTGTGGAAACAAAATAATAAATTTTATTTTACGTATACTAAAATAGGAAAAGGTGAATTAAGTGATATTAAAAGTATTGATATAAAAATCGATTATGATTTAATTAGAAGTGTATATATAGGGGGTAGCTATAAAAATTTAAAAAATGTTAAAATTCCTTATATATATAGATATCCCTCAGATTATATTATTTTAATTGGAATAGATAAAATAATTAAAAATAGTTATTCTTCAAAAGTATTATTTGATAAAAATCTAAAAAATTCAGGTGTGGCAGTTACTCTAGAAGATATAATTGAGTTAGAACAGAATGTTAATATAAAATATAGTTTACTAGAATATATTAATCAGATAAAACATAATTTTGAAAAAAGCGATATAGCTTTAGATTTATTACCTAAAAAAGAGTTAAAAGAAAATATTAATAGTAAAATAAAAATGTTAGATAATGAGATAATATATCTGAAATCCAAAGAAGAAAATTTAATAACTTCTTTATTAGAAATGAAAAATAATTATTTGAACTTAATTGAAAATTTTAAGCAACTTTCAATAAAATATGAAAATCTTAAAAATGAAGTAGGGCAAAAGGGATCAGTAGAACAGAAGGAACAAATAAATAAAAAGGAAGAAGTAGAACAAAAAGGTTTTTTGAAAAGAGAGATGGAATATTTAAAAAATATATTAAAAATCAAAAAAGACTAGTTAGCGACTAGTCTTTTTTGATTGGTCTACTTGCTTAGTATAATAAGTTGCAATCATTTTTTTTATTTCATTTGAGCATCTTATTTTTTCAGGAAAATTTACTGATTTACTATAACTTGTAATATGAGCTCGTGATTTGGTTAGAGGTTTATTTATATATATAAATTCATGTTTTAGACCTAATCTTACCCATAAATCGTAATCTTCTAAGTATTTATAGTCTTCGTTAAATAATCCAACTTCAAATAAACAATCTTTTACTATCATTGCCGTTGAGGTATTAATATAGTTACGTTGAAATAAATATTTAAGTGCATGGTAATGTGAGGAAAATTTTGGGGATTTTCCGTATTTAATAATGGAGTTTAAATTATTATCCATAATATAATAATCTGAATATATTAAAGATACATTTTTGTTTTTATGCTCATCTAGTAATTTTACTTGATGAGCTAGTTTACTTGGGTCAAAAATATCGTCTGCATCTAAAAAGCATACATAATCTCCATTTGCATTATTTATTCCTAAATTTCTTGCACTAGAGGGACCGTTATTAGTTTTATAATAGTATGATATTTTATCATTATATTTTTTTATTATATCTTTTGTGTTATCTGTAGACCCATCATCTACTACGATAATTTCATAGTCTTTAAATGTTTGTACTAAAATACTATCTATTGCATCAGATATGAATTTTCCATAATTATATGTAGGGATAATTACACTTACTTTAGGCATTAAAATCTCTCCTTATAAGATATATTTAATACTATGTTTATTCATAAAGATACAATATGGTTACTGATTTATTACTTATTATTCTTTTAGATAGATTATAAGCATATATATTAGTATTAATATTTCTTTAAAAAGGGGATGCGAGTATGAACTTAGAGAAAAAAAATAAGTTTTTAATAAAAAAGGCTTCTGGTGAAATATGGTGTTTTTATATTAAAGATAAGTCTATTTACTATAAAGAAAATTATAATAATTTATTAGAACAAGAAATAAAGCTTATTGATAAAATAAAAGACTACGATGTTAGTTTAGATTCAGAAGACAATATTCACTTAACATGTATTACAAATAAAGAAGAAATATGTTATTTTACTTATTTAAACAATGAATGGAGAAAAAATATTATAAAAAATATAACAAGTAAGCAGAATAGTATCGATTGTATCAATATAATTATAATTAATACAATTGTTCATATATTGTATTCATTGAAAAACACACTGAATAATAAATTAGTAAAGATAGTCCATTTATATAATAATGGTAATACATGGAGGCAGTCTTATTCGCAATCAGTTTCATCCATGAAAAATAAAGTTCCATACTTAATTGATTATAGTATAAATGGAGATATATTTTTGATATATAATATAATTAAGAATAGAAAATATGAGTTTTATATAAACATTTATTGTAATAATCTAAAAAAATGGAAAATACCAATTAAAATTGATTTAGATAAAGAGAATATAGAGATTAAAAACTTTTTTATAGATTCTAAGAATAATATAAATATAATTTACAATTGTGAAGACAATACTGAGTATTTATTTCATGCTATAAAAAATAGTGAGGATCTATCTAAAAGTGGCAGTTTATCAAAAAAGAATAAATGGGAAAAAAACGAAATAGCTAAGAGTGAAGAATGCATTGAGTATAAAATTTTTGAAATAGAATCAAAATTATGCTTAATATGGAAGGTAAATGATTACATACATTATAAATTATATGATGTGTATAATAAAGATTGGGAAAATGATAGAATAGTTAATATACAAGATAACTATAATATTTATTATAAAGGAAATATATATAAACATAAAAATATTACAAAATATATTAACACTTTTGGGACTATAAAAGATAATAATGTTTATTTAGCAGGTGTAGATGAATTAAAAACTAATGAAAGTCATATAGAGTTAGAAGAATTAGAAATCAATAAAAATAACGTAGATAAGGATAATATAGTAGAGGAAAACAATAATAAATTAGATTATAGCTGTAATAATAGAAAATCAGAATTACTAATAGATGAAAGTAATTATTATAGAGGGAATAAAAATAACCTAGAATATAAACAAGAAAAAAAGCTTTTTACAAAAATAAAGAATTATTTAAAAATATAAAACCAAAAGAAGGCAAATTTGCCCTCTTTTGGTTTTATATTTTTATTTATCAGGATCATATGGAACATCACCAGGGAATAATGGTGGATACTCTTCACAGAATCCAGATGGATATTCTGCTGCTTTACAGAATCCAGTAGATAGAACGCAAAGTTGTACAGGTGCTATAATTTTCTTTTCGCAAGAAATACAAAATACAATGCTTGCAGTTGCATTTATTAAGTTATAGTTAGTATTATCTTGTTCAAAAGCTGCTAAGCCACCTATTGCATCAAAGTTACTTATTACTGCACAAAACTCTGTTAATGCAGGTTTCATAGCAGTAGCAGTTGAAGGTATGCACATTACTGCTGATGTATGAATTTTTATAGTTTCAGGAAGAGTAACTGTTTCTGTACCTGTGAAAGCTTTAGTTGATCCATCTGCCATTAGAGCTGTTCCTGACATTTCTAGATCAACAGATCCATAAACATTTAGATATTGAGATACAGTTATTTGAGTATTCTTTCCTTTAGCGTCACATTCTGATGTATTTATAAAAGATAAATCAATTTTATCTCCTGCGGGTCCAGGGATATTAGTAGTAAGATCACCGTATGGTCTTCCGTTTATAGATAGTATTTCGGGCTCGACAAATAGATTTGTAGATGAGCATGATACAGTTATATCTTGAAATTCTACTACTTTATCTGTAGATGGATCAAGTGTAGTTGTAAATGTTATTTTTTCTTCACTACTAGGATCTGGAGTGTATTCTGCTTCTTTTCTAAAAACTATTGCATCGTACACTTTTTCTACAAAGATACATTCACCTTTTATTAGGTTAGTATCGTATGTTTGAGGGATTTCACATCCTACACTATTATAATCACAGCAATTTCCTTCGTGATGATCACGAGTTCTTTTAGTGTAAACTTTTGTATTTGAACAACTTGGGCATAACATATTTATTACCTCCTTCAAATTAAATATAAAAATATGTTTTTAACTTGATAAACTACTTTAGATTTTATAAAAGTTATAGTTAAGTACAATGCTTTATATTTCTCTTATATACTATATGAACCTTAAATAATAATTGTTACTCATTGTATTATATACAGCTTAAAACTCATATATTTTTAATATACAAATTATATATAAGGTGGGGTAGATATGGGATTTATTAATTGTATAAATACGGTTGCAAGAAAATCTAATGGAAATATAATGACTTTTTATCAAAAAGACAATAATTTATATCTAATAGAGTGTGAATATAAAAGTGGTTGGAATGAACCAAAGGAAATAATAAATGATATATGTGATAATCAATTTAATATACAAATTGATAAAGAAGATAACATGTATGGAATTGTTAGTAGAAAAAATGGGGAAGTATTATATTTCTATACAAATGAAGATGATAATATCGAATATAAAAAGTTGTTTGAATATGATTCAAAAAAATATATATTAAGATACCCTAACATAAAAAAGTTAGATCAAAACTTGCACATAATATATTATCTTCAAGATATTAGTGATAGAAAGATATGGGCTATGTTTAGCCATTATTTTGATGGAGAGAATTGGATTGAAGGTAATGTGGATTTTGTAGTATCTTATCCAGTAATAAATCCTTTTATCGTAAGTGATAGTGAAGGGACTTTAAATATTTGTTATTTTAATATAGTAAATGGAGTGGAAGAGATATTTACAAGTAGATTTAATTATTCAGCTAAATCATGGACTAAACCATTACAATTAACTAATACAAATAACAAAAAGATATATTTAAATACTTTACAAGACAAGATGAATATATGTCATATTACATGGTCTGAATTTGTTAATGGTAATTTGGTTGTTAAATATACAAATGGATATTTAAAAGAAGGTTTTATAAATGAGTGTAATGTAAAATCATTATCAGAACAATCTAATTGTTCTTTTCCTACACTTATAAAAACTGGTAAAGCTTTATGGTGTATTTGGACTCAAATGAATAAATTATACAATTGTTACTCATTTGATTATGGGAAAACATGGAGTGAACCTGATATAGATGATCAAAGTATAGAAAATGATTTTATAAGATATAAATTTATTTCTAATAATAGTCAAGATTTAAATAACTTTAAATTAGATACAACTTTTGGAACTAATTATCCGAGAATATCTTTCATAGGATTTAAGAATTTAAATAAATAGAATAAAGCCAATTTAAAGGCTTTATTCTATTTACTTAATATTTTCAATTTGCCAGTCTATAGGTTCTTTTTCTATTGAGGTTAGAAATGCATTAGCTTCAGAAAATGGTTTACTTCCTAAGAAACCTCTATGCGCAGATAGTGGACTTGGATGAACAGATTTTATAATAAAGTGTTTTGGATTTTTTATTATTTTAAGTTTTGATTGAGCATTTTTTCCCCATAGTATGAAAACAATAGGATCCTCTCTATCATTTAATAAACTAATTATCTTATCAGTAAAATGTTCCCATCCTATATTCTTATGAGAGTTTGCTTGTCCAGCTCTAACCGTAAGCACAGTATTAAGAAGCATAATTCCTTGATCTGCCCATTTCTTTAAATAACCATTATTAGGAATATAACAGCCTAAATCACTATTAAGCTCCTTGTATATATTTCTAAGGGAAGGAGGAATAGGTACATTTGGATTTACAGAAAAGCTTAGACCGTGTGCTTGGTTAGGGCCATGATATGGATCTTGTCCTAATATAACTATTTTTACATTCTTATATTCTGTATAGTGTAAAGCATTAAATATATCATACATATCTGGATATATAGTTTTGGTTCTATATTCATCTACTAAAAAACTTCTGAGTTTTAGATAGTAATCTTTTTCAAACTCATTTTTTAGTAGATCCTGCCAATCATTTTTTAATATTTGCATATAAATCACCTCAATAAATTATAACATAACAATATCCATATTATTCTTCTTATTTCGTAACTTATGTATTTAAAATGACATAAATTAAATTATAGATATTTAGATATAATTTAATGGTTAAAAGAGGTGTTTTTATGAAGAATATCTTGGTAACTGGATATAATGGGTTTATAGGCAAAAATTTAATAGAAGCGCTTAATAGGACAAAGAATTTAAATATACTCAAATATGGAAAAGATGATACTGAAGATAAGCTAAAAGAATATCTTGAAAAAGCGGACTTTATATATCATATAGCGGGTATTAATGTCTGTAAAAATATATCCGAATTTCAAACAGGGAATGTAGATTTGACCAAATATATGGTTGAAATTCTTAAAAAATTAAATAAAGAGACACCTATACTTATAACATCATCAATTCAAGCTACATTGGATAAGCCATTTGGTATAAGTAAGAAAGAAGCAGAAAATATTATTATAGATTATAGAGAAGAAACAGGGGCAAACGTGTATATATATAGGCTTAGTAATGTATTTGGTAAATGGAGTAAACCTAACTACAATTCACCTGTTGCAACATATTGCAATAATATAAGTAAAGACTTACAAATAACTATGTCTGATAAAAATAGAGAACTTGAGCTTGTATATATAGATGATGTAGTAGATAAGTTTTTGAATCATATATATGAAGCGAGTGATTATATTTACTATAATGTCAATCCAATCTATAGGATAACTATAAAAGAACTTGTAGATAGTATATATAAAATAAGAAAAAATGTAGAGTCTTTGATTATACCGAATATGGAAAGTGATTTTATGAAAAAGCTTTATGCTACTTATATAAGCTTTTTAAATCCTAAGTATTTTTTATACGAATTAAAAGAAGATAAGAGTGAAGAAGGGAAAAGTTGCAAATTTATAAAATCAAAGCAGTTTGGTCAAATATTATTATCAACCACTAATCAAAGGTGCACAAGAGGTAATCACTATCATAATACTAATACTGAGAAAATATGTGTTGTAAAGGGAAGAGCTCTTATAAAATTAAAAAATATAGATACGGATGAAACAATAGAGTATTATTTATCTGATAAAAAATTTGAGGTAATAGACATACCTGTAGGCTACACTCACAGTATAGAAAATTTATTAGATGATGAGTTAATGCTACTTATTTGGGCTAGTCAAATATATGATGATAAAAAAACTGATACTTATTATTATGATATGTAAAAAGAAGGTGGCTTTAACGCCACCTTCTTTGTGTTTTATAAAGAGTAATTATATGAAGTGTAAATATTATAACTGCAGATAAAGTAAATCCATATATAAAGCCATATACATTTATAGAGCTAATAGGAAGTAAGAAGTATATACAAAATAGTTGAACTAACAATCCTATTATATTGTTGATTGTGGCATTATATTCTTTTTCGATAGAATGAAGTATACCTGATAGAGTGTGATTTAATACCATGAAGAAAGTACTTATAGAAATTGCTTTTAAGTATATTCCAGCAAGTTTGCTATTAAATATTAACATACATATTTTCTCACCAAAGAAAAAATATACTAGACTTGAAGAAAATCCTATACATGAAGTCAAAAATATAGAAAAAAATATTTTTTTATTTATTAAGCTATAGTTTTTATTTGGCATTTCTTGAGAAATACTTGGGATCAAGTTTACAACTAATGCTGATGTTAAAGTAAATGGTAAAAATAAAAAAGGAAATACCATACCTGTAATAGTTCCGTAAAGAGACATAGATTGCAAATGAGAGAGACCACTGAGTTCTAGTCTGCTAGGTATTAGTATAGAACTAATAGATTGAATTACAACTGCAAAAACTCTGTTAAATGTTATAGGTAGAGCCATTTTAGTTATGTTATTAATGCTATTTTTAAAATCATTAAGTGTGATAGCGTAAGCATTAGATAGAGTAGGTTCAAAAAACAAGTTTACAATTATAAATAATATATTTACTATTTCTCCAACTGAGATACCTATTAATGCTATTAAAGGATATATAGATTTGTTTTTTATAAATGAAAATAGCATAACTACAAATACCACTCTACCTAGTTGTTCTAATATTTGACCTATGGCTGGAATTTGAACTTTTTTTATACCGTAATAATAGTTTCTTAGTATATTAGATATTGTAATTAATGATATGGCTGGTAGTATACATATTATCAACATTTGAGAATCATTAGAATGTATTAACTTAAATCCGATAAATTTCGAATTGAAAAATACTATTAATGATATTAATATAGATATAAAAAAAGACATATACAGCGTAGAAATAAAAAGTGAATTCATATTATGTTTATTATTCATTTTATTTTCTTTTGAAATAAGGCTATTTAGAGCAACTGGTATACCCGTTGTTGTTAAGCAAACACAAAGCATTAAAAAATGAAAAATCATATGAAAAATACCTAAGCCATTTGCCCCTATTTGCTTTGATAAAAATATTTTATATAAAAAAC
This sequence comes from Tepidibacter hydrothermalis, assembly GCF_029542625.1. GTDB lineage: Bacteria > Bacillota > Clostridia > Peptostreptococcales > Peptostreptococcaceae > Tepidibacter_A > Tepidibacter_A hydrothermalis. The sequence continues at coordinate 1,121,957 of NZ_CP120733.1, forward strand.
CTATTATTCTAACTATAAAGTTTGATAAAAAAAGTATAGATGTTGAATATATGAGATTAGGAACCTTCAATTTATCACCTCCTCTTCAAATATATTCTTTAAATTTAGATTTTATAACTATTTTATTTGAAAATATAGCATTTTTAGTTTATATTAGCTTATTTAGAGGGGGGTGAATCTAATAAAAAATAGATATCAGAATGAAAATGAAAGTGAATTTTCGAAAAAAATCTTAAATTCGTAAAAAATATAAAAAAATGCATGAAAAATGAAATATAAAAATTGCAAGATTCAATTGACAAACAATTAAAAAAATGATAAGATATAATTGCAAAGATATAAAGGGGGTATTTTGAATGGAGAATATGAATATGGTTGAATCTAAAATAAATGAAATAGATAATAAATATGAAACTAATATGAAAAAATGTAGAGTAGTAACATGTATTCACTGTGTGGGAGATAAATGCACAAATGAAACTTGTGAAATTTATGAAAGATCATTTATTCAAGAAGGATAAAAAAAGCTGTCTCTCTATAGAATTTACTTTCTATAGAGAGACAGCTTTTTTTGTTTTTGAGGAGGTTATATATGAAAATAATATAATAAAACCACTCAAAAATTTGAGCGGTTTTATTATATTTAACACTTAAATTAGTTTTAATCCTCTATTTTGTAATTAAATGCTCCTTTAAATGGAATACCTCTTGGAGGTGGTACTGTAGTAGTTGTTCTTGTGTTACAACTTGGTCCTGTTATTGTTATTGGTGGATCTTCTGATGGTGGGAAACAATTAGGCCCTCCTTTAACATAAATATTTTTTTCTTCTTTGTCAAAACATCCTTTTACTATAAAAGAAAATTTTCCTCCACTTAAAAAATAAGGTTGAATTTGACTATCAGTAAGTTCATCCCACTTCACTCTGAGTATACCATCGGGAACACAATTGTCATTTCCAGGACCAAATTCAAATGAACCACCTGGCATAATATCTCCATCCATTAAATCTGATACATTGAATTCTGGGCAGAGTTCTAATTCCAAATGACTTATATTATAAGGTAGCTGAGATTCAGGATCTTCTTGAACAGTATAAACCCATTCTTGAATTAACTCACCACTTTCAAGTCTACAATCATTACTTATAAAAGTTATAATATATGCACCTACAGTAGCTTGATCAGGCATCTTATATCCTCCTTATTAAATATATTTAAACTACAATACTTTATTATATTCTTAGAATATATAAATGTTACAAAATGATTATTAAATAATACATTAATAAACACATTAATTTTAACATATAAATTAGTATGAAAATTTAGGAGGAATAGAATAGATGAAAGTAGCAATTTTCACTATGTTTAATGGCTTAGATAGAACATATTCTCTTGTAAATGTAGTGGGTGAACATTTACAAATGTTGCTTGATGCTAATATTAAGACTAAATTATTAGTTAGCGAATGTTGTCCTGATAGTGATAGAACAGGAATATACTTGGATAAAAGGATAGAGTGGGCTAAAGTTATAAATACAGTTGGTGGGGAAGTTATAACGTGGTATGATTACAGTCAACCTAAAGGTGAAGTACATGAAACTTTTTATAAAGAAGTAGATTTAATAGCTAAAGACTTAGTAAATAAGTTATCAGATATAGACGTATGTATAATGCATGATATTCATTTTTTAGGTTGGCACTTGGTTCATAATCTAGCGGTTAGAAAAGCTCAACAAAAATTGCAGAACGTAAAATTTATTGCATTTACACATTCAGTTCCTTTTAATCCTGAGCCGAATTCAAAATGGCCTTTTTCTGCTCGTTATACGCCTATGCCTAAGACTATATATGTTTATCCATCTCAATGTGGAATAAGTGCTCTTGCAAAACAGTATAATGTTAGGGAAGATAATTGCAGTGTAATTAATAATACTTTGAATTTATTGGAAGATATGAGTGATGAAGTAAAAGATATATCTAAAAAAGTTGATTTGTTATCCTCAGATATTCTTATTATTTATCCAGCAAGGCTTACTCCAGGAAAAAGGCAAGAAAAATTAGCGGCCTTAGCTGGAAGTATTAAAAAATCAAGCAAAAAAAGTGTTAAAGTAATTTTTTGTGACTTCCCATCTATGGATATTAAATCTGAATCTTATAAAAACATAATCAGAGAGCTAGGATATAGTTTTGGACTAAATAGTGAAGACATTGTATTTACAACAGATCTAGGATATCCAAATGGTTTTCCTAGAAAAGGAGTATTAGAACTTTTTACATTATCGAATCTATTTATTTGTCCTTCTTATTCAGAGTCTTTTGGATTAATGGTACTTGAAGCAGCAAGTAGAGGGAATTTATTAGTACTAAATCAATCTGTTCCTGCATTAGAAGAATTAGGTAAAAATTTAAATGCTTATTTTATGAAATGGGGAGCAAGAAATTTTGGGTTTAATACAAGAGAAACTTATTATCCTTCTGAACAAGCATATTATGAAAAGCATTCACAAAAAATAGTAAATTTGATTAATAATAACTCTATAATGAATTCAAAAACTATAATAAGACAACGATATAATCCTAAATGGGTTTTTGAAAATCAATTGAAACCATTATTAAAGTAAAAAGTAAAGTTAAAAATAGGACTTAATATTATATTAATTAAATATTCTATTTTCAAATAAAAAATGGACTCAAATTTGAGTCCATTCTTTATTATATATATTTATTCAATACAGTTACAGTTACAATCAGAATCATAATCACAATCTGTCTCAAATTGTTTTATTACTTCTTTAGGGAATAATTTAGGAAAATCATCACAATCACATATTACTTGATTTTCTGTTTGAGGATAACACAGTCCTGTTGTTAACACACAAAGCTGAATAGGAACTTTTATTTTCTTTTCACAAATAAAACAGAATGTAAGAACTCCATCTACTATTAAATTACAGCATTTGTCTACTACTAATTTACATGTTTCAAATTTACATGATGCATTACATAGTTCAGATAAAAATGGCTTTGCAATTGAATCTGATGAAGGTATAAATAAATTTACTACTACTGGAAACTTAATTGAACCCTTTATTGTGGCTTTTGCTTTAAAATCACTACATGTACTTAAATCTTTTCCTTTAAGAAATACTTTAGCTTCAAAGTCTGCTTTTATTTTTTCTGTTACATTACATTCATTACCTTTTTTACTACAATCATCATTATATAAATCTAAATCGGATAAATCAAAGTCGATTACTCCACCAGGACCTATAACAGGAGGGTAACATAATTCTTTTCCATTTATAGATGTCTTGATCTTGGTTATTTTAAATTTTTCTAATTTACATTTTTCACTATAGACTTTTAAACAATCTCCTGGATTGATACATCCGTCTACTTTTATGTCAAATTTTTGATCACAAACCTTAAAATCTCTTTGAGTCTTAAAAATTGCAGCATCAAATACTTTATCAACAGCTATACATTCGGTTTTGATTTTATCTACACAGTCTGATGTATGACAATCACATTTTTTGCAAGAAGATTCTTCATGTGAGTTACAATTACATTTTTCGTGAGAAGAATCTTTAGATGAACTACACTTACACTTTTTATCAGATCCCATACTAATTATTGCCTCCTTTCGAAATGAGATTTACTCAAAAAAACTAGAATCTCTATTGTAATATATGAAAATTAATTATTAATTGTTACGCACAAGACTATTTTGGAAATCATATATTTTAGTAAGAAGACATTTTTAGAGGAGCTATTAATATGAATAAAAATTTCCAAAAAGATTGGACAGTTTTAATTTATATAAATGGAAATAATGATATTGAGCCTGAGATACGACAAGCTATGTTAGCAATAAAAAATGCAGATATAAATGAAAATGCAAATGTATTAGTTCAAATTAGCAGAGAAGAATGGAATTTGGTTAAGATTATAAGACCATTAGATAATTTACCAGAGTCAGATGACAAATGGGTTGGAGTAAGACGTTATTATATTAAAGGTAGAGAATGTATATTAATTGAAGATCTTAAAAAAATAAATATGGCAGATCCTATGTGTTTATATGATTTTATAAAATGGGGAATTAAGAATTATTCTGCTAAAAATTATATGTTAATAATAGGAGGACATGGATGTGTACTAAAAGGAGCTCTTGCAGATTATAGTCAAGATAATCCTTATATGATGGGTATACCTGAGATAAATATTGCAATTGATAAAGCATGTAAGGAAGTAAATAGTAAAATAGATATCTTAGTTATAGATATGTGCTATTTTAACTTACTTGAAATAATATATGAATTTGGTAAAGATAAAGATCATTCTGTTAAAAGTATACTAACGTATATAGGAGAAGGTCCTATTCAGGGGCTGCCTTATGAAAAAATGATAAATTTATTAGAAGAAAATGATACAGAGGATACAATAAAAAAGATTATTGATAATTTAAATTATAATTTAGTAGCTTTTCAAGTTGATAACACTAAATTTGAGAAAATAAAGAGTTTGTTTAATGAATTAGCTCACTGTTATTTAGATAATAAAAAAGAAGAACTAAAATCATATGAGCTACTTTCTTATTTGGATGTTAATCAGCCATGGTATAGTGTGATAAAAGATATAAAGGATAGTATGAATTCTATTGTTATTTATTCCAAAAAAATTAATAATAACTTAGGGTTAATAAATATTATGACTTATTTACCATCTGATTCAAATCAATTATATTCATATTACAAATTAAGTTTTACTTCAGATAATAAGTGGGCATACTTAATCAGCGATAAAAAAACTATTGATAATATAAATTTAGAATTAAAGCCTATAAAGATATCATATCAAGCTGTATGTGAACTTATTTCAATAATGAATCCATTACTAAGTACAGATGATAAAGAATTAATATTAAATAATTTAATTAACTATAAAAATTGGAAGTTAAAATAAAAAAGTGCATTTACCATATGGTAAATGCACTTTTTTATTTTAACTTATAATTTTTATAAAAGATAGAAAGTAGTAGGGTTATGTTTATTTATTAGATTTAGACGATCTAGAAATAGGTATATTTGCTTTTATCATTTTTCCTTTTTGAATACAATTAACTTTTAAAGTGAATTTTTTCTTATTTGATGAAGATGTGATTGAATTTTCTTGTCCATCAGTTTTTAATTCATTTTCATTCATAATAATTTCTCCTAAAATATTTATTTTAAATATAGTTTTAAGGCACTACCATAAAGGCAGTGCCGTTAATAACTATTATTGTGGTGTAAGATCAATTTTTACTGTTTTGTTTGATGGGCATAGAGAAACAAATAATTGTACTTCTTCATCTATTTTTATTTTAAAATCAATTGTAAACTCTTGATCCATTTCAGTGTTTCCTTCGGCAGGATTCGAAAACGTTATATTGTCTTCTCCTGATATAGAAAAAATTTGACATTCTAATCTATCTTTATCGAATTCTGGGCACTTACCGTCAGGTTTACATTTTTGGAATTCAAATTCGAATTCATCACAGAAAACATATTCACGCTCAATCGTAGTTGAACCATCTGTTATAGTAAGGTCTTCGCTAACATATACACTAACCTTTACTTTGAATTTATTAAGAATAGTATCAACTTCTAATTCGCAGCAGCCAACAGTTAGATCAATATTGCTATTTGCTGCATCTATAGAAACAATAGAAGCATTAGGAAATCTTATACCAAGATCAACATTTGGTTTTGAAATAGTACCAGAAAACTTCTCATCACAAATTACTCTTTTTGTTTTTATTAATTCACAACATGAATTACAACCCATAATAAAAATCCCCCTTTTATAATTAAATAATATATTTTTAAGATTTAATTTTGAAATTTATCTTTTGTCAATAACAGTATATGGATATTTCAAGGTTTTGCTACATAGTATAATAAATAAAAAATTTCCATCTTAACAATCAGATGGAAATTTAGGACATGATAAATCGAAAATTAATTTTTTTTCTTTAATTATTTTAATTTCAAGACAAGCTTTAATTTTTTGAGTAAGTGTATTCTTATCTGAATTTAGTTTTATATTATTTTCAGCTACTATACATACAACCTCACATTTTAAATTAGAAGTATCATTAATTTTACAATCTTTAAATTTAAATCTTTTGCATATTTTAAAAACATATTCAAGTGGTATATCAGGTTCTCCTAATTCACTTATAATGAGATCTTCTTTTACTAAGAATTCAACATCAACTTGGAGTTTCTTACCTTCATGACAATCTACAATACAGCATTTTAAGGGGGTAATATTAGCATCACCATCAACAGTGGCAAAACGTCCAAAAGGAGTACCGATTTTAATATCTTTATTTTTATGTTCAAATTTAAAAGTTTCTTGGCATATTATATTTTCACTTTTTACTATATCACATAAACTCACATAAATTTCCTCCTTTCTTTTTTAGCATTGGGCTATTAGATTACACTAATAATATATGATTGCTTTCAAATTTTGCCATACACAATTATAGTATTCATATATAATAAATTTTGTTATAATAAAATTGGTGATATATATGACAAAATACGAGTTTGATATAGTTACAAATAATATTCCTAAGTATGTTCAGGTATACAGGAATATTAAAGAAATGATAGAAAATGAAAAGGTTAAAAAGAATGAAAAATTACCACCGATAAGAAAAATCTCAAACTTACTTGGTGTTAACACATCTACTATAGTAAAGGCATATGAACTGTTAGAAAACGAAGGGTATATATACAAAATAGTAGGAAGTGGAAGCTATGTAACGGAAATTAAAAAATATAGCCAAGTATCTTCTGCTACAGATGATAAAATAATAGGATTTGATGTTGGTAATCCATCTACAGATATATTTCCTATTGATAATTTTAAGAAAGCCATAAATATGGCTCTTCAAAATGAAGGCCCGTCTTTATTTGAATATGATGAAGGTCTTGGGTATCTAGATCTTAGAAATTCTATATGCGATTATTTAAAAGATTTAAAAATATATACAAATCCATCTACAATACAGATAATATCTGGTGCACAGCAAGGGATAGATATTATTTGCAAAACACTTATTAACTATGGAGATGTTATATTTTGTGAAGAACCTACTTACAGCGGAGCTTTGGAAATATTTAAGAACAAGGGAGCTAAAGTAATGCAGGTTCCATTATTAAGTGATGGAATAGATATAGGTATTCTAAAGTTGAAATTAGAAAAAATAAGGCCAAAGTTATTATATGTTATGCCAAATTATCAAAATCCAACTGGAATATCTTATTCTAAGCAGAAAAAGAAGAAACTTATAGAACTTGCAAATGAATATGATTTTTATATATTAGAGGATGATTTTTTAAGTGATTTTAGATTTTATTCAGAAGATAATAATACATTAAAATCATATGACGATTCTAATAGGGTCATATATATAAAAAGTTTTTCAAAAATATTAATGCCAGGACTTAGAATTGGTTTTATGGATATACCTATAGGAATTTTAAATAAAGTAATATGGGCTAAGTATTCAAGTGATATAGTTACATCTAGTTTAGTTCAAAAGTCATTGTATTATTATATGAAGTATTATGATTTTAAAAATCATTTGAAAAATGTAGAACAAACGTATAAAATAAGATTTGATAGTATGATTGATTTAATAGAAACTAAGTTATCTTCTAGAATAGAATTTAACAAGCCAACTGGGGGGATTAACTTTTTTATGTCTCTTCCAAAAGGATATTCTTCAATTGATTTTAGAAATTATTTGGTACCATATGGTGTTTCTATTATGCCTGGAAACTATTTCTTCGATAATCCTATAGAGGATAGTTTTTTTAGGATAAATATAGCATCTACAAATTGTGAGCAAATAGAAAAAGGAATAGGTATAATAGATAAAAATTTAGATGATTTTTTATTAAAGTATAAAAATAATGTTGATTTTAAAAATAATAAAATATTTTTTTGATCTGTAAGCAAATTATACAATTTTTGATCAATGGAGTCAGTTAGAAATTGATGGCGGCATGATAACTGCTATAGAATGAAGCGAATTTTAAGAAAGAGGTGTTAAAATGTTATCTAAAGAAAAGATAGATAGAATAAACTATTTAGCAAAAAAAGCTAAGGCAGAAGGTTTAAATGAAGAAGAAAAAAAGGAACAACAAGATTTAAGAAAAGAATATATAGAAAATTTCAGAAAAGATTTTAGAGAAAAATTAGAGTGTATAGAAGTTGTAGATTAGTATATTAAGGGGGAGATATTTATGGCTGAAAAAAAATATGTTATTTTCAAACTTAATAATGAAGAGTACGGAGTTGACATAATGAAGGTTAAAGAGGTCAGCGAAGTTAAAGAACGTGTTAAGGTTCCAAATACTCCTGATTTTGTAGATGGAATCATAAACATAAGAGGAGATGTAACTCCTATAATTAATTTAAAGAAGAGGTTCAATTTAGCTGAGGATACAAAATTTTGTGAACTATCTAGAATAATTGTAGTTAATATGGATGGAAAAATGGTTGGATTTTTAGTAGATGATGCCTCTCATGTAATATCTATTGAGGATACAGATATAGAGCCAGCTCCAGAAGTAATATCAGGAGAGGATAAAGTTTATATTGAAGGTATTGGAAAAGTTGATTCAAGAATGATAATAATATTAAATCTGGAAGAAGTTCTAGATGAAAATGAAAAGAATAGTATAAGTAGTATTGAAGGCTAAATCAGAAATAAAAGGTTGTCATGTGACGATCTTTTATTTTTTGTATATAGTAAAACTAATAAATATATTAAAATTCATATGAATATAAGGTGAATAGGTGTTATATTTTTGTATAATATAGTATAATAATAAGGAATGTCGAAAATTGATAAAAGAGGTAATTTATTGTGAATGGAGAAGAAATGTTCGTAAATTTTAATGAAGTATTCAATAAGGTGATAGATACTATAAAAAATAGCCAAAATGAAGTTTTGTCTATGTATGAAAGTGTACATAATGAGTGTGAAAAAATGAGAATAGATTTAGAAAACTTCAGAATAAGAGTTAAAGTTTTAATAGATGAGGTTGAATACTTGGAAAAAGAGGAAAAAAACAGTAAACAAAGATTGGCATCCATAAGTAAAAATTTCCATAATCAAACAGAAGAGAAAATAAGACAGGCATATGAAGACGCTAAGGGTATACAGGTAAAGCTTACATTGAAAAGAGAAGAAGAAAAAAATATAATAAAAAGTAGAAATGATCTTGAGATAAGACTTAAGAAAATGAATGACATATTAGAAAAAGGCGAACTATATATGTCAAAGATGAAATCTGTTGTTGATTTTTTGATGGGCGATTTAGAAAATGTATCTCAGAAGATGTCTTCATTAGAGGGTAAGGCTCAGATTGGAATGAAGATAATAAAATCACAAGAGGAAGAACGAAGAAGAATAGTTAGAGATATTCATGATGGACCAGCACAAAGTATGGCTTCTTTAGTAATAAAGTCTGAAATAATGAGTAGACTTTTAGATAAAGATATACAATTATCTAGAGATGAACTTAAAAATATAAAGAAAATTCTTAGGAATACACTTAGAGACTTAAGAAGAATTATGTATGATTTAAGTCCAACCTCATTAGATGATTTAGGTTTGGTACCTACAATAGAAAGAGCTATATCTGACATAGAATATGAGAAAGATATAAGTATAGATTTGATTGTACTTAATGATACAAAAATAATGCATCCGCTGGTTAGGATAACTACATTTAGGGTTATACAGGAATCCTTAAATAATATATGCAAACACTCTAAGGCATCTAATGTTAAAATTAAATTGGATATAAATGAAAAAAGAGTAGCTGGTCTTGTTGAAGATAATGGCATTGGATTTAATGTTGATTATAACAATATTATAGAAGGATCATTAGGAGTAGGTTTTATGAGGGAAAGAGCATCTTTATTAGATGGTCAATTAAAAATAGACAGTAAAATAGGGGAAGGAACTAAGGTTATATTTGCTTTTCCTAATAAGGAGGTAAATGATGAAGGATAATATAAACGTTATGGTAGTGGATGACCATTCTCTTATGAGAGAGGGCCTTTCAAAGATATTAGAACTTGAAGATGAAATAACTATTGTAGCTAAGGCTTGTGATGGATATGAGGCCATAGAGTACTATAGAAAAAAAGATATAGACATAGTTCTGTTGGATATTAATATGCCTAATATGAATGGTGTAGAAACTTTAAGAAAATTAAAGGATATGGATTCATCTACTAAAGTTATAATGTTGACTATATATGATGAAAGAGAATATCTTATAGAAACTTTAAATCTAGGAGCTAATGGATATATGCTTAAAGATTCAGAATCATCTAGTTTAGTTTCTGCAATAATAAATGTATATAATGGTGGAAGTTATGTTCATCCAAACCTTGCAGGAGAACTATTGAGAGAGATAAATAAAAGAAAAGATAGAAACACAGTTAAGCAAGGGCTAGATAGTTTAACAAAGAGAGAATATGAAGTATTATCTCTTATTGCTGATGGCCTTAGCAATAAGGAAATTTCAGAAAAACTTTATATAAGTGAGAAGACTGTAAAAAATCATGTTTCTAGTATATTAAGAAAACTTGAGGTATCCGATAGAACTCAAGCAGCTATATATGCATACAAAAATAATATAAAAAAATTATAAAAAAATCGTATCAATAGATACGGTTTTTTATATACTAAGGTATTATAAATTTTTTGCTTTATTGGTAGCTTGTTGAGATAGCTACACTTGCAACTATTTTTATAGACGAATTTTTCATCTATTAAATGGGAAATAATAAAAATATATAAAATAGTGAATGAAAATACTAAAAATTTAATTAATTGATATTTATGGAAAAACAAATTGCGAAATATGATATAATAAAAATAATATGTTAAAATAATACTATACGGAAGGTGGTAAATATGAAATTAGATCATGAATTTAAAAATGCATGGAAAAATTTAAAAGATGAAGATATGAATGCTGTAATGTCTTATTCTAAGGAGTATATGGAATTTTTAGACAATGGAAAAACTGAGAGAAGATGTGTAGATGAGATAATTAATAAGGCAAAGAAGCAAGGCTATATTTCATTAGAAGAAGCTTTAGAAAATAAGAATATTAAATCAGGTTCTAAGATATATGCAAATAACAAAGATAAAGGGGTAGCGTTATTTGTAATAGGACAAAATGAAATAGAAAAGGGTATGAAGATAGTTGGATCACACATAGATTCACCAAGACTAGATTTAAAACCATTTCCGCTTTATGAAGATGGTAATTTAGCACTTCTTAAGACTCATTACTATGGAGGAGTTAAAAAGTATCAATGGACAACAATTCCGTTAAGTATGCATGGCGTTGTTTATACTAAGGATGGAAATAAGGTTGATATTAATATTGGTGATGATGAAAATGATCCTGTAGTATACATAAGTGATCTTTTAATACATTTAGCTAAGGACCAAATGGGTAAAAAACTTTCTGAAGGTATTACAGGTGAAGGACTTAATGTTTTAATAGGAAATATACCTTTAAAGGATGAAGAAAAGGATTCTGTTAAGAAAAATGTATTAAAATTATTAAATGAGAAATATGAAATGACAGAAGAAGATTTCTTAACTGCTGAAATTGAAATAGTTCCGGCTGGAAAATCAAGAGATGTAGGACTTGATAGATCTATGATTGCAGCTTATGGCCATGATGATAGAGTTTGTACATTCGCAGGACTTAAAGGTATTTTTGAAGTTGAAAATCCTGAATATACAGCTGTTGGATTATTTGTAGATAAAGAAGAAGTAGGATCTATGGGTAATACAGGAATGCAATCTAGATTCTTTGAAAATACAGTTGCTGAAATTATAAATGCTCAAGGAGATTATAATGATTTGAAATTAAGAAGAGCATTAGGTAATTCAAAGGTATTATCTGCAGATGTTACTTGTGGCTTTGATCCAAATTTCCCAGATGTTGTTGATAAGAGAAATGCAGCATTTATAGGGAATGGTGTAGTTGTAGCTAAATATACAGGAGCTAGAGGAAAATCTGGTTGTAATGATGCAAATGCAGAATTTTTATCTGAAATAAGAAAAACTTTCGATGAAAATGATGTTACATGGCAAGTAGGAGAACTTGGAAAAGTAGACCAAGGTGGAGGTGGAACTATAGCCTACATACTAGCAAATTATGGAGCTGAAGTTGTAGATTGTGGAGTTGCTCTTTTAAGTATGCATGCACCTATGGAACTTGCAAGCAAAGTGGATTGCTACGAAACTTTCAAGGCTTATAGAGGATTTTTAAAATAGAATAGTAAGTGAATTTTTAAGGTTAACCGAAAAATGGCACTCATTTAAATAACGCTACTTAGTTAATATTTTAATAAAACTAAAGATTGTGACTTATTAAATATCCTAAAACTTCTTAAACTCCTTAAGGTCAGACAAAGAAGTTTCTTAACGGATAGTTAAAAGTCACAATCTAAGTTTTATAGAGAAATATCAACAAAAAAGTAGCTAACATTTAAATGAGCGCCATTTTTTTATAATAAGTAGGAAACTATATACCTATTTGAATTTTTAAAATAACCTCAAATTTATTCAAAAAAATTCTTGATATGATCTATAAATTTTTCTTCTAAAGGTGTATTTATTCTTTTTTTAGAATATATAAAATAAAATTTTCTTTTAAGATCTAACTCTTTTATTTTATAGGCTTTTAGTGATTTAGAACTAAGATCATCTACTATAGATTTATTAGATACGATAGAAAGCCCTATTCCTTTTTTTACCATTTCCTTGGTTGCTTCATTACTTTCCACATGTGCTAATATGTTGAAATGATCTAATGGAAGATCATTCTTTTTAAGTTCATTTACTATAACTTTTCTAGTTCCTGAACCCTCTTTTCTCATTATAAAATTTTCCTTTTTAAGAGAAGAAATACTCACATATGAATCGTTATTTATAATATTATAATCATAAGGAGTTATTAAAACGAGTTCATCCTTTATTAAGTCTATATACTGTATTTGTGAGTTTGGAATTTTTGAACCTACAAATCCGAAGTTTACTTTTTCATTTAATATTTCATCTATTGCATCATGAGAATCGTGATGAGTTATAGTAAACTTAACGTCTGGAAAATCATTTATAAAAGACTTCAAAATATCTGGTAATATATATGTTTCCGGGATTGAACTTGAGGTTATATCTATAATACCTTCTATTTTTCCTTCGTATTCTTTTAAATTGAACAATGCTTTTTTTCTAGAATTTAATATTTCAAGAGCATGAGAATAAAGAATTTCTCCTGGTTCCGTTAAAGAAATATTCTTGTTATTTCTATTTATTAGAATAGTCCCAAGTTCTTTTTCGAGATTTTGAATATGAGTAGTTATAGTGGGTTGTGTCAAAAACAGTTCTTTTGCAGCTTTTGAGAAGCTTTTATGTTTTGCTATTTCTATAAATGTTTCGAGTTGTTTAAAATCCATATTATCTGCTCCCTTTTGTTAAATTATAAGTAGATTATAACATATAGTTATAATATGATGTTATATAACATATACATTTTCAAGCCTTAAAATATTAATATAATCTATAGATTAGAATGAAGCGAATTTTGGAGAGGTGATTAGATGGACAAAAATAAGATATCTAACCTTTTAAAAAAGCCCGAGGGTGCTAAGCTTGATTATAAATTAAAGATAAATTTGAATACTCAGGCAGAAAAAAAAGAATTGGCTAAAGATATACTAGCAATTGCTAATACGTACGGAGGAAGGGGTTATATAATATTTGGAATTGAAGATAAAACAAAGAAGATAATAGGTATTCAAAAGGATTTTTATGTAGAGGAAAAAATACAACAGATACTATCAAACAGAATAGATCCACCAGTGAGTATAAAAATGGAGTATGAAGAGTATGAGGGAAAAACATTAGGAATACTCATAATATTTAAAAGTAATCAAAAACCTCATCAATTAAGACAAAATGGGAGTTTTTATATAAGAAGAGGGTCTACTACTGATATAGCTAGAAGACATGAGGTTGCAAGTATGTTTGAGGAAAGTGGTATTATAAATACTGAAATGATACCTGTCGTTGAAAGTAATATAAGTGAAATAGATGAGAAGATAGTTCGTTCATATTGTAAAAAGATAAATATTAATGAAGATATATCTATAGAACTATTAGAAAATCTAGGGATATGCATAAAGATGGAAGATGGGAATTATGTAACTACATTAGGAGGATTATTGGTTTTTGGAAACCATCCTCAAAAACATATAACGAGTTCATCTATAAGGGTTATAGATAATTTAGATAAAGAGATTACTACTAAAATATTTCATGGAAATATAATTCGTATGTTAAATGAGGTTGAATATTACCTTGGACATATTCTCAAAAATTACAATTACCCTATAGAGGGACTTTATGAATGTATTAGGAACAGTTTAGTTCATAGGGATTATTATGATTTAACAAGAGAAATAGTCATATATTTAGGAAAGGATAAGGTGGAGGTAAATAATCCAGGGGTACTTATCAGAGGAGATAGTATAAATACTTTGATAAAAGAAAAAAATCCATCTAGAAGAAATGATTGGATATACCAAAGATTATTAATACTAGATGATAAGATGAGATTTTTAGGTAGTGGAATGGGATTTAATAGAATAAAGAATTCTTTTGAGAACAAGGGCAGTGTTAAATTTATAAACGTAACTAAAAGAAATTTATTTAGGGCTATTCTTCCTGGGGTAAAGTAAATAAAAGTGGGTATAATCATATCAAAGGAGTTGATAATATGATTAAAAAAGCCACTTTTGGTATGGGGTGATTCTGGGGTCCAGATGCTCAGTTTGGGTTAATAGATGGAGTAATAAGAACTAGAGTTGGGTATAGTGGAGGAAAAAGCAAAAATCCAACTTATACTAATATGATGGATCATACTGAGGTTGTACAAATAGATTATGATGGAGAAGTCATAACTTATGATGAACTTTTAGATATATTTTGGAGAAATAATACATTCAAGAGAAAGTCTTCAAAAGTACAGTATAGATCACTGATATTATATCACGATAATAAACAAAAGATAAAAGCTTTAAAAAGTAAAGAAGAGAAAGAAACAAATGAAAATATATATACTGATATAGAATGTATAGATGAGTTTTATAGTGCTGAAAATTATCATCAAAAATACTATCTTCAAAGTTTGAGAACGGTAAGTGATGAGATTAAAAGTTCGTGTGAAAATTTTAGTGAATTTATCGATTCTAGAATTGCCACTAGATTAAATGGGTATATAAAAGGATATGGAAATATGAATATGTTAAAAGAGGACTTGAAAACTGATTTATTATCAGATAAATCAAAGAAAAGGCTTATTTCAATAGTAGATGGGTATGGTAATTAAAAAAATATAGGCATACATCTTGTAGAATATACATCCCTTAAGTATTTTTTCACTATATTTTACATAAATAAGAATTATATTAAAAAATCAGTAATATTAATGTTTTATGATATAATATATAAAAAATTATGTAGAATTATGTAAAAATAAGGGGGAAGATTTATGAAGACTAATAATAATAATATGAATAATAATATTAAAGTAATAGAAACAATGAATAATGAAAATGTATCTATTGAAGTTTTGGAGTTTGAAGAATTAAGAGGAGGAAGTAATGTATCGAGTGCAATAATGTTATCCTTTATGAAAGATTCAAACATTAAACTTAGACAAGTGAAAATAACTTTAAATAATACTCAAATTAGATTAGAAGCAGGAGCTTTAAGTTATTTAAAAGGGAATATAGAAATGGATAATAAAATGGGAGGAATTATAGGGCTTGGTAAAAAGTTTTTAAAAGGAAGTGTGACAGGTGAGACAACATTTAAGCCAAAGTATTCAGGAACAGGAGAAATTTATTTAGAGCCTAGCTTTGGTCATTATATTATTGTTGAACTTGAAAATGAAGAAATTATTGTTGATGATGGAGTATTTTATGCTTGTGAAGATACTGTAGAAGTTGGAGCAGCTATGCAAAAAAATGTATCATCAGCAGTGCTTGGTCAAGAGGGACTTTTTCAAACTAAACTTCGTGGAAGTGGACTTGTGGTTCTTGAAGTGCCTGTACCTAAAGAGGAAATAATGGAGTATGAATTAAATAATGAAACATTAAAGGTGGATGGAAACTTTGCTATACTAAGAACTGGAAATATTAATTTTACAGTTGAAACATCTTCTAAATCATTAATAGGTTCTGCAACTAGTGGAGAAGGATTATTAAATGTATTTAGAGGAACAGGAACAGTATGGCTTATACCAACAAAGCATGTTTATAATAACTTAACTAATTTTGGACTTTACGGAATGACTAATCCTGGAGGAAAATCAAATACTAGAGCATAATTTTTAAAATAAAAAATAATATAATTTCTTTAAGAATAAAAAGTGCACTCGTAATTAGAATTAAATTCTAATTACGAGTGCACTTTTTATTTCGAAATTTAATTGGTGCCCGAGGCGAGACTCGAACTCGCAAAACCACGATTTTGAGTCGCGTACGTATGCCAATTCCATCACTCGGGCAAAAAATCTTACAAACAAATATTAACATATATCAGAATAAAATTCAATAGATTTTAAAAAATATATAATATAAGTAATAGTTGAGATCTTTAATACACGTTATTTGTACGTTGAAATTTATACGAAAGGGTACTTACTCAATTAAATATTTAGGTGGAGTAAAAACTTCATTTAAATTAAGTTTTGATTTATATAATTTCCTTGTGATTAAAACATATAATAATGATATAATAAAATGAAACTTAATTCAGGTGAAGTTTAACTTCGTCTGAATTATTTATCTGAAAGCTAAAAGTTCTAAAATTCTATATTTTTAATGCTGGAGATAAGAACTTAATAGCTTCTGGATTAGCGTAACTAAAAATTGAAATAGAGAAAAAAACTCATCTCAATTAAGTTTCGCTTTATGTTATTTATAAATGAATACGGAGTGTGATAAATTTGAATAAAAAACTTGTTATAATAGATGGAAACTCTTTGATGAATAGAGCTTTTTATGCTTTGCCAGATCTTATGAATAAAGAAGGATTACATACTAATGCAATATATGGATTTACTACTATGCTATTTAAGATAATAGACGAATATAATCCAACTCATATGAGTGTAGCATTTGACCTTAAGGCACCTACGTTTAGACACAAGCAGTATGAAAATTATAAAGCTGGAAGAAAAAAAATGCCTGATGAATTAAGAGTTCAGGTAGAACCATTGAAGGAACTTTTAGATGCATTCAAGATAAACAGACTTGAAATGGAAGGTTTTGAAGCTGATGATATAATTGGAACAGTATCTAAAATTGCAGAAGAAGATAATTTTGAGGTTATTATAGTTACTGGAGATAAGGATGCTATACAACTTGCATCTAATAAAACTAAGATACTTATAACTAAAAAAGGTATAACAGAACTTGAAATATATGACTATGATGAAGTTTTAAAAAGATATGAGCTAACTCCAGATCAATTTATAGATCTTAAAGGGCTTATGGGGGATAAGTCTGACAATATACCAGGAGTACCTGGAATAGGAGAAAAAACTGGAATTAAACTTTTAAAAGAATTTGAAACGATTGAAAATTTAGTTCAAAATACAGACAAGCTAAAGGGAAGTGTGAAAAAGAAGATAGAGGAAAATATAGATACGGCTCTTATGAGTAAGCGTCTTGCCACAATAGTAAGAGATATGCCTGTTGATATAGATATAGATGAATTAAAGCTTGAAAATTATGATGAACAAAAGATAATAAAGCTTTTTAATACATTTGGATTTAATAGTTTAATTAAAAGAATAAGCATGAACAAAGAGGTTGTAGAAGAGAAAGATATAAAGTCTGTATTGATAAATAATGATAATATAGATTTTGTTATAGATGAAATAAAGAAGAAGAAATATATGTACTTAAAAACTGTTACAAAAAAAGGAAACATATTAGATAAAAACATAATATATATGTTCATAGGTTTAGAGCAAGATAAAGTATATTATATAAATGAAGAAATATGTATATTAAAATTAAAAGATGTATTAGAATCAGAAGAGATAGAAAAATACGGTTATAAATTAAAAGAAGAATATATTGCCCTTAGAAGTTATGATATAGATATCAAAAATATGAAGTTTGATATTGTAATAGGAGAATACTTAATAGATGCTACAAGTTCTAATTACTTACATGATAATTTAGCAGCTAAATATATGGGTAAAAATATAAATAGTGAAGAAGAACTTTTAGGAAAAGGAAAGAAGGCCAAAAAATTTGAAGAATTAGAAGAAGATGTTTTGGTTAAATATTTTAATAATCTAATTGAGGTTGTTATAGGTATAAAAAATGAGATGGAAAAAACCATAGATGAATATGAAATGCAAGAACTTTTTTATGATATAGAAATGCCACTTATTGAAGTTTTAGGATATATGGAGTATGAAGGATTCAAGGTTGATATTGAAAAGCTAGAACAGCTTAAGGAAGAATATTCAACTATAATTAAGAATTTAGAAGACAATATATATGAGATGGCTGGAGAAGAATTCAATATAAATTCACCTAAGCAGTTAGGGGTTATACTATTTGAAAAATTAGAACTTCCTATAATTAAAAAAACTAAGACTGGATACTCAACTAACGCGGAGGTTCTTGAAAAGTTAAGACCTGAACATGAGATAATCGATAAGATTTCTGAATATAGACAAATTGTTAAGTTACAATCTACTTATGTTGATGGACTTTTGAATATTATAAATAATAAGAGTAAGAGGATTCATTCATCTTTTAATCAAACTATAACAACTACTGGAAGAATATCATCTACTGAGCCTAATCTTCAAAATATTCCTGTAAGGCTTGAAATGGGAAGAAATTTAAGAAAGGTATTCATACCTAGTGAAGGATATAGCTTAGTTGATGCAGATTATTCTCAAATAGAACTTAGAGTACTTGCTCATATAAGTGATGATGAGAACTTAATAAAAGCATTTGAAAGTGGGGAAGATATTCATACAAGTACAGCATCAAAGGTATTTGATGTTGATATAAAAGATGTTGATAGTGAGATGAGAAGTGCTGCAAAGGCTGTTAACTTTGGGATAGTATACGGAATTAGTGATTTCGGGTTATCTAAAAACTTAAATATACCAGCTAAAAAAGCTAAAGAGTATATAGATAATTACTTTGATAAATATCCTAATATAAAAAAATATATGGATGATATAGTAGAAAAGGCTAAGAGTGATGGGTATGTAAGTACTGTTCTTAACAGAAGAAGATATATTCCAGAGATAAACTCTAAGAACTTTATAGTTAAAAACTTAGGAAAAAGATTGGCTATGAACACTCCTATACAGGGAAGTGCTGCTGATGTTATAAAGATTGCCATGGTAAATGTATATAAAAAACTTAAAGAAGAGAATTTAAAATCAAAGCTTATTTTACAAGTACATGATGAACTTATAATAGAAGCTTTAGAAGATGAAATAGATGAAGTTGAGAAGATCTTGAAAAATGAAATGGAAAATGCTGTGAATATGAAGGTTAGACTTAGTATAGACCTTAATACAGGAAAATCATGGTATGAAACGAAGTAGGTGAGAATATGATAGTAATAGGTCTTACAGGGTCAATAGGAAGTGGAAAAAGTACAGTTTCTAATATTTTAAAGAAAAAGAATATAAACATAATAGATGCAGATGAAATTTCAAGAAAAATATTTGATAATAAAAAAGATCTTGATGTGCTTGTAGAATATTTTGGAAGTGAGATACTTGATTCTGATAATATGTTAGATAGAAAAAAATTAGGAAGTATTGTTTTCTCCGATGAAAATAAGCTTGAAAAACTAAATTCTATAACTCATCCTATAATAATTAACAACATAAAAGTCAATATAGACAAATTTAATAAACAAGGTGAAAAAATTGTGATATTAGATGCGCCTCTTTTAATAGAGGCAAATCTATTAAATTTAGTCGATATGGTACTTCTTGTTACATGCAATGAAAATATACAGATTAAAAGAATCGTAAAAAGAGATAATATAAGCAAAGAGGATGCTACTTTAAGAATTAGATCACAGATGAGTGTGGAAGATAAGAAAAAATATGCTGATTATATAATCGATAATTCATATGATCAGGATAAACTTGAAGCGGATGTAGAAAAATTTTGTGATTATGTGGAGGAAACGTATCTTGATTAAAAAGAAGTATTTTATTATTTGCGCTATTATACTTATTGCGGGTTTGACATTTGGAGTGAATAGATGTTTAAAAATAGTATATCCCACACATTATGAAGAGTATGTAATGAAATATTCTAAGGAATACGATATAGATCCATATTTGGTATTTTCTATAATGAAGGTTGAAAGTAAATTTTTTCCTTATGCTGAGTCTAATAGAGAGGCTAGGGGCCTTATGCAAATATCAAATATTACTCAGTTATGGGCTGAGGATGAACTTCAAATGGGAGATATAAATATATTTAATCCAGAGACTAATATTCAAATAGGATGTTGGTATATAAGTAAGCTATTTAAGCAATTCGATGATAAAGACTTAGTAATAGCGGCGTATAATGGTGGATCTGGAAATGTAGACAAATGGCTAAAGGATCAAAGGTATAGTAGAAATGGAATAAACTTAGATACAATACCTTTTAAAGAGACTAGCGATTATGTGAACAAGGTAAATAAATATTATAAAAGATATAAAGCTATTTACGAGAAATGAGGAAAAAACTAATGAAAAAAGTTAAAATTATTTTTCTTTTAATTATGGTTGTATTTCTCTTTGGATGTAGCAAAGATAATGTTAATATAGATGCTGAGTTAGAAAAAGCTATATTGCAAGAGGAAGACTTAAGCCCTAAGAGTGGTGGAAAAGTAAATATTTCTGTTGTCGAATTTAAAACATTGAACCCACTTTTAAATAATGAAAAATCCTTAGATCAAGCTCTTAAATTGGTGTATGACAGTCTATTTGTGGTAGATGAAAATTATAATATAAAGCCAAAGCTTGTTGATAAGTATACTCTTTCGCAAGATGGAATGAGCTTAAGTATAAATTTAAAAGATAATATACTTTGGCATGATGGAACAAGTTTAACAAGTCAAGATGTTCAATTTACAATAAATCTATTGAAAACACTAGATAAAAGTACTTATAAATCTCTTGTTGAGAATGTATCTAGGGTGGAGGTTTTATCTGATACTAGCTTTAATATAGTATTTAAAGATTCATATTCTTTTTCTTTAGAAAATTTTATATTTCCAATACTTCCAAAGAATAGACTTGCTGGTTTGAGTAATGAGGACATGACTCTTTATTCAAACAATTTAATAGGATCTGGAATGTATAAAATAGATAAATATGAAAAAAGAAAGTATATAGATTTAGTAAGAAATGAAGATTACTATGATAAGAAACCTTATATAGATAAGGTAAGACTAGTTATAGTACCTGATAAAGAAGCACAAGAGAGTATGATTATATCTCTTGAAACTGATATTTGTAAAATAGATAAGATAATAAGTGGGGAGTTTCCTGCTAAGCGATTTGATATAAATAATTACACAGGAAATGAATACGAATTTGTAGCTTTGAATTTCGATAATCAATATATACAAGATATAAATTTTAGAAAAGCATTATTGTACAGTATAGATAGAAAAAAAATATTAAAGGATGTTTATTTGAATAACGGAGATTTAGTGGAATTCCCATTAAATAAAAAATCAAAATACTACAATAAAGAATTAGAAACTGTTAAATACGATGTAGATAAAGCTAAGAAATATTTGAGTAAGATAAATTTAGACGAAGTTCAGTTTAGAGTTGTTGTAAATCAAGAAAATTTTGAAAGACTAAAAGAAGCTTATTTAATAAAAACTTCATTGTCAGATGTAGGAATTGATGCACAAATAATAGAACTTTCTGGAGAAGAACTTACAAATGCTATTAACAATAAGGACTATGATTTAGCACTTTTAGGGTGGACACTTCCTATTGTTCCTGACCCTAGGTTTAATTTCTACAATGATTTTACAAATTATAATGATGATAATGTAAATATATTGATTCAAAAGCTTATAAGTTCTAATAGCGAATCTGAAAGAATACAAAACTATAATGAACTAGAAAAATATGTTAGCAAGAACATCCCGTTTATAAGTCTGTTGGTTAAGGATAAAAACTTAGTTTTAAATAATAAAATCAAAGGAAAGCTGGATTCAAATGAATTTAATATATATAATGGTTTTGAAAACATATATGTAAGTGAATAGAAAAAGTTATTGACTTATATATACAGAACAATTAGAATATTATTAAGATTGAGTATGCGGATGTGGTGGAATCGGCAGACACGCTATCTTGAGGGGGTAGTGAGCTACGCTCGTATGGGTTCAAGTCCCGTCATCCGCACCAGTTATGTAAAGACCTGACGGTCTTTTTTTATTTTTTGAAGAAATTTAATATCGTGATTTAAGGATATTCTAAAAATATGTAGTATATAAATTTATGAAAAATAATTACATAAATAAAATTATAGATAGGAGTATATAATTTTATTTGAAATTATTTTCGAAATCAACATTATAAAGAGTGAAAAATGAAAAAAATTGTATAAACAAGAAATATTTAGTATAATTAATTCTGGAAAAGTTCGTTTTATATAATATTATATATTTTGTTAAAAATTTAAAAGATACAAATAGGCATTAATCAAAAAATGAATTAATAGGAAATGAAAAAAATTCGAGGGAAGGTTAAATTATGTTTAAATTTAAAAAATTAAAGAGTAAAATAATAGCATATATAGGAATATTTGTACTTATTTCCTTGTGCATAACAAGTGGCATACTATATTCTCAAACTAGCAAACTGATGACTGGAGCTGCTTATGAAAATACAAAAGAAACAGCTTATAATTATAGCAATTTTGTGGAAGGAGAATTAAACAATACTGTGAGTATTGCTGAAAATTTGAGCAATATATTAAAAGTAATGAAAGAATCGGGCTCTACAGACAGGAGTTTTTTAAATAATATCTTAAAAGAAACTCTAGAGAAAAATGAAGATTTTATAGCGGTATGGACATGTTGGGAGCCTAACAAGTTTGATGGTAAAGATAAGGAGTATGTTAATTCAATAGATAGTGATTATACGGGAAGAGTAATACCTTATTGGTACAGAAATGAAGGTTCTATTAAAGTAGAAGCTTTAAAAGAATATGATATACAGTCGGGAGGGGATTTTGACCTGATTCCTAAAGATACTAAATCTGAATATATAATGGATCCTTATTGGTATGAATTTGGAAATAAAAAAGAGCTTATGATATCTTTAGGTGTACCAATTGAGATAAATGGAGAGGTATTAGGTGTATTGGGTATTGATATGAGTCTTGAATCCTTTCAGCAACAAGTAAAGGATATAAAGCCATATGGAACTGGATATGTATCTATTATAGCTAATAATGGTACTTATGTAGCTCATAAAAAAGATGATAATCTCGGTAAGGATATTGGAAATACAAATGAAAGAAAAGAGATAAAGGAATTCATAAAAGAAGGAAAAGAACATAGCTTAAATTTAGTATCTAATTCATTAAAAAAGGAAGTACATAGAATATATGTACCTATAGAAATAGGAAATACTTCTACACCTTGGTCTTTTTCAGTTAGTATTCCTGTGGAAGCTATAGTGAAAGATGTAAAAAAAATGAGAAATATATCTATAGTAACAACTATAGTATCTATGATATTGTTAATTCTTATTATAAATATGATATCTGATAAAATTTCAAAACCTATATTAGATACAACAGAAATGCTTAAGGAGGTTGCTCAAGGTGAGGGAGATCTAACCAAAAGGTTAAAAGTAGTTACAGAAGATGAAGTAGGAGAGTTGGCAAAATGGTTTAATATATTTATAGAAAATGTAAATATTATAATTGCAAGAGTTAAGGAAAGTGCAGAATTGATGGCATCTTCTTCGGCAGAAATTGGAACGGTAATGGATGAATCTGCTCGTGGAATTGAACAAATGGCTATAGGTGTTACTTCTATATCGGACTCTATTCAAGGGAATGCAAGTATAGTAGAAGAAACTACAGCGAGTATAGAAGAAATGGCAAGCTCTTCAAATGTTATTTCAGAGGAAGCGGAAGGTACGTTTAATAAAAGTAAAGAAATTTTAAAATTATCTAATGAAGGAGCAAAGGAGATAGACGAGGTAGTAAAAACTATTAATGAGGTAGAAAAATCTACTGGTTTAGTATATGAATCTATTTTAGATTTAAATGAATCATCTAAGGAAATTGGAGATATAATTTCTATAATAACAGGAATATCTGAACAAACAAATTTATTAGCTTTAAATGCAGCTATAGAAGCAGCTAGGGCTGGAGAACATGGGAAAGGATTTGCAGTAGTAGCGGAGGAAGTTAGAAAGTTAGCAGAAGAAAGTAAAGTGTCTGCTTATAAAATAGAGGAATTAATAGATGATATTCAATCTAAATCACAAAGAGCGGATAAGTCTATAAAGGAAGGAACTACTTTAGTTAAGGTTGGTGTAGATAAGGCAACTAAAATAAATGACAAATTTGATGATATATTAAATGCTATATATGATATTACTAACACAATAGAAGTGGTATCTAGATCATCTCAAAATCAAGCTGGTATATCACAAGATATGACTAGTGCTATGAATGAAATATCTAGTACTACTAATGAGAATGCTAGCGAAGTACAGCAGATAAATGCAGTAATAGAAGAACAGGTAAGTTCTTTTGAAGAGATAAGTGCTAGTGTAGACAATTTAAGTAATGTAGCACAGGAATTAAAAAATCATACAGATAGATTTAAAGTATAGATAAGAAAAATACATAAAAAGACTCCACTTTAAATAAAGTGGAGTCTCTTTTTATTATTTTTCTTTTTCGAAACTTCCGCAATCTGTGCACTCTGGACATGTAGCTTCACTTTTGTGTTTTACAACTTCTATATGAGTTAGAGTACAATTGTTCATAGTTTTAGCATGATGTCTACATTCAGTAACAGTACATCCTATATTATGGTTTCCTTGATTCATTATAACACCTCCTAAAGTCTAATAATAGTATTAGCTTTTTTAAGAGATTAATAGCAAGAATTATTCACATATAAAAGATATATTTTCCTGGGAAATACAAAAAATCGCACAGTTCATCTTTATGTAAGAAATTACAACATTAAAATGTCATTCTATTGTATTAATGATTCGCAAAGATCCATAAAGTTTTTTTCAAACAATTCGTTATCTGATTTGGTTCTTTTTTTAGCGCTTTTAATTCTTTTTCTAGCCTTTCTAGCTTTTTGAGACAAATGTCTTTGAAGAAGTAGTATATCTATATTGTCATCAGTATAAATAAGTCCGTTTTGATTTATAACATGGGCTTTTTTTGCTAGTACCATGGCAGCAAGTCCATAGTCTTGAGTAATAATTACATCTCCTTCTTCAACTGAATTTACCAAAGCCATATCTACAGAGTCTTTTCCCTGACCTACAGTAACGATTTTTGAATAATCATCATGTAGAACATGACTTGTGTCTATAAACATCAGTACAGCTATATTGAAGTGCTTAGCGACTTTAATTATTATATCTTTAACAGGACAAGCATCTGCATCAACAAGAATTCTCATAAGTTACTCCTTTGTATAATGTTATATTATAAAGCAAAAATTAATTGTGATTGAGCCTTTGCTCTAACTGAATTTTTGACTTTCAGATAAATTATATCGTATAGATAACTTAATTGATATACTAAACATATAATATCAACAATAATATTATGCTTAAGATGAAAATAAAGCTTATTGGAATAACGCTACAAAGTAGGGGATATTTCAATAAGCTTTTTGAATTTCTAATTATTAAGTAAAATACTCTATAGTAGAGTTTTTAAAATTGTCGTATATAAGCTTTGATATATATTCTTTTATCTCACTACTTTTTTCTTTAGGGTATACATATTTGAATTTTCCATAAGGTCCCCATTTTAGTTGTCTATTTTCTTCATTTAGATCGAGTTTTGTCTTTGGAAATCTGGTAAGTATTAAATCTTTTGCAGTGCGTGTGAATCTATGCTGTATAAGCTCAAAAGTTATAGGTTCACTGTAGTCTTTGAGCTCTTCTTTGAGTCTTAATATTAATTCTTTGTACTCTTCTTTCCAATTATCATAAATAATTATTGGCGCTATTATAAATCCCAGAGGATAATTACTTGAAGCTATTTTTTTAGAAGCTATTATTCTTTCTTCAAAGCTTGATGTGCTATGCTCAAAGTTATTTATAACATACCTTGTATTTATACTGAATCTGAATTTAGTATGATTGTTGTGGTCTATATTTAAAAAAGAATCTACATTATTGTATTTAGTTATAACTCTGAGTCTTCCATTTTTTGATTTTGAAAAAAATTCGATGCATTTTTTAAGATTTCCAGTCAAGTGTTCAAGTGCAACAGGATCAGTTATACTTCCGCATTCAAACGTCGTAATATCCGAATTTTTATCTATGTGATCACTAATTACATCTAATATCTCGTCTATATTTACAAATACTTTCATAAAGGGCTTTTCGCCTTGAGTAGTTTGAAGATAACAGTACTCACAGTGGCCTGGACAAGAACTTGATAGAGAAAACTGATAGTCAGCAGAAGGTTTACAAGGTCTCAACTTTTTTTGTTTGTTAACTGTAAGATATATAGTTTTTTTAGATTTTGAATAGTTTTCTAATGGACTTTTACCTTCTATTACAACTCTTCTAGATTTTTCTATAGGCACATTTAATTCTGTAAGATGATTAATAGCAATCTTACCTACATCGTAGTTTAGTACCCTAGGATCTATAAATGCTTTATCTGGTATAAAATTTTTCATATCTTCACCTCTTAGTTAGTGTTTCAAAGTAATGCTAGATTTATTCAGATTGAAAATTGTATAATTTCTTTAAAAATTAAAATTTTATGTAAAATTCAAATTATAAAAATGTTATAATAATATAGAGTTGTTTTGTTAATACATACTAGTAAAAGAAGGTGATTTTTAATGAAGGATTTATATTGTGCAGTTGATTTAGGTGGAACTAAGATTAATATAGGTATTATGACTAAAGAAGGAGAAGTTCTTGACAATATCAAGATACCTACAGAGGTTGAAAAAGGACCTGATAATAGTATAAATAACATAAAAAAAACTATTTATGAATTATTAGAGAGATTAAATTTAACTAAGAATGACTTAAAGGGTATAGGAATAGGTTCTCCTGGACCAATAGATAGTGAAAAAGGAATAATAGTTGAAAGTTGTAACTTAAAAGGCTGGAAAAATGTAAAATTAGTAGAACAGTTATCTGATGAATTTGAGGGTATTAATATAAAACTTCAGAATGATGGTAATGCAGCAGCACTAGGAGAGTATTTATTTGGATTTGGAAAAGGGTGTAAAAACTTTATTTATATAACTGTTAGTACAGGTGTCGGTGGTGGAGCTATAATAGACTCTAAGCTTCAAGTAGGAGCTAGTTCGAATGCTTTTGAAGCAGGACATATGATAATAAATATGAATGGTAGAAAGTGCAGTTGTGGAAATAATGGATGTTTTGAAGCTTATGCATCTGGAACATCTATAGAAAAAATTGCTTCTGAGAGAATTGTTAATGAAGAAAGTATTATATCAGAAATTTCAAAAGGAGAAAAAGTAAAGGCGGAACATGTATTTGAATCAGCTAAAAGAGGAGATAAGCTTGCTCTAGAAATAGTAGAAAATGAGGGCTATTACTTAGGAATTGGCATTTTTAATATTATGGCTATGTACAATCCTGAAAAAATAAGTATAGGTGGAGGAGTATCTAATTGTCTAGATATGTTTTATGATAAGATGATGGATACTATAAATAGTATGTCTTTAAAGCCTAGTACTAAAATTTGTAAAATAGAAAAGGCTAAGAGAGATGATTGTGGACTTATTGGAGCTGGAGCTTTAGCGTTTTACAATGAATAGGGAAATATTATATCTTTAAATTAAATTATAAATATAAAAAAACTGACAACTATTATTTGTCAGTTTTTTTGTATTCATAATTATATTTAGTTATACATATAATTGCTACTTTAATATAATATAATAAGATGTTTTAGCTCAAAGTTCTAATGATGGGAGGCAATATATATGTCTAAAAAAATTATGATTTTATTGATTGGGATTGTAGTTTTAAATTTTTTCAGTTTGTATATTTATAATACAAATAAAAATACCAGTAAAATTAGTACCGATGATAAAAACATTATTGCAGAGATACCTGAAGCAAATATAAGACTCTATTATAAAAAAGAAGAGAGTGGAATGTATAAGGATTTTGTTTTAGAGATTGATAAAAAGAAATATTTTTTTTATTGGAAGAATACAACTAATCCAGTATATAACCCTAAACTTATACTCTCGGATTTAAATCAAGATGGATATAAGGAAATTATTGTTATTTTAACAAAAAATATTGGAACAGAAGTTAATGTACAAGAAGTGCATGTAATTGAAATTAATACAATGATTGAAAGAGAAGTTGAAAATCCGATTCACATTATATATAAAAATGTGAAAACTAAACTTTCTTCTGAACAGATTGAAATTACTATAAATAACAATATAAAAATACTTGATAAAGAATATATAGATATTGAACCTCAAAACTTATTAAAAGATATAGCTTTTGGTAATGTTATTAAATTTGAAGTAGAAGAAAATAAATTATATGCTGTAATTCCTGCTCAAATTGCTTCTAGTTCTTTTGTTGGCAACATTAAGATTAAATATATTTTCCAAGGTAAAATGTATGTAATGGAAACAATAGATTTTATACCTATAGAACTGTAATTACAATTTTTAATGAGAGAATGATATCAAGTTTTGCATATAAACAAAATTTTTATAATAAATATATACCATATAAAGCGAAACTTAATTCAGAGGAACTTCTACGTTAACTGAATTTTTAGTTGAGTGTGCCCTGGGGGTAAGCTAATCCAGAAGTTATTAAGTTCTTATCTACAGCCTTAAAAGGATGGGATTTTAGAACTTTTAGCTTTTGGATGAATATTAGTATATGGGGGGATAGTGTGGTATATAAAAACTGTAGAAAAAAGAGAAGAATCAAAACTGAAGCTTCTATGAAAGACTTAATTTCTATACAGGATATACTACAGGAAAAAATAAATCAATTAAAAAAAATTATAGGATCTGAAGATGTGAATGAAATTTTAAAAATTGACTTGGGTGAAATAAATACTGAAAGCATATTATTAGATACTGAAAAAAGTATACATTCACTAAAATGTATCGATTTTAAAAAGGGAAAATGCAAAGCATGTATATATGAGTCTATCAAGCGAAGTAATTATTTAAATGAAAAGGTACAAGAAGGTATAAATAAATACAACCAATATATAAATACATTTAAAGATATACTTTATTTGAAGAATGAAAAAAATATAGATGATTTGGTTATTAGGTTTGGGTTTGATAAAAACTGTGATTTGATATGTTTGGTTTGTGACAAAATGAAATATTATAATAATGATGAAAAAGGAAATGTATATATTGTATATGGAGACGTACATAAAACAAAGAGTGAGTATAAAAGCTGTTTAAAAATGGAGTTTAAGTATAAAGACGATTATATATATATAGATAGAATAAATGCATCTACTGATAAATTAAGATGTGGTCACGCTACATTTGTATTTACTAAATTCAATACATTAGTACAAGAAATGCAATTTCCTAAAAATGTAAAATGCATAAAAGGATACGTAAATGAAAATAAAAAATATATAAAAAGAAATGATTTAATTAAGTTTTATAAGAAAAATGGATTCTTTGTATATAAAGATTTAGCATTTGAAAAAAACATATTAAATAAAATTTAAGTGTTTAATACTAATTTTGCTGGGTAAATAATAAATACAAATAAGAAATTAATAAAATAAATATAAATGATATGGAGGAATAGAAAATGAAAAAATATGTATGTGTAGTATGTGGTTATGTATATGATCCAGCAGAAGGAGATCCAGATAACGGAGTAGCAGTAGGAACAAAGTGGGAAGATGTGCCAGAAGATTGGTTATGTCCTTTATGTGCAGTAGGTAAGGATCAATTTGAAGAAGAAGCTTAAAAATATGTTTTAAATTAAAGATAAAAGGTAAATAATAAATACAGATAAGAAATTAATAAAATAAATATAAATGATATGGAGGAATAGAAAATGAAAAAATATGTATGTGTAGTATGTGGTTATGTATATGATCCAGCAGAAGGAGATCCAGATAACGGAGTAGCAGCGGGAACTAAGTGGGAAGATGTGCCAGAGGATTGGTTATGTCCTTTATGTGCAGTAGGTAAAGATCAATTCGAAGAAGAAGCTTAAAAAACTATAATTAAAGGCCATGGATTTTAAATCCATGGCCTTTAATTATAGCTTTTTATACTGAACTCTATCATCTGATTCTCTGTAAATAGCTACATTCTCATATTTACCATGTTCAACTTCTGATTTAAATCTTCTGCCATCTATTCCATGAGATTCTTTTGGAAAATCCTCACTTACAACGTCTCTGTACTCAAATGGGTGATTTGATGGAACTTTATTTAGCTTATTTAAATCTATATGGCTTCTATTTAGCATGTTAAAACCTCCTTAGTAAAATGTAATATTAGTATTTACATATTATAAAAAACTATGTTTAGTTAGTATAAAAAAATAGATAAAATATACATAATATGTTAAAATTAGAATAAATTGAAACTGTTATGATAAGACTATAAAATAATATTATATTTAGGAGGGATAAGTATGAATAGAGAAAAAGCTATTGAGCTAATAAACACGCATATAACAACACCTCATATTATAAAGCATAGTTATGCAGTTGAGAGTGTTATGAGAGCTCTTGCAAAAAAAATAGAGCCTGAAAATGAAGAAATGTGGGGAATTGCTGGACTTTTACATGACCTTGATAATGACACTGTAGATTGGAAAAGTGATATGTCGCTTCATGGACCGAAAACTATTGAAATACTTAAAAATGAGAATTTTGGAAACGAAGAAATGTATCATGCTATATGTGCTCATAATCCATGCAATGGAACTAAAATACAAAACAAATTTGATAGAGCACTTTATGCAGCTGATCCAATAACTGGGTTTATAACTGCTATAGCACTTGTTTATCCTGATAAAAGAATAAGTAGTGTAAAAGTAAAATCAATAACAAAGAGAATGAAAGAAACTAGATTTGCAGCTGGAGCAAATAGAGAAGCTATGAAATCTATTGAGAAGCTGGGGATTGATTTTAGTGATTTTGCAAAATTATCGCTGGATGCCATGGTTGAAATAGGGGATATATTAGGATTGTAAAAAAATTCGAATAAATTATACAAATATTGAAAAAAGATAGTATATTTAGTATAATAATAGGGCGATAGTACGCAAATAAAAGAATGGAAGGGGATTTACTTGAAAATGAGAAAACGTTTTACAGCATTTATAGTTTCATTTTTAATGGTTTTAACTATGTTTGGACAAGTTCCAGTAGCTAAAGCTGCGGAAGAAGTAAATATAGACATTTTACAAATTAATGATTTCCATGGTTCACTTACTGAAAATGGAAAGAATGTAGGTGCAGCGAAGCTTGCGAATGAATTAAAAAAAGCAAAACAAAATAATCCAAATACGATAATATTATCTGCAGGAGATAACTACAATGGTTCACCAGAATCAAATCTTTTATATGGAGAACCTGTTGCTAAATTCATGAAAGAAGCTGGAATAATGTATTCAGCAGTTGGTAATCATGAGTTTGACTGGGGAATGGATAAGATAAGTAAGTGGGAAGAAATTTCAGGAATACCATTCTTAGCAGCTAACGTTTATGACAAAAAAACTAATAAGCCAGTTGAGTGGGCTGATCCTTATAAGATAGTTGAATTAGATGGAATAAAAGTAGGTATTATAGGTCTTACAACTCAAGAAACAGCTTATAAGACAAATCCTGCAAATGTTGCTGATATAGAGTTTAAAAATCCAGCAGAAGTTGCAAAAGAAATGGTACCAACTATTAAAGCAGATGGAGCAGATATAGTTATAATACTTGCTCATATAGGAGCTTTCCAAGATTCAAAAACAAAAGAAATAAAGATGGAAGTTCCAGAACTTGCTGATGTAGAAGATGTTGATGGAATTATATTAGGACATTCTCATCAAAGAGTTTCAGGATTAGTAAATGATATACCTGTAGTTCAAGGATACAAGCAAGGTAGAGCTTTAGGAAAAATATCATTTGTAGTAGATAAAGATACAAAAAAAATAGTTAAAAAAGAAGCATCTATAGATTTATTATACTCAAGACCAGATACTTTAGCAGAAGATGCTACTGTAAAAGAAATGATAGCTAAAGATAGAGAAAAAGTAGCACCTATATTAGATGAAGTTATAGGTAAAACAGTTAATGAATTAGATCATGACCGTAATGATTTTACAACTAGTACTTTAGGACAATGGACTACAGATGTTATGAAAAAATTAGATAATGCAGATATTGCAATGACTAATGGTGGTGGACTTAGAGTTAATGTTCCTGCTGGAGATATAACTGTTGGAAAAATGTATGAAGTAATGCCTTTTGACAATGTATTATCATCTTTTTTAATGACAGGAGCTCAAATAAAAGAAGCTTTTGAAAATGGAATCGAAAATCAAGAAATAGGATCAATTGAGTTTTCAGGAGTTACAGTTGAGTACATAAAAGGTGCTGAAAAAGGAAATAAAGTAGTAAAAATGACTTTAGACAATGGAGAAGAAGTTGATTTAAACAAGACATATAAAGTTGTAACTAATGACTTTATGGCAGCTGGTGGAGATGGTTATTCATCATTCAAAGATGCTAAAGCATTAGGTGAAACTATAGCTATAAGAGATGCTTTAATTGATGAAATTAAAAATGTTAAAGTTATAGATTATAAAAAACAAGATAGATTAGTAGCAAAAGAAGCTAAACCAGAGGTTAAACCAGAAGTTAAACCAGAAGTTAAACCAGAAGTTAAGCCAGAGGTTAAGCCAGAGGTTAAACCAGAGGTTAAACCAGAGGTTAAACCAGAGGTTAAACCAGAAACTGTAACTTATGTAGTTGTAAAGGGAGATGCTCTTTATAAAATAGGAAAGAAATATAATGTGGATTGGAAAACAATAGCTGAGTTTAACTCACTAAAAAATCCAAACTTAATACATATTGGACAGACATTGTCTATTCCAGTTAAATAACAAAAAAAGAGGACTTTAGTCCTCTTTTTTTATGCGTATTATAAAGATATAATACTTTTAATAAATATTTACATATACAATATATACATTACAGTAAAAATATGGTAATATTTATAATGAAAATATTGCTTTAAAGGGGTGATATTCATTTTAAAAATATATTATTTTTTGTTCTGGGTTGGAGTTTTATATAGTTTAGCAAGTTTTATATTGGGCAGCATTATGGATTTGGATTTTGATGCGGATATGGATTTTGGCTATCTTAATATAATACCTATTAAACCAGCTGTTATAGCTATATTTATAACTGTATTTGGGGGAAGTGGAATTGTGCAAACTAAATGGAACCAACCATCTTTATACATATTATCTATTTCTTTTGTGATAGCTTTTATAACTTCGTATTTAATAAATAAATATATATTTTGTTTTTTGAAGAATGCTGAAAATACATCCAGTGAATCTCAAAAAAAATTAATAGGTCAATATGCTAATGTTATATCTGCTATTGTACAAGATGGATTTGGACAGATAAAATACAGTATGAATGGAAATACATATAATTCTCCAGCAAAGCATATAGAGGGTAAAAGAGTTGAAGCTAATAGTAAGGTTGTAATAGTTCTCATAGAGAAAGATGTGTTTTATGTAGATACTATATAAATATAACTAATTAAAATTAAGGAGGAGTACTAAATGGGAATAGAAACGTTGATTTATCCAATTATAATAGTTCTAGTAATACTTATTCTTGTTGGTGGATTTTTATCTATGTGGAAAAAAGTTCCACAAGATAAGGCTAGAGTAGTAACAGGACTTAAAAAGAGAGTTATATCTGGTGGAGGGGGACTTGTAATTCCTTTACTTGAAAGAACAGATATTATTTCCTTGGAAAACATGAAGATTGAACTTAGAACAGATGGAGCTCTTACTGAAGAAGGTGTTGAACTTACTGTAGATGGAGTTACTGTTGTTAAGGTTAAATCAGACGAAGAATCTATATATTCTGCTATGGAGCAGTTTAATACTGGTAAGGAATCAGATACAATAGATAGAATAAAAGAAACTTCTAAAGATGTTCTTGAAGGAAAATTACGTGAGATTATATCTACAATGACAGTAGAAGAAATATACAAAAATAGAGAAAAATTTGCATCTCAAGTTCAAGAAGTAGCAGCAGTAGATCTTGCTCAAATGGGTCTTGAGATAAAAGCATTTACAATAAGAGATATATCTGATGAAAATGGATATTTAAAAGCTTTAGGTAAAAAGAGAATATCTGAAGTTAAAAGAGATGCTGAAATAGCTGAAGCTAAAGCTAAATCAGAAACTGAGATAAAAAAATCAGAAGCTCAAAGAGACTCTAAGATTCAAACTGCAATAGCTTATAAAGAAGGAGAAAGAGCAAGACTTGAATCTGAAACTGAAATCTCAGAATTTAATAAAAATAAGGAATTAAAAGTTCAAGTATACAGACAAGAACAACAAGTTCAAACAGCGCAAGCTGACCTTGCTTATGAAATCGAGCAGAATAAGGTTAAAAAAGAAGTTGTAGAAACTGAGATGCAGGTTAAATTGCTAGAACAAGATAAACAAATTGAAATAGCTGAAAAAGAAGCAGTAAGAGTTGAAAAAGAACTTGATGCAAAAGTTAAAAAGCAAGCGGATGCTAATAAATATGAAGCTGAAAAACGTGCAGATGCTGAGAAATATAAACAAATACAAGATGCTCAAGCAAGAGCTGAATCTATAAAACTTGAAGGTACAGCTAAAGCTGAAGCTAGAAGACTTGAAGGTTTAGCGGAAGTTGATATTATAAAAGAAAGAGGTAAGGCAGAAGCAGAAGCTATGCAAGCTAAAGCTGAGGCATTCAAGCAATATAATGAAGCCGCTATTACTCAAATGCTTGTTGAAAAATTACCTGATATAGCTAAATCAATAGCAGAGCCTTTAACTAAGACTGAAAAAATAGTTATAATAGATAACGGAAATACAGAAGGTAAAGGTGGAGCATCAAAGGTTACGGGATATGTAACTGATATAATGGGTCAACTTCCAGATGCAGTAGAGGCTTTAACTGGTGTTAACATAATGGATGTTGTAAAACATAAATTTATGCCTGAAGATATGAATAAAATAGAAATACCAGATTCTGTTGAAATTAATGAAGTAAATAAAATAGACGAAAATAAATAGATATCAAAAAAAGCTATCTATATAGAAAATATTTTCTATATAGATAGCTTTTTTCTTTTAAAGCTAAATTTGACATCAGTAAAAGTTTTATTTATTATATTATTATATTAATAAACAAAAGGGGGATTATAATGAAATTTACATTTAATCATAATAATTTTAATGTATTAGATCTTGAGAAAAGTATTAAATTTTATGAAGAAGCATTAGGGCTTGTAGAGACTAGAAGAAAAGTAGCAAGTGATGAAAGTTTTATATTAGTATTTTTAGGTGATGGAGAGAATAATCACAAACTTGAACTTACTTGGCTTAGAGATAGAGAAGAAAAATATAATTTAGGAGAAAATGAATTTCATTTAGCCTTTGAAACTGATGATTTTGAAAAAGCGTATGAATATCATAAAAATATGGGGTGTATATGCTATGAAAATAAATAAATGGGAATATACTTCATAGCAGATCCAGATAATTACTGGATAGAGATAATTCCTCCTAAGAAGTAGTAAAAAGTCTTTATTACAAGGACTTTTCTATTCTCTAGGAAATTATTATGTATAATTTTAGATATAATATATTTGAATTTTTAAGTTTTTAGGGGGGTATCTATGGATAATATTGTAGATTTTTCGAAGAGTCATAATATGAAAGCATACAATATAAAAGCTAAAGATATTATAGTTGAGGAAAGGGTTTACTTAAAATGTGCTTATGGATGTAAGGACTTTGGGAAAAGGCTTAATTGTCCACCTAATTGTATCAGTATAGATAAGTTTAAAACTATATTAAGTGAATATGATAATGCTGTTATACTTTTACAAGAATATAGAACTTCTTCAAAAGAAAATATGATTGATGCATGGGAAGATGCAAGGCGTGAAGCTTTTAGAACTATGATGGAAGTAGAAAAATTTGCATTTAATAGCGGATTCACTTTTGCACATCTTTTAAGACCTGGATCTTGCAACGAATGTCAAGTATGTGAAGAAAAATGCTCCAAACCTAGTTTAAGAAGATTTTCTCCTGAAGCTGTTGGTGTAAACTTAGATAAAACTCTAAAAAATGTAAATATAATAATAGATTATTCAGATTATAGTGTAATTAATTTAATTGGAATTTTATTATTAGAATAAAAAATAAAAAAAATAGAGGGAATTTTAAAATAATGTCGAATACAGTAAAAGATAGCATTATATAACTAAGGA
This sequence comes from Tepidibacter hydrothermalis, assembly GCF_029542625.1. Lineage (GTDB taxonomy): Bacteria > Bacillota > Clostridia > Peptostreptococcales > Peptostreptococcaceae > Tepidibacter_A > Tepidibacter_A hydrothermalis. The sequence goes on from NZ_CP120733.1 coordinate 1,158,900, forward strand.
GGAAACACATGACGAGTATAAAAAAAATAGTAGTACCTATACTAGCCATAATCATATCACTAAGTTTTAATATATCTAAACCATTAGCAAGTATGTATGAAGAAGCTCAAATAAATGCTAATAGTTTAAATGTAAGAAGTGAAAATAATACCAATTCCAATATTATAACTAAGGTAAACTCAGGTCAAAAGTACTTAATTGTTGAAGAACAAGAAGGATGGTATAAAATCAAATTAAATGCTTCCCAAGAAGGATGGATTAGTTCTCAATATGCCACTAAAAAACAAGCTATAGGAGTTATAAAAGGAAATAATGTTAATGTAAGAAATTTAAATTCAACTGAAAGTGAATCTATAGCTAATTTAAATACCGGAAATGAAGTTACAATATTAGATAAAAATGAAGATTGGTATAAAGTCAAAATGAATGATGAAAAAATAGGATATGTATATCATTCTTTAATAGATATTAAAAGAGATAATATGAATGCAACAAGAGGATCTAGTGACAAATTATCTAAACTATATGAGGTAGCCAGTAGCAAGTTAGGAAGTAAGTATGTATGGGCATCTAGTGGTCCTGATACTTTTGATTGTTCAGGATTTACAATGTATGTTTATAAAGCTGGAGCGGGAATTAATCTTCCTCATAGTTCTAAATCTCAAAGTGCAGTAGGAACTGCTGTTTCAAAAGATGAACTAAGATTAGGTGATTTAGTATTCTTCCATACAGGTGGAAGTTCTAGTATAAATCATGTTGGAATGTACATAGGAAAAGGTAATTTTATACACGCATCTTCTGCTAGGGCTAACGTTATGACATCTAGCTTGAGCGAAGGGTATTATCAAAATACATATGTTTGTGCAAGAAGAGTAATAAACTAAAAAAGGTGGTCTATAGACCACCTTTTTTATATACTAAGGTATTATAAATTTTTTGTTTTGCGTATAACTTATTGAAAAAGCTACACTTGCAACTGTTTTTGAGCAACGGAGCCTGGAAGGATCGTTGGCGATATGAGTCACCGCGTTAGCGAGTAGACGAATTTTTTTTAGTTTCATTGTTTAATTTCTTATATGTGTTCATAACTTTGTTGACATATCCTTGAGTTTCTTTGAATGGTGGAATTCCATTGTATTTATCTACGTTTCCTGGACCTGCATTATAAGACGCTAAGGCTAATGGCGTATTGTTATATTTATCTAAAAGTGAATCTAGGTATTTTGTACCACCTAATATATTTTCCTTAGCATCGTATGGGTTTTTTACATTTAATGACTTTGCAGTACCTGGCATCAATTGCATAAGTCCCATAGCTCCTTTGCTTGAAGTAGCATTTGGATTGAAATTTGATTCAGCTTGTATAACTGATCTTATTAAATTTTCATCAATATTATATTTAGATGAAGCTTCTTTTATTACTTTATCAATATAAGATTGACTACTATTTGAAGATGTAGTACCATTTGTAGAAGATTGATCGTTAATTGAAGTTTTTTCATTTAATAGTTCTTTGAAATTATTGTTATTCTCATTAGTAATTAATTTTACAGGTATTCTGCTTTGAATTTCATTTAGCTTATTTAAATAAATCTGATTTACAAAATTATTCATATATACTACCCCTTATTTAGTAATATTTTATATAGAACTATTATATAAATAATATATAGAATAGTAAATAGGGAGGAATAACCAATGAATAAAAGATATAAAAAACAGAAACAATCTTTACTTATATTTTTCTTAATAATACCACTTATAGCATCTTGGGCTACATCTAAATATATGTTTAATAAAATATCTAATAAAAAAACAATAAAGGCAGTAAAGATAGAGGAAAGAGATGAAATCAAAAAACAAATAGACGGTTTTGACATATATTCTATACAAGTAGGATCTGTAAAAAATTACAAAGAAGCACAAAATATAGTGAATAATCTTGAAAATGCTAGTATACCTAATTATGTACATAAAAAAGAAAGTGCTTATAAAGTATATACATATGTATCTCTAGAAGAATCTAATGTAAGAAAATATTTGGAAAATATTAGGGCTAGCTATTCAGATGCATTCATATCTAAAATAGAAGTAGGTTCTATAGATTTAGAATATACAAAAAAATATGAATATATGAATGAGGTATGTAAGGATTTAAGCTCAATGATTGAAAATATGAAACAAGAATCTCAGTTCTGGAATGAATATAAGATGGGAAAATCTAACTATGATGATTATATAAAAATAATGAACAATAAAAGTAAAATAGTAGATTCATTAACAAAGAATTCGAAGAAATTTAAAGGGAAAGATGCAGAAAATTTTGAAAAAGAGTTGTCGGAATTTTGCGGATTAGATAAAAAAAATATAGAATCTGTAAATAAGAATTTAGGGAAGAATGATCTGAAATCCTGTGAAAAGCTTTTCTTATCAAGCTTATTCAAGTATAATGAATTTATAAATAATATCAAAAATATATAAAATTATTTAAAAGCAGGTGGCTATCATCTGCTTTTATTTTGCAAAATCTTTCAAAATACCACATTATAAGTATGTTAAAAAAAAGATTTATGGGACTTTATAAAAAAAATATAGTATACTATATGTTGAAATGTTTTTCAGAGGATATAAATACTTATACTTGGTAAATTCAAGTTGATTTATAATTTATTGTAAGGAGGTAATATGAATGAAGCTCTTAAGTTTTAGAGGTGGTGTTCATCCGCCACACAGAAAGAAAAGTACTGAGAGTATAAAAGTAGAAAGAGCTAAAGATCCAGCTACTTTATATATACCTCTTCAACAACATATAGGGGCACCATGTAAAGCTATTGTTAATGTTGGAGACACGGTTAAAGTAGGACAAAAGATAGGAGAGGCACAAGGTTTCGTTTCTGCACCTGTACATTCTTCTGTTTCTGGTAAAGTAAAGGCTATTAAGGAATGTCCAGTACCAGGAGGAAAAGGACTATGTGTAGTTATTGAAAACGATTTCGCAAATGAAATCCATGAAAGTGTTGTTCCTAAAGGAAACATAGATTCTCTAACAGGAGCGGAAATATTAGAAATAATAAAAGAAGCTGGTATAGTTGGTATGGGTGGAGCAACATTCCCAATGCATGTAAAACTATCACCGCCAAAAGACAAGAAAATAGATACAGTTATATTAAATGGAGCTGAATGTGAGCCATACCTTACAGCAGACCATAGACTTATGCTTGAAAAGCCAGAGTCTGTAGTATATGGACTTAAGGCTATAATGAAGGTTTTAAATGTTGATAAAGGATATATAGGAATAGAAGATAATAAGCCTGATGCAATAGAGGCTATGGTTAAGGCTGCTGAAAAAGAAAGTAATATAGAAGTTGTAGGTTTAAGAACTAAATATCCTCAAGGAGCAGAAAAACAACTTATATATGCTTGTACAAATAGAGAAGTTCCATCTGGTGGATTACCTATGGAAGCTGGAGTTGTAGTAAATAACGTTGCAACAGCAGCACAAGTATATGAATCTATAACAACAGGTATGCCACTTGTAGAAAGAATAACTACTATAACTGGTAGTGCTATAACAAATCCTAATAACCTACTTATCAAGATAGGAACTACATTTGAGGAAATAATAAATCAATGTGGTGGATTTAAAGAAGAACCAGGTAAAGTTATAATGGGAGGACCTATGATGGGACTTACTCAATATACACTTGAAGTACCTGTTACTAAAGGTGGATCTGGTATACTTTGTCTTAATAGAGAAGAAGCTACTTTACCAGAGCCAAGCAATTGTATAAGATGTGGTAAATGTGTAGACATATGTCCAGCGTTTTTACAACCACTTTTTATAAGTGCACATTCACTAAAATACAATTTCGATAGAGCTGAAGATTATAGAGCACTTGACTGTATAGAGTGTGGATCATGTTCATTCATATGTCCGTCTAAGAGACCTCTTCTTCAGTCAATAAGAGTTGCAAAGAGAGAAATAATAGCACAAAAAAGAAAACAAAGTAAGTAAAAGGAGGTAAAAGAATGGATAGTAAGCTTATAATATCGTCTTCTCCTCATTTAAGATCAAAAGAAGATACTTCTAGTATAATGAGGGATGTTGTAATAGCATTAATTCCAGCAACTATAGCTGCTGTTTATTATTTTGGAATGGGAGCATTAGGTGTAATTATATCTGCATTAATAGGTGCGGTTGCATCAGAAGCATTATGTCAAAAACTTATGAACAAACCAGTAACTATAAACGATTGGTCTGCAATAGTTACAGGATTATTAGTAGCATTTAATATACCAGCGAGTGCTCCTTTATGGATACCTTTTGTAGGATCTGTATTTGCAATCGTTATAGTAAAGCAATTATTTGGAGGAATAGGACACAACTTTATGAACCCTGCTCTTGCGGCACGTGCTATGTTACTTGCTTCTTGGCCAGTTGAAATGACAAGTTGGGTAACTCCAGGACCAGATGCTGTGTCTACAGCTACTCCTCTTGCAATAATAAAAGGAGCAGAGGCAATAGATATGGCAAAACCAAGCTTCTTCGACCTTTTAACAGGTAATATAGGAGGATGTATTGGAGAAACATCTGCAATTCTTTTAATATTAGGTGGAGTATACCTTTTATATAGAGGTGTAATTACTTATGTAATACCTGCTTATTATATAGGAACAGTATTTGTATTAACGTTAATATTTGGTGGATTCGATGTAGCTAATTCAATGTATCACTTATTTGCTGGTGGATTAATGATTGGTGCATTCTTTATGGCAACTGATTATTCTTCATCACCTATGACTCAAAAAGGTCAAATAATATATGCAATTGGATGTGGAGCTTTAACTACTATAATAAGATTATGGGGAGGATATCCGGAAGGAGTTTCTTACTCAATATTATTAATGAACGTGGCAGCACCACTTATAGATAAATATGTAAACCCTAAAGTATTTGGGGAGGTGGCTAAGTAATGAAAGAAATATTAAAGCTTGGAGTAATACTGTTAATAATAACATCTATATCAGCTGTTATTTTAGGATTTACTAACGATGTTACATTACCTGCGATACAAGAACAAAATGAAAAGGCCAATGTTGAAGCTCGTAAAGCAGTTTTAGCAGAAGCTAAAGAATTCAAAGCTCTTGAAAAAGAAGTTGAATCAGATATAGTTAAAGAAATATATCAAGGTGTAGATGGATCTGATGTAGTAGGATACACTATAAAAACTGCTCCTAAAGGATATGCAGGAGAAGTTGAAGTTATGGTAGGAATAGGTACGGATGGAACTATCCATGGTATTTCTATAGGTAATCATGCAGAGACTCCAGGACTTGGAGCGAAAGCTGCTGATGAACCATTTAAGAGCCAATACAACGGAAAAAGCATAGATAAAAACATCGAAGTTATTAAAAGCCCAGGACCAAAGGAAAATGAAATTGTTGCAATAGCTGGAGCTACTATAACTTCAAAAGCAGTAACTGCTGGTGTTAATGAAGCGATAAAAATATACAATGAAGCTTTAAAATAGGTTGGAGGTGAAATTATGAAATTAGGTAAATTATTAAAAAATGGTATTATAAATGAAAACCCGGTATTTGTACAGGTTTTAGGTATGTGTCCAACTCTTGGAGTTACGACTTCTGCTGAAAATGGATTAGGTATGGGACTTGCAACTACTGCAGTTCTTATATGTGCGAATTTAGTTATATCACTTCTTAGAAAACTTATACCTTCTAAGATAAGAATACCTGCATTCATAGTTGTAATAGCTACGTTTGTTACGCTTGTAGGAATGGTTTTAAAAGCTTATGTTCCAGCACTTGACAAAAAACTTGGATTATTTATTCCTCTTATAGTTGTTAACTGTTTAATATTAGCAAGAGCGGAGAGTTTTGCATCTAAAAATGGACCATTAGCATCTATAATTGATGGACTTGGAATGGGACTTGGATTTACAGCTTCTTTAACAATACTTGGTCTTGTTAGAGAATTATTTGGAAATGGAACTATATTTGGACATTTATTATTAGGTAGTGCATATAAGCCAGCACTTATAATGATATTACCTCCAGGTGCATTTTTAGCATTAGGATTACTTCTTGCAACAATTAATAAAATTGCTGATAAAAAAGCTAGTTAGGAGGGGAATTGGATGGAAATATTTTTAATATTAGTAAGTTCTATATTAGTAAATAACTTTGTATTATCTAGATTCTTAGGTATATGTCCATTCCTTGGAGTTTCTAAAAAAGTTGAAACTGCAGTAGGTATGGGTATGGCTGTTACTTTCGTTATGACTTTAGCATCTATGATAACTTATTTTGTTCAATATTATGTGCTTGAGCCACTTGGAATACAGTTTTTACAGACGATTGCATTTATACTTGTAATAGCGTCTCTTGTTCAGTTTGTTGAGATGGTAATTCAAAAGATGAGTCCTACGCTTTATCAAGCACTAGGAGTTTTCTTACCACTTATAACTACAAACTGTGCGGTTTTAGGGGTTGCTATAATAAATATAGACAGTAATTACAATTTAATTCAAACAATAGTGAATGGTATGGGAGCTGCTATTGGATTTACACTTGCAATAGTTTTATTTGCAGGAATTAGAGAAAGATTAGAGCTTGCTGATGTACCAGAAAGTTTTAAAGGATTCCCTATTGCTTTAATTACAGCAAGTCTTATGGCAATAGCATTCTTAGGATTCACAGGATTAGTTTAGGTAGGGGGTGAAAAGTATGTCTTTAATATTAAATTCAGTAATAAGTCTTGGTGCTATGGGACTTTTATTCGGTTCTGGTCTTGCGTATGCTTCTAAAAAGTTTGCAGTAGAGGTTGACCCAAGAGTAGAAGCTATAAATGAAGCTTTACCAGGTGCTAACTGTGGAGGATGTGGTTATCCTGGATGTGGAGGACTATCAAATGCAATAGTTGCTGGAGAAGCTCCAGTAAATGGATGTCCTGTAGGAGGAGCAGAAACTACAGCTAAAATAGCAGAAATAATGGGTCAAACTGCACAAGAAGGAGAAAAAACTGTAGCAAAAGTTATATGTAACGGTACATGTAATAATGCTAAGGAAAAAAGTGAATACTATGGAATAAATGACTGTAGAGCAGCAGCCTTAGTATCTGGAGGATCTAAATCTTGTCAATATGGATGTTTAGGTCTTGGAACTTGTGTTAATGTATGCCAATTTGGAGCTATTACAATAAAAGATGGAATAGCAAACATAGATAAAGATAAGTGTGTATCTTGTGGTAAATGTTTAGAAGTTTGTCCAAAATCTGTAATAGATTGGGTTCCTTATTCTCAAGAAGTAGTAGTTGAGTGTAATAGTGAAGAATTCGGAAAAGACGTTAAATCTAAATGTGCAGTTGGATGTATAGGATGTGGAATGTGTGCTAAAGCATGCCCATTCGGAGCTATAACTATGGAAGGCAAGTTAGCTAAAATAGATTATACAAAGTGTACACAATGTATGGTTTGTACAGCAAAATGTCCGACTAAAGCTATATCAGGAGAACTAAGCAAGAGAAAGAAAGCTGTTATAGAAGAAGATAAATGTGTTGGATGTACTATATGTGCGAAGAAGTGTCCAGTTGAAGCAATCGAAGGAGAGCTTAAGCAAAAACACTCTGTTATAGAAGATAAGTGTATAGGATGTGGCGAGTGCGCGAAAAAATGTCCTAAAGATGCTATAAAAATGAAATAATAAGGTAAAAATATAAGGTGTGGTATTTACCACACCTTATTGTTTTTTTTTGACCTAAATGATAAACTATTTAAGGACAATGTATTATGTAGAGGTGATTTTATGAATATTGTATTAGCGTCAGCTTCGCCTAGAAGAAAGGAATTACTTTCTAATTTGAATTTTGATTTTGAAATTATGAAAAGTAATATAGAAGAGTTCGTAAATGATAAGGATAGACCAGAATCTGTAGCTATGAGCTTATCATTTCAAAAGGCAATTGATATTGCGAATAAAACATCTGAGAACAATATAGTAATTGGAGCAGATACAATAGTTGTTCTTGATGAAAAAATATTAGGAAAGCCAGAGGATGAACAAGATGCTTTTAATACACTAGCTCAACTATCCGGTAAATACCACAAAGTTATTACAGGTGTTTGTGTATTAAGACTTTCAGACAATAAAAAAATTGTCGATTATGAAGTGACGAAAGTAAAAATGAGAGAATTTAGTGAAGACGAAATAAAAAGGTACATAAAAACAGGAGAACCTATGGATAAAGCAGGTTCGTATGCTATACAAGGGTATGGCTCATTATTAGTAGAAAAAATAAATGGAGATTATTTCAATGTAGTAGGACTTCCGGTTTCAAAATTGGGACAAATTTTATATAGACATTTTGATGTAAATATTATATAAATTAGGAGGAAGGTATATGGGTCATATAGATAAAATATCAATAAAAGATATGGCTAAAAACCAAAGACCCAGAGAAAAAATAATATTAAATGGAGTAAACAGCTTATCCGATACAGAGCTTTTAGCTATTTTGATTAGAACAGGAAATAAAAATATGTCGTCTATAGAGCTAGCAAACTGTATAATAAATATGGATAAGTCTTCAGGAATAAGAAAATTAGCTGATACTAATATAGAAGAGCTTAAGGAAATAAAAGGAGTAGGTACGGCAAAAGCTTGTCAGATAATGGCAGCAATAGAACTAGGAAAGAGGATTGCTAGATTTATTCCAGATAAAAAACCAAAAATAACAAGTCCAGATGATGTAGTAAATATGTATATGGAAGATATTAGATACCTAAAAAAGGAAGTGTTTAAGGCTATTTTATTGAACACAAAGAATGAGGTTATATGTGATGTAGAAATTTCAGTAGGAACTTTGAATTCATCACTAGTACATCCTAGAGAAGTATTTATAGAAGCTATAAAAAGGAGTACGAATAAAATTATTCTTATGCATAATCACCCCTCAGGTAATCCTGAGCCGAGTAGAGAAGATAAAAACATAACTAATAGGCTCATTGAGGGAGGAAAAATATTAGGTATAGATATAATAGATCATATAATAATTGGAGATGGAATGTATTTTAGCTTTAAAGAAAAAGCTTTAATCTAGAGAGGAGAAGTCAAAATGAAAAAAGATAAAACTACAAAGAAAACTAAACAAAAAACGAGTTTTTTTAATACGAGATCAAACGATATGGGGATAGATTTAGGAACAGCAAATACATTAGTTTATGTAAGAGGAAATGGAATTTTAGTAAGAGAGCCATCTGTTGTTGCTATAAGAGATGATAACAAAGAAGTTTTAGCTGTTGGAGAAGATGCTAAGAAAATGATAGGAAGAACTCCTGGAAATATAATAGCTATAAGACCTATGAAAGATGGAGTAATAGCGGATTTTGATGTTACTCAAAGTATGCTTAGATATTTTATCAAAAAAGCGTATCCTAAAAAATCATTGTTTAGCAGTCCTAGAATTGCAGTATGTGTTCCTTATGGAGTTACAGAAGTAGAAAAAAGAGCAATAGAAGAAGCTGCTCGCCAAGCAGGTGCTAAAGATGCTTATTTAATAGAAGAACCTATGGCTGCTGCTATTGGAGCAGGTCTTAAAGTAGAAGAGCCAGATGGAAATATGGTAGTAGATATAGGTGGAGGTACTAGTGAGATAGCAGTTATATCATTAGGAGGCATAGTTACAGCCAAGTCAATTAGAATTGGTGGAGATGAATTTGATGAATCAATAGTGAACTATGTAAAAAAAGAGTACAACCTTATGATTGGAGAAAGAACTGCAGAAGAAGTTAAAATGAAGATAGGATCTGCATTTAAGGAAAATGAAGAAGAAGAAAGCATGGATATAAGAGGAAGAGATTTAGTAACTGGTCTTCCTAAAACTATGAATATAACATCTAGTGAGGTAAGAGAAGCGTTAAAAGAGCCGATAACTAGTATAATAGAGGGAATAAAAGCAACTCTTGAAAAAACACCACCAGAGCTTGCATCTGATATTATGGAAAATGGTATAATGCTTACAGGGGGAGGAGCTCTTTTAAAGGGACTTGATAAACTAGTTAGAGAAGAGACTGGAATGCCTGTACATATAGCGGAAGATCCACTTGATTGCGTTGCAAAAGGAACTGGTAAATCTGTTGAAGATAAAGAAATCTTTGATAAAATTCTTATGTATGGAAGAAAAGGGTAAAAGTTGGTGATAGAGTGAGAAGCAAAAAGAAAAATAAAAACAAGCTGAATAAAGAAGTGATAGTGATTAGTTTAATCACTATCACTCTACTTGTAATTATAGGTATATCAATAGAGGGAAGATACAATAAATATATTCCTAGTGCTGTACTAGACGTTATTACACCTATACAAAGAGGTTTAAACAAGGTTTATAGTGTAACAAGTGAAAATGTTGTAGGCATGATTAATTATAAAAAAAATCTAAAAGATATAGAAAAGCTTTCAAAAGAGAATGAGGATTTAAAAAAGAAGGTAATAGAAATAGACTTAAGTAAAGATGAACTAAGTGAACTTCAAAACCTTAAAAGATCCTTAAACTATATACCAGAGGGGTATGATCAAAATTATATTAGTGCATCTGTCATAAGTAAGAATGATGGGAATTGGTATGATTCATTCACAATAGCTGCTGGTAAAAAAGATGGTGTTGTTGAAGATAGTATAGTGGTATCTGGAACTGGTCTTGTAGGAAAAGTATATGAGGTATCAAATAACTATTGTAAAGCAATTTCACTTTTGAATAATAAATCAGCTGTTAGTTTTGAAGTTTTAAGAAAAGGAGAATATACGGGTGTTATAAGTCAAAATATATCGATAGATTCCAATGAAAATTTTACTGGATATCTTAAAGGATATTTATTTGATATTAAATACAAGGTTGTTCCAGGCGATATACTTATAACTTCTGGAATAGGAATATATCCTAAAGGAATACCTCTAGGAGAGGTTGAAAAGGTTATAGAAGATAAAAATAATTTGTTGAAATATGTAAAGGTAAAGCCTTATGTAAATTTTAAGGATATAGATAAAGTATTAATAACAAGACCTAGAATAGTAGAATAAAGAGGTAATAATTATGAAAAATATAATATTAATTTTAATAGGACTATTCATAATAATTATAGAAAATAGTATTATGAATTATATAGATATATTTAATATAAGTTTAAATGCATCTATTGTATATATAAGTATTATTTCTTTATTTGTTAAAAGAAATGAAGGAGCTTTAATAGGGTTAATACTTGGAATGTTAAAGGATATATTAATTGGAAGATTTATAGGCGTAAATGCTCTTGTATTCTTTGTTATAGGATATTTATATGGAGTATTACAGGATAAAATATTCAAAGAAAATGTTACAACTATATTGATATTAACATTATTTTCTTCTGTATTTGACTCTCTTATAAACTGCCTTTTATTAAAAAGCTCATTTGAAAGTGAAAAGATACTATTTTCTTTGGTAAAAGGAACAGTTTTTATACCTGTTTTAAATACGGTATTTGCTTTGGTTATATACAAAGTTTTAATAGATTTTGTAAAAAAAATAGACAATATTTAGTGGTGATTATATGATAAATAAAAAAATTAAAGATAGGTATGATGTTTTAAGAGTTTGTTTTGTTGTCATATTTTCTATTATTATATTAAAACTAGGATATATGACGATTATAAAGGGCGATTACTATTTTGAGCAGGCTCAAAATAAGGTATATAAAAAAATATTAGTAGAAAGTCCTAGAGGAGAAATAAGGGATAGATATGGAAGACTGCTTGCAGGAAATAGAGCGTCTTTTACTGTTCAACTCCTTAAAAACGAAATAGAAAAAGCCAATGCAAATGAAGTTGGCCAAAAGGTTATAAATGTATTAGAGAAAAATGGAGAAAAATATATAGATGAATTTCCTATAATAAAGGAAAATGGAAAGTTTGTGTACACTTATGATAAAAATATCGAGGAGTGGAAAATTAAAAATGATATTCCTTTAAGTTATAATGCAAAAGAAAGTTTTTATCATATAGTAGATAGATTAGTAGATGAAGGTGTTATTAGCATAGATGATAATACTACAGGATATGACTTACAAAAAATACTAAATGAAAATGGATATTATCCTCCCATCTATGTTTCAAAATGGGAGTTTGCAGAAAATGTAAAGAAAAATCAATGGTTATATAGATATAGAATAAAAGAAGATGAAAAATTAAGTACACAAGAAACTTTTAATAGATTAAGAGAGTATTTTAAAGTTGATGAAAGCTTAAATGATGATGAAGCTAGAAAAATACTTTTATTTAGAGACTTGCTTAAATCGCAGGGATACTTACAATATCAACCTATGAAGCTTGCTATTGACATAAAAAAACAGACTGTTGCAGAAATAGAAGAACTTGCAATAGAACTTCCAGGGGTTAGTATTGAGACTGAACCTATAAGATATTATCCAAATGGAAACCAAGCATCTCATATACTTGGACAAATAGGTAAAATATCTCAACAAGCAGAAATAGACACTTATACTACAGATAAAGGATATAGTGTAAGTGATATGATAGGAAAAACTGGTATTGAAAAGACGTTTGAAGATAAGCTTCATGGAGAAAAAGGATTTAAGAAAGTTGTAGTTGATTCATCTGGAAGATTAATACAGAATATTGATATACAGTCTCCAAAAGCTGGAGATACTGTTTATTTGACGATAGACAAGGATTTACAAAAGGTAGCAGAGGATTCTCTTGAAAAAGCATTAAAAACAATACAAGCTGGAGGAACATTCGAAAGTCCTTGGGGAAACTATAGATTAAGAGATAACAAAAGAATATACAATAATGCTACTTCAGGTGCTGTTGTTGCACTTGATGTTAAAACTGGAGAGATTTTAGCTATGGCTAGTTATCCAGATTATGATCCTAATTTATTTGCAACTGGTATAACGACTGAGGATATGAATAAGCTTCTTCCTAAAAATAAAAATAATCCACTTGAAGCAAAACCTCTTTACAATATAGCAACAATGACTTTTGTTCAGCCTGGATCTATATTTAAGATGATAACTGGACTAGCGGCCATAGATAATGGTTTGGATCCAAAGTATGAAATATATGATAAGGGTCGCATAATGCTTGGAAACAAGTCATTTGGATGCTGGATATGGAATGACTATAGAGGAAGTCATGGACCTACAAATTTATATAAAGCAATAGAACAGTCTTGTAACTATTATATGTATAGTATAAGTGTAGGGTACGATTATTCAAAAGAAAAACCTCTTCCTGTAAAAATGAATGTAGATGAAATACTTAGATATGCGAGATTATTTGGACTTGATGAAAAAACTGGAATCGAGATAGAAGAGATTTCTGGTAAGGTTCCAAATCCGAAAGCTAAATTTGAAACTACTAAAAGATCGCTTAAATATGCTCTTGATAGAAAACTCAAAACTTATTTTGATGATATAAATGGTGAGAAGGATAAAGAAGAATATGAAAAAAGAGTAGATGAAATAGTTAGTTGGATGGGGGAAAATCCAGGTAGAGGAACTTTGTTAAAGAGACTAGAAAAATTACACATAAAAGAAGATAAAATAGGTGAAGTTGCTGATTTGATTAAATATAGTTATTTTAATCAAGCCAAGTGGACTACAGGAGATACATTCAATATCTCTATAGGTCAAGGATCAAATGCATATACACCAATTCAAATGGCAAATTATATAGCTGGACTTGTAAATGGTGGATATAGGAATAAAGTTACTGTAGTTGATAAAATAGAGTCTTATGATAAAATGAATATAGATAAAGTTGAGGTACAAAGAGAAAAAATACCTTTAAATGAAGATTCAAACTTAGATGAGATCAAAAAGGGTATGTTACGAGTTACTGAGCAGGGAACTGCAAAGAAAGTTTTTGGAAATTTTCCAGTTAAGGTTGGAGCGAAAACTGGTACTGCACAAAAAAGTGGTAGAATTCCAACTGCTGATGAAGTTGAATATTTAATTTCACATATGTCAAGTTTTGGAGTTAATAATCAGGAAGCTCTAGATCTTGCAGATAAATATGAAAAAGCAGATGATAGTAAGTATAGCAAGGATTATTATATAAGAAAAGCTTTGTACAAGCTTAATCCACGCCTTACTTATGATGAAATAAATAGATTTAAGGATACTTACGACAACTTCGCTTGGTTTGTATCGTTTGCACCTTATGATGATCCTGAAATAGCAGTTGTATCCCTTATATTCCAGGGAGGACATGGAGGTTATGCATCTCCGGTAGCTAGGGATATAATGGTTGAATATTTTGGACTTACAAAGAATGAAGATGATTATGAGGTTAAAGAAGAATTAAAAATCAAGGAAGAATTAAATCGATAATAAAGAAGGATTTATATAGTTTTTGAAGAATAATAAAAATATATAATCTTTTGGAGGAAATCATATGGCTTTAGGAGATGTAATAGAATTTAAAGGAAATAAAAGAAATTTAAAAACAGATAATGTAGAATTCAAAGGAAGTAAGAAAGGCTTAGTTATAAATATCAAAAATTGCAACGATTTTGAAAAAGTTAAACAAGAAATAGTTCAAAAAATTGAATGTGCTGGAAGATTTTTTATAGGAGCTAAAATAGCTTCTATAAATAGTGAGACAATGACAGATCTTCAAAAGATAGAGCTTAAAGAAATTATAAGTAGTAAATTTCAAATAGAGTTTGTGGAAGAAGAATCCGTATTTGATGGAATCAATGAGGGTCAAACTAAATTTGTTAAAGCTACTTTAAGATCTGGAATGAAAATTGAGTTTAAAGGAAATGTAGTTGTTATAGGAGATGTAAATCCAGGGGCTCAAATAGTAGCCTATGGTAATGTCATTATAATGGGATGCTTAAGAGGCGTTGTTCATGCAGGAGCTAATGGAAATAAAGATGCCTTTGTTGTTGCATATGATTTAAATCCTATGCAGCTTAGAATTGAAAACTTAATATCTATAGCACCTGATGAAGAGTTTGAAAAGCCTAATTATCCTGAAATAGCATTTATAAAGGATAATTTCATAGTAATAGAGCCATATTTAAATAAAAGATAGTTATTAATATGCACGAATGGGGGTAGTATTGTGAGTGAAGTTATTGTAATCACATCGGGTAAAGGCGGAGTTGGAAAGACTACAACTACTGCTAACTTAGGAACAGCTCTGAGCCTTGCTGGTAAAAAAACTGTAGTAGTTGATGCTGATATTGGTCTTAGAAATTTGGATGTTGTAATGGGTCTTGAAAATAGAATAGTTTATGATATTGTAGATGTAGTTGAAGGTACTTGTAGATTAAAGCAAGCACTTATAAAAGATAAGAGATTTGAAAATTTATATCTTTTACCTGCTGCTCAAACTAGGGACAAAGATGCTATAACACCAGATCAAATGAAGAAGTTATGTGATTCATTAAGAGAATCATTTGATTATGCGTTAATTGATTGTCCTGCTGGAATTGAGCAAGGATTTAAAAATGCAATAGCTGGAGCAGACAGAGCATTAGTAGTTACAACGCCTGAGATTTCTGCTGTTAGAGATGCAGATAGAATAATAGGTCTTTTAGAGGCTAATGAAATACATGATCCAGAATTAATAATCAATAGAATCAGACTTGAGATGGTTAAACGTGGAGACATGATGGATATGGAAGATATAATAGATATATTAGCTATAGATTTATTGGGAGTTATTCCTGATGATGAAAGTGTTATAATATCTACTAACAAAGGAGAGCCTGCTGTTACTGATTCTAAATCGTTAGCTGGCCAAGCTTATAGAAATGTCCGTCAAAGAATAATGGGTGAACAAGTTCCGTTTTTAAATATGGAAGTACAAGGTTCTTTTATGGATAAATTGAAAAAAATATTTGGTATTGCTAGATAGGGGGGGAAGCTTTGTTAGATTTATTTAAGATATTTGGAAATGAATCTAAAACCAGCAAGAATGTAGCTAAAGAAAGACTTAAATTAGTGTTGGTTCATGATAGAGTAGATTGTTCTTCTAAATTCCTAGAGATGATAAAGGGAGATATTATAAATGTTATATCTGAATATATAGAGATTGATGAAAGTGGCTTAGAGGTTAGAGTTGCAAAATCTAGAAATTCAGATGATGATGCTCCTGTGTCTGCGCTTGTTGCAAACATACCTATAAAAAAAGTAAAAGAGGGAATAAGATAAAAATATTATTGGGGAATCCGTATAGGATTTCCCAATAATATTTTTATGAGTCAATGCATTAGCATTAGACGAATTTTTTTAAGTAGGTGATGACGTTGAAGGTAGAGTTAAAAATGTTTAAGGATATTGACTGGATATTAGTTGCAACTGTAATAGCAATATTTTCAATAGGAATGGTTATTATAAGCAGTGCAACACATGTTAATGATTCTGGAAGTTTTAGACAGCTTAAGGTTCAAGCTGTGTCATTTTTGATTGGTTTGATAATAATATTTGTTATGCTTTTATTTGACTATAATAAGATAGGAAGATACCATAAGTATATATATGGATTCAATATATTCTTGTTATTGGCAGTTTATATTCCAGGTATAGGAGTATCTCATGCAGGTGCTACTTCATGGATTAAACTAGGACCAATAGATATTCAAACCTCAGAAATTGTTAAATTAGGATTTATAATAAGCTTTGCTAAGTTTATGGAAAGTAAAAAAGATAAGCTGAACACATTTAAAGATTTGTTACCTATAATTGCATATGCAGCACCATTACTTTTATTGATTTTGAAACAACCGGATTTGGGTACTGCAATAGTATTTATATCTGTAATATTTGGTATGACTTTTATTTCAGGTCTTAACTATAAGATAATAGCTTACACATCTATTACAGCTATAGTGTCTGTACCTATAGTATATAACTTTTTAAAACCGCATCAGAGGGTTAGGATAGATGCTTTCTTGCATCCTGGTGATCCTAAATACCCTGGAAATTATCAGGTTATTCAATCTATGGTAGCTATAGGATCTGGAAAGATATTTGGAAAAGGTCTTTTTAAAGGAACTCAGAATCAGTATAATTTTTTACCAGTACAAGAAACAGATTTTATATTTGCTGTATTAGGAGAAGAACTAGGATTGATTGGTGGAGTAGTACTAGTTTTGCTGTTTTCAGTGTTCTTAAATAGAATACTTAAAATAGCAAAAAATTCAAAGGACTTTTATGGAACTTTAATAACAATGGGTGTGTTATTTATGTTCTTGTATCAAATTATTCAAAATGTAGGTATGGCTATAGGTCTTATGCCTGTTACTGGAGTTACTCTTCCTTTTGTTAGTTATGGAGGAAGTTCTTTGGTTACAAGTATGATGGCTCTTGGAATAGTATTAAATGTATCTATGAGAAGAAAAAAGATAAACTTTTAAGGGGAGTGTATATATATGAATATAGCTCTAATAGCTCATGATAGAAAAAAAGAAACGATGGTCAATTTTACAATAGCATATAAAGATATATTAGAAAAACACAATTTATATGCTACAGGAACTACGGGACTTAGAATTCAAGAGGGATCTGGACTTAATATAAATAGATTTTTATCTGGACCTTTAGGAGGAGACCAGCAAATAGGGGCAAAAATTGCAGAAGAAGATATGGATTTAGTTATATTTTTAAGAGATGCACTGGAAGCTCAACCTCATGAGCCCGATATACAAGCTTTAATAAGATTGTGTGATGTTCATTATGTCCCAGTAGCTACTAATTTAGCAAGTGCTGAAATATTCATAAAAGCTATTGAAAGAGGAGATCTGGATTGGAGAAGTGTGAGAAAAACTGATATGTTTAAATAATATTAAAGGATATGCTATCTAAAATTTTAGATAGCATATTTTTTTTGCATATAAACAGGCAAGTAATCATATCTATTAATATAGAGTGAAACTTAATTTAGATGGAGTTTTTACTCCAGCTGAATTTCTAGTTGAACTAATCCAGAAGTTGTTAAGTTCTCATCTCCAGCTTTAAGAGGATGGAGTTTTAGAACTTTTAGCTTTCGGATAAAAGAAAAACAACTGAATTATTTGCATGAATAGAGGCCGCATGAAAATGGGTAGTTTTTAATTTTAAGGAGAAGAACCTCTGATATTAAAGATGAATGGTTTTCTTGCCGAAAGAACTTGTTTGTTCTTAGATTAGTTCTTGGGTACAAGGTGTATAGCCTTGTAACTGTCATTTAAATTATGATGTGCTATTTATGTGATGAAAATAAAGATTTTCATTGCGTGAGTTAGCATTATTTGAAGCGTTGAAAATTTCTATTTTCAACGCTTTTTAGGTCTAAGGATATTATATTGTTTTTAATTGGGCAAATAAGTCATGCTTTAGAATTAAGCAAATTTTTAAAGGAAAAAAGGGGGATTAAGTATGAGTGCTTTGATAAGAGTTAGAATGAGCTCACATGATGCACATTACGGGGGCAATTTGGTTGATGGAGCGAAAATGCTTCAGCTGTTTGGAGATGTAGCTACAGAACTTTTAATTAGAAGTGATGGAGATGAAGGCCTTTTTAAAGCATACGATAATGTTGAGTTTTTAGCTCCTGTATATGCGGGAGATTATATAGAGGCATATGGAAGTATAGTGAGTGCAGGAAATTCTTCTAGAAAGATGGAGTTTGAAGCTAGAAAGGTTGCGGCTTTAAGACAAGATATAAATGATTCGGCAGCAGAAATATTAGATGAGCCTATTGTTGTATGTAGAGCAAGTGGTACATGTGTAGTTCCAAAAGATAAGCAGAGAAAATAAGGAGGGTTAAGTGTGGAAAAGTTAATTATAACTGCTGCTATATGCGGTGCAGAGGTTACAAAGGAGCATAATCCTGCGGTTCCTTATACTGTCAAGGAAATAGGAGATGAGGCACAAAGAGCTTATAATGCTGGAGCCAGTATAATACATCTTCATGTAAGAGAAGACAATGGAAAATCAACTCAAAGTATAGAAAGGTTTAGAGAATGCATAGATGAAATTAAAAGTAGATGTCCCAATGTTATAATACAACCGTCTACTGGTGGTGCGGTTGGTATGAGCAATGAAGAGAGGCTTCAGCCTATATATTTAAATCCAGAAATGGCAACACTTGATTGTGGCACATGTAATTTTGGAGGAGATGATATATTCGTAAATTCTGAAAATACGATTAAAGAGTTTGCAATTAAAATGAAACAAATTGATATAAAGCCAGAAATAGAGGTATTTGACAAAGGAATGATAGATACTGCTATAAGGCTTTTTAAAAAAGGATATATAAATGACAATATGCATTTTAATTTTGTTATGGGAGTTAATGGAGGAATAAATGCAAGTTGTAGAGATTTATTATTTTTAAAAGAAAGCATACCTTATAATGCAACTTTTACTGTTGCTGGAATTGGAAGATATGAATTTGAAATGGCAGCTCTATCAACACTTTTAGGAGGTCATGTCAGAGTTGGATTTGAAGATAATGTGTACATATCAAAAGGTATTTTAGCTAAGTCAAATGGTCAGTTGGTTGAGAAGGCAGTTGAAATATCTAAAGTATTAGGAAGAGAGGTAGCTTCTTGTGACGAAGCTAGAAAAATACTTAAACTCAAGGGGTGAGAATATGAACAAGGTAGTTGAAGTAGATTCTTTGAAGTCATTATTAAAAGATGGAATTACTATTATGATAGGTGGATTCTTAGGATGTGGGACACCAGAAAAATTGGTTGATTTAGTAATAGATATGAATATAAAAAACTTGACTATTATAGGAAATGATACAAGTTTTGTTGACAAGGGGATTGGAAGGCTCATTGCTAATAATCAAGTAAAAAAGGTTATAGCATCTCATATAGGAACTAATGCTGAAACAGGAAGATTAATGAATGAAGAAAAAATGGAGGTTGAATTATCTCCTCAGGGAACTTTGATTGAAAGAATAAGAGCAGGTGGGTTTGGACTTGGAGGAGTGCTTACTGAAACTGGAGTGGGAACTTTAGTGGAAGAAAATAAACAAAAAATAAATGTAGGTGAAAAAGAATATTTATTAGAACTTCCTCTTAAGGCTGATATCGGTTTTATTAAGGGAAGTATAGTAGATAAATTTGGGAATGTATATTATAAAGGTACTACTAAAAATTTCAATCCTATGATTGCCATGGCTTCAGATAAAGTAATAGTAGAAGCCGAGTCTCTAGTAAATACAGGAGAAATAAAGCAAGAATCAGTAATGACACCAGGTGTTTTAATTGATTACATAGTCAAAGGAGATGAATAAATTCATGATAGATTCAAAAGAAGCTAAGGAAATAATAGCAAAAAGAGTAGCTAAAGAATTAAGCGATGGCCAATTGGTGAATCTGGGAATAGGACTTCCAACTAAGGTTGTAAACTATATACCTGAAGATATTAATGTTACATTTCAATCTGAAAATGGAATGGTTGGAATGGGAAAGTTAGCAAGAGATGAAGGTATGGATGAGGATATAACCAATGCAGGAGGGCAGTTTGTATCTATATTAAATGAAGGAGCATTCTTTGATAGTTCTATGTCATTTGGACTAATAAGAGGAGGACATGTGGATGTTACTGTTTTAGGTGCGCTTCAGGTTGATGAAAAAGGGAATCTTGCAAATTGGATAATTCCTGGGAAATTAGTTCCTGGTATGGGTGGAGCAATGGACTTAGTAGTAGGAGCTAAAAAAGTTGTAGTTGCAATGATACATACAGCAAAAGGAAAACCAAAGATATTAAAAGAGTGCAGTCTCCCATTTACGGCAAAACAAGTAGTTGATTTGATTGTTACTGAATACGGAGTTATAGAGGTAACTAAGGAAGGACTTGTACTAAAAGAGATAAACAAAGATATTTCAGTTGAACAAGTACAAGAAGCAACAGATGCAAAACTTATAATTTCAGAAAATTTAGAATATATGAATTGAATTAAAGGGGGAGAAACTATGAAATTATGTAAATATGGAACACACAGAGTAATTGAGCCAAAAGAGGTTTTACCACAACCAGCTAATAAAATATCTAATGATATGAATATATACGACAATGAGATACTAATAGACGTTGACGCTCTTAATATAGATTCTGCAAGTTTTACTCAAATAGAAAAAGAATGCTCAGGAGATATAGAAAAAATAAAATCTAGAATACTTCAAATAGTAAATGAAAAAGGAAAGATGCAAAATCCAGTAACAGGATCAGGTGGTATGCTAATTGGAAGAGTTGAAAAAATAGGTAATAGTGTAAGTGATAAAGTTGATTTGAAAGAAGGAGATAAAATAGCAACATTAGTTTCTCTTTCTCTAACTCCACTTAAAATAGATGAAATTATAGATATAAAGCCTGACATAGATAGAGTTGAAGTAAAAGGAAAGGCAATACTGTTTGAAAGTGGCATATATTCAGTTTTACCAAATGATATGGAAGAAACCTTAGCTCTTGCTGCACTTGATGTTGCTGGGGCACCTGCGCAAACTAGAAAATTAGCTAAAAAGGGAGAGTCAGTACTTATATTAGGAGCTGCTGGAAAATCAGGATTGCTTTGCTGTTATGAATCTAAAAAAGCTGTTGGTCAAAATGGAAAGGTAATCGGTCTTGTAAGAAATGAAAAAAGTAGAGATCTACTTAAATATACTGGATTCTGTAATGAAATAATAGTTGCAGATGCTAAAAATCCAACTCAGGTTTTAAATGAAGTATTAAGAGTTAATGATGGAAATGAAGTTGATATAGCTATTAACTGTGTAAATGTAGAAAATACAGAAATGTCAAGCATACTACCAGTTAGAGATGAAGGAATAGTATACTTCTTTTCTATGGCAACAAGCTTTACAAAAGCAGCACTTGGAGCAGAGGGCGTAGGTAAAGATGTAACTATGATAATAGGTAATGGATATACAAAAAAACATGCTGATATAACATTAGAAGATTTAAGAGAGTGTGACACACTAAGAAATATATTTAAAAATTTATATGCTTAAAGTGAAACTTAATTCAGATGGGTTTTTGATTTAAATAAAATTTAGGGGGAGTATTATGAAGGATGGTAGAAGGTTTGAGATGTTTGAAAATATTGCTGATGAGCAGTGGAATGATTGGAAATGGCAGCTAAATAATAGAATAGAGACAGTTGAAGAATTAAAAAAGTATATACCTTTAAAAGAAGAAGAAGAACAAGGTGCTCTTAAGTGTCTAGAGACTCTAAGAATGTCTATAACACCATATTACTTATCTTTAATAGATAAAAATGATTTAAATGATCCTATAAGAAAGCAAGCAGTTCCAACATCTCTTGAACTTCATGAATCTGAAGCTGATTTACTTGATCCTCTACATGAGGATGAGGATTCTCCTGTAGAAGGGCTTACACATAGATATCCAGATAGAGCTCTTATATTAGTAACAGATCAATGTTCTATGTATTGTAGACATTGTACGAGAAGAAGATTTGCAGGTCAAAACGATTGTACTCTTCCTATGAAGCAAATAGTCAAGGCTATTGATCATATAGCCAAAACACCTCAAATAAGAGATGTATTATTATCGGGTGGAGATGCTCTTTTAATATCTGATGATAAGCTTGAATATATAATCAAGAGATTAAGAGAAATACCTCATGTTGAGATAGTTAGAATAGGATCTAGGGTACCTGTTGTCATGCCACAAAGAATAACTGAAGACCTTGTAAATATGCTTAAAAAATACCATCCTATTTGGTTAAATACACACTTTAACCACCCTAATGAGATAACACCAGAATCTAAAAAAGCATGTGAGATGCTAGCAGATGCGGGTATACCTCTTGGAAATCAATCAGTTTTATTAAGAGGAGTAAATGATTGTGTTCATTTGATGAAAAAACTTGTAAATGAATTAGTAAAAATAAGGGTTAGACCATATTATATATATCAGTGCGACTTATCTATGGGACTTGAACACTTTAGAACTAGTGTATCAAAGGGAATAGAAATAATAGAAGGGTTAAGAGGTCATACATCAGGATATTGTGTTCCTACATTTGTAGTTGATGCACCTGGTGGAGGAGGAAAGACTCCGGTTATGCCAAACTATGTAATTTCTCAAAGCAATAACAAAGTAATACTTAGAAACTTTGAAGGAGTAATAACAACATATAAAGAGCCAGATAATTATATTCCATCATGTTCATGTGAGGTTTGTAAATCAGGCAAAAAAGTAGAGCTTGTAGGGGTTTCTGGACTTTTAAATAATCAAAAGATGGCACTTGAACCAGAAGGCCTTGAGAGAAAGTTAAGAGGTCATAAAAATCATGAAGAATCTAATAAAAACTCTTAGGGATTATAAAAGTATATC
Source organism: Tepidibacter hydrothermalis (assembly GCF_029542625.1). Classification (GTDB taxonomy): domain Bacteria; phylum Bacillota; class Clostridia; order Peptostreptococcales; family Peptostreptococcaceae; genus Tepidibacter_A; species Tepidibacter_A hydrothermalis. The sequence goes on from NZ_CP120733.1 coordinate 1,182,281, forward strand.
CATAATAGGTATGGATAAAAATGTAGGTAAAACTACAACCCTAAATTATATATTGAGTAAAACCAAGGGTAAAATTACCCTTGGCCTTACTTCAATAGGTAGAGATGGAGAAGAAAAAGATGTAGTTACAAGCACTCATAAACCAAAAATATATATTTGCAAAGATACATTGATTGCAACTAGTAAGATGTGTTTTTTAAATAGTGATATTACCAAAGAAATACTCAATACAACAGGTATAAACACACCTATGGGACAGGTTATATTATTTAAATCTTTAAGTGATGGATATGTAGAATTAGCAGGAGCATCTTCTAGCAAAGATATAAAGATTATATCGGATAAACTTATAAATTTAGGAGCGGAACTTGTATTAGTTGATGGAGCTTTATCTAGAAAAACTTTTGCATCACCATCTATTACAGATGCGACAATACTTTGCACTGGGGCTTGTGTATCAACAAATATGGATGATGTTGTGAATAAAACTGTACACACTGTCAATACGCTATCGTTGAATAATGAAAAAGATAAAACTATATTAAAAAAAGCAAATGATATATCTAGAGTTGGAATTATATATAAAAACTTAGAATATAAAGATTTAAATCTTTTGACTTCGATAGATTCATCAAAAGACATAGTACAAAATCTAGATGATAGTTCAACTCATATAGTTGTAAAAGGTCTACTTCTCGATAATTTAATTAAAGATATAATGAAATCCACTGATTTATACAAAGGTATAACTGTATTAATACAAGATGCCACTAAGTCCTTTGTGAGTTCAAATACAATGTATAGATTTTTAAAAACTGGAGGAAGCATAAAGGTTATAAAAAAAATAAATTTGATAGGGATAAGTGCTAATCCTAAATCGATATATGGATATGAATTTGATAAAAATCAATTCTTAGACAAAATAAGAGCACAAGTTAAACTACCTGTATTTGATGTTATTGGAGGTGGTTAATATTAGATTTTTAGATGACACTGAAAGAGAATCAATAGGTTTTAACTATATAATGAGAAATTTAGATGTATTAACACCATATGGATTAAAGATTAAAAAGAATATAAAAGCATATAAAAAAGATCAAAAGGATACCCTTATCAAGGAATTAAATTACATAGAAACTATAAAAGAAAGTTTTATTGAAAATAAAGATTATCATATGAAGATAGAAAATGTATTATACAAATTCAAAGATATAAGAAAGTCTATTCAAAGATGTGAAAGATCAAATGTTTTAGATGAGGTTGAAATATTTGAGATAAAATGCTTTTGCATTTTAATTGATGAGTTAATAGATATATATAGAAAAATTGATATATGTATAGATGATATAAATTTTAAATTACCAGAGAAAATAATAGATTTATTAGATCCAGAAAAAACAAGGATACCAACATTTTATATATACAATTCGTATAGTGAAAATTTAAGAAAAATAAGATACAGAAAAAAAGAAATAGAACAAAAAATATTCAATTATATGGATGAAGAAATAATATACAACTTAAAACAAGAAAGACTAGAAATAGTAATACTTGAAGAAAAAGAAGAGTTAAAAATAAAAAAATATTTATCAAATGAAATAAATAAATTTGTAGATGATATAAAAATCAATATGAATTCTTTAGGTAAACTTGATTTTTTGATAGGAAAAGCAAAATTAGCTCTTAAGTATGAGGCAGTTAAGCCTCAAATTTGCGATGATATGAACATAAAAATAGAAGATAGTGTAAATCCATATGTAAAAGATATTGTTGAAAAGAAAAATAAAAAATTTGTACCTATAAGCATAGATTTGAATAGTGGATCAACAGTAATAACAGGAGCTAATATGGGTGGAAAAAGTGTTAGTTTAAATACTATAGTTCTAAATTTGATGCTTGGACAAATGGGATTTTTCGTCTTTTGTAAAAAAGCTGAATTCCCAATATTAGATTTTATATATTTCATATCTGATGATATGCAATCTGTATCTAAGGGGCTTAGTACCTTTGGGGCTGAGATATGTAAATTAAAAGAAGTTATAGAATCTATAAAAAGAGGAGATGGATTCGTTGCTCTAGATGAATTTGCAAGAGGAACCAACCCAAAGGAAGGCTCTATATTAGTTAAATCGGTTTGTGAGTATTTAGAAACATTTAAAAGTATAAGCATAATATCTACTCACTATGATGGAGTTATAGATAATAATACGGTTCACTATCAAGTTAGAGGGCTTAAAGATATAGACTTTGATTCTTTAAAATATAAAATAGATTTGAATAAATCAAAATCGATACAGATAATACAAGACAATATGGACTATAGGTTAGAAAGAGTTACGAAGGATTATGAGGTTCCAAAAGATGCATTAAATATATCTATTCTTATGGGACTTGATAGATCAATAGTGAACATAGCAAAACAGTATTACTAAGTAGTTGTTGGGGGGGAGAAAAATAAATGGAAAGTAAACTTAATTTAGATTTTGAGATTGTAGATAAAGCTAGGCAATGTGCTAAAAATATTGCAAATGATGTTCAGGGGTTTATAGATAATCATACTACAGTAGCAGTTGAGAGAACTGTATGTAGGTTATTAGGAATAGATGGAGTTGATGAATACGGTGTACCACTTTCAAATATAGTTGTAGACAGTATAAAGAGTCAAAATATGTTGTCTTTAGGAGCTGCTTTATTCATTGGGAATGCAATGCTTACTTATGAGATAAGTGCTCAGGAGGTAGCAAAGAGAATTAGCAAAAAAGAGATAGATATAACTAAAATTCCTATTCATGATTTGTTTGATATAAAGATGAATCTATTGTCCACGGTAAAAGAAACTATGGATAAGATAGATGCTAATAAGATGAAAAGAGAAGAGTATTTAAATACATTCTCAGATAAGGAAGGACCATATTTGTATGTAATAGTTGCTACTGGAAATATATATGAAGATATAACTCAGGCAAAGGCTGCTGCAAAACAAGGAGCAGATATTATAGCTGTTATAAGAACTACAGGGCAGAGTCTTCTTGATTATGTTCCATATGGTGCCACTACTGAAGGCTTTGGTGGCACTTATGCAACACAAGAAAACTTTAGACTAATGAGAGAGGCTCTTGATGAGGTTGGGGAAGAGCTTGGAAGATATATACGAGTTTGTAATTATTGTTCTGGGCTTTGTATGCCGGAGATTGCTGCCATGGGAGCTATTGAGAGATTAGATGTAATGCTAAATGATGCTTTATATGGAATATTATTTAGAGATATAAATATGAAACGAACAATGATAGATCAGTATTTCTCAAGAGCTATAAATGGATATGCAGGTGTAATCATAAATACAGGTGAAGATAACTATTTGACTACTTCAGATGCAGTAGAGGAAGCTCATACTGTACTTGCATCTCAATTTATAAATGAACAATTTGCACTGGTTGCAGGACTTCCTGAGGAACTTATGGGACTGGGTCATGCATTTGAGATGCATCCTGATATAAAGGATGGATTTTTATTAGAGCTTGCACAAGCTCAAATGGCTAGAGAGATATTTCCAAAGGCACCTCTTAAATATATGCCACCTACAAAGTTCATGACAGGTAATATATTTAAAGGACATATACAAGATGCTATGTTCAATATGATAACTATAATGACGAACCAAAAAATCCACCTTTTAGGGATGTTAACAGAGGCACTTCATACACCTTTTATGGCTGATAGAGCACTTGCAATAGAAAATGCTAGATATGTATTCAACAATATGAGCTCTTTAGGAGAGGAAATAACATTTAAAAAAGGTGGAATAATGGAAAAAAGAGCAGATGAGGTTCTTAATAAAGCGTATGAATTATTAAAAGAAATAGAATCACAAGGATTGTTCAAGACATTAGAAAGAGGAACTTTTGCTGGAATAAAAAGACCTATAGATTCAGGTAAAGGACTTGATGGGGTTATAGAAAAGGATAGCAAATATTTCAATCCATTTATAGATATTATGTTGGGAGGGAAGAGATAATGAGTGGTGGACTTTACTCTATGGATAGTAAGGATTTTGATAAGACTCTTGATTTAACAAAAGTAAAGCCTTATGGAGATACAATGAACGATGGAAAAGTTCAATTAAGCTTTACTCTTCCTGTACAAGATGATGAAAAAGGTATAGAATGCGCAAAGATACTTGCTTCAAAAATGGGGCTTAGTGAACCATCAGTAGCTTACCATGGAAGTTTAGATAAAGAGTTCACCTATTACGTTGTATATGGAAGTTTGAATCATACTGTTGATTATACCAGCGTACATGTTGAAACTGTGGAAGTAGATACAATGACTATGAAAGAGGTAGATGAATATATAAGTGATCATATAAAAAGAAAAGTAGTAATCATAGGAGCTAGCACTGGAACTGATGCTCATACTGTTGGAATAGATGCAATAATGAATATGAAGGGATATGCAGGACATTATGGTCTTGAAAGATACGACATGATAGAAGCATATAACCTTGGAAGTCAGGTTCCTAATGAAGAATTTATAAAAAAAGCTATAGAGCTTAAAGCAGATGTACTTTTGGTATCTCAAACTGTAACTCAAAAAAATGTACACATACAAAACCTAACTAATTTAGTAGAAATATTAGAGGCAGAGGGTTTAAGGGATAAAGTTGTTTTGATATGTGGTGGAGCTAGAATAGATCATGAATTAGCTAAAGAACTTGGATATGATGCTGGATTTGGTGCTGGAAAATATGCAGATGATGTAGCAACATTTGCAGTTACAGAAATGGTTAATAAACAAATTATATAAAGGGGGATACTATGGAGAATTTATTATATGAAAAGGTTAATGAAAATATAGGCATTTTAAAAATAAATAGAGCCAAGTATATGAATAGTTTAAATAAAGAGACTTTGAATGAGTTAGACATATTTTTAGATGAAATAGAAAAAGATAAAAATCTTCATGTATTAATAATATCTGGTGAAGGTGAGAAAGCTTTTGTAGCTGGAGCTGATATTAAACAAATGAAAGCTATGAATTGTGTTGAAGCTATGAGATTTTCAAAACTCGGAAATAAGGTATTTAAAAAAATAGAGAACTTACAAAAGGTTGTAATAGGTGCTATAAATGGATACTGCTTAGGTGGAGGATTAGAACTGGCACTAGCTTGTGATATTAGAATAGGAAATGAAAAGTCTAAATTTGCACAACCAGAGGTTGGACTTGGCATAATTCCAGGGTTTGGAGCAACACAAAGATTATCAAATGTTGTAGGAATTTCAAAAGCTAAAGAAATGATATATACAGGGGATATGATAGGTTCAAAAGAGGCTTTAAGAATAGGTATTTTAAATAAAATAGAAGAAGATCCTATAAAAGAATCAATAGAAATGGCAAATAAGATAATTAAAAAAGCTCCTATTGCTGTAAAACAAGCTAAAAAAGCTATAAATTTTGCTTATAACAAAAATCTATGCACTGATTATGAGGTTGAATGCTTTAGTACTTGTTTTAGCACGACAGATCAAAAAGAGGGCATGAGTGCATTTGATGAAAAAAGAAAGGCAAACTTTTTAAATAAATAGGGGGGATTTTCATGAAGATTGGGGTAATAGGAACTGGAACTATGGGAAGTGGCATTGCACAGGTTTTTATAGAAAAAGGATATGAGGTTATATTAAACGGAATTAGTGAAAGTGAAATAAAAAATGGATTTAATATTATAGATAAAAATTTAGATAGAAAAGTTAAAAAAGAAAAAATAACATTAGAAGATAAAGAAGCTATTCTAGAAAAACTTAATATTTGTGTTGAAATAGATGAATTAAAGGAATGTGATATTGTAGTTGAAGCCATAGTTGAGAATATGGAAGTAAAAAAAGAATTGTTTAAAAAATTAGATGAAGTAGTTAAAGAAGATACAATACTTGCTACTAATACATCATCTCTTAGTATAACGGAAATAGCTCTTTCCACAAAAAGACCTGATAAGGTAATAGGAATGCATTTTTTCAATCCTGCTCCAGTTATGAAATTAGTTGAAATAATAGAGGGAGTAGCATCATCACAAGAGACTGTAGATAAGGTTCATGAATTATGTAATCAAATAAGTAAGGATCCTGTTATGGTAAAAGAGGCTCCAGGATTTATAGTTAATAGAATATTAGTACCTATGATTAATGAAGCTATAGGTATTTTGGGAGATGGAATAGCCACTAAGGAAGAAATAGATAAGGCGATGAAGTTAGGTGCAGGCCATCCTATGGGACCTCTTGAGTTATCTGACCTTATAGGAAATGATGTTGTTTTATTCATAATGGAGGTACTACATAAAGAATTTGGAGATGACAAGTATAGACCTCATACTCTTCTTAAAAAGATGGTTAGGGGCAATTTATTGGGAAGAAAAACAAAAAATGGATTCTATAAATATTAAGGGGGATGCTAGATGAAAGAAGCTGTAGTTGTCTCGGCAGTTAGAACACCTATAGGAAATTATGGAGGATCACTTAAGGATATAGAAGCTAGAAATCTTGGAACTTTGGTTATTAAAGAAGCTTTAAAAAAAGCTAATGTGGATTCAAATGAAGTTGATGAAGTTATATTTGGATGTGTTCTTCAAGGTGGTCTTGGTCAAAATATAGCTAGACAATGCTCTATAGATGCAGATATTCCAGAGAGCATTCCAGCTATAACTATAAATAAAGTATGTGGTTCAGGTCTTAGAAGTGTGTCACTTGCTGCTCAAACTATATTATCTGGGGACAATGATATAGTTGTAGTAGGTGGAGTTGAAAATATGTCAAAATCACCTTATATACTTCAAAATGCTAGATGGGGTTATAGAATGGGTGATTCTGATGTAAAGGATATGATGATAAAGGATGGGCTCTGGGATGCTTTTAATAACTACCATATGGGAATTACTGCTGAGAATTTAGCTTCAAAGTATTCTATAACTAGAGAAGAGCAGGATGAATTTGCTGTTAAGTCTCAAAATAAGGCTGAAAAAGCACAGCTAGATGGAAAGTTTGATGATGAAATAGTTCCTGTTATTATTCCTCAAAGAAAAAAAGATCCTATAGTATTTGATAAGGATGAGTTTATAAAGTATGGTGCTAAATTAGAAAAAGTACAAAAATTAAGACCGGCCTTCAAAAAGGATGGAACGGTAACGGCTGCAAACGCATCTGGAATAAATGATGGTGCAGCAGCTCTTGTTATAATGAGTAAGGAAAAGTGTGAAGAGTTAGGGCTTGAACCTTTGGCAACTATAGTTAGTTATGCATCAAAGGGGGTAGACCCATCTATAATGGGAATAGGACCAGTTGATGCTGTTAAGAATGCTTTAGGTAAGGCTAATTTGAGCATTGATGATATGGATTTGATAGAAGCTAATGAGGCTTTTGCAGCACAGTCTATAGCTGTTGCAAAAGAGTTGAATTTTGATATGAGAAAGGTAAATGTAAATGGTGGAGCAATAGCTTTAGGTCATCCAATAGGAGCATCTGGTGCTAGAATATTTGTGACACTTCTTCATGAGATGAAGAGAAGGGAATGTAGTTATGGGCTTGCTACTTTGTGCATTGGTGGTGGAATGGGTACTGCTGTTGTAGTTAAAAGATAATGGTAGTTTAAGACTTTGATATGTTATATATCAGGGTCTTTTTTATTGCCCTATAATAAAGAAATATGGAATAATTTAGTGTGATTTGATATATTATGTATATACAATAGGAATGTAGACCTAGGGTTTGTGCTTAGGCATCAAAATAATACACATTAAAATAACGCTACTTTGTCAACGTTTTAATAAAACTACAGATTATGCTGTTAAAATATTCTAAAAGTTCTAAACTCCCTACGGTCAGACAACGAACTTTTTCAACGTATATTTTAACAGCATAATCTAAGTTTTATAGTAAAATGTTAACCAAAAGTAGCTAACATTTTAAAGTGCATTATTTTGGGGGAAAGTTTTTTATATACATTATGAATTAAAGTTTACCAGTAAGAGGAGGGGTTTATTATTTGTGATACAATATATCATTATTGCAGTTCTGATACTTTTTTAAAAGTAATAAAGTCTCAAAAACTATGGATGTCAGATTTAACTAAAATGAATGATTATGAAGAGCTTAAGTATGGCAAGAATATAATACCTGAAAAATATGAGGAATTAGTTGGAGATTTAAAAGAATCTTTAGAGTTAGGTTTCGAACAACATATTGCTTTTTCATGTTCATTTTCTAAAAAAAGAGATTTGCTTAGTCAATGGAGAGCTTATGGGGATGATGGGGCAGGTTTTTGTATTGGGTTTGATAAGAATAAACTGATAGATTTTAATAAAGTAAATGATTATTTTGATAAAGATTCTTTGTATTGTGATTCTATATACTATGATGAAGATAAATATATCAAATATATAGAATCTTTATTAAAAGAATTTAAAGGAAAAAATAAAAAAATAACTAATCAGGAAGTTAGCCCATTCACTGCTAAATTAGCATGTTGTGCTTCTCAATATAAAAAGGATTTTTATAGAGAAGAAGAGGAAATTAGATTTGTAGTTGTTTTAAATAAAGAGGTTTTTAAAGAGCATCTCTATGAAAAAATAATCAAAGATTTTCCTTTTAAAGTAGATTACAGATTTTCAAAATATGGATTAGCACCGTATATAGAATTGAGTTTAAGTAATAAGAATGTCAAAGGTAGCGAAAGCAAAGCTTTTAAAGAAATAATATTAGGACCTAAAAATCCTTCAAATGAACGTGATATTCAAGATTTTTTATACGTACATGGTATTACTAATGTTGACGTTAAAAGATCTGAAGGAAGTTACCGCTAAATTAAAATAGAAGAGGACTGTGAAGTTGGCTATATGTAATGAAACAGAATGCATTGGAAAGTTAAGATATCAATATGAATTCATTTAAACTTTCTAAAAGGATGTGAAATAATATATGGATATTTTAAATCTTACTATAAAAATTTTCATTGTTGTCATAATATATATGGTTATTATAAGAATTTATATGATGTTAGCAGCGTGGATTGGTCATTTTCTTTTAAAACCATTACGATATCTATGGAAGAATCTAAATAAAAACTAAAAAAGAAGTTTAAGGTGCTTTTGGATAAAGAATATGGAGCTTAAGAACAACAAGAAGATGTAAATTAATGTTGATGTACAATATAATAATGGCATCTTCTTATTTGATAATATTTAGTGTAGGTAGGGCTAGGTTTGAAATTGATGGTATTAGATCAATAAAGATGAAAAGAAGATTTTAGATGATTATTTAAATAAAGAAGGGAAATCATATGAAAAGAATTATTAAGATAAGAGAGTCTATTTTTAAATATTTGATTATATTATTAGGAATAGCACTAGTTTTTATGAATATTAAAAGGTATGAAAATATAGGAGCAGTAAATGGGTCTAACTTAACGATTTGTATATATATATATATGAATGTATTAGTTATAATTCTTAGTTTTATAGAGGGAAAAATAGTAGAGTATAGAGTAAAGGATTTAGATTTGAATTATATAAAACCTTATGGAAAGTCATCGATAGTAAAATACTGCATACTTTTTATGGGTTTAATTGCTATAGCATGGTGCATAAATATAGGTACGATTATTAGAACAGGGTTTTTTATGACAATGTTCATTAATATAGTAATAGTTATGATAGTCCAATATATTTCAATGAAAATAAATATGTATATCAAATATAAGGTTATGTATAGAGAAAATATTTTAGTAATAGGAAATAAGTTATATGATATAGAAGGAATAAAGAGTATTACAGATAACTTTGGTTCTAATTTTTATATGGAAGTTGGAAGTAAAGAGTATGAAATATTTTGCGGACAACTATCTACAAAAAAAGAATTGATGAATATATTAGGAAATAAAATTATTTCAAATGGATTATAGGGGTTTACAATTAAGATAGAATTTTAACGTGTATTATTAGACAGAGTATATATAATATCTAAAAGGAGAAGTTTGATGAATTACAAAATCCTATCAAAGCAAGAAGCTTTTAATGAGATTACAAAGAAAGATGATTTTATTCAAGCTGTAAATATATTTGAAATGATGATGAAGATGTCATCTCACTCAGAAGTGACAATGCATCAATATATTAAACATTTGGGTACAACGGTACAGGAGTGGGAAGTATATGAAAAAAACAAATTGGAATTTATTTTAGATTTATGTAATGCGGCTATAGAGAAGAAAATGAGTAATATACATCTAAAGATTAACTTGGCTAAGACAGATGGAAGAGATGAATATAATAGTGCTTATACAAGAGGAAATACTATATATTTGCCACCTAACAAAATTAAATATGAAACTAATAGGCTAGTTAGGTTAATACTTCATGAAATATTTCATATTATTACGAGAACAAATAGAATGTTAAAAAAAAGTATATATAGTTTAATTGGATATGAGTTAATAAATCCAATAGAGTTATCTAAGAAACTTGATATATTATATCTTGTTAATCCCGATTGTCCATTTATTGATTCGTTTAGAGTTGTAAGAAGAAATGGAGTAAAATGCAATGTTTCACCAATTATTACTTTGAATAAAAATCTTAGTGAAATTGACACAAGTGTAGATATTTTCAAGAGTATTGAATTAAAGTATATCGAGATAATTGAGGAAGCAGGAGTATATAGTTCTGGAAGCATACTTTATGATATAACTGAGCTTAATGTAGAAGAAAATGAAAAAGCATTTCTTTTAAATCAACCAGAAGAAATCTTAGCTGAAGAGTTTGTATCATTTATTTTGGGTGAAGTTACTAAAATTGATTTTGATAAAGTTTTTAAATAGCAAGAAAGTGGATTAGTAAATAATATTTTTTATTGTTTTTTCATTATATAAAAAATATAGAATAATTTAGTTAAAGCCGATATAGTATGTATATAAATGATAATCTATATTGGAAGGAGTTATACTAATGAATTCAATTTTGACATATATAAATGGAAATGATTTGGTGATAAAGGTTTTCTGGACCATAATAGCTTTTATAGCTATTATGTTAAGTATTAAAATCATTAACCATATTATTTATAATAATATTGATGATAATAATAAGTATTATTTAGTTAGAAAAAGAGTGTATTATTTTTTTAGTTCTATCTTTGTTGTTGTTTGTATATTTCTTTGGTCGAATTCTGGAACTAGTTTAACAACCTATTTAGGGCTTGTATCAGCTGGTATTGCTATTGCTTTAAAAAATCTATTTTCAAATATTGCAGCATGGGTATTTATCATTATAAAAAAACCATTTAAAGTAAGTGATCGTATAAGTATAAATAATCAAAAAGGGGATGTTATTGATATAAGGATGTTTCAGTTTAGTTTAATGGAGGTATCATCTTTTGAGAATGGAGAACAGAGTACAGGGCGTATTGCTATTATTCCAAACCATTACATTTTTTCACATTCTCTAATTAATTATAACAAAGGGTTTAAATATATTTGGAGTGAAATAAAGGTACTTATTACTTTTGAAAGTGATTGGGAAAAAGCTAAAACAATTTTGACGGATGTAAGCAATAAACATTCTTTGCACTTATCCGATGAAGCCTCTAGAAGTGTAGATGAAGCAAAAAAGAATTATATGATTCATTACAATAATTTAACTCCAATTGTATATACAGACGTTAAAGAAAGTGGAATACAGTTAACTATGAGATACTTGTGTCCACCACGTCAAATGCGTAATACGGTGAATGATATATGGGAAGATATTCTTAGAATATTTAGAGATGAAGAGGATATTCAATTAGCTTATCCAACGACAAGAGTTACTCGCGACTAGGATTTTTGATTGTGAAAAACTATTTAAAGAAAATATATTTCTTAGCTTGATGGTTTTGTTACTAAGTGGTAAATTTAATATATATTAAATTCTGTATAGAATAACAAATTTTAAGGAGTGATTTTTGTGAAGGAAATAAAATATAATGAATTATCAAAAGAACTTTTGGATCAGCTTCAAAAGGGAGCTTTTTTAAATGTTAAAGATAATGATGGAAATGTAAATACAATGACAATAGCTTGGGGAAATTTAGGTTTTATGTGGAATAAGCCTGTTTTTACTGCCATGGTAAGATACTCAAGACATACATATAAATTAATAGAAAATGCTAAAGATTTTTCTGTAAGTTTTCCACTAAAAGGACAGTTAAAAGAAGCATTAAGTATATGTGGAACTAAATCAGGTAGAGATATAGATAAATTTAAAGAATCTAATATACATGCAGTAGATAGCAAAAACATAAATTCACCTATAATAGAAGAATGTGATCTTCATATTGAGTGTAAAATAGTTTACAAACAAGAAATGGATCCTAAATGTATAATAGACAGTGAAATAAAAGAAAAAAAATATTCAACTGACGATTATCATGTATTATATTATGGGGAAATAGTAGGTACTTATATAAACGAATAATTAGTATATATTAGTTAAAAACTTCGATTCAGTAGAATCAGTATTACATGGATAATATGAGTATATAAGAGATATCGTTTATTAAATTACAAATTGTAAATATGTTATAAAAGATGATATAATAGCCTTAAAAATGAGAGGATGTTCGATATGAAAAAAATAATAGCAGCACTACTTATGGGTTTGATGGTGTTTTCTATTACAGGATTTACTTATAAAGAATCAAAAGATGTAGTGGCTAAGGTGAACGATACAGTAATAACTGTTAGTGAGTATGAAAAGGCTCTAGCTATGTATAAAAAGAATTTTGAGGCAATATATGGACCTGATATATGGAATGTAGAAGTTGAAAAAGGAAAAACTGTGATAGAGGTTATAAAAGAACAAGTTCTTAATAATATGATCGATGATGAATTAGTTTATCAGGCAGCTCAAAAGGAAAATATAAATGTAGAGGATAAAGATGTAGAAGAACAATTTAAAGAGTTTAAAACTCAAGTTGAATTAAATCAACAATTTAAGAAGTACTTAGAAGACAATGGTATAGACGATAAATTTTTAAAAAATCAATTTAAAAAAGATATGTTAATATCTAAATACAAAGACAGCTATATAACATCGTTACAATTAAATGATGAAAAACTAAAAGTGTACTACGAAAAAAACAAAGAGCAATATAAAAGAGAAGAAGCAAAAGCTTCTCATATATTATTTAAAAGTGTTGATGATAGTATGAAACCTTTGTCTGATCAAGATAAAAAAATAGCAAAGAAAAAAGCAGAGGACATATTAGTAAGAGCTAAGAATGGAGAAGACTTTGCATATTTAGCTAAAACATACTCTGAAGATACTGTTTCTGGAATTAACGGAGGAAATCTTGGATACTTCGGAAAGGGTGTTATGGTTCCAGAGTTTGAAAAGGCGACGTTTGAACTTAAGGCTGGAGAAATATCTAATTTAGTAGAAACTCAATTTGGATACCATATAATAAAGGTTATGGATAGAGTTGATGAAATTAGACCTTTTGAAGAGGTTAAGAATCAAATAAAGGATACTATAGAACGAGATTCATACAAAGGAAAAATGGATCAACTTCAAAAAGATAATAAGATAGAAATGTTTGAAAATAATATTAAAGAGTTAAAAAAGTAGATAAGAATTAAAAAATAATAAGTTAACTATAAAGAAAGAAGTGAAATTTTTAAATTCCACTTCTTTTTTCCTATAAAAAAAGTTATATATAAAATTAAACAATAACTGTATATTGTGTTAAAATATACCTAGTGAAGTGTTAGTTTTATTTAAAATAAAGATTAATTTAGACACAAGGAGGAGAATAAATGAAATTTAAGTGTCCCCTTATAGTTGTTGCTGATATTGATGTTGCTAGAAATTTTTATGAAAATGTGTTAAATCAGAAAGTAAAATATGACTTTGGAGAAAATATAATGTACGAAGGTGATTTTGCTATACAATTAAAATCGCATTTTGCAAATAGGATTACCATAAATGAAAGTGATATAAGTACTAAATCAAATAATTTTGAACTGTATTTTGAGGAAGAAAACATAGATGATTTCATAGAAAAATTAAAAAATATTAATCAGATACAGTATATTCATAGATTAATAGAACATTCATGGGGGCAAAGGGTTATTAGATTTTATGACCCTGATATGAATATTATAGAAGTTGGAGAAACTATGGAGAGTGTAGTAAAACGATTTTTAAATCAAGGACTATCTCCTGAAGAAACAGCGAAGCGTACTCAATATCCTATTGAGTTTGTTAAACAATGTTTGTAGAACAATATCCAAATGTGGAGAATAAATTAAAATGGGAGATTTGATGTATACTAAATAAATAATATAAATCTAATCGTATTGTTTATAGAGAATTTTAATGGTTTCATTGAGGGGATATTTAAGTAATATATTTAACATATAGTTAAATATATAAATAAGGAGAGAAGGAATATGAGTTTAAATAGAAATGATAAATGTTGGTGTGGTAGTGGACTAAAATATAAAAAGTGCCATGTGGATTTTGATGAGAAATTAAAAAAATTAAGACAGCAAGGATATAGAGTTCCAACAAAACATATAATTAAAAACAATGAACAAATTGAAGGTATAAGAGAAAGTGCTAAAATTAATAATGGTCTTTTAGATGAGATTAATAAGAAGATTAGAGCGGGAATGAGTACTGAGGAAATAAATACGATAGCGCATGAGTACACAGTATCTCGTGGAGGAACACCAGCAGATCTTAATTACAATGGTTTTCCAAAGAGTATTTGTACATCAGTTAACGATGAAGTGTGTCATGGCATACCTAGCAAACATACCATTCTTAAAGAAGGAGATATCATAAATGTTGATGCTACAACTATGCTTAATGGATACTATTCAGATGCATCAAGAATGTTTAAAATTGGCAAGGTGAGTGACGAAGCTAAAAAACTTGTTGATGTAACGAAAGAGTGTTTATACAAAGGAATAGATGAGATTAAACCGTGGGAAACTTGTTTAGGAGATATAGGTGCAGTTATTCAAGAACATGCAGAAAGTAATGGATACTCTGTAGTTAGAGAGTTTGGAGGACATGGAGTTGGAATTGCTATTCATGAAGAACCGTTTGTTTATCATTTTGGAAAAAGAGGAACGGGTATGCTTTTAGTACCAGGAATGGTATTTACTATTGAACCTATGATAAATGGTGGAAGTCATAAGATATTTGTAGATAAAAAGAATGGATGGACTGCACTTACAGCTGATGGAGCACTTTCAGCACAATGGGAGCATACACTTCTTGTAACTGAAGATGGAGTAGAGATAATATCCAAATAGAACATTAATTTATTAGAGTTTTAATTAAAGGCTTTGATGCTATGCATTAAAGCCTTTTTATATATAGCAAAACTACATGTAAAAAATAGGAAAAATAATATGTTTCATGTATAATATCAGTGTATGGGAGATGAAACTAAAATTTATAGTTATTAAATTAAGAAAGAAATATATTTGTAATAGGAGTGAATTTGATGGATAAAGAAAATATTTTTTTCTTTGTGATAAGTGTGTTATATATTTTATATTATGTATATAGTGCAGTAGTTCAATATAGAGAAAGAAATAAAGTTATTATAAAAGCAGAATATAATAAGTTTACTATTGTAAACATTGTGCTTTTAATTTTAGGATTTGGCTTTAGTACTTATGTTAATATGCATGGATATTGCAGTACTAAATCTTTTCGAGAGGAGCATTCAATTGGATTTTATGAAATAATTAATGATCAAAGAATGGAAAGCATAGTTAAAAAATCAGGTGAATATGATGATGTATTTGCAAAATATCGATTAATGCAAATAAGAATGGCTAGAGAATCGGTTTTAATATATTCCAGTCTTATATTATTTTGTTTAATTTTACTGAGTGTTGAAAGGGTGCGATTTGAGCAGGGTGGTATTAGAACATTAAGTAAATTAACACTTTGGGGAAAATATGAAAGTTATGAATGGGAGGAAAATGAAATAAAATTTTTACATAAAAAAGGAAGTAGAACTAATACTTATGAAATTAAAGATGATGAAAAGGATATTTTAGATAATTATTTGAAGAAAAATGTATATGTAACAGAAAATAAGGATATATAAAAAAGTGTGCATATACCTTTTTATGGAAAAATGCACACTTTATTTTATAGTACTTTATTGTGAAATAGTTCCTTATAAAGATTAGTCTTGAACTTCTATTTCTACAATAACATTATTTACTACTTTTATTTCAATCTCTGAACCTACTTTTAAATCTTTAAATTCTCCATCTTCTTCATCTTCAAACTCGATTTCAACATCTTCATCTACTTCAAAAGTTTCAGTAGTATTATCTATTTTAATACTAAGCTTGTTTATTTTTCCTTCAATCTTTTCTACTATTTTTCCTTCATATTCTTGCTCTATAGACTCAGCATTTATTTCAATGATTTTTCCATCTTTTAATTCTATTTCTACTTCCATTCCTTTTTGTAATTTCTCTAATTTTACATTTTCATCATCTAATTCTATATCTGCATCTTCGTCTATCTTAAAAGTTTTTTCAATATCATCTATTTTTATTTCTAGCTCATTTTCTTCTATGTCAACGCTTAAAATAGTACCTTTATATTCCTCTTCATCATAATAAGCATATACTTTAACTACTTTTTCATCTTCTACTATGATTTTAACATTCATTCCTACATATAAATCTTCAATATTTTCTTCTTTATTATCTATTTTTATAACTGTATTGTTTTCTATTTCAAATAATTTTTCTTTATTATCTACTTTGACAACAATTTCTTCATCTTCTAAGTCTAATTCAATTAGTTTTCCTTCAAAGATATCTTTGTTTTCTACTTCATCTTTATCATCATCTTCTTCAACTTCTTCATCGTTTAACTTTTCATCTAAGTTATCAACTAATTTAGCCATTTCTGCCCTTTTAACTGATTGATTTGGTCTAAATGTATTGTCTGGATATCCTGACATAATGTCTTTTTTATCTATTAAGTATATATATCCAACATTTCCTATTTGAACAGCTGATGTATCTTTAAATCTAAGGTCTTCCTTCATATATTCCTGTGCTTCTTTTTCATATCCTAGAGCTCTTATAATATATTTTGCTACTTCTTGTCTTGTTGCAGGCGCAGTAAAATTATTTTGCCATATATCAACTTCATCAATTAAACCTTTATCAAGAGCTACTTCTATGTATCCTTTGCCCCAATCTTGTAATTTTTTTTCTAGTTTATCCTTTTTTTTGCCTTTTTTTATTAAATCAAGACATTCATCAGCTTCATCATCCCATCCCATTGTACGAATAATCATTGCTAATGACTCTATTTTAGTAACATTTTTAGAAGGTGCAAACTCATTGTCGCTCATTCCTTTTATTATACCTTTTAGATACATTCTTTCTATAGATTTTTCAGCCCACTTGTATTCATCTATATCTCTAAATCTTTTGGCTATTCCTGGAGGTAAGCCTCCTTTTTTTGCTAATCCAGGTGGAATAAACTTGTGCTTAGAATGAGCATAACTTGATGTTAAACTCATCGGAAGTATTAATGCTACTGCCAATATAAAACTAACTATTTTTTTCATAATATTGCCTCCCTTATTTATTAATCTATTACATATTACGGAACGTATATTTTTTTTAGGTACCTTTATTTAAGTGTTATTAATATTTGTAATTTATTTGAAATTAATTCCATGTTTTAGAGCTTAAGTATATAAAAGAATTTAATAGTATGATAAAATTTATCTGCAAGCTAAAAATTCTAGACCCCTATGTTATGAAGGGGGAAGATGATGTTAAAGTAGAAAGATGAGGGACCTATGAAAATTAAATTTATAAAATTAATAGTATTTATATTAACTGTATTATTAATTAGATTTGGATTTACATTTGGAATGTTATTTTTAACTGGATTTATTTTACTTATATTAGGTTTGATTTATATTCTTGAATTATCGAAACGATCAAATAATAAACGAGTTAATATTTTGAAAAATATTTATATTATAGGATTTATTTGCTTTTTTATATCCTTTATAACAATAGAAACATTAGCATTTATTAATATGAATGATGAGATTATAGATAAAAAAATAGATTATGTTGTTGTTCTGGGATCAGGACTAAGAGGTGATAAAGTTTCACCTATACTTGCAAATAGGTTGGATAAAGCATATGACTACATAAAAAAATATAATGAAACTGATGTTATAGTGTCTGGTGGACAAGGTAAGGATGAATTGATTTCAGAGGCACGGGCAATGAAGAACTATCTTATTCAAAAAGGAGTAGGATCTAACAAAATTATATTAGAGGATAAATCAACTTCTACTATAGAGAATATAAAATATACAAAAGATATATTAAAAGAAAAAAAAGAATTACATAAGACTATTTTATTAGTAACAAGTGATTACCATATATTTAGATCAAAAATGATAGCTAATGGATTTGGAATAGATAATATAGGTATATCTAGTAAAAGTTCAACTTTTTTAAGAGTTAATTATATGTTTAGAGAGTATTTTACTATTATTAAGGATTTTATATATTTAAAGTTTTATAAAATAAATTAGAACTCAATTAAGTTTTAGAAATTAAGGAGTATGATTCAAATAAATATTTTTGATTATATATTTTAGGTAAAATATACGTAGATACAGATACTATTAAAGAATAGTAGAAGGAAGGCTTTTAGCCTTCTTTTTTTTATACAATATTAAGTACTCGTTAAAAATTATGCCATGTATATTATTAGAATTGTATGAAAACTATAAAAAAAGATATTGAAATATATTTTATGAGATGATATACTTAGGTAAACGTTTTAGTAAAACGATTACCCAAGGAGTGGAGGCAAAATAGAATGGGTATTACAATAAAAGATATTGCAAAATTTGCAGGTGTATCTACAACAACAGTGTCAAAAATACTTAACAATAAAGATAAGGACATAAGTAATGCTACAAGAGAAAGAGTACTAAATTTAATTGAAGAACATAATTATAGACCTAATAAAATAGCTAAAAGTTTAGTTACTAAAAAAACAAATACAATAGGTCTTGTAATACCAGATATAAGAAACCCCTTTTTCCCTGAGCTTGCAAGAGGAGCTGAAGATAAGGCTAATGAAAAAGGATATAATATAATATTTTGTAATACAGATGATGATCCAGATAAAGAAGAAAAATATATCAATATGTTAGTTGAAAAAATGGTAGATGGAATAGTATTTACTGCAGCATCTGAGAGAGGAAAAGGTTTTGAAGGTAAGAAGAAGTTTTCTGTTCCTATAGTGCTAGTAGATAGAGATGTAAATATAGATGGCATAATAGGAAAGGTTACTGTAGATAACTTTATGGGAGGATATGAAGGAACTAAACATTTACTTCAATTAGGACATGAAAGAATATTATATTTATCAGGTCCATTAGAAAATAAAACGGCATCAGATAGATTAAAAGGATATAAGAAAGCTTTAGATGAATTTAATGTAGAATTCAAGGAAGAATATATAAAAGAAGGAAGCTATAAAAGTGAATGGGGATATAAAGTAATAAAGGATATAGGAAGCAAACTCAAATATACTAGTGTATTTTGTGGAAATGACTTGATTGCAATAGGATCAATTAAAGCTTTAAAAGAAATGAAATTAGATGTTCCAAATGATATAAGTGTAGTAGGATTTGATGATATATATATGTCAAGTCTCATTGATCCAGAACTTACTACAATTAGACAACCTAATTATGAAATGGGATACAAAGCTATTGAGATACTCATAAATGCAATTGAAAATAAAGAAAAAACTATAAAACACATAGATTTGGCTACACAGATTGTAGTTAGAAAATCTACTTCAAAGAGGTGAAAAATATGAAAAAAATTACTGTAGTAGGAAGTTTAAATATGGATTTAGTAGTTAACGTTGAAAAAATGCCAAAGGTTGGACAAACAGTAATTGGATCAAATTTTAAAGAAGTTCCAGGAGGAAAAGGAGCAAATCAAGCTGTTGCTATGGCAAGACTAAATGGACAAGTAAATATGATTGGAAAAGTAGGACAAGATGGATTTGGAAAAGAATTATTAAATTCTCTTAAAAAAGATAAAGTAAATACAGAGTATGTAAAGACAGAAAAAAATATAGCATCAGGTGTTGCACTTATTACAGTTAATGAAGATGCAGATAACAGCATAGTAGTTGCTCCAGGTGCGAACTATGAATTAAGAAAAGATGATATAGATGATTGTATGGATGCAATAAAAGAATCAGATATAGTGGTAGCACAACTTGAAGTTCCAATAGATACGGTAAGATATACACTTGAAAAATCAAAAGAATTAAATAAATATACAATATTAAATCCAGCTCCAGCAGTTAAATTAGGAGATGAAATAATAAAAAATGTAGATCTACTAACTCCAAATGAAACAGAACTTGAAATATTAAGTGGAGTTGAAATAAAAAAAGATGAAGATATATTAAATGCAGCAAAGACACTGATGAATAAAGGTGTTAAAGAACTTATAGTTACTTTGGGATCAAAAGGATGTTTATATATAAATAAAGATATGCACAAAATGTATAAATCATACAAAGTAAATGCAGTAGATACAACAGCAGCAGGAGATAGTTTCACAGGAGCAGTAGCAGTTTCTTTGGCAAATGATGAAAATATAGATAAAGCTATAGACTTTGCATCAAAAGTTGGAGCTCTTAGTGTAACAAAAGAAGGAGCGCAAAGTTCACTACCATATTTAGAAGATGTTATGAAATTCGAAGGAGGGAATGCTTAATGAAAAAAGGAAAGCTTATTAACAGCGAAATATCCTATGTTATATCTAAAATGGGGCATACAGATATGTTAACTATTTGTGACAGTGGTCTTCCAATTCCTCAAAATACTAAAAGGATAGATTTAGCTTTGAAAAAAGGAATTCCTTCATTCTTAGATACATTAGATACAGTGTTAGAGGAATTACAAGTTGAAGAAATTATTATAGCTTCTCAAATGGAAGAGGTAAGTCCTGAGTTGTATGAAGAAATGTTGAAGAGATTTAACGATATAAAAATAGTAAAAGTAGAACATGAAGAATTTAAAAATATAACAAAAGATTCTATGGCTGTAGTTAGAACAGGAGAGTTTACACCATATGCTAATGTGATATTAAAATCTGGAGTAGTCTTTTAAGAGGTGAAGAATATGAAAAAACCAATTTTAGAGATGAGAGGTATAACTAAAGAGTTCCCAGGAGTAAAAGCTTTAGATGGAGTAAATTTAAAGTTATATACTGGAGAAGTAATGGCACTGCTTGGAGAAAATGGAGCAGGTAAATCAACACTAATGAAAATATTAAGTGGTGTTTATAAGAAAAATGATGGAGAAATGTATTATGAAGGGCAGAAAGTAGAAATTAGAGGGCCTAAAGATGCACAAGAAAAAGGAATAGCTATAATACATCAAGAGCTTAATTTAATTCCAGAGTTAACTATAGGAGAAAATATATTTTTAGGAAGAGAACCTCTAAATTCGTTTGGAAAAATAGATTGGTCAAAGCTTTATAAAGATGCTGAAGTGTTTTTAAAGAAGTTAAGAGTAAATAAAAGTCCTAAAGAATTGTTGGGAAACCTTAGTTTAGGACAACAACAAATGGTTGAAATAGCAAAAGCTCTTTCTTTAAATGCAAAGATAATAATAATGGATGAGCCTACAGATGCTTTAACAGACAAGGAAACAGTAAGTTTATTTAAAGTTATAAATGAACTTAAGAATGAAGATAAGGCAATCGTTTACATTTCTCACAGATTAAAGGAAATATTTGAAATATGTGATGACATCACGGTTTTAAGAGATGGAAAGTATATAGGTGAGGAAAAGGTTTCTAACCTAGATGAAGATAAAATTATCGAAATGATGGTAGGTAGAAAACTTACAGAACAGTTTCCAAAAGTAAATGCTTCAACTGGAGACACAGTATTAAAGGTTTGTAATCTGAGTAACAAATACGTAAAAGATATAAATTTTGAAGTTAAAAAAGGAGAAATAGTTGGGATTTCAGGACTTATGGGAGCTGGAAGAACGGAACTTGCTAAAACTTTATATGGAGCTATAGGTAAAGATGCAGGTGAGGTTTTTATAAATGGTAAAAAGGTGAACATAAACTCTCCAAAAGAAGGATTAAAAGAAGGAATAGCTTATGTATGTGAGGATAGAAAGTCAGAAGGATTAATATTAGGACTTTCTGTAAAGGAAAACATGACTATATCATCTTTAGACAAGATTTCTACTGTATTAAAGATAGATAAAACTAAAGAAGATACTAATGTACAAGATTATATAAATAAAATATCTATAAAAACTCCAAGCATCAATCAGATAATTAAAAATCTAAGTGGGGGAAATCAGCAAAAAGTAGCTATTGCAAAAGCTATTATGACACAACCAGAAGTTTTAATACTAGATGAACCAACTAGAGGAGTAGATGTAGGAGCCAAAAAGGAAATTTATGATCTTATAAATATATTAAAAAAGCAAGGAAAAGCTATTATAATGATATCTTCAGAAATGCCTGAGATTCTAGGAATGAGTGATAGAATACTGGTACTTCATGAGGGTAAAATAACAGGAGAATTCAATATGAACGAGGCAACTCAAGAAAAGATAATGAAGAGTGCAGTCGGAGTGAGGGAGGCTTAATAATGAATAAAGAAAAACTTATGAAATTTAAATCCATAATAGGACTTATATTATTTTCTATAATAGTTTCCTTTTTAAGTCCTAGATTTTTAACAGTACCTAATATGTTAAATGTATTTAAGCAAACATCTATAAATGCTGTTATTGCAGCTGGTATGACGTTTGTAATATTAACTGGAGGAATAGATCTTTCTGTAGGTTCTGTACTTGCATTTTCAGGAGCTATTTGTGCAAGTTTAATAGCGTCAGGTATGAATGTGTTCGTAGCTATTATAATAGCACTTGCAGTAGGTGGAGGAGTAGGAGCAGTAAGTGGATTGATTATAAGTAAAGGGAAAATTCAACCTTTTATTGCAACTCTTGCAATGATGACAATACTTAGAGGAGCCACTTTAGTTTTTACTGATGGAAGACCTATAGGATTAGGAAATAGCAAAGGTGCCATGGCATTTTCAAAGTTAGGAGCAGGTCAATTATTAGGAATACCAGTGCCTGTATATTTTATGATTTTAGTCTTTGCTATATGTTACTATATATTAACTCAAACAAGACTAGGAAGATATGTATATGCAGTAGGTGGAAATGAAGAAGCTTCAAGATTATCAGGACTAAATACTACTAAATTAAAGGTATGGGTTTATACAATAAGTGGAATACTAGCATCGTTATCAGGAATTATAGTTACTTCAAGACTTTTTTCTGCTCAGCCAAATGCAGGTTCAGGATATGAATTAGATGCTATTGCAGCTGTAGTTTTAGGAGGAACAAGTCTTGCAGGAGGACAAGGAAGTATACTTGGAACAGTTGTTGGTGCTTTGATTATAGGAATATTAAACAATTCACTTAATCTTCTTAACGTATCTTCTTACTATCAAATGATAGCAAAAGGTGCAGTAATATTGATTGCAGTACTGCTAGACAGAAAATCAAAATAGATATTATGGTGAACACCTTAATATAAAGTGAAACGTATTAAACTAATCCAGAAGGTTTAGAGATATTATCACTCTTAGCTTTCGGATAAAAAATCAAACAGGGAGGAAATATCTATGAAAAAAATATTTTCAATTTTACTTGTTGCTATTTTAACTTTAGGAATGCTTGCTGGATGTGGAAAACAACAAGACAATGCATCACAAGAAGGTGGAAAGAAAATAGGATTAGTATTATCAACTCTTAACAATCCGTTCTTTGTAACATTAAAAGACGGAGCTGAGGCTAAGGCAAAAGAATTAGGATATGAACTTGTTGTACTTGATTCTCAGAATGACCCTGCTAAAGAAATTGCAAACATGGAGGATTTAACTACAAGAGGAGTATCTTTAATAATGATAAATCCTGTTGACTCAGATGCAGTAGTGAATGCTGTTCAAACTGCAAACAATGCTAATATTCCAGTTATAACATTAGATAGAGCTGCTAATGGCGGAGATGTTGTAACACATATAGCTTCTGATAATATAGCTGGTGGAAAAATGGCAGGAGAATATATAGTAGAGCAATTAGGTGGAAAAGGTAAAATGGTTGAACTTGAAGGAATACCAGGAGCTTCTGCCACAAGAGATAGAGGACAAGGTTTTAATGATGCTATAAATAATAGTGATATAGAAGTAGTAGCAAAACAAGCTGCTGACTTTGATAGAACAAAAGGACTTTCAGTAATGGAAAATATGTTACAAGCTCAACCAGACATAAAGGCAGTATTTGCACATAATGATGAAATGGCTTTAGGAGCATTAAAAGCTATAGAAACAAGCAAAAAAGAAATTATGGTTGTAGGATTTGATGCAACAGACGACGCTGTAGCAGCAGTAAAAGAAGGAAAAATGGCTGCAACAGTTGCTCAACAACCAGATCAAATAGGTGCTTTAGGAGTTGAAAATGCAGATAAAGTAATAAAAGGTGAGAGTGTAGAAAAGTTCATACCTGTTGAGTTAAAATTAGTAACTGAATAATAATATTGAGAAGAAAAAACTTATGCATTAAATGATAAAATGCATAAGTTTTTCTTTTTTTTGTTTAAACTTTTTATAACGAATAGGAAATTATATTCGTTTTTGACCAATAGTGTGGGATAAGCAGTATTGTTGGTAGCTTTGTATTAGAATCACCCTTAGCTGTGTTAATCTGCGACTGGGTAAGAAAAATACTATTTGTAAGATTGGCTCCACTAAGATCGGCATCTCGTAAATCAGCTGCAATTAGATCAGCTCCACTCAGATCAACTCCTCTAAGATTTGCTGCAATAAGACATGCTCCTCTTAAATCTGCACCTCTAAGATCAACTTTTCTTAGGTCTGCACCAAAATAATCTAGTTTATGATAGCTACTATTTTTATTTTTTGAATGAGTTTTCTTTTTACTTTGAGCTTTAGTACGAACCAGCTCACTGGTGTTTTTAAGCAGCACATTTACCTTGCTTCTATGATTTTCTATATCCAGTGTTAATAGAGAATTAACATCAAGAAGGGTAAGTCCTTCAGTTTTGTCTAGCAATGAATTTATCTCATTCTTGATACTGTTATCTGTTTGAAGAATAAATGCTTCAGTAAGATACCACAGCATTTCATGAAGCTGCTTCATAATTAAGAATACCTCAAACATTTGTTTAGAAGATTCAGGAGATTGTCTCCAGTTATGTCCTCCATAAGTAACTTGAGCTACCTTTTGACCAGCACCAAGACAGTCATAAGCAGTACAACCTTTAAGTCCCTTATTTCTAAGATTTTTGTGAATAGAGCAGGTAAAGTCTGATTCTAAGTTTATGCAAGGCTTACCCGCGTCTTTATTCGCTGGAAAACCTTCCGAAGCTGAAAAGTACAATGCTACGCAACATAGACCGAAACATTGTTTGCAGTCAGCTTTTAATTCTGTATTACTCTTATCTTTATCCTTATATATCATATTCATTACCTCACATTAAAAAAATATAAATAAAATTTACCAATAAATTATATCATATACAGCGTGTGTTTCAACGAATACATTAGTCATTAATTAGCATGAAGCAAATTTGTATATTTACAAAATAAAAAGTGTAGTGTATAATCAAAACTGTACTACACATAATAATACAGATAACACATGTAATACAGATATAACGGAAGGAGGGTATACATGTTTGAATTAGATTTAAGAAGCAGATTACCTATATATGAACAATTAGTAGAGAGATTTAAGGAACTTATAATTAGTGAGGTTCTAAAAGTAGATGAAAAATTACCTTCAGTGCGTACACTTTCAAAACAACTTACAATTAATCCTAATACTATTCAAAAATCATATAGAGAGTTGGAAAGACAAGGATACATATATTCTATAAAAGGGAAAGGAAGTTTTGTAATGTCATCAGAAAAAATTACAAATTCTGAGAAATTAGCAAATATAAAAAAGGAATTAGCTAAAAATTTATCTGAAGCGATTTATTTAGGAATGGATAAAGTTGAAATTATAGATATGGTTTCAGAGACTGAGCGATTGGTTAAAGGGGGAGAAGGAAATGATTGTAGCAAAGAATGTAAGTAAGTCTTTTGAAGGTTTTAAAGCTTTGAAAGATGTCAGTTTGAATGTAGAAAAGGGCTCGGTATACGGGTTAGTAGGTTCAAATGGAGCAGGAAAAACTACACTTTTAAAACTTTTATCAGGTATTTACAAACAAGATAATGGAGAAATATACATAAATGATAGTGAAGTATATGAAAACATAGATATCAAATCAGATATAATATTTATGCCCGACACTCTTTATTTCTTTGCTCAATATACAATAAAAGAAATGGCTAAATTCTATAAAAGAATTTATAAAAATTGGAATGAAGAGAGATTTAAAAAACTAGAAGAAGTTTTTAATATTAAAACTAACAAAAGAATTAGTAGTTTATCTAAAGGTATGCAAAGACAAGTAGCATTCTGGTTGAGTTTATCTACTATGCCAAAAATTATGATTCTAGATGAACCAGTTGACGGATTAGACCCTGTTATGAGAAAAAAAGTAAAAAATTTAATTATTCAAGATGTAGCAGAAAGAGAAATGACAGTATTTATTTCATCTCATAACTTAAGAGAACTTGAAGATATATGTGATCATATAGCAATACTTCACAAAGGAAACATGATAATTCAAAAAGATCTAGATGATTTAAAGTCAGATGTTCATAAAATACAAGTTGCTTTTGATGAAATTCCACAAGATATTTTAGACAATACAGATGTTCTTTATAAGGAAGAAAGAGGAAGTGTTGCTTTATTAATTGTTAGAGGTAAAAAAGAAACTATAATATCTAATTTTGAAAAATATGAACCAAAAATTTTAGATGTTTTACCATTAACATTAGAAGAAATATTTATTTATGAAATGGGGGGTATAGGGTATGAAATCGAAAATATCATTGTTTAATAAAGGAGTTATATTAAATGATTTAAAAAGATTTTCTTGGATAGGAGTAGTTTACTTATTAGGATTATTACTTACTATACCTATGAGAATGATGATGGTAAATAGTGAAGTTGAAAATTATGGGCATTATGGTGCTAATCCAATAAAAAGAATATTTGATTTTGAAATTGGAGAGACAATGATTCTAATGGGGGTTATACCTGTTATATTAGCTATTTTATTATTTAGATATATGCATGTGAAAAAATCAACAGATATGATACATTCTCTTCCTATAAAAAGAGGAAATTTATATAATAATCATATATTTGTAGGTACAGTACTTTTAATACTACCAGTAATTGTAACTACAATTGCTTGTATTATATTAAATTCTACATCAAATTATAATGACTATTATAAAGAGGTTTTATATACAATAGATATACTTAGATGGGGTGGAATAACTATAATTTTAAGTATATTAATTTTTATGTTTACAGTTCTTGTAGGAATGATTACAGGAATATCAGCTGTTCAAGGTGTATTGAGTTACATATTTTTATTCTTACCTGTAGGGTTAACTGGTTTGGTAGTTTATAATATGGCAATATATATATATGGATTTAGTGCAGAATCTTATTTAATTGATGATTTATTTAAACTATCTCCATTAACGATAGCACCTTGTGTACCAAATAAAGATCTTATGAGTTTTAAAGCAATAATAATATATATAATAATTTGTATTATTTTATATATTATATCTAGAGTTCTGTATAATAAAAGAAATCTTGAAGCAGCATCTCAATCTATTGCTTTTAAAAGTTTTAAACCTATATTTAAATATGGAGTAACATTTTGTAGTATGTTGCTAGGTGGATTCTACTTTCAAGCATCAGGAGAGAGTCTTCATTGGGTATTATTTGGATACTTTATTATGTCTTTAATTGGATATTTTATTGCAGAGATTATTATAAAAAAATCTTTAAGAGTATTTAAAAATGTAAAAGGATATCTTATATATGTTGCAGTAATAATAATACTTTTATTAGGAATGAAGTTTGATATTATTGGATATGAAAAATATGTTCCACAATTAGAAAAAGTAGAAACTATATACTTTGATAGAGGTTTTTATAGATTAACACAAGATGAAGAAAACAGATTTTATAATGATGAAGATAATTGTAAAAACATTCAACAGCTGCATAAGGAGATTATAAATAATAAAGAGAAAAATTTAAAAAGTAAAAATTCAAATGAATCTATTTCTATTGCATATAAATTAAAAAATGGAAAAGAAATAAGAAGAAGATATTTTGTCCAAAAAGAAGATTATATTAAATATTTAAAACCTATTTATGAATCTAAAGAATATAAAGAAATGCACAATAGAATTTTTGATGTTAATGATTCGGATATTGAAAAGATAACAATTAGACCTGTGGAAAATAGTAATAAAGTAACTTATATAACTGATAAAGAAGAAATTAGAGAATGTCTAGAAATTTTAAAAGATGAAATAAATAATCAAAAATATGAAGACATGATAGATAAAAAAGCAGCGTGGGCAGATATAGATATTTCATTAGTAGAAAATAAAAAAGATGATAATGAAGATGGTATAGAAGATAAGTATGACAATAATATAAATCTGAGATGGGATAAATCTTTTGTTAAATTTGAAAAATGGTTAGAAGAAAAAGATTATATAAAAAATTCAAGAATAACTTCAGAGGAAGTGGCTTATGCGACTGTTGAAAAAAACGAAAATCCAGATGATATACATATAGATCAGTATGGTAGATATATAAATCAGAATGAAAAAAAGGTAAAAAGATTAGATATATTAGATAAAGATAAAATAGAAGTGTGCTTAAGAAACTATGAAAATGATTACTATAGATCAAATTCAAACGCAAAGTATATTATAGGGTTTTATTCAGAGGATAAAAATAATATAGTTTATGGAAGTTTCGAGGAAGAAAGTGCTCCTGATTTTATTAAAGACTTTTTTAAGTAAAAAATATGCATTATGTTGTGCTTATATCCTCAATAGAATTTTTAAACTCATTTTTTAAAATTTGCGTGGTTTAAATTAGTTTATAATTAGATACGGATTTAAAAAATATAAATTCTGCCTCTAAATGGAAAATAAATTTCGTTAGAGGCTAATTTTTTTTAGGTGATTCAAAAAAATACAATTTGTTCCAAAATATGTTTATTTGATGTATAATATTTTGTGGGGATTGTATTAAAAAAGAAAAAATAAAGGGGGACTTTTTATGAATAGAAAAAATAAATTAATAACTTTTTTATTATCTATAATACCAGGGCTATCTCATGTATATCTCGATAATATACAAAGGGGAGCAATATTTTTTGCAAGTTTAGTTTGTAATTTATTTATGATGTTTTTTACAATTGAGATATTAGGTATATATGAAGGTGAAGCACTAGCAATAGTATTTCCTATTATTTGGTTAATAGGTATGGTTGATAGTATGGTTTTAGTAGATAAAATAAATAAAGGATATATAGGTAGTGTTGAAGAGTATAATAAAGAATTTGATCTACTATGGGGAAGTAAGATTAAAAATAAAAAAGTTATAGCAATGCTTTTATCTATAATTCCAGGAGCAGGTCATATGTATCTCAATTTGAAGGAACAGGGAGTTCAGTTAATGAGTGCTTTCTTTTTACCATTTTTTCTTACTGATTTTTTAGACGCCAACTTTTTCTTGATTTTAGTACCTATAGTTTGGTTTTACAGCATATTTGATGCTATGCATAAAGCATCACAAGAAAATTTAGAAGAAACAAATATTTCTATATTCAGTTCATTAACAGAAAATACATTTTTGACAAAAGAGAAAAGTAAAATATTTGGATATATATTAATTTCTATAGGATGTATAGCAATATTTCAAAATATACTAATTGATGGATTTGATACTTTAATTAAGCATCTAGGTATTACAAAGTACATAAGTATTTATACATTAAAAAGATATTTAACATCAGGCTCTATAGGCATTTTATTTATAATAGGGGGAATAAAACTTATTCGTGGTAGTAAAAAAAATAATTCATATAAAAAGGAGAAAATCAAATGCGAAGATGGAGAGTAGGAAATTTATCTTCAGGTGTGATGTTTATTATACTAGGGATAGTTTTATTAGCATCTTTATTAAAGGGGCTAGTAGTAACTGAATATATATTTAAATTTTGGCCTGTAGTTTTAATAATACTAGGACTTGAAATTATAGCTTATGTCTATTTTTCAAAAGCGGATAATTCAAAGGTAAAATACGATATATTAAGTATTTTTATGATTATATTAGTAGGACTGTTTAGTATTGGTGCATATACAATATATTCTCTTGATATAATGTCAAAGTTATCAAGTAGTATAAATAGGCAAGAATATAGTACTTTGATTGAGGATCAAGAAATAAATATAGATAAGGATATAAAAAAAGTAATAGTAGATTACCCAACACAATATACATATGCATCATTAGATGTAAAAGAAGGTATTAACAATAAAATTATAGTTTCAGGAAAAGGAACAGTTTTAGCCAATTCAAAAGAGGAATCACAAAGTATTATAAATAATTCAAAAATAAAGTCAAGAAAAGTTGGAGATAATCTATACATAGAATTTGAAAATGTGGAAAGAGCTGAAAATTTAAATCCAGGGGTTACTTGGGTAGGACATACAATATTTTTACCAGGAAATAAGAATATTGAAATACAAGCACACAACCAAAATATAAATATAGATGGAGATGCTGTAAAAAATAAATGGGTTGTAAGAAATTCTTCAGATGTAGATATAAATATAGATGTAGATGATAGTTTAGACATATTTGCAACAGTAGTAAATTCTAATGGATTAAAAGGTAGTGTAGAATGGAATAAAAACAATGAGTTACAAGATGAAGAATCTGGCAATAGTTATACAAAGGGAAATGTTAAATTTAAAGAAGGCTTAAATAAAATTTATATAATTGAATGTGAAGATGTAAAAGTAAATACTCTATATTAAGACTATATATTAAAATATATAGTCTTTTTTATACTATAGGAATTATTTTTTATTTAGTACCTTGCATTATACAGTACTGTGTAATATACTATAAATGGAAATAAAGTGAAACTTATATAGGAAAGGAAATAAACATGAATATTCAGTTTAAAAAAGGTGTTTTAGAGTTATGTGTTTTAGTCTTACTTAGTAAAAATGACTGTTATGGATATGAATTAGTAGAGAAGATATCAAAATATATAAATATATCTGAAGGAACAGTATATCCTCTTTTGAGAAGACTTCAAAAAGAAGGTTACTTTACAAGTTATCTTAAAGAATCAACAGAAGGACCACCTAGAAAATATTATAAAATAACAGATGAGGGTAAAAAAATAAAAAATGAATTAATAGATGAGTGGAATCATTTTGTTAAAGGAGTTAATAGTATTATAAATGAGGAGGATTTAAATGAATAAAAAAGAGTTTATAGATATTTTAAAAAATCAACTATACGGATTACCTAAAGAAGATATAGATGAGATACTTTATGACTATGAAGAACATTTTAGCGTAGGTTTGGGAAGAGGAAAGTTAGAAGATGAAATATCAAAAGAACTAGGAGATCCTAAAAAAATAGCTAAATCATATAAGGCCCATATTGTTATTGAAAATGCACAAAATAACCCAACGCCTACTAATATAGTTAAAGCAGTTATTGCCACAATAGCTCTTGGCTTATTTAATTTAATTTTTGTGTTAGGTCCTTTTATAGGATTGGTAGGGGTATTGATAGGATTATTTGGGGCAGCTTTAGGAATAACTGTTGCTGGAATAGGAGCTTTCTTTGGTTCAATATTTGCACCTGTTTTTGGAGGTAATGTTAGCGTTAATCCTATAGGTGCTGCTTTTATGGGTATAGGAACAACTGCTTTAGGTATACTGTTTCTTATTTTGAATATCTATGTAGTAAAATTTGCATATAAAGGTACTGTTAAATATTTGAAATACAACATTGATATAATTAAAAAATAATTAGGAGGTAATTATATGAACATAAAAAAAATAGTTACATACTTAGTAATTATAATGGTTATATGCTATGGGGTAGGTATTAGTATAATATCGTTTACGGGGGGATTCAAAGATAATTTTAGTATTTCATATAAAAATAAAAAAACTTATAATGATTTAGATCAAGAGAAAATTGAAAAAATAGATAATATAAATCAAATATCTATTGAAACTTCAAGTTGTGATGTTAATATAATTCCTGAAGATAGAGAAGATGTAAAAGCTCATTTATATGGAAATATTACTTCTACATTTAAGCCGGAACTTGAAACTAAAGTAAATGGGAACGAACTTTTGATATTTATAAAAAGACCAAACTCATATAGTATATTTAATTCTGACTTAAAGCTTGATATTTTTGTCCCTAAAAATTATAAAGAAAGTATAGATGTAGATTCTTCCTCTAGTAATATAAATATTCAAAATGAATTAACCTTGAATAGTCTTTCTATAGATTTAAGCTCAGGAAACACTAAGTTGAAAGATCTAAACATTAAAAATTTAAAATGTGAAGCTTCTTCAGGATCGTTAATAGGAGAAAATATAATTACAAATAATACAGTCTTAGATGTGTCTTCAGGAACTATAGAGCTAAATAATTTTACTGGTGATTTAAAAGGGGATTCATCTTCAGGTTCAATAGAAGTTAATTATAATGTATTTGATAATAATATTGATTTGGAGACTTCATCAGGAACTGTAGATATAGGGTTGCCAGATGATGCTAAATTTTATTTAGATGCTGAGTGTTCTAGTGGGAATATAGAATGTGATTTTCCTATTGTTGTAAGAGGTAAACAGGAAAACAATACTTTAAAAGGAACTGTTGGAGATGATAAGAATAAAATAATAATAAATACTTCATCAGGAAATGTAAATATATATTAAAAATTAAATTGGTTTTTATTAAAATTAAACAGTATGTATATCAAAAAAATCTAGTAAAATAGATATTTTGGTATACATTTTTTTTGAACTTGAAATATAGTGTATAAGACTATAGGCATATATAATAAATCTCCAATATATATAAATTTTGATATAATATACATATATTTCATGTATAATGGTAATAGGGAAGAATTTACAAAATTATAGACATAATATGTCTACAATCTCTTTGAGGGGGCTTTTTAATGAAATTAGAGAAAGTAGAGAGAATACAGATTATTGTATTTAATTTAATTAATTGTTTAGCTGTATTATTGGGGTTAATCTGTTATAGTTATGAAATTAAACTAAATTACATTACTGTTATAGGTGGAGTTATTTTATTGCTAGTTTTAAATATATTATCAATAATAATAAATTTAAAAACAAAAGCTTATATTAAAGAAATAGAGGACAAGCTCTGCTTGTTTGAAGAAATTGTTGAGACATCGCCAAATGCAATTTTTGTACATAGAAAATTAAAGTTTGAATATTTAAATAAAAAAGCGGCAGATGTCTTTGGACTTAAAAATCAAAAAGATGCAGTTGGAAAACCTGTAGAAAAATTTGTGAAATTCAATATTGATGAAATAGGACAAGAAAGATATGAAGCTGCTAAAGAAGGTAGACATTTTGAACCTGTTACAGAAGAAATATTCTTTATGGAAAACGGTGAATTGATCGATATGGAAATATTTACAAATAATATGTGTATACAAGGTAATAACTATGC
Organism: Tepidibacter hydrothermalis; assembly: GCF_029542625.1. GTDB lineage: Bacteria > Bacillota > Clostridia > Peptostreptococcales > Peptostreptococcaceae > Tepidibacter_A > Tepidibacter_A hydrothermalis. The sequence continues at coordinate 1,216,183 of NZ_CP120733.1, forward strand.
ATTGGTATTATGCAGAAATGTAATTGAAAAAAAGAAAATATTAGAGTTAAAGGAAAAAGTATATTTAGAAGAAAAAAAGTTAAGAGAAAAAATACAACATGATAAAATAAAGGATGAATTCTTTGCTAATCTATCACATGAATTAAGAACTCCTCTAACAATAATTTTAGGTACAATACAACTCTTTGAAAATACATCTGAATCATTTGTACTTAAACAGAATAAAAAATTTAAAACATTAAAACAGAATGGTTATAGATTATTGAGATTAATAAATAATTTAATAGATATTACTAAAATAGATGCAGGTTATTTTGATATAAACATGGATAAATATAATATAGTATCTGTAGTTGAAGATATTACATCATCAGTTATAGATTATGTAGAGAATAAAGGGTTATACATAGAATTTGATACAGAAGTTGAGGAAAAAATAGTGAACTGCCATATAGAGAGCATTGATAGAATTATACTTAATTTATTATCAAATGCTGTGAAGTTTACGCCAGAAGGTGGGAGTATATTTGTTAATATATTTGATGAAGGCGAAAATGTTAAGATTGTAATAAAGGATACGGGGATAGGAATAAAAGAGGAAAATATTAATTTGGTTTTTGATCGATTTAGGCAGGTAGACAAATCATTTACAAGAAATCATGAGGGCAGCGGTATAGGGCTATCTATAGTTAAATCTTTAGTAGAGATGCAAGGAGGAACAATATATTTAAGCAGTGAATATGGTAAGGGAAGTGAGTTTGTTATAACACTACCTGTTGAAGAAGAATCTACAAATCCAAGTTCGAATTTAGCAATGGAAAAAGAAGATTATATGAAACAGAAGGTTAATATAGAGTTTTCGGATATATATAATCTGAAAATAGAGAACTAAAATATTAGGTTGATTGTAAATGAAAAAAGATGTATATGGGATTAATGCTAAGGAACTTGCATTATTAACATATACATCTTTTTTATTCTAAGCGCTCTAATAATTCTTTTTTCTTTTCATCTAATTTTTGATTGAGTTTTCTGTAATATTTATAGGATGCAAACGTAAATGACATACCTAATAACTCAGCTGTAATAATTATAATAATAGTTGTTGTTCTAAATAATGGTTTCTTAAATATAAAGCAATCAATTATGGCAGAAAACATGGATATAACACCTAATAATATAGAAGACAGGATGAATATTTGATATACTTTAAGTTTCCCATAGGTAATAATAAAAGTTTGGCGTATTACAGATCCTATTAGTAAGCCTATTAAAGAATGTACAAGTAATATGTAAATATCATTTGTTGTAAAATTCCTCAAAGAAATTTCTACTAAGCCCACTATAAAACCAATAAGGGCTGATATTATCAAATTAATTATTATACTCTTAGTATTTTTTTTCATTTTATAACCTCTACAATCCTAAAAAAGTTTTAAATTCTTTTAAATATCTACGTGTAACATATATATTTAAGGATGTATCTTTCATTTTTAATAGTAATTTTCCGTTAAACCATGGCTGGATTTGATCTATTTCTATAATATTAACGATAAAAGATTTGCTAATTCTTATAAAGCCATGATCTCTTAGTTTTTCTTCTAATTCGTATAGCTTTTCTTTTACTTTATACTTTTTATTATCAACAATACAAAAAACATCATTACCAATACCTTCAAAATAACTAATTTGGTTATAACTAATAACTTCATATCCACCTTCGTATTTTCCGGTAATCACTTTTTTATTTTCCTGTTGACCTAAAAATGAATCCAGAAAATGAATTAAATTATTTAGAGTGGATAATTCAAATACAATTCCTATCTTTCCATTTTCTATTTCATAACCTTTTTCAATAATCACAATGTCAGATTCAGTTGTTATTTTAATTTTTCTATTTTCAAGCATTTCTGTTATAATACCTTTTATGTTATCAGAACATTTTAAATCAACATTCATATAAATCTCCTTAAGATTATTATTACTATATTATTATAGACTTATTTTATACTATCATAAATTATATTACTATAAATTTTTAAGTATCAGGCATTAAATTAGGTATAATAATAGAACATGCAATAGCAACGCTTATTAGAATATTTGGAATTACTACAAATAGGAGGTTATCACCTATAAATCTTAAAATTGAACTTATGATGTAAGTTGCACACCAAATAGTGGAAATAAGCATATTAACTTCGATAAATAAAGGGGATGATTCAAACCCTTTTTTATAACCACTTTTTGCACCGTCCATAGTAAATGGTTTTCTAATAATCAAAGAATATAAAGACATTGTTCCTAGTGAGATATAAGTATACAAATGTCGATTTATAATAACTTGATTTATATCAAATATAAAGTATAGTACATTTGCAATTAAAAAATAAAGTGTTAAAGTTTTTGTCATTAAGCTTATATTTTTTTTAAATGATTCTTTGATGAGTAGAGCTACAAGAACAAAAGAACCTAATATAAGACCTAAAGATGAACTTATCGACCAGTGAAGAACCATAGGAATAAAGCCTACACTTACCATAAAAAATACTCTTAATCCCTTACTCATGACTATTCATCTTTTTTTCAAGTACTTTTTTATGTTTTGAAATCATATGCTTATACATATTTTTTTTAACTTCTGATTGAAAAGCTTTTTTGTTCATCATATATCTAAATATAATATTTCTTAATTTTTCTTTTATAGATTCATTTTTTATCAAATTATTTGATTTATAGTAATTGTAGTCAGCTAAAAAAATAGTACCTAAATTTGATTTGATTGCATCACTAAATAATTTAGATCCACACACTGATAAAAACATTGGTGTCTTTATATACTCCTGTTCAGCATAATGAATGCTTTTGCTTACTAGATTTTCAATTTGAGTATTTAAAATATTATTATCTTGGCATTCATCTGAAACTATTCCAACTAAATTAGTTTCATTACTACTATAAGCCTTCATAATCTCATTAAGTGATACTAATTCATTAACTGGTCCTGAAACAAGATATGCAATTTGACGACCTTTAAATACTGGAATGTGTGTATAACAAAAGCTTCTATCAAAGAATAGTTTCATTCTTGATGAAAAATAGCGATCTTTGATTTCACAAGCATACACAATAATATCTGAGTTATCTAATATATAATCTAACGTTTTTCTATAATCATCTGTATTATGGTAGATACATTCATTATGTGTACTACAATTGCAACATCCGATACAGTAATTTTTAAAATTGGCTTCATTGATGTTTACAACTTTAATAGGGCCATCTATCATACTTGAATACTTAACAATCATTTTATCTACATTCGAACCCTTTATTGAATCAGTTACAATTACAGTTCTTTTAGTAGTTTTAATCTTTTTTTCAGATTCATTATTCTTATAATTATAGTTATATCTTGATGTTTTCTTAAATCTTTTTGACGTGAGTTCGTTTGTTTTTATAGACTGTATAAAATTATTAAAGAAAAATTCCAGTTCTTTTTGAGATTCTTCCTTTATAAGATCCTTCATATCGTGAGATAAACTTCCTAAGTACTTCATATCAAAATCGTTACAAATACCTTCCATATAATCATGAGCAGTGTGATCATAATAATGAATAGAGGTAGAATAGGTAACACAATATTTATTAGAAAATTTATCTACTAGATTATACTCATCAATTTTTTCAATAAACTCCTTCATATGAGCTGGTATAAGCATATGGTAAACAGGAAAACTCCAAATAATACCGTCTGAATTATTTACTTTGTCAGCTATTTTTAGTATTTCTTCTTTCCCCTTTTTTACAGAATCTATAATATTTAAGTATTCAAAGTTACATGTCTTGTTTTTTAAAGCTAAATAATGCATTGATTGTACGGTGACACTATTTGATGATTTTGGGCTTCCATTTAATATGACTATATTCATGCTATTCTCCTTTAAGTTATATTTTTATACTTTCATATTAAAGGAAAACAAACAATTTGTACTTAAAATCATGTATCATGCTATATAGGCTATGTAAGATGCAAAAATTTAATTTATAAGACCTTCAAATCATCTTTAATGAAGTGGTAAGAAATATATTTGAGGTATATGGAAATTAAATATATATTATTCCAAAAAAATACATATATTTCGTGTATAATAATTACATATAAAAGTTTAGAAAAATTCAGATATAATTGTCGGAATTATAAAGTTAGACTTAAATCAATAGGGGAGGTTTTTTTATGTGGGGAAAAATTAAATTGTTTATTTGTGGATTTATATGTGGAATAATTCTTTTAAGCGGAGCAAATGGAATGGCAGAATCGAAAGACTATAAACTACAGTTATCAAAGTATAATATATTAGTTAATGGTGTTGAATATAAAGATGATAAACTGCCAACATTGCAAATGGATGAGGAGGTATATATTCCTCTCAAAAGATTTTGTAATACAACAGGGATAAACTTTAACTTTAATAATCAGCTTAAACAGATTGAACTTAGAAATGTTAATAATAATACTTATAATATGAATAACAATATGAACAATAATATGAACAATAATATGATAATGAATGATTCATCTGCATTAAAAAATATAACAAAGAATGAAGCAGACCAAAAGGCTTTAGAAATTATTAAAAAACAGGCAATATAAATAAGATAATGGCTTATATTCCTCATATGAGTAAATCAAAAGTAGATACTTTAGTTAAAGATTATATTGCTGAAACTAATGATTTTAATTGCATTTATGCTATTAGACAGTCTTTGAGTATAGAATGTATTGATGATATTGTAAAAAGTTATATTGATAGAACTGCTGACTATGGTACTGTAGCTGCAATACTACAGTTTATGAGTGGGGATGCAAGTGATTATGTTGCAAAAAAATATATAAATGAAGTTAAGGATCAACAATATAGTAAATTCTTCACACCATATTTGAAGAATTAAAAAATTTATCTATATAAATCACTTTGATTTTAACGTTTAAACTATAGATAAAATCTTATACAATTTACCGGGCAATATGTACGTAAAATAACCTTCACTACAAACTGATAGGTTTTGTTTTAAAAATAATCTTTTAATATTTTGATGTTAACACAATTTAAGCACTTAAGTAATATAATGTAAAGATACAAATATTACTTTGGGAGGATTTTGTAATGTTAACACCCAATTTTCTTATTATCATAGTAGATGAAGAAAGATTTCCACCTGTATATGAAAATGAAGAAATAAAAGCTTGGCGAAAAAGACATCTAAAGGCACAAGATTTTTTACATAATAATGGATTAACATTTAATAATCACTATACAGGAAGTACTGCATGTTCCCCTAGTAGAGGGACGTTGTATACTGGACAATATCCATCCTTACATGGAGTAAGTCAAACTGGTGGAGTAGCTAAAGGAGATTTTGATGCAGATATGTTTTGGTTAGATCAAAGCACAGTACCTACAATTGGAGATTATCTACTTACTGAAGGATACAAAGTGTTTTGGAAGGGAAAATGGCATGCTTCTCAGGCTGATATACTAATTCCAGATACTCATGATTCTTTTCTTAGTTACAATAGTGTAAATGGAATACCAGAAGAAAAAAAAGAAAGAGTATATCTTAATGCAAATCGTCTTAATGAATTTGGATTTGACGATTGGGTAGGTCCAGAACCTTTTGGGAGTGAGCCTCATAATTCTGGATCTTCTGCTGCTATTGGGATAGACGGACGGGATGAGATATATTCTTTACAGACGGTTAATTTAATTAAAAAATTAGATGATGATAAATTTGAGGAAAAGGATTTTGATGATAAGCCATGGGCTATTGTATGTTCCTTCGTAAATCCTCATGATATTGCACTTTTTGGAGAAATTACAAGGTTAGATCCTTTATTTAACTTTAAGGTTGATAAATCCGTTCCATTAATTCCGAAATCTCCTACTGCAACAGAATCACTTTTTACAAAGCCTAAGGCTCAAAGTAGCTATAGAGATGTTTATCCTAAAGCACTTCAACCCCTTCTGGATACACAGTTTTATCGTAGACTTTATTATTCACTACAGTTACAGGTAGATAATGAAATGTCTAATGTGTTAAATGCTCTTGTTAATTCATCTTTTTACAATGATACTATAGTAATTTTTACATCTGATCATGGAGAAATGCTTGGTTCTCACGGAGGATTGTATCAAAAATGGTATCAAGCTTATGAAGAATCTATCCATGTACCTTTAATAATTCATAATCCTATTTTGTTTAAAGAAGCTGAGCAAACAGATCTATTAACAAGTCATGTTGATATTCTTCCTACAATACTTGGTCTAGCTAATATAGATCCAAAAGTGGCTCAAAAAAAATTGAAAAATAATCATACAGAGGTTCATCCTTTAGTAGGAAGAGATTTATCACCAATGATTGTTCACGATAAAAATTTTGAACGTTCTGACGAACCTATATATTTTATGACAGATGATGATGTTACAAAGGGACTTAATCAAAAAAGTGTTTTGGGTATTCCTTATGAATCAGTTGTACAGCCTAATCATGTTGAAACTGTTATTACAAAACTAAAAACAGGAAAGAACAATCAAGAGGAAGTATGGAAATATTCTAGATACTTCGATAATCCTCAATTTTGGAGTTCTCCAGGATGTGAGGATGAAACAACAACACAACAATGTCCACAAACTCAGGTTAATGGAGTACAATGCTGTTTATGTATAAAAAGTATTAAAACAATACCTGATCCTGATGAACTTGAAATGTATAATTTAACTACTGATCCTTTAGAAACTAAAAATTTAGCTCATTCTGATTTTCAAACTCCCGAAACTAAGGTTGTTCAGGTAGTATTGAGTAATATGTTGGAAGAACAGTGTAAACAAAAACGTATATATCCATCCAGTGGGAATGTTCCTGGCAAACCTAGTTGTAAAACTTGTGCACCTGATTTGACTTTTAGATAATTTATATTATATCTATTATTTAAATTATTGCTTACTAAAACTTTATAGACTAATATAGTTCAAATGAATGTAATTGATTGTTCTAGTTGTAGCATTAGGTTAATTTAAGCTCATAGCATCTTCTACTCTGAGTTAAATGAGAGGTACAAGATGTTATGGGCTTTTTACATGAAGATCAGGAAAAAATTTACAAATGCTATAAAAAAAGTTATAATGAAGAAGGTCTGTGAGGGGGGAATTATAATGAACAAGTTATTTTCGAATAAGGTATTTCTTCAAATTATTAGTGTAGTATTGTTGATTATATCGATTAATTTATTTATGTTAAATCGTAATTCAAATAAATATGTTTATGAAAGTGTGGATAGGAATTTAAAAAAAGCTATAACTGAATTAGAGAATATGAATGAAGTTATATTCAATATATATATGCAAGAAAATTCCGAAAAAGAGTATAAGATACACACCAATTATATTGGAGCTTTGGCTAGAGAAGATAGAGAAATAAGAGATATATACAATATAAAATATGGTGCTTTTGATTGGTTTGAGTTAGAGATTATAAATTGGAATATTAGAGATATAAAAGATAAGAAGAATTTAACTAAAGAGGATGAACAATACTTAAAAACTGTACATAAATATAATAAAGAGTTGATAAAAGCTTATTACAAAGTATTAGATGATAATGATATGAGATTAAATAAAGACTATGGTAAACTCAAAAAAGAATATAAGGAATTTATAACACAGGCTAATAAAATTTCTATGAAGAAAGAGTATAGTAAATTAAGAAAATATAAGGTGAGAGAATCTGAAGGTACAGAAAATATTGAAGCGAAAAAAGAAAAGAATAGAGTAAGTTTACAAGAAGCAAAAGAACTAACGACTGAGGTATTACAAAAAATATTTAAGGAAAAACCTGTAATAATAGAGGATAAAAAATCGAGAGAAAACACATATGAATTTTATAATGAATGGGAAGATGGCAAAGATAAAAATTCATATAATATAAGCGTAGGAAAAGAAGATGGCTCTTTTAGTATGTATAGAAGCAGTCAGCTAGTAACAGCTGTTGTGTCAGAGGAAAATTTAGAGCAGAAAGCTATAGAAATTAAGGATATTTTTGTACCAAAAGATTATGTATGCTATGAAAAGAAAAAAAGGTTTGATGAAGGAAATCTAGATGAAATAAACTATAAATTTATAAGAAAAGTAGATGATGTATATGATGAGAGTCACCAAATTCAAATAGAAATGAATTGTTATGGATCTCTTAGTGACTTACGTATATCAGATCCTTTAAATTACAAAGTGGTAAATATAGAGAAACCTAAAGTTGCAAAAAAAGATATAGTATCTAAATTAACTAAAGGTAATGTAATCAATGTCATACTAGTAAAAAACACAGATGAAGAGCTAGAATATAGGGTTTTTATTGAATTGAATGAAGAAATATATACATACATTTTTAATGCCAATACTGGGGATAAAATAGATACAATAAAAAGTGAAAGGATGTATTTTAAAAGAGTAAATAATATATGAATGAAGAATTCTTTGGGGGTGTAAAGAATGGAGAATATATATATAATAGATAAGAAAAAAACGATTATATTTGTATTAATATTTTTATTAGCAGCAAGTACTCTAACATATATATCTATAAAAGATAATATAGAAGATACAAACGTAGTACAAGAGTATGGGGTTAGTACAGAACAGGGAAGTTTTGATATTTTAGAAAATGATCTTATTGAAAAAATGGATTATAATAGAGCTAGTCAAAATCATAATATTGGAATACTTAGAACGATAATTATATGTGGTATTGAACTTACAATACTGTGGTTATGTTTTTTAAAAAATATTAAAATAGGAATAGATCAAGAGGGTATAAAGGTATACAGCGTATACAAAAAAAAGCCTACCAAAATTTATAATTGGGATGAAATTGAAAATATAAGTTTTCAATATGGAGAAGATATAAGAGGATTTATTCCTTCATATGGAATGAAAATAAAGATGATTAGAAAAGAAAGTGATTTTATACCTATTAAAAAATTCTTGAATAATGAAGAAATTTCAAATGTGGTAATGAATTATTATGATAATGTAGAACTTAGTGATAATAGTGAAGAATCTTATGGTATTACTGAACTTTTAAAGGATTCATATAAAGAGTATAAAAATGGATTTAATGTTTATATTAAATATAGCCTTATTGTACTTACATTCGCTTTATTAAAAGAATTAATACAAAATCCAATTGTAGCATTGATTGTATTAATAGCAAATATAGTTTTAGGATATAGAGCATTGATAGCTTTAAATTACAAGGCATATATGTCTTACAATGGAGAAAATATAGATTTTGATACTGGATGGGAGTTTGCGAAAGATAAAATAGGAAGATATTTTGGAGCAAGTTTGGTTTTAGAAATACCTGTGATTATATTTATAGGAATTGGGTATTTTTTTATAACTAGTAGTTTAGAATTTAATTATAAAGTTGTTTTGAGTATAGTTTTAGGGATAGTATGTATATTCAGTATATCTAGAATATATTTAATAACTTATATAGCAAGTATAATTGATACAGACAAATCATACATGTCTTTAAATGGAATTGTAATTAAAAAATATTATAAACAAGTTATGTTTATGTTTATTGTATCAAGTCTTAGAATAGCACCTATTGTAGTTGGAGCAATTAGTGACTATAAAAATCTGAATGCAGGTGGAGATATGATAGAAATATCATCTTATATTATAACTGCCTTAGATTTATTTTTAATACCTTTTATAAGTTGTTACTTTATGAGAATTCTAAAAGATTTACCTGTAAGATCGGGAGATAGTTACAATGAATAAGTTGATTTATTATAAGATTGATAAATAAATTAGTATCGTGAAAAACGCTCTATTAAAATATCGATAATATAACGATGTTTTAATAGAGCGTTTTAATTATATAATGTCTATACTTAAAAAAGAATATTAATGATAAAATGGAAATAGGTGTATAATTTAAAAATATGGCGGAGGTGGCAATATGTTAAAGCTTGAAAGATTTGATGAATATTTAGACCAGCTATCTGATGTAATAAAGGAATATCAACGTGATATATCTGTTGGAAGGGTTGTACCAAAGGCTTCAAGGAATGATATGGAGGAACTTTTGTTTGAAACGCTTCCAATGGAAGGTTGTGATGCAATGAATATAATAGATGAGTTTAAAGAAAAAGTTGTTCCAAATTCAACAAAAGTTGGAAGTTCAAAATTTCTTTCATGGATAATAACGAGCCCTTCGCAGGCAGGTATTTTGGGAGAAATTGCAAATGTAGGAATAAGTCAGGCTCCATTTAATTTTAAGGCTGGTCCTGCAGCAACAATAATAGAAGAAATGATTATAGGCTGGATGGGACAGCTTTTTGGATATAAAAAAGAATCGGGAGGAATACTTGTAAGCGGTGGAAGTGTTTCAACTCTTACTGCTCTAGGAGCTGCAAGAGAGGCGTTTTTGCCTGGGAGTACTGAAAATGGAATTCAAAACATTTCAAATCCACTTACTATTTATACTTCTAAAAAAGCGCATTCCTCAATAGATAAGGCTGTAGGGGTTTTGGGATTTGGAAAGAACATGCTTAAAAAAGTGAAGGTAGATGAGTTCTTCAAGATCGATATAGATAATCTAGAAAAAGAGATAGAAAATGATATTAAACAAGGACTAAAGCCATTCTGCATAATAGCTCAGGCTGGAACATCTCTTTCAGGAGCTATTGATGATATAGATGCTCTTTCAGATGTTGCTAAGAAATATGGAATGTGGCTTCATGTAGACGGAGCTTATGGTGGAGGCGCAATACTATCAAAACGAGGTGGAGAGATTCTAAAAGGAATAGAAAAGGCGGATTCGATTTCTGTTGACCCTCATAAGTGGTTCTTTGTTCCAACAGAGGCTGGATGCGTGCTTGTAAAAGATAAAAGACATTTATACAATGCATATAGGACAGGAGTAACTGAATTTGATGAAAATGCACCTATAAATTATCTGGATTATGGAATACAGTCAACTAGAACTTCAAGAGCAATAAAGACGTGGTTTGCAATGAAGACGTATGGAATTAAGAAGCTTTCACAGGTCGTGGATTCTAATATGGATATGGCAACTTATTTTGCCGAGGAGATTGAAAAAATCGATGGGGTAAGGCTATTACATAAGCCTCAAACAAGCGCTGTTTGTTTTTTATTTGATGAAGGAGCAACTATGAACGAATCTTTTTTAATAGAAATAGAAGAAGAATTTTTCTTATCATCTGCAAATCTTATGGGAGAACATTGCATAAGGGCATGTTTTTCAAATTACAGAACAAGTATAGAGGAAGTCGATCTTTTACTGTATAAAATAAAAAGTTTTGCCTCGATGGAATAATTTAAAAATATTGAATTAAGCAGGAGGACTGGGTAAATGGATTTTATAACGTTAACAAAAGACAATATAGAAAGTGAGCATATTTGCTGCGCTTTTTCTGATAAAAAAAGTACAGAAGGATATAAAGCAAAAAAGCAGTGGCTTAAAAAGCAACTTGAAGATGGGTATGTATTTACAAAGTTAAATGAAAGAGCTAAAGTATTTATTGAATACGCACCTTCTGAAATAGCTTATCTTCCCATTAATGCTCCTAATTATATGGTTATAAATTGTTTTTGGGTATCTGGTAAATATAAAGGTAGTGGATATGGTAAAGAATTACTAGAAAAATGTATTGAAGATAGTAAGAAAAAAGGAAAAGATGGAATTGTTGTTTTATGCGGAGATAAGAAAAGACCTTATATGTCAGATAAAAAATTCTTTTTAAAACATGGCTTTGAAAAATGTGATACTGCAAAACCATATTTTGAACTTTTGTACTTAAAATTAAATAGTAAAGATACAGTACCTAAATTCTTAGAAAGTGCTAGAAATGCTATTTGTGAAGACAATGGTGGATTTAAAGTTTATTATTCTAATCAATGTCCATATATGAACTACTATATAGATTTGCAATCTAAAATTGCACAGGAACAAGGATATATTTATGAAAAGGTACTTATAGATAGCAAAGATAAAGCTATTAAAAATCCATCACCATTTACTATATATTCATTATTTTATAAAGGAGAATTCATAACTCAAGAAATAGGTACTCCAAAGAAATTTCAAAAGATAATAGAAGAAGTGAGTAATTAATATTTTGGAGGCGTCAATATATGGCTGAAAAGTGGATTGCTATTGTAGGAAGTTCTAGAAAAGGGAAAAATACAGAATTAATAACTGATTATATTATAAAAGCTCTTAAAGAAAAAGAGATTGATGTTGAAAAGTACATGCTTAGTAGTGAGAATATATCAACTTGTTCTGGATGTGAGTATTGTATAAAAACAGGTGAATGTAATATAAATGATGATATATCAAAAATAATAGAAAATATGAAATTATCCGATGGCTATATACTAGCTTCTCCGTCTTATAATTACAATATGACGGCTCAAATGAAGGCATTACTTGATAGAACATTTTGTCTTAATGATTATAGTGAAGGAAGATGGAAAAGTAGACTATCATCAAATAAAAAAGCCATAGTTGTAGGTACTTGTAAAGGTAAGATTAAAGAATGTATAGGATATACTGTTGAGGGTATGAAAAAGGCTCTTTTGGAACTTGATATAGATGTAATTGATGAGATAGAGTATTACAATACAAAATATATGCCTGTTGAAATGAACGAAGGTATAGAGGCTAGAATATTAGATAGAATTAAGACTAATAAAAAAATATAAATTAGAGTATGTAATCAAATATGTATACAAAAATAATGCTAATATAGTAGTTGTTTTGTATTTAGACGCAAATAATATACATTAAAATAACGCTACTTTGTTAATGTTTTAATAAAACAAGAAAAGCTTTAATAATAGTTTTAATTTGTTCATTATTGATATGCTCACTAATTTATAAGATAAATAAAAATAAATATATAAATATATAAATAGTATTAACGAATTGATTTTTGTAATAAATGTTTATAATTACGAAAGCTCAGATAATGGATTTAAAGATATAGAAGTGCAATGAAAAGGAAGAATACTTGAAATAATAGAGAAGAGGTTATAAAAGTATGCAAAAACAATTAAACTCAATGACTTTAAAACAAGATATTGAATTTATTAGAAAACATTTTGATAATTATTTTAGAAAAATATCAAAAGAATACTTAAAATTAGAAGCAAAGATAAATTCTAACTTATCAGAAGAAGATGGGGGAGTACCAGCTGAAATGATGGTTGGAGAAGTTGATAATGAAGGATATGTTTGCTGGAGCATGATCCCATCTAATATTACAGAGAATGATATTAATTATTTAGAAAAAAAATATTCTATAAAATTACCTAAATTATTTAAAGCATATTTAATGGGATATTGTTTTTTAATGGGTGAGTTTAATAATGGTTCTTTTGAAGTTACTCTACCGGAGATTCCTTTTGACAATCCATTGATGAATATTGAAAGTAATCTTTTTGCATGGAGGTTATTAATAGAAGCAGGATATATTCCCTTTGGAGAGTATGAAGGTGGTTATGGACCAATATGTTTTGATATAACACAAAAAAATGAGGATGAAGATTATGCAATAGTGTGGTTTAATCACGAAAATCTTTTCAATTTAGATTATGACCAATGGAAAGATAGAAACAATTTAGAGCAGTATTCTAATAAATTATATGATTCTTTCAGAGAGCTTATAATTGATCTTTTAACATAAGTCATAAAAAAACAAACTAGAACATTATTAAAGTGAAGGTAGGAAATTTATGAAAATTAAAGTTAATTTATTTATTTTATTTTTCTCAATATGCATAATACTGGGTGGTTGTGTAGAGGAAGATAATGAAAGTAAAAACATAAGTACTACTGATTTAGAAATAGAAAGTGATTCTTCTAAATTACATGAAAATATTACTAATAAAGAAAGTGAAGAAGAAATTGATATAAGTCTTTCATTAAAAAATTTGAACTTTAATCTAAATCAATTGTTTGATGTTATAGAATTAAATAAATTAGACTCAAAAGAATTAGCAATTTTAAGAAACTCAATCTATGCAAAGCATGGCTATATATTTTCAACAGAAGAGGTTAGTGAATATTTTTCACAGTTCTCGTGGTATAAACCATTAAGTAAAGATGTTGAAAAAAAGCTAAATAATATTGACAAGGAAAATATTAAAAATATTATTGCTATTGAGAAAAAAAGCTCAATAATAAAAAACTCTAAAGATAATAGAAATTATAGTGAGGGTGGAACAGTTAATATTTCACTTAATAAAAATACACAAAAAGAAACATTATATATTTCTAAGGAAGAATTAGAAATGCAGGGAGGGAATTTTCCTACAAGAATTGTTCTTAAAGTAAAAAACAGTGAAATAGTTTTTGATAGTTCGTGGAATGATGGATTATATGTTTGTGTAACTGATTTTGACAATCAAGATGAAGATGTAGATATCTATATAACAGAAACAGGTACAGATATTCAAGCTACTACATATATTTATAAATTTGATGGTGAAAAACTATATAAATATACACAGTTTGACCATTTTTGTAAAAAATTTTTATATGATCAAAAAGGTAATATATATTATTGGTTTAATGATTCTGAGAAACAAGAGTTTGATAAATGTTTTAACTATAAAACTAAGCAATCGAGTGATATAATAGATGAAAATTTAAAAATAAGATTAAATAAGTCAAAATAGAGTATTTGAAAAACTAAATTCAACAAAAACTAAAAAGATATGTCTATGAAAACATCTTAAAATTAAAGATATTTTTGTAGGCATATTTTTAGTTTTAAATATGAACTAATGTTTAAAAATTCTATGAAGGTAAATACTATATATTGTGTTTTAAGTAAAAAAATATAAAAATAAACACAATATAATGCGGAAAAGTGTTTAGCTTTATTTTATATTGGTATATAGTTTAAAGGAATCATTATTTTAAGTAGGAGCTGAATTTATGAATATAAAAAATTTAATTAAAAGATATTATACAAAAGCGTTAGAAAAAAATAAAAATTTAACTGTATATGATTTATTTGATTGGAAAACAGTTGAGGTAAAAATGTTTGATTACAAAACCAACAATATATTATTTCAAGAAGAAAACTTAGAGTTTCCTGTATTTTATAGCCAAAATGCTTGTGATATTATTGCTAGTAAGTATTTTAGAAAAACTTGTGTGACTAATGAATATGGTTATGAAAAATCTTTAAAAGAAGTTGTTCATAGAATGGTAAATTTCTGGACTGAAAGTGCTTTAGATGAAGGTCTAATAGATGCTAACAATAAGAACGTATTCTATGATGAAGTTTCTTATATGCTTATAAATCAGATGTTTGCACCAAATTCTCCGCAGTGGTTCAATACTGGACTTAAGTTAAGTTATGGAATAGATAAGGAATCAGAAGGTCATTTTTATTATGATACAGAAAAGGAGAAGGTAGTAAAATCTAAGGATGCATATACAAGAACACAAGGTAGTGCTTGCTTTATACTTAATATAGAGGATAAATTACTTGGAGATAAATCTATAACGGATCAAATAGTAACTGAAACAAGACTTTTTAAACATGGATCGGGGACAGGAAGTAATTTTAGTAGTATTCGTGCAGAAGGTGAACTTTTATCTGGAGGGGGAACATCATCTGGGATTATGAGTTTTCTTAAGGTATTTGATGCTAATGCAGGAGCAATAAAGTCCGGTGGAACAACAAGAAGAGCGGCTAAAATGGTAATCATGGATGGAGATCATCCTGAAATTATAGATTTTATAAGATGGAAATCAAAAGAAGAAGACAAGGTATTAGCACTTGGAAAAATGGGGTATGATACTGATTTTAATTCAGAAGCATATTCAACTGTATCAGGTCAAAATTCAAATAACTCCATTAGAATTACAAACAAGTTGATGAAAAAAATGATAGGAAAAGACAACGATGAGTCTTGGGAGTTAAAGGGTAGAGTAGATTCAAAGGTAAATAAAGTAATAAGTGCAAAAGATTTGTGGGATGAAATAAATTATTCATCATGGAGATGTGCAGATCCAGCGATTCAATTTCACGATATAATAAATGATTGGAATACATGTCCGTTAGGAGAAAATGGTGAAAAGGAAGAAATAAAAGGATCAAATCCTTGTAGTGAATATCACTTTTTAGATGATACTGCATGTAACTTGGCTAGTATAAATATAGTGAAATTTTATGATTCAAAAACTAATAAATTCGATATAGATGGATATTTACATGCAATAAGTCTTATTCAATTAGTTCTTGAATCAACTATTCACTGGGGTCAATTTCCAACGGAAGATATTGCAAGAAGATCACATTTATTTAGAACTACAGGACTTGGAATTGCAAATACAGGTTCTCTTCATATTATGATGGGACATGCTTATGATTCGGATAAAGCAAGGAGCATAGCAGCTTCTTTAGTTGGAATTATGACAGGTCAATCTTATTATGTATCATCATTAATGGCAAAAGAAGTAGGAAGTTTTTCTAAGTATGAAATTAATAAAAAAGATATGTTAAAAGTTATAAAAAATCATGCTATAGCTGCTGGAACAATTGATTCTTATTATGAAGGTTTAGGATATACTCCAATTAAGGTAAGTCATGAAATATTAATAGATGAAAAACAAGAGAATTTAAGTAATACTCTAAAAGATGTATGGCAAAAGGCAGTTGAAGGTGGGGGGGAATATGGATATAGAAATGCTCAAGTGAGTGTTATTGCTCCAACTGGGACTATATCTCTTGCCATGGATTGTTCCACTACTTCAATAGAGCCATTCTTTGCACATGTAGTATATAAAAAATTAGTAGGGGGAGGATATATGGAAATTATAAATCCATACATTCCTACAACACTTGAAAAACTGGGGTATACTAAACAACAGATAGAAGATATAGTTAATTATGTAATGAAAAAAGAAACTATAAATGAAAATGGATATGAGTATAAAAAAATAATGGATGGAAAAATAGAGGGAGCGCCTCATATAAAAGAAAAGCATCTTCCTATATTTGATACAGCTAATAAATGTGGAAGTGGAAAAAGGTTCATATCACCAATGGGTCATGTAAAGATGGTAGCAGCTTTGACACCATTTGTATCAGGAGCAATAAGTAAAACTGTTAACCTTCCTAATGAAGCTACTGTAGATGATTTTAAAAATGTATATAAGAATGCATTTGAATTAGGTGTGAAATGTATTTCTTTGTACAGAGATGGTTCCAAAGTCAGTCAACCACTTAATCAATCAAAGCGTGTTAAAAGTGAGAAGTTAGAAGATATGACATATAATGAACTTTTAGAATATGCTAAGGCATTAAAAGAAAATAATAAACAAACTTCTGTAGAAATAGATGAGAAGAAAAACTCAACAGAATACAAGAAAGTAACATGCTCAAACTGTTCAAGCACGAGCATTATACCAAATGGTACTTGTTTTATTTGTAGGAATTGTGGCACGACGACAGGGTGTAGTTAAAATATAAATGTTAAGTATATAGTTAAATATTTTTTAAAAAGATGTATACCAAAATAACACTAATAAAGTAGCTATTTTGTGTACATCTTTTTTTTTAGTTTGTAGCTATAGAAGATCATCTATAAATTCTAATACCCAAGCTGATTTTTTTACTTTACCTGATTTATCTATTATTTTAGATTTTCCATTTATAGTAACATGAGTTTTACCATTGTGGAAGAAATCTACAGAGTCATATTTAGGTTCTATAATCATTGTATCTGTTTTATCTATAAAGCCCCACTTATCATTTAGTTTTATTGCTGCTAATCCATTACTAAACCATTTTGTATCATCGTATAGTTTGGTAACTAGTGTACCTGCTGTATCTATAAAACCAGATTTATCATTTACTTCTACTCTTGCTAACCCTTCATCAAACCAATCTACATCATCATATTTAGCTTCTATAATTAGCTTACCATTTGTATTGATAACTCCCCATTTTCCGTTTATTTCTACTGCTGATAACCCTTCATTAAACGATTTAGTATCATCATATATATTATTTATAACTAAGTCACCTGTTTTATTTATAAAACCCCACTTATCATTTAATTTTACTGATGCTAGATCTTCTCGAAAAGTAACATCAGCATCATCATAAATAGGTTCTATAACTATTTTTCTTTTAGCGTCCATGTAACCATATTTATTTTGATCTTGTATTCGTGTCAAGATATTCATACTTTCAATTTTGTTTATGACATTGAGTTTTAATAATAAAAATTTTCCCATTAATAGTAGGAATATTACTAATATAATGGGTGCAATTGAGTTACATATTTTAATTTTATTCATAGTAACCTCCGATATAATAGCCTTTAAGAATATCATAAGAATTATATATTACAACTATTAATAATTATCTAAGTTATTGTAAATTCCTTCAATAAAACCAATATTTATACAAAATAGTGTTATGTTATTAAGTTTGATGGTAAGATATACCTAAAAAGAAATGTAAGTTATTAATGTTATAAATTTTATATTTATTATACTTAAGAGGAGCATTATGTATAGTTAAAAAGTTGAAATTTAGACAATAGAAGGGGTGAAAAATGAAGATAAATATTTAAGCAGTATTAACAAACCAATCTTTGTAGTACATGTTTATAATTACGAAAGCTCAGATCATGGATTTAAAGATATAGAAGTTCCAGAAAAGGGAAGAACACTTGAAATGGTAGAGCAATCCTTTAAGGATTACAAGAAAGAAAATGAGTTGAGTGATGTTGAATTAAGAATTACTACTGAAATAAGTTCAACTGATGATAAGAGTCATAGACGTTGGAAATATAAGTATATGAAACCATCACAAAAAGAAAAATAAACTATAATAAGGAGATATTTATAATGGAAATTAACATACCAGGAAGAGGAATTATAAAAATTGAGAATCTTTTACTAGACTATAATGGAACCATAGCTTGTGACGGTGAAGTGATATCTTCTGTAAAAGATAAAATAGAAGTCATTAATAAAGAAGAAATAAAAGTACATATAGTAACTGCCGATACTCATGGAAATGTAAGAAATCAATGCGCCGATATGCCTGTTCAAATACAGATATTTGATAATTCAAATGCAGCACAAAACAAAAGAGAAATAGTAGAAAAACTTGGAGCTGAAAATTGTATCTGTATTGGAAATGGTTTTAATGATGGACAAATGTTTGAAGCTTGTAGCATATCAGTTATAGTAATGGGAGTAGAAGGGTGTTCTGCAAAATCTTTAATGAAAGCAGACATTGTGTGCAAGAGCATAGAAGATGCTTTTGATTTGATATTAAAACCAAGTAGAATGATTGCAACTTTAAGAGGATAAATTTTGCTTTTGAAAATAATATAATATTAACAACAACTACTAAAACTAAGAAATATGGCTATGAAGATGTTAGGTAATATTCAAAATATCGTAGTATTATCGTTATTTTGGTATCTATATTTTGCGTTTAAAGTACAATATAGAAATATAGTTAAAGTTATAAAATAGAAAATCAAATATATCTAAGAAAGGAATTGAATTAAAATGTTACTTTACTTTGCAGCACCATTATTTTGTAGTGCAGAATTAGATTTTAATATTAATCTAACAAATAAAATTGAAGATATAGGTTTCAAAGTGTTTTTACCACAGAGAGATGGAGATAAGGTAAATAAAGAACCATATATAAGTATGAAAACAGAAGAAAGAGCAAAAGAAATATTCAACATAGATAAAGCTAATATATTTGAATCTGATATATTTTTATTTGTATTAGATGGTAGAATTCCAGATGAAGGGGCAGCTGTAGCCTTAGGCATTGCACATGCACATAAAGAATTTATTAAAAATGATAGAATTTTGGTAGGGCTTCATACAGATAAACGAGCAGCTTTTATAAATGAAAAATTGAATCCTATGATATATTCGTCTTTAGATTATATTGCAGATAGTGTAGAAGATTTAATAAATTATTTAAAAAAATATATAGATTAAGAAGATGTATTTAAAAAGTAATATGAAAATATTAAGTGATGTTTTAGATGATTTAGTAAGCGAATTTTATGTTGGAGAGAAGTCGTTTTTTAATATTTGAATTACAAATGTTGTATAATGTTGAAAAATATTACATATTATTATATAATCTCTTTTTAAAACAAATTTAGTTTTTAAGGAGGGATGATATATCTTGAAAAAAACAAAACAAATAGTTACCATGTTTTCATTAGGTTTATGTTTGTTGGTAACATCAACGAATTTGGTAAAAGGTTTTATTAATTTATTGACTATAATCAATAGATCGGATGCTAATGTTATTGCTAGATCATTGGGATACGTTATGGGGAATATGATTATTACAGCAATTATATTTACTGTATTAAAAAAGACTTTCAAATCTTCAAAAGAGGGTACTACATACAAAAATAAATAATGTCAACAAAATGCATGCGTGTGTTGAACAATTATAATTTTAAGAGGATAAAGAGAATCCGTAAATCTAAATGATTTACGGATTTTTTTACGTTTATAGAAATTCAGTAAAACACTATAAAAAATAGAATATCCCTTGATATAAAGTAATAATGTTAATAGCACACACATATTCTGAATTATGATTATGAGTAATAATATTTTTAAAATATAGAGATGATGATTTTTAGAAAAGGAGGATTAAGTATGCTTAAAAATATGAAAAACTATAATTTTAGTTTGATTATTTTTGTATTTATATTAAAAATGAGTTTATATTATCATATTATGGGAATTAAAACAAATTTTGAGTTTATTACTTTATTAAGTGTTATATATATAGGATTAATATATACCTTTCTATCACAAAGAAAAAAATGTTTTTTTGGAGTGTATATATTTATTTCTTTGTTCATGTTTGTAGATGTTATTTACTTTAAATATTTTAATCAAAGCTTATCATTTAATATAGTTAGTCAGGCAAGTCAACTAGTTGATGTATTAGAAACTATTAAAATGTTAGTAGGCTTTAAAGAATGTCTGCTATTTTTAGATATATTAGTTATTTATTATTTGAACAAAAGCAATAATCGTAATTATAAGGATTTAATAAAAAATAAAAAATTAAAGTATAAAGTATCACTGATAAGTATAATTTGTATTAGCATGGTATTATTTAATCCATTTAACAATGATTTGGTTAAAGTAATAAATAATGAAGAGTTTTTTACATATCACATTAAAGACATGTATTCAGTTATAGCTAGAAAGAATATTGATATGATAAATAATATAATTATAAATTTAGATCAAAATACAACCGAGAATGCTAAATTGTATGGTATAGCAAAAGATAGAAATCTTATAGTAATTCAAGTAGAGTCATTACAAAATATGGTTGTTAATAGATATTATGATGGGCAAGAGCTTACTCCTAATTTAAATAAATTAATAAAGAAAGATAGTATCTATTTTAATAATTATTATCAGCAGCTTGGAAAAGGTAATACATCTGATGCTGAATTTGTTAGTCAAAACTCTTTATATGCTCCTATGAATGGTCAAGCATATGATATTTATAAAGATAACCATTTTTATGGTTTACCGTGGATACTGAGAGATAAAGGGTATAAAACCATAGCATTCCATGGCTATAAAAAAGAATTTTGGAATAGAGATACAGCATATCCTGGACAGGGATTTGAGACTTTCATCAGTGAAAAAGACTATAAAATAGAAGAAAATATAGGGTTTGGATTAGGAGATAAGTCGTTTTTTAAACAGTCTATTGATTATATGAGGAAAGTAGATAAGCCATTTTATAGCTTCTTAGTTACTCTTACATCCCATAATCCATATAAAATCCCATTAAAAGAGAATGTGATTGAGCTAAAAGAAGAAGAGAAAGGTAATTTATTTGGAGATTATCTACAAGCCGTGCATTATACAGATAAAGCTATTGGCGAGTTCATTAGTTATTTAAAAGATAATAATCTTTATAAAAATTCAATTATTGTAATTTACGGAGACCACTTTGGATTAAGTAGTAAGGATGAAAAAATAAATAAAAATGTAAGGGATTTCTTAGGATATGACTATGATTTTGATGAAATGATGAAAGTGCCATTAATAATTAATATTCCTGGTGAGAATGTTAACCAAACGATTGAAACAGTTGGGGGTCAAATTGATTTTATGCCAACTATATTGAATCTAATGGGTATTGAAAATAAAAATCCATTTACCTTTGGAAAAGATATAGTTAATAGTACATCTGGGTTTGTTGCATCTCAAACATATATGATAAAAGGCTCATTTATTCAAGATAATATAATATTTGAAATGTCTAGAGATGGGGTTTTTGAAAATAGCAGAGCTTGGAATAGGGTTACTAGAGAACCGGTAGATTTGAAAAATTGTAGAGAAGGATACAAAAAAGCTATTAAAGAAATCAATAGATCAATATACATATTGGATAATGATGCACTTAGGCAGGGATTAAAATAAATGATAAGTTAGAAATATAAAAAATGCTTTTGATTTAGTATTAAGAATAAAAACTACTATTAAATGCAAACTATATTATATATTAAGATAAATATATAGAAGGGAATAATATATTTATGATATCTAAAAATGTAGTTTGTGAATTATGTGAGCGAGAAGGAGTTGAAACCACACAACATCATCTAACACCTAGAGAAGAAGGTGGAAAATTTATGCCAACAGCTAATTTATGCATAATATGTCATAAACAAATACATGCTCTTTATACTAATAAAGAACTTGCTCAAAGGTTATACACTATTCAACTACTTAAAAATGATGAAAAGGTTAGTAAGTATTTAAAATGGATAAAAAAACAACCTCCTACAACAATACTAAAAGTTAAAAAATCTAATGAAATTAAGAGGAAAAGAAGATAATAAAAATCCGTAAATCAAAATGATTTACGGACTTTTTTAATTATATATGCTTTGCAAATTCTTTACCGAATTCTACACATTGATTTAAAGTTTCATCAGATGGTGAGAATTTCTTTGTTATAGACTCAACAGGCATCTTAAAGCCCATTATCTTAAGCATAGACTCTGCCATCTTAATTCCTTCTCCACTCCATCCGAATGAACCAAATACTCCAGATATTTTACCCATATTAGCCATAGGATCTATTATTGATAAAGCATCCCACATAGGTTTAACCATAGATTTGTTTATAGTAGGAGATCCTAGTAAAAGTCCTTTAGACATATTTATAGTATCATGAATAGTCTCTAAGCTTTCTTTTTCTATATCTAAAAACTCTACTGCAACTCCTTCAGACTCTAGTCCTTCTTTTATTTTTTCAGCCATTAAAACAGTATTTCTATAAGCTGATAGGTAAAGTAGGGCTACTTTCTTTTGATTTGAAGTTTCAACTACCTCAGTAGACCACTCAGTATATTTTTGTATATTGTAGCTTATATCTTCAGATAATATAGGACCATGAGAAGTTAATATTGTATCTATTTCAAAATTTTTAACTTTATTTATAGCACTTAGAGCATGCTTTGCAAAAGGTTTTACTATACAGTCATAATAATGTTTTAATGATTTCTTGTAATCATCAGTATGAACAATCTTAGGGTCTACACTTGCATAGTGAGAACCAAAAGCATCACATGAGAATAATACTTTATCTGATTCACTGTATACAAACATAGTGTCAGACCAGTGAAGGAATGGTGCTGTTACAAACTTCAATTTCTTGCTTCCGATGTCAAGTTCTTCTCCGTCTTTTATAACATGACATTTAAATTCTGTATTTACTTGTTCTTTTAAGAATATACTAGCAGCCTTAGTACAGTAGACTTCTATATTAGGATTTATCTCTAGTATGTACTTTAAAGATCCAGAGTGATCTGGTTCAGTGTGATTTATTATTACGTAATCTATGTCTTTAATATCAGTCAATTTAGATAATTTTTCAAGATATTCATCTTTAAAATTTGCTTTAACAGTATCTATCAATACTTTTTTCTCGTCATCTATAAAGTATGAATTATAAGTGCTTCCAAACTCTGTCTTCATTATAATATCGAAGACTTCAAGACCTGGGTCTAATACTCCTGTCCAATGAATGTTATTTTTTATTTTAAATGATTCCATTTATAAAATACCTCCCAAATTTATTATATTGACTATATACCCGTACAATATTAATTTAATCATAAAATATGGATAAAGTAAAACTTACTTTGACTGAATTTTTAGATTTTGTATAAATTCTAGATTAAAATTTACTATATAAGTTAA
This sequence comes from Tepidibacter hydrothermalis, assembly GCF_029542625.1. Lineage (GTDB taxonomy): Bacteria > Bacillota > Clostridia > Peptostreptococcales > Peptostreptococcaceae > Tepidibacter_A > Tepidibacter_A hydrothermalis. The sequence goes on from NZ_CP120733.1 coordinate 1,240,546, forward strand.
TTATTAAAATAATATAGGAATAATATTCATATAATTAAATATAAGATTATTACATAGGTGATACAGAGTTATTTATTTGAAGGTAAATTAAAAAGTTAATGTATATTAGGGAGGGGTTATTTATGATTAGGAAAAATAAGTTTAAAAGAAATTTAAGAAGAAATAGGTTTAAAAAAACAGGATTTAACAAAAATACAAATAGAGTTAATAAACTTTTGATACAGTTTGTAATTTCATGTATAATTGTCTTATTGGCTTTTGGGACAAAATTAAATATATATAACAGTCAGAGATATACAAATCAGCTTAAAACAGTCTTGGAATATAACGTAGACTTTAAAGAATATTCAAATGTATTACACAAAAAAGTGACGGAGGTATTGAAAATATATGACCAAAAAGGTGAACTTGAATGATATTTTAATGAAGGTTGAAAAGCCTGCAAGATATCTAGGAAATGAAATAAATGCTTATCATAAGGATACATCAAATGAAGATTTAATTAGATTTGGTTTTTCTTTTCCAGATGTATATGAAGTGGGAATGAGTCATTTAGGACTTCAAATATTATATGGAGTTTTAAATGAGAGAGAAGATATTTTATGTGAAAGAATATTTTCTCCAGGTATTGATATGGAAGAAAAAATGAGAGAAAATAACATTCCAATGTTTGGATTGGAATCAAGAGAAAGTATTACTAACTTTGATTTTCTAGCATTTACGCTACAATATGAGCTTTCTTATACAAATATATTAAATATATTAGATTTAGCTAAGGTTGAAATTTTAGCTAAAGACAGAAAAAGAAATGATCCTTTTATATTAGTTGGAGGACCGTGTGCTTATAATAGTGAACCTTTAGCAGATTTTGTTGATATTGTTTCTCTTGGAGAAGGAGAAGAAGTTTTATTAGAAGTAGTAGATAGATATAAGATGTGGAAGAATACAGATAAATCTAGAGAAGAATTCTTATATGATTTAGCTAAAAATGTAGATGGGATATATATTCCTTCTTTATATGAGGTTGAATACAATGAGGATAATACAGTAAAAAGTGTTACTCCATCAAAAGATGATATACCTAAAAAAATTCAAAAGAGAATAATAAAGAATTTAGATGAGTGCTTTTTCCCAGAAAAAATAGTAGTTCCTTATATAAATATAGTGCACAATAGAATAATGCTTGAGTTATTTAGAGGATGTACAAGAGGATGTAGATTCTGTCAAGCGGGTATGATATACAGACCTATAAGGGAGAGAAGTGTAGATAGATTAAAAGATATTGCTAAGAAACTAGTTGAAAGTACTGGACATGAAGAGATGTCTTTAGCGTCTTTAAGTACTAGTGATTATTCAAATCTTGGAGCGATAACAGATCATTTAATTGAAGAGTATTCTAAAAAACAAAGAGTAGCTCTATCTCTTCCATCTTTAAGACTGGATAACTTCTCTTTAGAACTTGCACATAAGGTTCAAGAGGTTAGAAAGAGTGGATTAACATTTGCACCAGAAGCTGGAACTCAAAGACTTAGAGATGTTATAAATAAGGGAATTACTGAATTTGATCTTGAAAATGCAACTAGAAAAGCATTTGGAAAAGGATGGAATAGTGTAAAGCTTTACTTTATGATAGGACTTCCTACAGAAAAGTATGATGATTTAGATGGAATAAAGGATCTTGCTTATAAGGTAATAGATATATACAGAGATGTTCATGAAGGAAAGTTAACTAGAAACTTTGGTGTTACAGTTAGTACATCTACATTTGTTCCAAAACCATTTACTCCATTCCAATGGCATGGACAAGATACTCAAGATGAAATTAGAGAAAAACAAATACATTTAACTAAAAAATTAAAAAATAGAAATATTAAGTATAACTACCATGATAGTAAAACAAGCTTGTTAGAGGCTGTAATGGCAAGAGGAGATAGAAGAATAGGTCAGGTTATTTATGATGCATATAAAAAAGGATGTAAGTTTGATGGATGGGGTGAGCACTTCAAATTTGATTTATGGGTAGAGGCTTTTGAAGAGAACAATATCGATATGGCTTTTTATGCTAACAGACATAGAGAGTATGATGAAGTATTCCCTTGGGATCATATAGATGTAGGTGTTAGTAAGAAGTTCTTAGAAAGAGAAAATGAACTTTCAAAAACTGAAACTTTAACTCCTGATTGTAGACATAAATGTAATGCTTGTGGTATAAATACTGACTTAGCAAGGGGGTTATGCTAATGAATGTTATAAGATGTAAGTTTACTAAAGAAAAAGATATGATATATATATCTCATCTAGACCTTCAAAGACTTTTACAAAGAATTTTAAGAAAAGCTGGAATCAAGGTAGCTTATTCTCAGGGATTCAATCCTCATCCAAAGATCTCATTTGGACAGGCACTATCTTTAGGTGTTATAAGTTATGGAGAGTACATCGATGTTGAACTTGAGGATATAATTGAGGCAGAGGAATTTATGACTAGAGTAAATAATGCTCTTCCGGATGGAATAAAAATTCAAAAGGCAAAGTTCATAGACAAGACTACTACTAAGTCACTTAGTTCATCTATAAGCCATGGCTCATACTTAATAAGCATGAATATAAATTCTGATATAGAAGTTGAAGATATAAAAACAAAAGTTGATGAATTCATGAAGCTTGATGAAATAATAAATATAAAAAAGAACAAAAAAGGGAAATTAAAAGAAGTAAACATAAGACCGTTAATAAAAACAGTAAAAGTGGTATCTTTAGAAGAAAACATACTTACTTTAAATATGTTAGTTTCAACTGGATCTAGTGCAAACTTAAATCCAAGTGTTTTACTAGATAAGTTAAATGGATTTTCTGATATAGGTATAGACCTTGAAAATCTTAAAATAATTAGAAATGATTTATATATAGAAGAGAATAATAAACTTTTAGCACCTATGTAGGATGTGATTTAATGAAAAGATTATTAGTAGATATAGGTCTATATCAATCTAAGGTTGCTTATGTTGAGGATGATAAAATAGTTGATTTATTCATTCAAGATAAGATGGATGAGAAACTACAAGGGAATATCTATAGAGGGATAGTAAAAAATGTGCTTCTTGGAATGGAAGCTGCATTTGTAGATATAGGAATTGATAAAAATGCGTATCTAAAGCTTTCTAAAGGTCATAATATAAAAACAGGACAAGAAGTGCTTGTTCAAGTTAACAAAGAAGCAATAAATGATAAAGGACCTAAAATCACTCAAGAAATAAGTATACCTGGCAGATACTTGGTATTAATGCCTACTAGAGATGATATAGCTATATCAAATAAGATAAAAGATAAAGAAGAAATAAAGAGAATCAAATCCATAATAGAAGAAATAGATATTAAGGGTATGGGACTTATAATAAGAACTGATGCTATAGATAAAGAAAAAATAGACTTTGAAAATGATATAAATCAAACTTTAAAAACATGGAACGAAATTCAAACCAGTAATAAATTAGGTATGGGTTCAAAGGCTTTGTATAAGGATTTAGACATAACACTAAAGGTTATACGAGATGTTTTTACAAGTGATTTTGAAAAGATAATTGTAAATAACAAACAAGAATATGAAAAAATAGTTGATGTTTTAACTAAAATAGATAAGTCATTTAAAAATAAAGTTGAACACTTTGATGAAGGACTTGACTTGTTTGATTATTACAAAGTAAAAAAAGATTTAAAGACAGCTTTAAATAGGAAGGTATGGCTAAAAAATGGTGCTTATATAATAATAGATAAGACAGAAGCCATGACTGTTATAGATGTAAATACAGGAAAGTTTACAGGTAAATTAGGGCTTGATGAAACTGTATTTAAAACAAACTTAGAGGCGTGTAAAGAAATAGCTAGGCAAATAAGGCTTAGAAATGTAGCAGGAATTATAATTATAGATTTTATAGATATGAAAAAAGATAATTATAAACAACAGATTTTAAAAAAGCTTCAAATATATTTAAATAAAGACAAAACAAAAGCAAGAGTACTAGGAATGACAAATTTAGGACTTGTAGAAGTTGTTAGGAAAAAATCTAATGATACACTAGATAAGTACTTTAAAACAGAATGTATTTATTGTAGTGGACAAGGTAGTTTGAAATCTAAGAACAAAATACTAAATGATATAGAAAAGGAAATAATAAGAATTAAAAAACATACAAATCTTGAAAAAGTTATGTTTAAAGCTTCGAATCATATATTTAATTTAGTAAAAGAAGATGATTTTAAATATGTAAAAGAAATATCTAAATATTATGATATTAACATTGAATTTTCAGAGGATAAGGATTTGACTCCAAACAAGATAATAACTATATATTAAAGTAAATATTTTCTTGACAACAAATCAAAACTTTGATAATATTTATATCTGTAGTAAGTAGCCGCACAATCCGGGTTACAAAATCCTAATTAGGTACCTAGAATTGGCGAGACTGGTTTGAGGAGGTGTAACATAATGTACGCAATAGTAGAGACAGGTGGAAAGCAATACAGAGTTTCTGAGGGAGACGTATTATTCGTTGAAAAATTAGAAGCTAATGCAGGAGATGTTGTTACTTTAGACAAGGTATTAGTTTGTTCTAAAGACGGAAATCTTGTAGTAGGAAACCCAGTAGTTGATGGAGCTAAAGTTGAGGCTAAAGTTTTAGAGCAAGGAAAATCTAAAAAAGTTGTAGTTTTCAAATACAAGCCGAAAAAAGACTACAGAAGAAAGCAAGGACATCGTCAACCTTACACTAAGATAGTTATAGAAAAGATAAACGCTTAATTCTATGATTAAAATTGTGATAAGAAGAGATTTTAAAAGTGATATAGTTGAATTTAATGTAAAAGGTCATGCAGGTTTTGCAGAACATGGACAAGATATTGTCTGTGCAGCAGTTTCAGTATTGACTCAAACAGCACTAATTGGAATACATGAATATGCGAAAGTAGAGTCAAAGTATCAAATTAGTGATGGAAATCTTAAATGCAAAATACCTTTTAATATTTCGGATGATAAAAGAAACATAATTAATCCTATACTTGAGACTATGGTATTAGGACTTAAAAATATAAAAGAAGAATACTCTTCTTATATAAAAATTAAAGAAGAGGAGGTGTAATTATGATGTTAAAAATGAACCTTCAGTTATTTGCCAGTAAAAAAGGAGTTGGTTCTTCTAAGAACGGACGTGACTCTATATCAAAAAGACTTGGAGTTAAGAGATATGACGGACAAGTTGTTACTGCTGGAAGTATAATAGTTAGACAAAGAGGAACTAAAATTCACCCAGGAACTAATGTAGGAAAAGGCGGAGACGATACATTATTTGCTAAGGTTGATGGAGTAGTTAAGTTCGAAAGAAAAGATAAAAAAAGAAAGCAAGTTAGCATATATCCAGTTGCTGCTGCTGAATAATCAAAAAGGAGTGTTTTTAAACACTCCTTTTTATAATGAGTAGGAATTTCAAAGTAGACTACCTATATATTTAAATAAAGGTTACTTTATCCGAAAGCTAAGAATTCTACAGCTTCTGGATTAGTTCAACTAGAAATTCAGATAGAATAAAAGCTCTATCTGAATTAAGTTTCACTTTATAATGAATAGGAAATTATCAACTTCTAATATTTAGCAAGTAATTTCTGTGAGAACATCAAAGTTAAAAGAGGACTGCCCTTTCAATTAGCAGAATTAAGATAATTATAAGTTGATATGAGGAGGGCTTTATTTGAAAAAAATTAATGATTCGGATTTAGAATATTGGAATTTAATAGAGGATTTATTGAAACAGCAAAGACATGATTACTTGAATGAAATACAAATAATATTTGGATATATAAAGCTTAATAAAATAGATGAAGCTGTTGAATATATAAATAAAATTAGAAATGAAGCATCTGTTAGTTCCAAATTATCAAATTTAAGCTGCATTGAATTGTATTTGATGCTTGAAAAAAAACTAAAGAAGTGCCGAAAAGAAGGCGTTAATATAGATTTTAATATATACACTAATGCTAAAAGAGAAAACTTTAAAGATAGACAAGTATCAAAAAGCTTGATATACATGGAAAAAGCGTTAGATAAAATATTTAGTTATATGAATAATAATAACGAATTTGAAGAATATATAATTTATATTGAAGAAACATCAGAGTATTTCATATTGAAAGTTGCTCTTGAATATTTAAAAGACATTGAAAGTATAAAAAAAGAGCTTGATTCAGATCTTGTGGAAGTTATTATTGAAGAAGATCATTTGATATATGAAATTGAGCTTGAATAAAGGGTGATAAGAATGTTTATAGATAAGGCTAGGATATTCGTTAAATCTGGAAAAGGTGGAAATGGAGCTGTAGCTTTCAGAAAAGAAAAGTACGTTCCTGCTGGAGGACCTGCTGGAGGAGACGGAGGTAACGGAGGTAACGTTGTATTTGAAGTTGACGAAGGATTAAGAACATTAATGGACTTTAGATACAAGACAAAGTACAACGCTGAAAATGGAGAAGATGGAAAAAAGAAAAGAATGCATGGTAAGTCTGTTGAAGATTTAGTTCTTAAAGTTCCTCCAGGAACTTTGATAAGAGATGAGGAGACAAATCTTATAATAGCAGATCTTAGAAAGCATGGAGACCGAGCTATAGTTGCTAAGGGTGGAGCTGGAGGACGTGGTAATACTCATTTTACAACAGCTATAAGACAAGCTCCGAGTTTTGCAGAAGCTGGGAAAGCAGCTCAAGAGAGATGGATTATACTAGAACTTAAAATGATAGCTGATGTTGGATTAGTGGGATTCCCAAATGTAGGTAAATCTACATTTTTATCTGTTGTAACAAAAGCTAAACCAAAAATTGCAAATTATCATTTTACTACTATAAAGCCTAATCTAGGAGTAGTTCAAACTAAATTTGGAGATTCTTTTGTTCTTGCTGATATTCCTGGACTTATAGAAGGTGCTCATGAAGGAATAGGTCTTGGTCATGCGTTTTTAAGACATGTTGAAAGAACTAAGGTTCTTATTCATATAGTAGATATATCTGGAATAGAAGGTAGAGATCCTATAGAGGATTTTGATAAAATAAATGAAGAATTAAAATTATACAATGATAAGTTAACTACTAGATCTCAAATAGTAGTTGCAAATAAAATGGATATACCTGAATCTAGAGAAAACTATGAAAAATTCAAAGAAGAAATTGAAAAAAGAGGATATAAGGTATTTGGTATGTCTGCTGCTACAAGAGATGGTATAGATGATGTAATAAACTATGCTGCAACTATTGTAAAGGAGACAGAAGATATAGAATTGGTATCAGAAGCTGAAATGTTAAAAGAAGAGGATGTAAAGCCTAAGAAAGAAGAAATAGAGATAACTAATGAAGGCGGAGTTTTTGTAATAGAAGGAAAATCTCTTCAAAGACTTTTATACTCTGTTAACTTTGAAGATATGGAATCAGTTCAATACTTCCAAAAGATAATGGATAAAAAAGGTGTATTCCAAAGATTAAAAAATATGGGTGCACAAGACGGAGATACAGTTAGATTATATGACTTAGAATTTGAATACTACGAGTAAAATGGAGGATATTATGTTAAAAGGAAAACAAAGATCTTATTTAAAAGCTATGGCGAATAAAACAAAATCTATAACTCAAATCGGTAAGGAAGGCGTTACTGAAGCGTTTTTAAAACAATTAGAAGGCGCTTTAGAAGCTAGAGAAATAGTTAAAGTTACAGTACTTGAGAATAGTGGACTTGACGCAAAGGAAACTGCAAATGAAGTAGCAAAAGCGGTAAGAGGAGAATTTGTTCAAGCGATAGGATCGAAATTCACTATATATAAGAAAAATATTGAAAATCCTAAAATAGATTTACCTAAATAATGGAGAGTTATAAATAATACCCGTATTAATTTTAATTAATACGGGTATTATTATATCTAAAATTCAGTATTCATGATTTTGTTTACTACTTTTCGTACGGTGTCATATCCAAAACCTTTATAAGTGAGGTGGCTAGATAGTTTTTGATATATTTTGTTTTTATCTTCGTTTTTTATTTTTTCATATCTTTTATTTCCTAGATAAAGTGCGTTCTCAAACTCTTTATCTTCATCTACTTCGGATTCTAAGGCGGTATTTATTGTTGAACTATCAATTCCTTTTGAATACAAAGCTTGCTTGATTCTATTTTTTCCGTATTTATTTATATTGAGTTTATCTTTTACCATATTTTTAGCTAGAATTTCATCATCTATAAATTTATATTCTTTTAAAAAATCCAAAACTCTATCTATGGTTTTTTCGTTGAATTCATTTTTTGAAAGCTTATATACTATATTTTTTTGAGATTGAGGAGCTCTGGATAATATATTTAAAGCTTTGTTTTTTGCTTTTAGGTACATCTCGTCATCTATAATTTTTTGAACAGATTCTTTATCTATATCGTTTCCTTTTTTTAGCTTTAAAGTGTAGACTAAGTCTGCATAGATCCCAATAAAGAACTCATCATCTACATAAATGTTTACTCTATCTTTATTTTTTTGTTCTTCTATTTTCGTTATCTTTGGCATATAATCATCCTTTTTATATTTAGTAAAAAATTTTATAATTTTTAGTTTGCACATAATATTGATAGGTAAGCGAAAGCATCAACTATTTTGAGCAACGGAGCCCGTTAGGACTCGTTGGCGACATGAGCTATGCGTTAGCATAAAGCGAATTTTTTTAATTTAGTAAGAAACTATATAACAGATGCTAGTAATAAAAGTTCCTCGTTATCATTGTATATCTTATCAAACTGAGATATAGGAAGTGGATTTACTCCTTTTCCGACCTCTACTGTATATCCTGGTCTCTTATATTCTTTGATAAACCAATCTTTATAGCCAGAATAAGAAGTGATTCCAGTGGGTTCATCTAAAAGGTATCCACTAACTTCAGAAAAAGATTTTCCTATATCTTTTGCCTCTGGTGGAGCCATATTCATATAATTCCAGTAAATAACTTCTCCCTGAGAGTGATAAGCAAGGACTAATCGAGGATCTAAACTTCTAGTGAATTCTACAACTGCTTTTGATTCTGGTTCTGATTCTGGATATTCTCCTGAATATCTTGTAGGACCAGGACCGTCAATCCCGTATAGAGATTCTGCTTCTTTTGATAATTCCCAGGAGGCATCATAGTTGTGATTGAGATCCACGCCTCTGATGTTAGCGCTCCAATTTTTTGAAAAATCTGTACTTCCGTTATTCCATTTTATTAGATCGTCATAATAAGGGTTATCTTCTTGAAGTCCATTCAAAACTAAATCAACTCCATCTGGGTTTACCATAGGCATTATATAAATTGTACTTTGATCCCAAATATCTTTTGGATTATATCCTTTTATTGTTTTGTTTTTAGAATATGCTTTAGAAAAGTTTTCTATAAATTTCATCAAAAGAGGAGTTGTTATCCATTCAATAGCATGGTGAGATCCATTATAAAATACTTTGTTAGGTCCATTTCCTAGTTTAACGGAATAAAGGTTTTTGTCAAGAACGCTTTTTCCGGAAGTAGATACTTCTATAAATGGATATCTCTTTTTTAAAGCTGTTAAGTCTTTTTCTAAAATATCGTAAGTGTAATCTATATTAGTATCAACTATATCAAAATTATATGGAATTGTAATGATTTCTCCTTCTTTTATATTATTTAAACTTATATTTGGATTTGCTGTTAATATAGAATTTATAGTAGTGTTAAAATTCTTTGCTATTTTTGAAAGTGTATCATCTTGTTTTATTTCATATTCTTGATATCCAAGAAGGTATTTTTGTAAAGCTTCATACGTTTGAGAATCTAATTCCTTACTTGGAGTCAGGTTGTTCGCTATTTGAAATTGTTCAAGTGCTGTTTGAGTTTGAGATCCTAATACACCATCTATTGGTCCAGGATTAAAGGATAATTTCTTTAAAAGTGATTGTAATTGTTTAATCTCTGTAGTGCTATAATTCATATTATCAACCTCCGAAAATAATATTGTATTAATATTTTATAGAATTTCAGTTTTTTGGTGAACAATATAAATATAGATGTAGAATGCGTATTAACTTAAAGTCCTTAAAATAATGTATCTAAAAGCTAAGAATTCTAAAACTTCACTCATTTAAAGCTAGAGATAAGAATTCTACAGTTTCTGGATTAGTTTACCCCAGGGTACACGCAACTAGAAATTTAGATGGATTAAAAACTCCATCTGAATCAAGTTTCACTTTATATATCTTTAAATTTTAAAGGAAATATTATATAATATGTAGGTTAGTAATATAAAAGAGGTGTTTAAATGAATGCGAGTTATATTTTAAAAAAAGCGATTATTATTAATAAAAAGAAATCTAAGAAATTATATACTAGGTCATCTTTGAAAAAAATAGGTGTAATGGGAGGCACTTTTAATCCTATTCACTATGGTCATCTAGCAACAGCAGAAGCAGTTAGAAATAAATATGATTTAGATAAAATTATATTTATGCCATCTGGAACGCCCCCTCATAAATCAAAAAAAGAAATAATAGATAAAAAACATAGATACAATATGACTATGATTGCTACTATGAGCAATACATACTTTGAAGCATCTGATATTGAGATAAAAAGAGAGGGCATGACTTATACTGTTGATACTCTTGAAGAATTAAAAAGAATTTACAAAAATTCTCAAATATTCTTTATAACAGGTGCAGATGCATTGTGTGACATAGATAGTTGGAAGTATCTTGAAAAAAACTTTGAATTAGCTACATTTGTGGGAGCTACAAGACCTGGAATAGAATGTGATGAGGTAAATCAAAAAATAAACCAATTAAAGCAAAAATATGATGCAAACATACTTAATATATACGTTCCATCTCTTGATATATCTTCTACTGATTTGAGGAATAGAATTAAAAAAATAGAATCTATTAAGTATTTACTTCCTGAAAATGTGGAAAAATATATTTATAAAAATAATTTATATAGGTGATGTTATGGAATTAAATGAGATGATACAAATATTAGAAAAAATAATAACTCCAAAGAGGCTAAAACATTCATTAGGAGTAGTTGAAAGTGCTAAAAAATTAGCAAGTATTTACAAAGAAGATATAGAGAAAGTAGAGGTTGCAGCTTTATTACATGACTGCGCAAAATGTCTAAACAAGGAAGAAGTATTACATTTAGTTCGAAAATGTGATATATTATTAGATGATATTGAAAAAAAAGAAACTGAACTTGCACATGGGAAAATAGGTGCTTATTTATGCAAAGAAAAATTTGGTGTCTATGATAATGACATATTATCAGCTATAACATACCACACAACAGGTAAAAAAAACATGAGTAAACTTGAAAAAATAATATATTTAGCGGATTTTATAGAACCCAATAGAAATTATGATGGAGTTGATGAACTTAGGAATGTGGCTTATAATGAAGGATTAAATGAAGCCTTACTTATGGCATTCGACAACACTATTAAATACGTTATTTCTATAAAAAAGATTATTCATCCTAGAACTATTGAAGCTAGAAATTTTTTACTTGGAGAATTAAATGAAATATAGGAGTGATAACTTTGAAGCACTTTTTTAAAATTTTTATAGTTTTTTTCGTTATATTTAGTATGATATTTGGAACTAGTCTATATCTTATTGTAGCTAAAGAAAACGATCAATTAGTAAAAATTCCAATGCCTGATGAAGTAACTACAACTGTAGTTAAAGATGAAGATGAAAGAGTTAATGTATTGCTTCTTGGCGTGGATAGTTTAAATGGAGATAAAAAAGGTATTAGAACTGACACTATGATGGTTTTGAGTATGGACCCTAAAAATGGAGATTCATCTATACTATCAATACCAAGAGATACTAGGGTTAAGATAAGAGGGAGAAAAGGATATGACAAGATAAATGCAGCACATGCATATGGTGGAGTTGAATTAGCTGTTCAAGCTGCTAAAGATCTTTTAGGAATACCAATACATCATTATGTTAAAGTTGATTATCAAGCACTTTATAAAACTGTTGATGATGTAGGTGGTGTTGAAGTCAATATTCCTATTAATATGAATTATGATGATCGTTATGCTACACCACCTCTTCACATTCACTTTAAAAAGGGAACGCAAGTATTAGATGGACAAGAAGCTATGGAATTCTTAAGATTTAGAAAAAATAACGGCGGCGGTGGTTATCCAAGAGGAGATTTAGATAGAATTGAAACTCAACAGAAGTTTATGGATGCTTTAGCTAAAAAGGTTTTAAGTGCATCATCTATATTTAGAATAAAAAGTTATATAGACACTTTAAATGAGTATGTAGATACTGATATGAGTGTAGGTGAAATGGCATCACTTGGAATGCAAGCTAAAGATATAGACGTAAGTAATATAAGAAAAGAGACTGTTCCTGGAGTTGCTATGTACATAAATGGAATTTCTTATTATAATCCTAATAATGATAAGATAAATAAATTAGTAAATGAGCTTTATTATGGTAATAATAATCAAAGTAATGTAGATTTGAATATTGCAGTATTTAATGGCTCTGGTTTATCTGGAGTTGCAACAGAAGTTTCTAATAAGCTTGCACGTCAAGGATTAAAACCTAATACAGTGGGTAATGCTGATGATTTTAATAATCCTAAGACTATAATATATTATGATTCTAAAAAAGAAGAAGCTCAAAAAATAAAACAAATTATAGGTAAAGGCGAGTTGAGAAAAGATAAATCTAAGATTGAAGATAAAAATATGGATATAATAGTTTTAATAGGTAAAGATATTCGAGGAGGAAATTAAATGATAGAAAGTATTGAACAAATTGTAAAAGTAGCACACGATGCTATAGATGATAAATTAGGGGAAGATATAATTGTTTTAAATGTTGGAAAAATATCTTCTGTTGCTGATTACTTTATAATAGCTAGTGCACCATCAGAAAGACAAGTAAAGGCTATAGCTCATAATGTAGAAGATGAACTTAAAAAGAACGATATATGTGTTATATCAAAAGAAGGACAAGATACATCAAGATGGATACTTCTTGATTATGGAGATATAGTAGTACATATATTCCATGATGATGAAAGAGATGTATATAGCTTAGAAAGATTATGGAAAGATGCACCAAATGTAGATGTTGACAATTTAGCTTAAAAGTCGTATTATATATAAAATGAAACTTAATTCAGAAGCTGTATTATTACAATTAATAGCTTTAGGATAATAATAGTCTAGAGTAGTAAAAGGAAGTTGTTCTTTAAGAGAGCTAGTGTGTGGTGGAAACTAGTAGAACATGCCTTTGAACTTGCTAGTTAATACTATTAGGGGTGGCTCCCTTATAAGCTACACTAAGAGGGCTTTTTAGCCAATTAGGGTGGTACCGCGAGATATAACTCCTCGTCCCTAAATATACAGGGATAGAGGGGTTTTTTTATACAAAAATACAAATGGAATATAAATTTAGGAGGATTAAATATGTATGATTTTAAACAAATAGAACCATATTGGCAAAAAAAATGGGAAGATGAAAAAACTTTTGAAATTGTTGAAAATGATAAACCTAAATACTATGTTTTAGAGATGTTCCCGTATCCATCAGGAAAAATCCATATGGGACACGTTAGAAACTATTCAATAGGAGATGTAGTTGCAAGATTTATGAAAATGAATGGTTATAATGTACTTCATCCTATGGGATGGGATTCTTTTGGATTACCAGCAGAAAATGCAGCTATAAAGCATGGAATTCACCCTGATAAGTGGACAAAAGAAAATATACAAGAAATGAAAGAACAATTAAAACTTTTAGGTCTTAGCTATGATTGGGATAGAGAAGTAGCTACTTGTCTTCCTGATTACTATAAATGGACTCAAGATTTATTCTTAAAGTTCTATGAAAAGGGACTAGCCTATAAGAAAAAATCATTCGTTAACTGGTGCCCATCTTGTGAAACTGTTTTAGCTAATGAACAAGTAGTTGGCGGAGAATGTGAAAGATGTGATTCAGCAGTAATTAAGAAAGATTTAGAACAATGGTACTTAAAGATAACTGATTATGCAGAAGTTCTTTTACAAGACATAGACAAGTTAGATGGATGGCCTGAAAAAGTTAAGATAATGCAAAAGAACTGGATAGGAAAGAGTACTGGAGCAGAAGCTGATTTTGAGATAAAGGGATCTGATAAAAAGTTAAAAATATTTACAACAAGACCTGATACTATGTATGGTGTTACTTACATGGTGTTAGCTCCAGAGCATGAGTATGTTGAAGAACTTGTAAAAGGAACTGAGTATGAAGAAGCTGTTAAAGCTTTTAAAACTAAAATTCAGCATATGAGTGAAATAGAAAGAACTTCTACTGATACTGAAAAAGAAGGTGTATTCATAGGTCAATACTGTATAAATCCTTTAAATGGAAAAGAAATTCCTATTTATATAGCTAATTATGTAATGGTAGATTATGGAACGGGAGCTATAATGGCAGTTCCAGCACATGATGATAGAGATGAAGAATTTGCAAACAAATATAAATTAGATATAGTACCTGTTATAGATGAAGATTCAAAAATGATAAATTCAGAAGAGTTCAATGGAATGGATTCTAAGGAAGCCTTTGAAAAAATAGTTCAAAAACTTGAAGAGGCTAAGATAGGTAAGAAGACTATAAACTACAGATTAAGAGACTGGCTAATATCAAGACAAAGATATTGGGGTTGTCCAATTCCGATAGTTTACTGTGATGATTGTGGAGCGGTTCCTGTTGAAAGAGAAAACCTACCTGTTAAATTACCTACTGATGTTGAGTTTACAGGAAAAGGACAATCTCCTTTAATAACTTCTGAAAGTTTTATGAATACAACATGCCCTAAGTGTTCAAAACCAGCTAGAAGAGAAATGGATACTATGGATACATTCATAGATTCATCTTGGTATTTCTTAAGATATATAGATGCTAAGAATGAAAATGAAGCTTTTAATAAAGAATTAGCACAAAAGTGGATGCCTGTTGATCAATATATAGGAGGAGTAGAGCATGCTATACTTCACCTACTTTATTCAAGATTCTTTGTTAAGGTTTTAAAGGATTTAGGAATGGTAGACTTTGATGAGCCATTTAAAAATTTATTAACTCAGGGAATGGTATTAAAAGAAGGAGCTAAAATGTCAAAATCTAAAGGTAATGTAGTTAGTCCTTTAGAGATAATTGAAAAATATGGAGCAGATACTGCTAGATTATTTGTACTATTCGCTGCACCTCCTGAGAGGGATTTAGATTGGGCTGAACAAGGTGTAGAGGGATGTTACAGATTTATAAACAGAGTATTTAGATTGATAGAAGAACTTAAGGATTGTGTAAATGCAAAGGATGAGCTTAATAATTTAACAAAAGAAGACAAGCAAGCTAGATTTGTTATACATTCTACAATCAAAAAAGTTACTGACGATATATCTGGTAAATTTGGATTTAACACTGCAATATCAGCTCTTATGGAACTTGTAAATGAAATGTACAAGTATAAAGAAAATGAAAATAGAAAAGAGTGTATATTAAAGGAAGGTATAGAAGCTATAGTTACTATAATTTCACCATTCACACCACATGTTGGAGAGCAACTATGGACTATGATAGGAAAAGAAGGTAGTGTATCAGAAATATCATGGCCTAAGTATGATGAAACTGCTCTTGTTAAGGATGAGATAGAAGTTGTAGTTCAAATTAATGGTAAGGTTAGAGGTAAGTTAAACTTAAGTGCTAATGTTACAAGAGAAGAAATGCAAGAAATGGCATTAGCAGATGAAAAAATAAAAGAACTTATTGATGGTAAAGAAATAGTTAAAGTTATAGCTGTTCCTAAAAAATTAGTTAATATAGTTGTTAAATAAAAAAAGTCTAACAGCTTAAGCATTTTTATAATGCTTAAGCTGTTTTTTGCTTTATAGGATATTATAAAGTTATCAATTTATGGATATTACATATTGAGTATAGTATGTCTTTAATACTCGTTGTTAAACGTGTGAATGACTGTGTATACAAGACCATTTGTAAGTGAAAATAATGAGATTGTTTGATGAAAAAACACATAAAAAAATATAATAAAAACATAAAATATTGAAAAAGAAAATGCTGAAATAAGTCTGAAAAGAGAGGAAAAAACGAAAAGAAATGTCTAGTACGTGTGAACATCAGTGTATTTGGCGTGGAATTGTAATAGTTCGATAAATTATAAAATTGTGAAAACGATTTTCTTGTTGATTTTTAGCAAAATACCATGTAAAATACATCTTGTAGAATAATTAACTTAGGGAGTGATAATAATGGCAAAAGTTACTTTAGAAGATGTTAAAAAAGCAAGAGAAGCAATTAGTGGTATAGCAGTTAAAACTAAATTACTAGAATGTTCAGCTCTTAGCAAGATGAGCAATAATAGAGTATTTTTAAAATTAGAAAACTTACAAAAAACAGGATCTTTCAAAATAAGAGGAGCTGTTAATAAAATAGCTAACTTAACTGAAGAAGAAAAGAAATGTGGAGTTATAGCATCAAGTGCAGGAAACCATGCACAAGGAGTTGCTTTAGGAGCTAAAATGAACGGTATCAAAGCTACTATAGCTATGCCTGCTACTGCACCACTTGCAAAAGTATCTGCTACTAAGTCTTATGGAGCAGAAGTTGTATTAAACGGACTTGTATATGATGATGCTTATGCAAAGGCTGTAGAAATACAAAAGGAAACAGGAGCTACATTCCTTCACCCATTCAATGATCCATATGTTATAGCAGGACAAGGTACTATAGCACTTGAAATATTTGAAGATCTTGAAAACGTTGACATAATATTAGCACCAATTGGTGGTGGCGGTATAATATCTGGTATTGCTGTTGCCGCAAAAGCATTAAATCCAAATGTTAAAATAATAGGTGTTCAATCAGAAAACATAGGTTCTATGAAGGCATCAAGAGAAGCTGGAAAGGTTACAACATTCTTTAAAGCTCCAACAATAGCTGATGGAATAGCTGTAAAAACTCCTGGAGATTTAACTTTTGAAATAATAGAAGAGTTTGTAGATGAAATAGTAACTGTAACTGAAGAAGAAATAGCTCAAGCAATTCTTTTCTTAACAGAAAAAGATAAGATAGTAGCAGAAGGTGCTGGTGCTGTTTGTACAGCTGCTATAATGAGTGGAAAAGTAAAAGAAACTAACAAGAATGTAGTAGGAGTAATTTCTGGTGGAAACATAGATGTAAATATGCTTTACAGAATAATAGATAAAGGTTTAGAAAAAGAAGGAAGAAGATTATGCTTTAACACTATGCTTCCAGATAAGTGTGGAGAAATGTTAAAGTTCATAAACTTAATAGCTGAAACTAAGGCTAATATACTTCATATAAACCAAAGTAGAATGGGTAATGAAGTTATATTAGGAACTCAAGAAGTAGATATAGTTCTTGAAACTTTTGATAAAGAGCATATAGCTCAGATAATATCTAAGGTTGAAGAAAATGGATACGAAGTAAAAGTTAAAAATAAATAATAGAAAGTAAAATTTACCTTTTATTATTATAAATTTATAGTATAATTATAGTAAATTAAAGATTTTTAGGAGGGTTTTAACATGAACAATCAAATAATACACACAGATAATGCACCAAAAGCTATAGGACCATATTCTCAAGCAGTAAAGGCTGGAAACTTATTATTCGTATCTGGACAAGTTCCATTTGACCCAGCTACTATGGAAGTAGTTGAAGGTGGAGTTAAAGAGCAAACTGCTAGATCATTAAAAAATGTAAAAGCTATATTAGAAGAAGCAGGAGCTACTTTTGCAGACGTAGTAAAGAGTACTGTATTCATTAAAGATATGAATGAGTTCGGACAAATCAACGAAGTATACGCTGAGTACTTCGGAGATAACAAGCCAGCTAGAGCTTGTGTAGAAGTTGCTAGACTTCCAAGAGACGTTAAAGTTGAAATCGAAGTTATAGCAGTTGTAAAATAATAATTGATTATTAATGACCAAGTTTAACTTGGTCATTTTTTTTTGCATTAAAAATCTTCAAAGAAAGATTTTAAAAAACATATTTTTTTAAAATTAATAATATCGCTGAAATAGTAAATAATATATATGAATTTATTGAAAAAAATCGGGAAAACGATTTATTACACGAAGACATAGACTATACTTGATAGAATGTAAAAAAATACACAATAAAAAAATATGCAATATATTGAAAAGAAATATAGTATAATGATAATTTTTGTAGTATAATTAGTTTGTAATAATTAAACTATCATATTGTGTAATTTGAAAGGAGAAACCAATGAAAGACTATAGTGTTTTTGATGTAGTAGGGCCTAATATGATTGGACCTTCAAGTTCTCATACAGCAGGTGCTGCGAAGTTAGGGAGTATGGCAAGAAAAATGGCAGGGGGAAATGTTAAAAAGGTAAAGTTTTTACTTCATGGATCTTTTGCTCAAACTTATAAAGGTCACGGTACGGATAAGGCTCTTGTAGGAGGAATATTAGGATTTTCTCCTGATGATGACAGAATAAAAACATCTTTTGATATAGCTAAAGAAAGAGGAGTAGAGTTTGAAATGATTCCAACAGATTTAGGAGACGATAAGCATCCTAATACTGTTAAGTTTATAATCGAGACAGAGGATAATAGAAAAGTAGAGGTTATGGGAGCTTCAATCGGAGGCGGAAATATAAAAATAACTGAATTAAATGGATTAGCTATACAGTTTACAGGTGCATATCCAACTTTAGTAGTTAAACAATGGGATTTACCGGGAGCTGCAGCCCATATAACTAATTGTGTTGCTAAGAATAATATTAATATAGCGTTTATGAGTATATATAGAGAAGAAAAAGGAAATGAAGCATTTACTATAATAGAAGCAGATGACATAATAAATTCTAATGTAATAATTGATATAAAATCTAATAATAAGTTAATACAGGATGCAATTATAATAGAAGGAATGTAAAAATTATAGAGGAAAGGTGACGTTTATGAATTTTACTAATGGTAAAGAATTATTAGATATATGTGAGCAACAAAATAAAACTATATATGAAGTTTGTATAGAAAGAGAAATAGATTTGACTTCAAAAACTAGAGAAGAAATAATAGAAAGAATGTCTCGTAGTTTAGAAATAATGAAAAACTCTATTAATAAGAGTTTAACAGAAGATATAAAGTCGGTTGGAGGACTTATAGGCGGAGAAGCAAAGCTTATAAAAAATAGATTAGAAACTGGAAAAACAGTATGTGGATCATTAATGTCAAGAGCTATAAGTGCTGCTATGGGAGTTTTAGAAGTTAATGCTTCTATGGGTCTTATCGTTGCAGCTCCAACAGCAGGATCTTGTGGAATACTTCCAGCTGCTATAATAACAGTTGCTCAGGAATATGATCTAAGTGATGAAGATATGATAAATGCAATATTTGCTGGAGCTGCTATAGGAGCTATAATAACAAGAAATGCTACCGTTGCAGGAGCAGAGGGTGGATGTCAGGCTGAAACTGGTGCAGCAGCAGCTATGGCGGCAGCTGGTGTAGTTGAGATGATGGGAGGTAGCCCAAGACAAGCTATACATGCAGCAGCTACTACATTAAAGAATATAATGGGACTTGTATGTGATCCAATAGCTGGACTTGTAGAGGCTCCATGTCAAAAGAGAAATGCAATAGGGGTTGCAAATGCATTAATATCAGCTGAAATGGGACTTGCTGGAGTTGAAAGTATAATACCATTTGATGAGGTTGTAGAAGCTATGTATAAGGTAGGAAAAGCTCTTCCTATGGAACTTAGAGAAACAGCTTTAGGTGGTGTAGCATCTACTTGTACAGGATGCGCTATAACTAAGAAAGTATTTGGATAAAAATTCGTCTACTCGCTAACGCGATGACTCATGTTGCCAACGATCCCTATGGGATCCGTTGCTCAAAAATAGTTGGAAGTGTAGTTAAGCATAAAAAATAAGGTGTTGGGAATCCATAAAATGGTACCTATAGATTGGACACATAAAAAAGAGTGTCTAGTTTATAGGTACTTTTTTGTGTATAATTATCATTGAATATGGAGGCCTTTAGTATGAGTAAAATTACATTTTCAAAAGACAATATTGAAAGATTAAATAAGAACCCTTATGTAAAGCGCGTTAGCGAGAAGTCAATAACATACTCTGACGAGTTTAAAATAATGTTTATTGAGGAGTATTTAAGAGGAAGCACACCACGAACTATTTTCATTGATGCTGGATTTGACGTTGAAATACTTGGTGTCAAGCGCTATGAACAGGCGGCAGCCAGATGGATAAAAGCGTACAAGAAAGATGGAATTATAGGATTAAGTGATACTAGAAGAGTGAATTCAGGCAGACCAAGTAATGCTCCAGTTTCAAAGGACGATATTATTAGCAAACAAGAAGCTAAAATAAAACTGCTTGAGGAACAATTAGAATTGCTAAAAAAGCTCGACGTGACAGAAAGGAGGCTGGTAAACAACTGCGTAAATCTAACAAATAATGAAGTATATGAGTTAATTTTAAAGACTGTGTCTAAAAAAGATTATTCAGGCACAGTTTCTTATTGCTGCTCAATTTTAGGGGTTTCACGTTCAGGTTATTATCATTATTTAAAGACAGCACCTTCTAGAACTATAAGGGAGAATGAAGATTTAAAAGCTAGAGATATTATATTAAAGGCTTATAATTATAGAGGTTATAAGAAAGGTTCTAGATCAATTAAAATGACACTAGAAAATGAGTTTGGTATTATATACAGTAGAAAAAAAATCCAAAGGATTATGCGAAAATACAGTATAGTATGTCCTATAAGAAAAGCCAATCCGTATAGAAGAATAGCCAAAGCGACAAAAGAACATAGAGTAGTACCTAATCTGCTACAGAGAAATTTCAAACAGGGTATTCCTGGCAAGGTGCTACTTACTGATATCACATACATCCCTTACGGGATAAATAAAATGGCATATTTATCAGCTATCAAAGATAGCTCTAGTAACGATATTCTAGCATATCATGTATCTGATCGAATTACTTTAGATATAGCTACAATTACAATTAAAAAATTAGTTAATACACATAAAGCTGATTTACATGATGAAGCTTTTATCCATTCTGACCAAGGGGTCCACTATACAAGCCCTAAATTCCAAAAATTACTAAAAAGCCATAATCTAGGACAATCCATGTCTAGACGTGGTAACTGCTGGGATAATGCACCTCAAGAATCCTTCTTTGGTCATATGAAGGATGAAGTAGATTTCAAAACATGTTCTACACTTGAAGAAGTAATTAATAAAGTTGATAATTACATGGATTACTATAATAATTATAGATGTCAATGGGGATTAAAAAAGATGACTCCTAAACAATTTAGAAATCATCTTTTGAATGCAGCTTAACCCTTTTTTTATAATGTCCTTGACAAAGGGTCCATTTTACCAACACCTTATTTTTTTCTTTTATTTATGAATCTTATTAAAAGCATTATAGAGAAAACTACAAATAAGATTGATAGTATTATTTTTAATCCAAACCATAGTATTCTTAATATTTTATTTATATCTACATTGAAGAATATAGAGTTTACGTCTTCTGAGGCAACTAATTTAACAGAAGATATTACTTTGTTATTTCTTGAAATTTGTACTTTACCTACATAATCACCTTTTTTTATAGGTATTTCAAGAGGTTCTTTTAATATTATTTTGGTTTTTATATTATCTATATTGTCGTCTTTTTTAGTAACTATATTGAAATTTTCTTCCGCTTTGTATTTTAGAATTTTTTCTTTAGTAAATGATATTTTTTTACTTCCTATTTCCGCATCTTTGTTTATAATATTGTGCTCTGTATAATTGTCAAAGCCATAATCTAATAGAGTTCTAGAATCTTTATAGACTTCATTTCCTTCTGATTTTAATACGACTGAAATTAATCTAAATCCATCTTTTTGTCCACTAGATACTAAGCATTTTCTTGCAACATCTGTATATCCTGTCTTTATTCCATCTACCAAATCATACTTTATATCTACAATAGATCCTTTATACTCTATTGTATTACCACCTCTAACACCCCATAAAAACTTATTTGTACTCTTGAAAACTCTGTCATATGGATATTGCTCAGTTGCGGCGATTTTAATATATTTAGATTTAACTATTTCTCTAAACCTATCATATTTCATAGCTTCTCTTGCTATTAAAGCTAAATCGTATGAACTTGTGTAGTGATTCTCATCTGGAAGCCCATTAGGGTTGTTAAAATGAGTGTTTTTTGTTTTTAGTTCTTTAGCTTTTTTGTTCATAAGTTTTGCAAATTCTTCTGTAGAACCTGAAATGTGATTAGCTAAAACTACAGCTGCATCATTTGCAGATTTAATAAGAAGAGCTCTTAAAAGTGTCTCTACTGTAAATGATTCTCCTTGCTTAATATAAATGCTACTACCACCTATATTTCCTAAATCATAATCTATTGTTACTACTTCATTTAGATCACAATTTTCAAGAGTTAAAAGAGCTGTCATAATCTTTGTTGTTGAAGCTGGATACATTTTTTTATGTATATTTTTACCGTACAAAATTTTTCCTGTATCATAATCCATTAAAATTGCTGATTCCCCCAGAACACTAGGTTTTTCATTTGCAAAAGAAGTTATAAAGGAAGATGATATTAAAAATATTGCTAGAACTAATGATATGATTTTTTTCATATATACCCCCTTATTTGAAAACGCAATATGATTTTAGTATATCATATTTTTGTCAATAATATAAAATAGGAGGGATATTTTATGAATTTTAATAAAAGAAGCTTAATTGTATTTGTTAGTATATTATTGATTGTTATTATAAGTATGTTTGCAACTAATAAAATAAATTTTGGGAAAACTGAATATGTTGTAAGTCCTAAAGAAGATAAGTATATTGATAACGAAGAAAGTGATAGTAGGGAAGAAATAAGTTTAGAGGGTGAAGATATAGATGTTGAAAATGAAAATTCTGAGATTGTGGTATTTATAAGTGGAGAGGTAAGTACTTGTGGAGTTGTGAAAATGGGATCTAATTCAAGGCTTGTAGATGCAGTTGAAAAACTTGGTGGTCTTACCCAAAATGCAGACATGAATAGAGTTAATTTAGCTATAAAAGTAGAAGATGGTGCTCATTATATAATTCCGAGTGTCTATAATGATGAAAGTCAAGTAATTGATAATGAAGTAAACAGTAATGATAGTGAAGAATGTTTAAAGCAGGATAGTTATAATAATTCTAATTCAAGGCAAAGTACCTCGTCTAAAATAGATATAAATAAAGCGAGTTCTAGTGAACTTAAATCTTTAACGGGAATTGGAGATGTTACAGCTTCAAAGATTATAGAATATAGAAGTCAAAATGGAAAATTTAAAACTATAGATGAGATAAGAATGGTAAAAGGAATAGGTGAAAAAAAGTTTGAATCGATAAAAAATGATATAAAAGTAAATTAAATACAACTATAAAACAAAATATGATATTATATACTTATATTTCGTAGTTAATAGGAAATTATACAATTTTGTTCTAAGAAGGACGGTGGAGCTAAATGGAAAATAAAATAAGATTAACTCAGATGACGACTTCTGCAGGATGAGCCGCAAAAATTGGGCCAGAGGATCTGGCTAAAGCTCTTAGTAATCTGCCGAAAATAGAAAGTGATAAGCTTATTGTTGGTCTTGATACAGCAGATGATGCTGCTGTTTATAAATTAAATGAAGAAATGGCATTGATACAGACTTTAGACTTTTTTACACCTGTTGTAGATGACCCTTATTTATTCGGTCAAATAGCAGCTACAAATTCATTATCTGATATATATGCAATGGGAGGAAAACCTACAGTTGCTATGAATATAGTGTGTTTTCCATCTTGTAAAGATATGGGAATACTTGGTGAAATATTAAAGGGTGGATTTGATAAAGTCAAGGAAGCTGGTGCTTTGTTGGTGGGAGGACATACGGTTGATGATAAAGAACCTAAATATGGTCTTTCTGTATCTGGACTTGTACATCCTGATAAGGTTTTATCTAATGCAGGGGCTAAGCCTGGAGATGTGCTAGTGATAACAAAGCCTATAGGAACAGGGATAATAAATACAGCTATAAAAGCTGATATGGTAGATAAGTCTGTGGAAGATGAAGCAATTAGAGTTATGACTCACTTGAATAAGTATGCAGCTATTGCATTTGATGATGTAGATGTAAACTCAGTAACAGATATAACAGGGTTTGGACTTTTAGGACATACTCTTGAAATGGCAAAAGCATCTGATGTCTGTATTGAAATTGATTCTAGAGAAGTTCCTATAATAGATTCTGCAATTGATTTTGCAAAGATGGGTATAATTCCTGAGGGAATGTATAAAAATATGAGCTATATATCTGGTGATGTAGAAAGCGAAGGTGTTCAGCAGCATATAATGGATATTTTATACGACCCACAGACATCTGGAGGATTGTTAGTTTCAGTTGAAAAAGAAAAAGCAGATGAATTGATAAAGAAAATGATAGAGAATAAGTCTATAGAAGCTAAAATAATAGGAAGTGTAGTTAAAAAAGAAGGTAAATATATAAAAGTTAAGTAAAGAGGGTAACCCCTCTTTATTTTTTTATATTTTAAAATGTGTTATAATTGATTGTAAAAAATATTTTTTAGGAAAAGTTATATATTAGTCAAACTAAAAATAGATGAAGGGGCGATCAAGTTGAATAAGAAGAAGCTATTTTCTTTATTACCATCTGTAGATGAGGTACTAAATGATAAAACTATAATAGAATTAATCGAAGAATACCCTAGAAGTTTAGTTGTTGATACAATAAGAAAAAATATAAATAGTATAAGAAAAACTATAATAAATTTAAAGGAAGAACAAGCAGAAGATTTTTCTATTGATTATGATAAATTTATAAAGGCTATTGTAAATGAATTGACATTATCATATTCTCTTTCTCTAAAGAAGGTTATAAATGCAACTGGAGTAGTTATACACACGAATTTAGGTAGATCTCTTTTGTCTGATAGTATAAAAGAGGATGTTTGGCAAGTGGCATCAAGATATTCTAATTTAGAATACGACATAGATAAAGGTAAGAGAGGATCTAGATATTCTCACCTTGAAGATATAATAAAAAAAATAACAGGAGCTGAAGATGTACTTGTAGTAAATAACAATGCTGCTGCTGTTTTACTTGTTTTAAGTACTATGTCAAAGAATAGAGAGGCTATAGTATCAAGAGGAGAACTTGTTGAGGTAGGAGGATCGTTTAGAATACCTAAGGTTATGGAGGAAAGTGGCACAATATTAAAAGAGATAGGTGCTACTAATAAAACTCATTTGAGAGATTATGAAGAAGCTATAAATGAGAATACAGGAGTATTACTTAAGGTACACACTAGTAATTATAGAGTGTTAGGTTTTACTGATAGTGTTGAGATAGATGAATTATCTAAATTATCAAAGGAATATGATATACCTGTAATTGAAGATTTAGGTAGTGGATTATTCGTTGATATATCAAAGTATGGTTTAAGTTATGAGCCGACGGTTATAGATTCTCTTAGAAAAGGTGCTGATATAGTAACTTTTAGTGGAGATAAGATACTTGGAGGTCCTCAGGCTGGAATAATTGTAGGTAAGAAAGAATATATAGAAAAGATGAAGAAAAACCAATTAACTCGTGCATTAAGAGTAGATAAGCTTACTATAGCAGCTCTTGAGGCTACTTTTAGACTTTATTTAGATGAGCAAAAGGCAGTTAAACAAATACCTACTTTAAGAATGCTTACTTATTCTATAGATGAATTAAATGATAAAGCCAAAAGATTTTATGAAATGATAAAGAATGAGAATTTAGATGCTGATATAAGAATAGAAGATGGACATTCTCAAGTTGGAGGAGGGTCTATGCCTCTTGAAACTATAGATACAAAGGTTATAACTGTAATTCCTAATAATATGGGTGTATCGGAGCTTGAAGAAAGATTAAGACTTAGCGAGGATAGCATTATTGCTAGAGTATATGATAACAAATATGTTTTAGATGTTAGAACTATCTTTGATGATGAGTTTGAAGTTATATCAAAACAACTAGCTACTGCACTAAAATAGGAGGTTTAGTATGAAAAATATAATAATAGGAACAGCAGGACATATAGATCATGGAAAAACAACTCTTATAAAATCTCTTACAGGAAGAGAGACTGATAGATTAAAGGAAGAACAAAAAAGGGGTATATCAATAGATTTAGGATTTACTTACTTTGATTTACCTAGTGGCAAAAGAGCTGGTATAGTAGATGTTCCAGGTCATGAGAAGTTTATAAAAAACATGTTAGCAGGTATATCTGGTATAGATATGGTTTTACTTGTTGTTGCTGCTGATGAAGGTGTTATGCCTCAGACTGTTGAGCATTTAGATATTATGAGTTTCTTGAATATAGAAAAAGGAATTATAGTAATAACAAAGTGTGATATGGTAGAAGATGATTTTTTAGAGCTTATAAAAGAAGATGTAAGGGAGAAGGTTCAAGATACTTTCTTAAAAGATGTGTCTATAATAGAAGTTGATTCTATAAGCAAAAGAGGAATAGATGAATTAATAAGCGAAATTGATAGTATAAGTGATGAGGTTAAAAATAAAAACTTAAATGCTCAGCCTAGATTAAATATAGATAGAGCTTTTTCTGTTAAAGGATTTGGAACTGTAGTTACTGGTACATTAATAGAGGGAAGTATAGATGTAGATGATACTTTAAATATATACCCTCAAAATAAGGGAACAAAGATTAGAAGTATACAAGTTCATGGAAAATCTGTAAAAACAGCTTATGCAGGCCAAAGAGTTGCTATAAATTTATCTAATATTAAAGTTGATGAAGTTGAAAGAGGAAATGTATTAGCTTATCCTGAATCATTAAGTGAATCTATGATGTTAGATGTTAAGCTTTCACTAGTTAAGCATTCTGATAGAATGGTAAAATACTGGGATAGAATAAGATTTTATCATGGTACTAGAGAAATTTTAGGAAGAATAGTTCCTATTGATAAAGAAGTTTTAAATCCAGGAGAAGAAGGGTATTGCCAAATAAGACTTGAAGAAACTATTGTGGCTAAGAATAAGGATATGTTCGTAATAAGATTCTATTCTCCTATGGAAACTATAGGTGGAGGAATTATACTTGATTCAAATCCTAAAAAACATAAAAGATTTGATATGGATGTTGTTAGTTCTCTTCAGCTAAAGGAGAAAGGCGATCTAAAAGAAATAATAGAAGAAATTATAAAAAAACATAGCAAAGAATATCCTGTTTTAAATGATATTGCTGTTTATATTGGTGAAAAAAGGGAAATAATACAACAAGAGATAGATGTTTTATGTGAACAAAGCAAGATCATGAATATAAACAATATATATATACACAAAAGTTTTTATGATGATTTAAAAAGTAATGTTGTAAGAGTATTATCTAATTTTCATAAAAACAATCCTCTTAAAAAAGGGATATCTAAAGAAGAATTAAGAACTAGAATAGAGAAAAATTTAAAGACTAAAGATTTTGATATTTTATTAAATCTTATAGTAAAAGATGGCGATATAAAGATTGTAGACAATATATCTAGTCTGTATGATTTTGAAGTTGCATTTAATAAGTCACAGTTAAATATACAAAAGGATATAGAAGCTAAGCTGAAAAATGACAAGTTAACACCTAGAAATATATCTGAAATTATACAAGATAGAAAAGAGTATCAAGAAGTTTTAGAAGCATTATTAGGAGATACACTTGTTATGGTTACTGAAGATATTGTATATCATAAGGAAAATTATGATATGGCAGTTGATATGGTCAAAAAATATTTGACAGAAAATAAGACTTTGACTTTATCGGAATTTAGGGATTTAATAGGTGCGAGTAGAAAGTATGCCATGGCCCTTTTAGAAGATTTTGATAGAAATAAAATAACAAGAAGACTAGGAGACAAAAGAATGCTTTTCTAGGGGGAATGTTTATGGTGAAAATATTAATAATAGATTCTCAGTTATTATTAATAAAGGAAATAAAATATGCATTTGAACATGAAGAATATAAAATAGATAAAGTTTGCAACTCACAAGAGGCTTTAGGGAAAAACTATAGTGATTACGATATAATAATAATAGATTCTGAAATAGGGAAAAAAGACGGATTTCAATTATGTAAAGAAATAAGGAATATATCGTCAGTACCTATAATAATGATAACCCCACAAGGAGAAGACTATAAAAAAATAATGGCTCTTGAGATTGGAGCGGATGATTGTCTATCAAAGCCTGTTAATATATTAGAACTTAAGGCTAGAATAAAGGTTATATTAAGAAGAATTCAAAAAATCGAAGATGTAGGAGTGTCGTCTGAGTTCAAGGTTGGAAACTTTGAAATAAACACACTGGGTAGAAAAGTTATGTACAAAAAAGAGTATATAAATTTAACAGGTAAAGAATTTGATTTATTATTATTTCTAATAACTAATCCGGGAGAAGTATTTGATAGAGAGTATTTACTTCAAAAAATATGGGGGTATGAATATTATGGAGATTTAAGGACTGTAGATGTTCATATAAGAAGACTTAGAGAAAAAATAGAAATGAACTCTTCAAGCCCTAGATACATATTAACTAAATGGGGAAAGGGATATTACTTTAAAAAAAGTTAAGAAATACCTATTTAGTTTAGGAGGTAAATATGAGAAAAAAAATATATTTTATAATTATGATATCTGTTTTGATGATATTTGCAGCTGGATGCAATAATAAAGCATCAAACAGTGATATTGAAAAAGAAGAAGTTAAACTTTATTATACTAGTAATGATAATTCAAAAATAAACTGGATTACAAGACCAATTGAGTATATTAATGATGAAAAATATGAGGCCACTTTAAAAGCGTTATTAAATGGACCGTATTCTTCTGATATGGTTAGAAGTATAAATGAAAAAACAAAAATATTATCTATAAACAAAAAAAGTGATGTATTATATATAGATCTATCTAAAGAATTTTTTAACTTTAAATCAGATGTTGATGAAGTTAATTCTGTGATAACTATTAGTAATACTTTAAACCAATTTGAAGAAATAAATGGAATAGAAATAAAAATTGAAGGTAAAGATTTGATATCTCCTGATGGTGAAAGATATGGATTGTTAAAAGAATTTGATTTAACGGATGAGAAAAGTGCTGCTCTTACTCTATACCTTCCAGATGAAAACTTGGAATACCTTGTTCCTATTAAAAAGAATGTTGTGATTAAAGAGGGAGAGATAATAGGTGAAAAAGTTATCCAAGAGCTTATAAATGAATCTGATAAACAAGGTTATAATGTAGTACCTAAGGGAACTAAATTATTAAACTATTCACAAGATAATGGAATAGCTACAGTAGACTTAAGTCAAGAATTTATAAAAAATTCAAGTGGTGGTTCAATAGCACAGACTATGGCTATATACAGCATAGTGAGTTCTTTAACAGAATTTGAAAATATAAATAGTGTATTATTTTTAATAGATGGAAAAAGTGTAGAAGATTTTTCTCATTATGAATTTAATAAACCTTTTTCTAGGGATGAAAGCTTGATAAAGCATTAATTAAAAGCCATATGAATTTTAATTCATATGGCTTTTAAATGGATTACAAAGTATAAAGTATAAGGGGGAAAGAGACCTGCATTAAGTTGTTTGATGGACAGGTTGGAGTATATGAAAAAAATGAAATGGCAGATTAAACTAGGAAGTATGTTACTGATATTATCAGCTGTATTGTATTATATAAATTATGTTATATTTCATGATCTTCACCATATGTTTTTATTTTTCTTAGAAGATTTAGCATTTATACCTATAGAAGTTCTTGTTGTAACAATGATTATTGATAGAGTTATTGAAAAAAGAGAGAAACAACATCTCATTCAAAAACTAAATATAATTATAGGAGTATTTTTTACTGAGGCTGGAACAGAAATATTGAAGTTTTGTGCAAGTAATGATGAAAATGTAGGGGATATAAAAGATGAGTTGATTATTACAAATAGTTGGTCAGATTCTGATTTTAATAAGGCTACAAAACTTATAAATAATCATAAATATTCTATAAAAATAGAAGATGTTGATCTTGAAAAGGTAAAGTCTTTTCTTGTAAGTAAAAAAGATTTTACAATGAGGCTTTTAGAAAACCCTAATTTAATTGAGCATGAAACTTTTACAGAATTATTGAATTCTATATTACATCTAGAGCAGGAGCTTATAAGTAGAGATATATCTACTCTATCTAAAGATGATATAGATCATATGGAAATTGATATTAAAAGGGTATATAAATACATATTAATTGAATGGGTATATTATATGAGACATTTAAAAAAGAAATATCCTTATTTATTTGTAACTGCTATTGATAATAATCCGTTCAAGAAAATTTAAAAATATAATTAAATATAATAAAAATATATTTAGACTGTTGGCAGAGCTGTGCCAACAGTCTTCTTTATTTTATAGGAAATTATAGCAGCTAGACGAATTTTTTATTTAATCTATTGACTTTTTGTAATTACAACTGTAATATATAGATGTAATTACAATTGTAATAGAAAGGGTGACTTTATGAAACAAATACCTAAAATTTCAGATGCAGAGTATGAAATTATGAAAATTATATGGAAAAATGAGCCTCTTAAAGCTAGTGAGATTGTTGAACTTGTGGATACTGAATGCTGGAATGAAAACACTATAAGAACCATGGTAAATAGGCTTTTAAAAAAAGGTGCTATAGGATATGAAAAAAAGGGAAAGGCATATTTTTATCATTCTATTGTAAGTGAAACGGAATACAGAAAGTATGAAGGCACTAACTTTTTAAAAAAACTTTATAGTGGATCACTTAGTGCAATGTTTGCAAATTTTGTACACGATGAAAATGTATCAAAAGATGATCTTAAAGAATTAAAAGGGATTCTAGAAAAGGAACTCAAAGATGAATAGTTTTATTACTTTAATTGCTATTATGTCGTTAAAAGCTTCTGTACTAGTGGGAGTTATTTTAGTAGCTAAAAAGATTTTGGGGAATATATTAACTCCGTCACAGCATTACATAATCTGGATAATGATATTTTTTGTATTGAGTATTCCAAGACTCCCTCAAACAAATATAAGTGCATATAATCTTATAGACTCTACTCATAATGTATCCAATGTGTTAAATGCTGAAAAAATGTTTATTGAGAGTATAAAAGATGAAAAAGCAAATAGTGTATTATTTGAGGAGAAAGATAGCAATTTGCAAGAAAAAAGCCAAGGTGGAGTTGAGGAAACTCAGGTTATTAATACTAGTAAAAATAGTTTTGAT
This sequence comes from Tepidibacter hydrothermalis, assembly GCF_029542625.1. Lineage (GTDB taxonomy): Bacteria > Bacillota > Clostridia > Peptostreptococcales > Peptostreptococcaceae > Tepidibacter_A > Tepidibacter_A hydrothermalis. Next base: position 1,272,034 of record NZ_CP120733.1, read on the forward strand.
ATTTTAGAGAATTGGATGTTTATTTTATGGATATTTGGATTTTCTGTTTATGCATTTATATCTGTATTGAGGATGTACTCATCTGTTAATATGGCAAAAAAGGAAATAGAATATGGAAATTTTGAACTTGAAGAAATGTTGAATGAATGTAGGGGAAAGTTGAAAATTAAGAAAGAAGTGAAATTGGTATTTTCAAATGAATTTGGTGTGCCGTGCATATTTGGAGTATTAAGGCCTGTAATATTCATACCTGAAAGTCTTAGGAATATGGATGAAAACAAACTTAGAATGATTATACTTCACGAATTAGCTCATTTTAAAAGAAATGATATCGTTGTAAAGGTAGTTGTTCTTTTGTATCAGTGGGTGTATTGGTTTAATCCTATATTAATACTAGCCTTTCAAAAAATGAAAAATGATATGGAACCAGCGTGTGACTATATGGTGTTAAAAAATATAGAAAAAAATGAACGAGCTGAGTATGGAAGAGCACTTTTACATGTTCTTGAAAAATTATCAGTAGAGAGGTATCCAATATCTGTTGGAATAGCAGAGAGTAAAAAAGAACTTAGGAGGAGGATAATATTGATAGGAAGATATAAGAAAAAATCAAAATTGGCTATTATTAATGGAATACTAGTAATGCTACTTATTGGATGTAGTTTTGCAAGTGATCCTAATGCAGATGCACAAAACAGTGGGTTTTCAGATAATAATAACACTATAGTTGATGATATGAATAAAAAACAGATAACTGAAGAGGTTGCAAAAAGCATTTATAATAACAAAGATAAAATGTTAGGGAGTGATGGTGGAGATGCTTTAAAGGATTATAAACCATATGTATCTACATATTACTTTGATACAAAGGGTGCTACTCTAGAGCAGAACCTTATGGACATGGTTGGGGAATTAGTATATCCAATAAAATCATCAAAGATGAGTAGAGCTCTTTATATTTATAAAGATTCTACTGGTAAAATTCTAGATATTAAAATAGATGGATTTGATGGAACTGTTAGTGACTTTTATAGAAATACTGAATATATAGTGAACTTTTACAATAGAAAAAGTGGAATACGTGTTGACAAGAATATGACTGCAGATGAAATTGTTGGATTCACAGGAGATGAAGTTGATGATTTTCAAAAAAAGTTTGATACAGGAAAACCATCTGTAATAGCTAAAAATAGAAGTGGCTTAACAGAAGTTTACTATTATCCAGTTTATTTTGAGGAAGGGATAGAGCCTATGGCTGGAATTTATATTTTAAGTAAAGATTCAAAGATACTTAACATAAAAGTAGATGAGCCAAACTTCTTGTTCGATAGACTTAAAGAACATTTTGGAAAATCTATACCAACAGGGTCTTTCTTAGAACCTGAGAAAATTAATGTATATTCTGAAGAAAAAAAGACTTATGGTCAAGATGATATTATGTATATGAAGTTGATGGAAAGCTTCAGAACTAGCCTTGCAGATGAGGCTAATCCACTAAGAGTAGATGACTTAAATAAACACATTAAAGATATAAAAAAAGGTAAAGATGCAGGTATTGAGTTGGTATACCCTAAGACTATGAAGATAATGTATCCTGATATTGAAGGAAATCCAATAACATATGAATTTGACTCTATATTTGTTACTGCTGATGAGTATACTCCAATGATGGCATTTGGAATAAAAGGAGATTACGGAACCGCTCCTATTTACATGGCAGATAAAAATCCACTGGTTGAACTTATAAGAAACAAGTCAAAGATTAAATAGTATGGGAATATATGCTATTAAAAAAATAAATAGAATTTTATTTTTATTTTAGGACATACTATATAAGAAAATTAAATAATCTTGCATATAAATATTAGCAAAGCTAGTATAGAAATATATTATATTTCTATCTAGCTTTATTAATGTTTTTAATCACAACCGTCAAAATGTAAGCAAAAATGACAAAAAATACTTGCAAAAATACAGTATCCATGTTATTATATAAATGTGCCAAGGGAAAGGCATAACATGGGAGTAGATGGTGGCTGGTGTTGCCTCTGGTCTTCAAAACCAGTTCGGGGAGTTAAGAGCTTCCTGGGTAGGTTCGATTCCTACATATTCCCGCCAATTATAAGTAATAAGAAATGGTTCCAACATAATTATGTTGGAACCATTTTTTATTTTTGATTTTTTATTAAGCACCATTTTATATAAATCATCAAATGATTGTGATATTGGTACTAACAATAACATATTATTTAGAAGATGGAACCGAAATTAAAATAAAGCAACTAAGAAATAATATCTTGGGGGGATACTATGGTGCTACTTAAGAGGTTGATTTTATTTTTAATAGGTGGAAGCATATATTACTCGGTAGAAATATTGTATGATGGAACAAGCCATTGTAGCATGTTTATACTTGGTGGCTTGTGTTTTTTAATAGGAGGGTTGATAAATGAATATTCACCTAAACTTAAAATATGGAAACAGTCAGTTATAATAACAACTGTAATAGTTATATTTGAGTATTTTACAGGGGTGCTAGTAAATATTAAATTGGGATTAGGAATATGGGATTACTCAAATATGCCATTTAATTTACACGGTCAAATATGTCTTACATTTGTGGTTATATGGTATTTTTTATTTTGTCCACTCATTATATGGTTTGATGATTATTTAAGATGGAAGTTGTTTGGTGAGAAACAAGTTAAAAAAAGTTTGTTTAGTATATATAAAGACTTAATTATGTTTAAGTAAAAGTATGATTTCACAGACTTTCAACTCTAAATATTTCCGTTAATGAAAAAAACAACGGTTACAGCTATTTAGCTTGTAGCCGTTTTTTTTATTCGCAAAAATACCTCTTTTTTAATATCTGTAATCAATTCTAACTAATACTTCAACCCTACATTTTTAGTAATTTATACCTTGTATTTTTTAGTATTCACTATGATTGATTTTAAATTTAAAAAATAGTTAATTTGTAATAAACTAATGCATAAAATATATATGACACATATAAATATATAAAAAATTATTAGAAAGTAAGTTTAGGGGCTTAGGGGGGGGATGGAATGAGTAAAGATACATTTGAAAAAGAATATAAAAAAAAACTAGATAGGAAGACTTTAAAAAAAATATTAGATAATTCATATGATGAAATTTTTGTAACTGATGGTGATGGAAATGCTATTTATGTTAATGAGGCATGTGAAAGAAATTATACTTTAAAGCCTTATGAAGTGATTGGCAAAAATCCATGGCAGTTAACAGAGGAAGGATTTTGCTTTCCTCCAATCACACCGATAGTTCTAAGAGATAAGAAACAGGTCACTTTAGAACAAAAGACAAATATAGGTACTAGGTTAGTTGTTACAGCTACACCTGTATTCGATAATGAAGGAAATCTTGAAATGATAGTACAAAATAGTAGAGATATGACTCAAATAGAGGAAATTAAGAAAGATTTAGACCAAACAAAACAGTTGTTATTAAGATACAAAGAAGAAGTGAAAGAGCTTAGAAAGAAAGAAATAATGGTTACAGATTTGGTTGCTAATAGTAAGGAAATGAGAAATTTAATAGAACTTGCTTACAGAGGTGCTTTAGTAGATTCGAATATTTTAATTTTAGGAGAATCTGGAACAGGAAAAAGTGTTATGGCAAGAAATATACATAAAATGAGTAATCGAAAAGAAGGGTCTTTTATAACAATAAATTGTGCTGCTATTCCTGAACAACTTATAGAGTCTGAATTATTTGGATATGTTTCAGGGGCATTCACTGGAGCTGATAAAAAAGGTAAAATAGGGCTTATAGAACTGGCGGATGATGGAACATTATTTTTAGATGAAATAGCTGAAATTCCTCTTAGACTTCAAGCAAAACTTCTAGAAGTGATACAGGAGAGAAGATTTATTCCTGTTGGAGGTAGAGAAGTTAAAAAAATAGACTGCAGAATCATAGCAGCTACAAATCGTGACCTAGGGAAAATGGTGAAAAGAGGAAAATTTAGAGAAGATCTTTATTATAGGCTCAATGTAATTGAACTTAATATGATTCCTTTAAGAGAAAGAATTGAAGATATTGTCCCACTTATTCATTTCTTTCTTAAAAGATTTAATAAAAAATATAAAGTTTCTCGTATGTTTTCTCCGGAATGTATAGATATGTTAATTCAGTATTCTTGGCCTGGAAATATTCGAGAGCTTGAGCATACAATCGAAAGGTTGGTAATAACTGTTCAAGATTCATTAATTGACACTCATCATTTACCTGAAATTTTTAATAAAAAATCCTGTGATAAAGATAATGTAAGTTTTTCTGACCTTATTCCTTTAGATTTTGCTGTTGAGCAAATTGAAAAAGAATTAGTTTTAAAATCATATAATCAGTTGGGAAGTTCCTATAAAGTTGCTAAAGTACTGGATATTAGTCAAAGTAAAGCATCTAGGTTAATTCGTAAATACATTAAAAAAAGTGATTAAGTTTAAAATGGTTGAGTCAAATTAGACTTGAATATTTTTAAAGGAGGTTTTAAGTGGACAATTCAAAAATTGATAATAAAATATTTTGGCCTTCATTAGTGGTAATCATTGGTACTACTGTTTTGTTGATGATGCTACCAGATTCAATGAAAGCAATAGATTCAGTGTTATCATTTATTACTCATACATTTGATTGGTTATTTTTAATAGTAGTATTTTCTGCAATGGTTTGGCTGACATGGTTGGTATTAGGACCTTATGGTAATATAAAATTTGGTCAAGTTAATGAAAAACCAGAGTTCTCCACTTTTAGTTGGATAGCCATGTTATTTTGTGCTGGTATAGGTTCCGCTTTAATTTATTGGGCTATGGTTGAACCTATTTATTATATAAGTGGACCTCCATTTGGAATTGAACCTAATACTAAGAAAGCTGCTGAATGGGCAATTACTTATGGTATGTTTCATTGGGGATTTAGTGCGTGGAGTATATATACAATTCCTGCCCTTGCAATTACATATTCTTTACATGTAAGGAAACAACAAGTACTTAGGCCTAGTGTAGTTTGCCATGGAGTTTTAGGTGATCGTGTTAATGGATGGTTAGGAAAGATTATAGATATTATAATTATGTTTGGGTTAGTTGGTGGTGTTGGTACGACTTTAGGGGTGAACGTTCCAATGATATCGGCAGTAGTAGGTAAAATGTTTAATATACCACAGTCTATATGGCTCAAGATAGTAATTATTGCAATTTGGACGGTTTTATTTGGAACAAGTGCTTATTTAGGAATAGAGAAAGGGATAAAGAAACTTAGCAATATAAATATAATATCAGCAATACTATTACTAATATTTATTCTTATTGTAGGACCTACAAGATTTATTTTATCAAATTTTACTAATAGTTTAGGTATTTTGTGTCAGAATTTTTTTAGAATGAGCTTATATACTGATTCAATTATGGAATCTGGTTTTCCACAAAATTGGACTGTATTTTATTGGGCATGGTGGTTTGCCTATTCTGTATATATGGGACTTTTTGTAGCTAGAATATCTAAAGGCAGAACGGTAAGAGAATTAATTATTGCTGAGGTTGTATGGGGGAGTTTAGGGTGCTTTGTGTTTTTTACAGTTTTTGGAGGATATGCTGTACATTTAGATATTCATGGGGTTATGCCTTTGGTAAAAATTATATCTGAACAAGGTCCTAATGCTGTGATTGTTTCAATGCTTGATTCTTTGCCTTTAAGCAAAGTGATTATGCCGTTATTTATTATTGTAAGTCTTATTTTTCAGGCAACTACTCTTGATTCTTCTGCTTATACCCTGGCTACAATTTGTACTAAAAGAACTAATGATTTTCAGGAACCTGCAAAGTGGCATAGACTGTTTTGGGCACTGGTTTTAGGATTTGTAGCAATTGCATTAATGGTTGTAGGAGGATTGAAAGTTGTACAGCTGTCTTCTGTAATTGTAGCACTTCCTATAGTATTTATTTTTATTTTATACATAATTTCATTTATGAAATATATTAAACAAGATTATGGAAAGTAGTAAAGTCAAAATTGATTTAACATAAGTATATTTTGACTTCTAAGTTAAAATTAATAGTTTTTATTTAAGTATTTTTATAGATAAAGAGTTTTATAGAAAATTAAAAAGGATAAAATATCAGTGTTTTTAAAGAAAGAGGTTATTTAACCTCTTTTATTTTGCGAAAATTCAAAATTGGCACATGGTTTGCTTTAATAATTTAGTGAATATATTTTTAAAGGGGGAATTTAAAATGAACTTAGCTTCTAATTTAAGAATACTTAAAAAAGGTGACCTAGATAGAATTCATGAGGCCACAGTTAAAATTCTTGAGGAAACTGGAATTAAATTTGTATCATTAGAAGTTAGAGAAATATTTAAAAAACATGGAGCAAAAGTTGAAGGTGAAATTGTTTATATTTCTAGAAAAATGCTTGATGATGCTTTAAAAACAGCTCCAAGTTCTTTTAAGTGGTGGGGAGTTGATGAATCCAATTCAATTATTATGGGAGAAGGGCAGAAAAGAACACATATTTCACCTAATAATGGACCTATATATATTCAGGACTTAGATAATGGAAAAAGACTTGGTACAATGGAGGATCTTATAAATTTATATAAATTATGTCAAGCATTTGATGTTGTAGATATTATTGGAGCTATTCCTGTTGATCCGAGTGATATTGACAATAATGGTAAACATCTTCAGGTTATGTATCAATTATTAAAACATACTAATAAACCATTAATAGGTTTTACAGGTACTAAAGAGGAAATTAATCAAATGTTTGATATGGTGGAAATTGTGATTGGAAAAAAAGATTATCTTTTAGATCATCCTACTATTGGAGTAAGTGTTAATCCTTTAAGTCCGTTAAAATTTGATGATAGAGGATGTACGACTATCTTAGAATATGCGAGAAAAGGTCAACCAATTTTTATACTTACTTGTGCATTAGCTGGCGTATCTGGACCAATATCATTAATGGGAACAGCAGTGCTTCAAAATGCTGAAATACTAGCCGGGATGGTTTTAACACAATTAATTAATCCTGGTACACCATTTGTTTATTCACCAGCTTCTACGGTTGCAAATATGAAAAAAGCTAGTTATATAACTGGTACACCTGAAGCAAATATTATTAATATTGCTTGCATGCAACTTGCTCATGAAGTATACAATTTGCCTAGTAGATCAATGGCTGGTCTTACTGATTCAAAAGTTGTTGATTGTCAAGCTGGATATGAAACTATGCAAAATGTTTTTGGATTAATGACATCGGGTACTCAATTGATTAATGAATGTTTAGGTGTTATTGATTCTATAATGACAACTTCATATGAAAAATTTATTCTTGATGTAGAGATGATGAGCAGAGTTCTTAGATTTATGGAGGGAATGGATACATCAGAAAAATCGTTATCTATAGATGTTATTAAAGAGGTTGGTCATGAAGGATCATATATTACTCATCCGAGTACATTTAAAAAGTTTAGAAGTTTATGGACTCCTTTAGTATCGGATTGGAACTCTTATAATGAATGGGAAGAAAAAGGTAAAGAAGATGTAGTGATAGCAGCAAATAGAAAATATAAAGAGATATTAAAAAAATGTCCAGAATCAGTAATAGATTTACAGACTGATAAAGATTTAAAAAATTATATAAAAAGAGTTTGTTTTAGATAGGAGCAGAGAATTGATTTTAATATAATTCAAAAGGAGGTTTAAAATGAGAAAACCTAAACTTGATCCTAAAATATTCTGGCCCTCTATAATAATTATTGTAAGTGTATTAATTATGCTTGTAATTAATCCTGAAGCAGGGAGACAGACAATTGGTAGGGTGCTTGATTTTATTACGCATAAGTTAGACTCATTCTTTGAATGGGTAGTTCTTCTAGGTTTTGGATGGCTTATGTGGATAGCATTTGGAAGGTATGGAAATATAAAATTAGGTAGATCTGATGAAAAGCCTGAGTTTTCTACAATTAGCTGGATTGGTATAATGATTACTTCGGGGTCGGGTATGGCTCTTATGTATTGGGCTTGTGTTGAACCGGTGTTTTATTTGATTGGGCCACCTTTTGGGATTGAACCAAATTCTGCTGAGGCTGCTAAATATGCTATTACCTATGGTATATTCCATTGGGGATTTAGTGCATGGGCGCTATACTGCTTACCTGCAGTTGGTATAGCTTATGCTTATCATGTACGTAAGTCTCCTCATCTTAAAGCTAGTGTTGCTTGTGAAGGTGTTTTAGGAAAATACTCAAAAGGCATAGTTGGAAAAATAATAGATATAATAATTTTAGTTGGTTTAGTAGGGGGGATTGGAACCTCTTTAGGAGTGGTTGTTCCATTAATGTCAGCTTGCTTTAATGAAGTGTTTGGTATTCAGCAGGGGTTATGGTTAGATACTTTAGTTATTATAATTTGGACTGTAATGTTTGGTACTACTGCTTATCTAGGATTAGAAAAAGGAATTAAAAAGTTATCTGATATTAATACAATAGGAGCAATAGGGTTATTAATCTTTATACTTATAGTTGGACCAACAGCATTTTTATTATCATATTTTGGTGAAAGCGTTGGATTAATGTTTCAAAATTTCATAAGACTGAGTACTTACACTGATTCTATTTCTAAGTCAAGTTGGCCTCAAAGTTGGACTGTTTTTTACTGGGCTTGGTGGGGTGTATATGCAGTTTATATGGGATTGTTTATTGCTAGAGTTTCTAAAGGTCGTACATTAAAAGAAATGATTATTGGTGCTGTTATATGGCCAACTGTTGGTACTGCCTTTTTCTATTTGACTTTAGGGGGTTACAGTATAGATCTTCATTTTAATCAAGGTTTAGATATGATTAAGGTGTTAAATGAGCAAGGTGGAGGTTATTTGGTAGTTACTTTATTAAAATCTTTACCGTTATCTAAAGTTCTAATACCATTATTTATGGTTATAGGATTTATATATCAAGCTACAACTTTTCAAGGAGCGGCTTATACACTTGCATCAATGGCTACGGATGAACTTCTTCCTAATGAACAACCAGCGCCATGGCATAGATTATTCTGGGCTATTCTTTTAGGTGGTGTAGGATATGTAATGATGGTAATTGGAGGATTGAAAGTTGTTCAGTTAGCTTCCGTAATTTTAGCAGCACCTGTGTTTGTTATAATACTATTCACAGTATTTTCGTTTATGAAGTGGGTAAAACAAGATTTTGGTAAAATGTGTGCTCCAAAAGTAATAACGTTAGATAATGATAGAGAAGAGGTAGCTCAAGAATAATGTTAATGAGTTCATTTTTTTATTATGTATAGCTTAATAAACTAAACAAAAAAAGACCTTTTGTTATAAAAAGGTCTAAAATGGTACCTATAGATTGGACACATAAAAAAGAGTGTCTAGTTTATAGGTACTTTTTTGTGTATAATTATCATTGAATATGGAGGCCTTTAGTATGAGTAAAATTACATTTTCAAAAGACAATATTGAAAGATTAAATAAGAACCCTTATGTAAAGCGCGTTAGCGAGAAGTCAATAACATACTCTGACGAGTTTAAAATAATGTTTATTGAGGAGTATTTAAGAGGAAGCACACCACGAACTATTTTCATTGATGCTGGATTTGACGTTGAAATACTTGGTGTCAAGCGCTATGAACAGGCGGCAGCCAGATGGATAAAAGCGTACAAGAAAGATGGAATTATAGGATTAAGTGATACTAGAAGAGTGAATTCAGGCAGACCAAGTAATGCTCCAGTTTCAAAGGACGATATTATTAGCAAACAAGAAGCTAAAATAAAACTGCTTGAGGAACAATTAGAATTGCTAAAAAAGCTCGACGTGACAGAAAGGAGGCTGGTAAACAACTGCGTAAATCTAACAAATAATGAAGTATATGAGTTAATTTTAAAGACTGTGTCTAAAAAAGATTATTCAGGCACAGTTTCTTATTGCTGCTCAATTTTAGGGGTTTCACGTTCAGGTTATTATCATTATTTAAAGACAGCACCTTCTAGAACTATAAGGGAGAATGAAGATTTAAAAGCTAGAGATATTATATTAAAGGCTTATAATTATAGAGGTTATAAGAAAGGTTCTAGATCAATTAAAATGACACTAGAAAATGAGTTTGGTATTATATACAGTAGAAAAAAAATCCAAAGGATTATGCGAAAATACAGTATAGTATGTCCTATAAGAAAAGCCAATCCGTATAGAAGAATAGCCAAAGCGACAAAAGAACATAGAGTAGTACCTAATCTGCTACAGAGAAATTTCAAACAGGGTATTCCTGGCAAGGTGCTACTTACTGATATCACATACATCCCTTACGGGATAAATAAAATGGCATATTTATCAGCTATCAAAGATAGCTCTAGTAACGATATTCTAGCATATCATGTATCTGATCGAATTACTTTAGATATAGCTACAATTACAATTAAAAAATTAGTTAATACACATAAAGCTGATTTACATGATGAAGCTTTTATCCATTCTGACCAAGGGGTCCACTATACAAGCCCTAAATTCCAAAAATTACTAAAAAGCCATAATCTAGGACAATCCATGTCTAGACGTGGTAACTGCTGGGATAATGCACCTCAAGAATCCTTCTTTGGTCATATGAAGGATGAAGTAGATTTCAAAACATGTTCTACACTTGAAGAAGTAATTAATAAAGTTGATAATTACATGGATTACTATAATAATTATAGATGTCAATGGGGATTAAAAAAGATGACTCCTAAACAATTTAGAAATCATCTTTTGAATGCAGCTTAACCCTTTTTTTATAATGTCCTTGACAAAGGGTCCATTTTAGTCTTTTTTATTCATTTAATTGTTTTTTTTCTGTTAATTTAAAAGTCTTCTCATTTTTATCCCAGGTGTATAGCTCTTGCTGGGAAGTTTTGCTGATTTCTTTAAAGTCTTCTTTTTTTGGTGTATTAGTAGATTTTGCTTTTGATTTAATATTTGTAGTTATTGCAAGTATTTTAGGAATATCCTCATCTAGATAATCTATTGATGACTTTTGGATATTTTTATTCCAGATATCATTAGGAGCATTTTTATCAAGCCAAATTTCTTTATATATTTCATCGTAATAAATAGATTTTTTGAAGGTATTTTTAAATGAATTTTTATCAAAATAGAATACTTCAACAAAATTATCTATAAAAAAAGCACCTAAACGTTCATCTAATAACTGTTCTACTACTAAAAAATCCTTAAATGAAGATATGTTTTTTACTGGAGACAGATTTGTTATTTTATTTTTGTAAAAATACTTATCATTCATAGTATCTTCATATATGGCTATTAAGGCGTTGTCTTTGGATAAGTTTAGACTAAATAGAATATCTTGTTTATCATTAGGTAAAACATCTAACTTATATATTTTAAGGTCTATATAATCTATGTATTCATTCCAATTGTTATAGCCAGTAGCATTTAGCACATTTTTTATTATTTGTTTTCTTAAAACCTCGTTTTTTGGTTCATCTTCTGAAGAATTTAAATAACTTTCCACTACACCTTTATCTATTAAGCTATTATAGCACTTAGGAAAAAGTATAAAACAGTTAATTCCTATTAAAATACTTAAAATAAATATTAATTTTTTCAAAAAATCACCCCTTACATATTTATTAATATATGGCTTGGGCATATTCTAATATTTTTATCCGAAAGCTAAGAATTCTAAAATTCTGTCCTCTTAAGGCTAGAGATAAGAATTCTACAGCTTCTGGATTAGTTTACCCAAAAGGGCACTCACGTAACTAGAAATTTAGATGGAATAAAAACTCCATCTGAATTAAGTTTCACTTTATATAAAGAAATTATATACTTTTTAGGGCGTTTATCTCATCTAATATTTTTTTTATAAATCCATTGTCAAGATCAAACAACGAGTATATTTGTTTTTTATTGGAATTTAAATTAGACTTTAGAATTTCTTCATTAAACAACAAATAATTTTCATTACTTAAATATATTCCTGCTGATCTTAAAGTATCTTTATAAGTTGATATTAGTTTGGACATTTTAGTTATAGGATAATTATTTATATACTTTGATGATTTTTTAAAATATAGTATAGATTCATTGTATTTATTTACAAAATTTCTTAGAGCAAATATTATATCTTTATCTTTTTGTGTTAAAGTAACATTTTTTTTATTTGGTTTTTTGTAAGCAATATTTGTAGGTGTTTTTTTGAATTTTATATTGTTTTTTTTCTTGTTTTGTAGTTTACTATAAAAATGGTCTGAATTTAATACAAAATTAGAGCTTAGAGTATCATTTGTAGGTTTGTTGATTTTATTTATTGGATCGATTTGGGGTATATTATTAACTGGAGACTTGTTGGTGATTTTCATAATGTTGATTCTAGAGCTATTTATTTTGTTTACCATAATATCACCTTCCTTTAATGATATATCGTTAATATTATATGATTTATATAGGTGTTTTAGATTAAAAATAAAAATAGGAGGTATAATATGCAAAAAAATTTTTCTATGAGAACAGAACTTTTATTAGGAAATGAAGGAATGACTAAGCTTAAAAATTCAAAAGTAGCAGTTTTTGGAGTAGGTGGAGTTGGAAGTTTCACATGTGAAGCTTTAGCTAGAGCCGGAGTAGGAACTTTAATAATGATAGATCATGATGATATAGATATAACTAATATAAATAGACAATTACCAGCTCTTCACAGTACTGTGGGGAAAGGCAAGGTTGAGTGTATGAAGGAAAGAATACTTGATATAAACCCTGATATAAATGTTATAGATCATAAAAGATTATATGACAAAGATAGTGCAGATGAACTGTTAAGCAAAGATTATGACTATGTAGTAGATGCTATTGATATGGTGTCGTCTAAAATAGATTTAATAGAGAGATGCTATAAAAATGATATAAAAATAATAAGTTCTATGGGCATGGGAAATAAGTTAGACCCTACTAAGATAGAGGTTACAGATATAACTAAGACTCACATGTGCCCTTTAGCTAAGGTTATGAGAAAAGAATTGAAGATTAGAAATATCAAAAAACTAAAGGTTGTATACTCAACAGAAAAACCTATAAAACCTGTTACTAGTATATCTAGTGAGTCAAAGAGAGAAACTCCTGGAAGCACATCTTTTGTTCCATCTGTAGGAGGTCTTGTGATAGCATCTGTTGTAGTTAATGATATAGTTAATCAATAAAAAGTTCGTTCATTAAATCATTTATTTCTTTTTTTAGGTTATTTGTTTCATTTAAATCCAAGGAGATGTTATCTTTATTTATTAATATGACATCTCCTTCTTTTGCTGATTTAGGAATTTTTGATCTGTTTATATTTATTAATGATTTATTTTCAAGTTCTACTACTGCTAGTTTATTTTCAAATCTATCTATTATACCTTTCATTAAAATCATCTCCTATATATAGTTAAAGGTTTCTTGTAACTAAAAATTTTATAACCATCACAAAAGAGAACTATATCTCCTTGCTTATCGGTTCTATATAAAGGTATATTATATTTTCTTAAAAGAGCCAATGTTTTTTCACTGGGATGATGGTATTTGTTGTTGCATTTGCAAGAAATCACTGCAATATCTGGTTTTACCTTTAATAAGAAATTTTCACTGGTTGAAGAGGAGCTTCCATGATGTCCTACTTTTAAAATATCTGATTCTAAATTGTAATTTGATTTTATCATATCTTGTTCATTTTGAAATTCAGCATCTCCTGTAAATAAAAAACTTTTGTTTTTATAAGTGGATTTTATAACTAGTGAACATAGGTTATTGTTATCATAGTTCTTTGTAGGACTTAAAACATTACATTTGATAAATTTACCTAAAGAAAAATTCATTCCTGATTTAGTTTTATGGATTTTTAGATTTTTATTTTTAGCTGCTGATAAAACATCTTTAAATGTATTGGTATTGTGAGCTTTATTAGGCATGCAGAATAAGCCTATATCAAAATGGTTTATTACATAATCAAGACCTCCTATATGATCTGCATCTGGATGAGTTCCTATTAGAATATCTATTTTTTTTATATTAAGCTTATTTAAATAATTAACTACTTTTTTTCCGTGAGAATTATCTCCCGCATCTATTAACATAGTTTTATTGTCTGGAGAAATTAAAAGAGTACTATCTCCTTGTGCTACATCTATAAAGTGAACAGAAAGTGAATTATCACTTAAGCTACAATTTATAGATTCTTCATTAGTTTGTGTACAAGCACAAAGAATGATTGATAACATAATAAGTATTATTAAGAGTGTTCTTTTCATAAGGCACCTCCATTTAATATTATTGAGCTATTTTACAAAATTAATAAGTGTATCAAATAAGAAAATGGGGAATATATTAAAAAGTTGCTAGAGGATTTAACTTTGTGATTATAAATACCTGTTGAGGGTATATAACGATATATGATAGAATGGATAAGGTATGAAGGAGGTAGATTCAAATTTTTAGACCAATAGATATAGAAGCTAAAATCGAACTAGACGAATATTTAAACGTTTTAAATCATGAAGCTTGTGAATATAGTTTTACAACTTTATTCATGTGGCAGAATTTATATAAAACTATGTACTATAAAGGAAAAAACTTTATAGTGATTATAGGTGAGTACGAGGATCAAAAATTCACGGTGATACCTCTTGCTAAAAAAGAAAATTTAAAAGATGCATTTGAATTCATTGTAAAGCATTTCAAAGATAATAATCAAAAGATTCATTTAAGAGCTGCAACAGGAGAATTTGTTGAATTTTTAAAGGAAAATTACAAGGGAAAATTTGATTATATAGAAGAAAGAGATTATTTCGATTATGTTTATTTAGGTGAGAGCTTAAGAAATCTTCCGGGTAGAAAATATCAAAAGAAAAGAAATCATATTAATTATTTTTTAAAAGAATATGAAGGAAGATTTGAGTATAAAAGATTGAATGAGGAAGATTTTGATGAATGTTTAAATCTTTTAGAAAAGTGGACTGAAAATAAAGAAGATGATGAAAGTATATTAAGTGAAAAAATTGCAATTGAGAAGGTATTTAAAAACTATGATAAACTGGATGTGAAAGTGGGAGGAATCTATATAGATTCTAAATTAGAAGCATTTACATTTGGAGAATATTTAAATGACAATATGGCACTTATACATGTAGAAAAAGCTAATGCAGAAATAAGAGGATTATATCCTATAATAAACAAATTATTTTTAGAAAATGAATTTGAAGATGTTGAATTTGTAAATAGAGAAGAAGATCTAGGTGTTGCAGGGTTAAGAAAAGCTAAGTTATCTTATTATCCTCATAAATTTGTAGAGAAGTATACTGTATTGGAGGTTTAATATGAAGATTAGATTTGCACAGGAGGAAGACCTACAGAAAATAAAAAATATGTGGGAATACTGTTTTGGTGATACTGAAATGTTTATGAATTATTATTTTGACCATAAATATAAATGCGAAAACACATTGGTAGTTGAAGATGGTAGTAGCGTAATATCATCTCTTCAATTAAATCAATATAAAATAAAAATAAATAACAATATATATGATACATCTTATGTCGTAGGTGTATCTACACTCCCGGAGGCTAGAGGTGTTGGTGCTATGAAAGATTTGATGAGCACTATGCTTAATGAACTCTATAATAAAAAGCAAGTAGTATCTATACTTATGCCTATAGATTATAGATTGTATAGAAGGTTTGGATATGAACACTGCTATGATCAGATGAATTATGAAATAGACATGGAACTTTTAAAAGATTTTAGATCAAAGGGTGTTTTTAAAAAAGCTTCAAATAAAGATATAGATTTTATTATAAATATTTATGATTGTTTTTTGAAAGATAAAAATGGATACGTAAAAAGGGATAAAAATTACTATGATAATTTATTTAAAGAAATAGAATCGGAAAGTGGTTATGTATATATACATGAAAATAAGGAACTAATGGATGGATATATAATATATTTCAAAATGGATGATACTATGTTTGTAAGAGAAATTGCTTATAAAAATATAGATGCTTTAAAATCTATATTGAAATTTATATACAACCACAATACTCAATTTAAAAAAGTTAGTATTAACTCTATTATAGATGACAAAATAAAGCTTATAATTCCAGCACTTAAAAAAATAGATATGAATATAAAGCCATTTATGATGGGAAGGGTAATAAATGTTGAAAACTTTATAAAAGATTTAAACATAAAGGAAGATATAAATTTAAAATTAAGAGTAAAAGATGAATTTATAGATCAAAACAACAAGACATTTTTGATAAATAATAAAGGAATAGTATTTACTGATGAAAAAGAAGATGTTTCAATAGATATAAACACATTTAGTCAATTGGCTTTTTCTTATATAGATGTAGATGAAGCTGTATTTTTAGGAAATATAGATATGAAAGATACTAGTTATATTGATAATTTGAAAAAAATGTTTAATAAAAAAACTAACTATATAAATGAATATGTATAAAGGGCCGAGTGCCCTTTTTTTAGTTTTTGAATAAATATAGTATAGGAGGTGGATTTTATGGACGGTTATTCAAATCCTATAATACTATCTTTAATAGTAGGTATAACTCAAGTTATAAAAACAGCAGGAGTTCCTAAAAGGTTTGCACCATTAGTATCATTAGTTACAGGAATAGTTCTGTGTGTATTTTATGAAAGTAGTGTAGGTATGAAAAAGAGTATCTTAGATGGAATAATAGCGGGACTTACTGCTAGTGGCTTGTTCTCTGGCTATAAAAGTGTTTCTAAATGTGATAAAAAGTAAAATTGTATCGGTTCAATAATTATTGTTATATGAAATTTTCCCTGATATAATGAAGTTGAAATAATATTATAGGGGGGAAACTTTTTATGAAGAATACAAAATTATCTAACTTGGTTCTCATGGGGCTTATGACTAGTATGGTTTGTATCGGTACAATGCTAATTCAAATTCCTGTACCTGCAACTAATGGTTTTATAAATATTGGGGACAGTATAATATTCATAACATCTGCTTTATTTGGACCTGTAGCTGGTATGGTAGCTGGAGGAATAGGCTCAGCTCTTGCTGACCTCTTAAGTGGTTATGCACATTGGGCATTATTTACATTGATAATAAAAGGTTTGGAAGGGTTAGTTGTAGGAATTTTAGTGAAAAAATATAAAAATAAATTTATACTATCTGCATCAATGATTATAGGGTCTGTGGTTATGGTAGTTGGATATTATATTGGTGGAGGAATATTAAAAGGAAGTTTCATAGTATCTTTAGAATCTATTCCTTGGAATGTAGTACAGGGAGTATCTAGTACTATAATAGGAGTTTTGGTATCTAGTGCAATAATGAAAACTAACTATATGAAAGTAAATAAGGTTTTGAAAAATTAAATTCGAATATATTTAAAATCCCGGAATTATAAAAAGTAATTCAGGGATTTTTGTTTGTTTATATAGGTCTTTGATTATAATATTAAATACTTATTATATAAAGTGAAACTTAATTTAGATGGAGTCTTAGAACTCTTAGCTTTTGGATAAAAAGGAATGATATATATGAGAAGGCCTATTGTACTTATTTTGCTTATAAGTATTATAATTTCATTTGTATATACAAAAAACTATAAGGATAAATTCTACGATATAGAAGGTAAGTATATAGAAGTTGAAGGTATTATTAAAGATGCTATTTATAAAGAATACTATTATGAATACGAAGTTGGAAATTTTTTAATAAGAGATTTTAATAAAGAACAAAAAATAAATATAGGAGAATATATTAGAGCAAAAGGGATTTTTAAAAGTTCATATAATATGGTTATAGATGAATTTGATTATGGAATGTACTTGAAATCAAAAGGTATAGATGGAATATTAAATTGTGAATATATAAAATCATCTAAATCTCATAATATATATTCTTGCATTAAGAATTTAAAAAATAGTTTAGAATATGTAATAGAAGATATTTTTAGAGAAAATTCCTCGTTTATAAATGCTTTAATATTAGGTGATAAGTCTGAATTAGATATA
Organism: Tepidibacter hydrothermalis; assembly: GCF_029542625.1. Classification (GTDB taxonomy): domain Bacteria; phylum Bacillota; class Clostridia; order Peptostreptococcales; family Peptostreptococcaceae; genus Tepidibacter_A; species Tepidibacter_A hydrothermalis. The sequence goes on from NZ_CP120733.1 coordinate 1,290,129, forward strand.
AATATCAAAGAAGCATTTTCAAGGGCTGGAGTCAGCCATATAATAGCTTTATCGGGTCTTCATATAGGTATAGTTATATATATTATGACGTTGATTATAGGTAGAATTAATAATGTAGTGAAGTTTTTTACAATAAGTGCATTAATATTATTATATTGCATTATTGTGGGTTTTAGAGGATCAATGTTTAGAGCCTGTATTTTTAGTTTTATAATATATTTAGCTGTATTTATACAAAGAGAGTACGATGGTATATCGGCACTTTGCCTTGTTGGAATTGTTTTATGTATAATAAATCCATTTAATATATATGATATAGGGGTTCAGTTATCTTTTTTAGCTACTTTATCTATAATATACTTTTATAATAAAATTGATAAGTATATAAAATGTCCTTTAGTATCTACAACATTATCTGCAAGTATATTGACTATACCTGTTGTTTATTATAAATTCAATATTATATCCAATGTATTTCTAATAAGTAATGTTCTAATAGTTCCTACAGTAGGAATTCTTATAGGGTTGATTTTTATTGGTATTATTTTTTACTATATTAAAGTTAATATTATATATTTGATGATATCTAAAATAGTTTGTTTTATAATTTTTTATATAAAATCTATTGTATTTTATTTATCTGATATAAAATACTCATATATAGAATTTGAAACTGTTAGTTTGAAATTAGTTGTGCTTTATTATATACTTTTAATGACATATATGATATATAACGAAAGAAAAACAGTAAAGGAGCAATTAAATGAAGTACGGGGATATAATTAAAGATATAAAAGTGAATAAATACGAGAAAATATATACATTTTATGGAAAAGAAAGTTATCTTATAGATAAATTGATAAAAAAATTTAAGGAAAGTTTAAATGGTGCTTTTATAGATTTTAATTTTTCTACAATAGACGGGAGTCAAACTAGTTTAGATGAAATTATAAGTAGCTTAGAAACTATTCCTTTTATGGATGATAAAAAGATTATAGTTATTAAAAATTTTGAGATTTTGACTAATAAGAGAAAGAATTTTACACAACAAGATGAAGAAGAAATTTGCAAATATATAAAAAATACTCCAGATCATGCAATATTAATATTTGCAAGTTACTCTGATATAGATAAGAGAAAGAAGTTTAGTAAAGAACTTGGAAAACATGGGATTTTATTAAACTGCAATAAACTAGATAATAATGAACTTTTAAAATGGGCTCAAAAAAAGTTTAAAAAAGAGAATGTACAGATAGATAATGCTACATTAAATTATTTTTTAAATAATTTAGATTATCAAAATAAGAACTCAGATAAAACATTGCGTGATGTAGAAAATGAAATTATAAAGATAACTTCATTTGTAGGATCAGGTAAAAAAGCTTCTACAAGCGATATAGATCAGTTGTCTGCTAAAAAAATAGAAAATGATATATTTAAATTGATAGATTTTATAGGAAATAAAAATGGTAGTGAAGCAATAAAAATATTTAATGACATGGTAGTTAAAGGAGAATCTCCTTTGATGGTTCTGAGCATGATTTCGAGACAGTTTAAAATAATAATACAGGCTAAGACATTAAGTAGTAAAGGCGAATCAGAAAATATAATAGCAAAATCTTTGGGGATTCATCCATATGTTATAAAAAAAGCATTGATACAAAGTAGGAAATTTGATAATTCTACAATAATAAGATTACAAAATGAGCTGTTGAGAGCTGATCATAGCATAAAGAATGGTCTTAAAAAAGATATACTGGCATTAGAAATTATAATATCTAAATTCTGCATATAAAATTCGCTTTATGCGAACTCATAGATCATAATAAAAAAAACCCCAGAGATACTGGGGTTTTCTTAGTATATTAACCTGCTATAGTGTTTAACTTTTTAGCTAGTTTAGATACTTTTCTAGCAGCAGCGTTCTTATGCATAGTTCCTTTTGCAGCTACTTGGTATATTTTCTTCTCAGCAGATCTGAAGTTGTTTATTGCTTCTTCTTTGTTTCCCGCAACTAAAGACTCTTCAAATTTTCTTATAGCAGTTTTAACTTGAGATTTTCTAGCTTTATTTAAAGCTGTTTTCTTAGCTATAACGTTTATTCTTTTTTTAGCCGATTTAATGTTAGCCAATCTGTTCACCCCCTTGTATGTATAATGGTTCTTCAAATATCAACAAAGTAGATTTTATCAGAAAAAAAACTAAAAATCAAGGATAAATATATATTAATGATATTTTAAAACGGTGACTTTTAATATAATAGACAAAAATTGAATAAAATATAATAAATTCGTTTAATTTGTCTTAAAAAAATTCGTCTACTCGCTAACGCGGTGACTCATGTCGCCAACGATCCTTACAGTTTCCGTTCTCAAAATTCACATAGTTCATGGCGCCAACAAGTCTCACGACTCTGTTGCTTAAAAATAGTTGCAAGTATAGGCTTTTCAATAAGTTATCCACAAAACAAAAAATGATATAGTTCCCTTAAGAATAAAAAATTCGTCTACTCACTACGTGCTGACTCATATCGTCAATGATCTATAATGTCATTCCCTGTCAAAATTTAAATACGTCCATGATCATAACAAGTATGGTGATTGGATTGCTTAAAAATAGTTGTAAATGTAGTTCTTTAATCAATTATTTTAAATTTAAATAATATATGTTTATATGAAGTTATAAAAAAATAAAAATTGTAAAAAATATATTTATAGTAAATATTTATCCGAAACTTAAAAATTCAGTTAGAGTAAAAACTCCATCTGATTAAGTTTCGATTTATTAAAGATTATGGAGGTGTACTTTTGAAGAATATAAGAACAGATTTGGCTATTGAAGCAAGAGAAATGTATAGTGAAGATAGAGATGTTGAAATACCTGGTGTTAAAGTTGATCAAGAAGAAAATGAAGATTATACAGTCACTAGAATTGAGATTATGGATGAAAAAGGAAAGGAAATAATGAAAAAAGAAAAAGGTACTTATATTACTATAGAATCTAAGTATTTGACATTTGACGATGAAGAATCTAGAAATACAATTGTTGGATGTGTAAGTGAGGAATTAAATAAGTTATTTGGAGAGGAAAATAATAAAAAAACATTGATAATAGGTCTTGGAAATTGGAATATAACATCTGATGCACTTGGTCCAAAAACTGTATCAAAGACCTTGGTTACTAGACATCTATTCAAAGCGTATAACAAAGAAGAAGATAAAGACTTAAGTGAAGTAGCAGCTCTTAGTCCTGGAGTTATGGGTATAACAGGTATAGAAACTAGTGAGACGGTTAAAGCACTGGTGGATATGATAAAACCTGATAGAGTAGTAGCCATAGATGCCTTAGCTTCTAGAAAGTTAGAAAGAGTTAATAAAACTATACAAATATCTACTGCTGGAATATCTCCAGGAGCTGGAATTGGAAATATAAGAAAATCTTTAAATGAAGAGTATCTAAATGTTCCTGTAATCGCAATTGGAGTTCCTACAGTTGTTGATGCTGCAACTTTAACGTCTGATGTTATAGATATGACTATAGATAGTCTTATAGAAGAAAGTTCAAATGGAAAACAATTTTATAACATGTTAAAAGAATTAAAAGAAGAAGAAAAATACAGATTAATTAAAGAATTATTGGAGCCATTTGATCAAAATGTAGTAGTTACACCTAAGGATATAGATGAAATAATAGATAATTTATCTATAATACTTAGCATGTCTTTAAATAAATCACTACATCCAGGAATAAATTAATATACTTTCTCATATATATGTATAAATGAATTTAATATTTTTTACTAAAGTGGACAAGAATTAGGGGAGGTATACAAATGAAAAGAAAATCAATAATATTAAGTATTATTTTGAGTATATCTTTTGTGGCTATTTTTTCTATTACAAGCAAAGCTATTAGTTCAAATGAAGAAGACTTTTTGAAATATCTAATAACTAAGACATATCCTGAACTAAAAGAAGAAAAAAAGAGCAAGGGGATTATCAAGATTGGCGCTAATATGTTAAAAAAAGAGGATAAGGAAATTGAAAATCATAAAAGCGAAGAATTCATAAAAATAACTGTTAATGATAAAAAAGGTACAAAGAGCAATAACCAAATAGCAACCAATAATAAAGCTGTAAAAAAAGAAAAACAGACGAAACCTCAGGTACCCCAAAAAGTAGAACTTGTTAATGGGAAACCTCAAATCTTGATATATCATACTCATGGTACTGAAAGTTATGAACCAGAAAGAACAGGTAATTACCATTCTTTAAATAGAAAATACTCAGTACTAGCTGTAGGTGAAGAGTTAAAAAAGAATTTAGAGAAAAAAGGATACAGTGTTTTACATAATCAAGAGTATCATGATTATCCATCTTTTAATGGGTCGTATAGTAGATCGTTAAAAACGGCTAGAGGTGTATTAAGTAAATACGATAGTATAAAATTTATATTTGATATACATCGAGATGGAATAGATATAAAAAATGAAGAAATGAGAAGTAAAGTGAGGAAGCAGGAGACTACTACTATAAATGGAGAAAAAGTAGCGAGATTTTCTATAGTTGTGGGACCTGAAAGTCCTAACCGAAAAGAAGTAGAGAAATTTGCTAACTATATAATGAGTATAAGTAATAAAAAATATCCAGGGCTTGCAAAAAAAGTTATAGTAAAGCCATATGGAAGGTTTAATCAATTTTTATCAAATAATTACGCTTTAATAGAGATAGGAGGAAATGCAAATACTATACAGGAATCTTTGAATACTGCTAAATATTTATCAGAGATACTAGATGAAGCTTTAAAAAATATGAAAAGGTGATCTTTATGGGAAGACTAGAAAGAACTATAGAAAATAAGAAAAACAAAAAGAACAAAAGAACTAGAAGAATATTTACTTGGGTTACCTTTATAATATTTTTATATTGTATAAATATAGTTGACTATAGAACTAGAACTTTTATGGGGATTTACGATGAACCTATTTATATGAAAGTATATACATTTGTTGAAGGCTTATCTTATAAAATAAGATAAGTCTTGTTTAGTTTATACAAAAGGAGACTTACGTAGTTAAAATTCAGTTAAAGTAAAAACTTTATCTGAATTAAGTTTCACTTTATATTAAAAAAATAGGTATTATATATTAGTATTTATAATTAAAAAATAGATATTTAAAATAGATAAATAGTAAATGAATAAAAATTTATTGAAATATAGATAATTACATTATAAAATAAAGATTATATTGCTTATTAAAATAAGTATATATACATATTTTAATCTATAATGGAATTATATAATTTTTAATATGTGCATAAGTCATGCTTTAGCATGAAGCGAATTTTTTAATATAGATGAGGAGGAAACATAAAGTAATGAGTAAACAAAGTAGAACTCGTAATTTCAGTATAATAGCTCATATAGATCATGGAAAATCTACTCTAGCAGATAGACTGATTCAAAAGACAGGACTTGTTAGCGAAAGAGATATGAAGGATCAGCTCCTGGATAATATGGACTTAGAGAGAGAAAGAGGAATAACTATAAAGCTTCAAAATATAAGATTATTGTACAAGGCTAAAGACGGAAATGAATATTATCTGAATTTAATAGATACTCCAGGACATGTCGATTTTAACTATGAAGTATCAAGAAGTCTTGCAGCTTGTGAGGGAGGACTTTTAGTAGTTGATGCAGCGCAAGGTGTTGAAGCGCAAACTCTTGCTAATGTATATTTAGCAATAGATCAAGATCTTGAAATAGTACCCGTTATAAACAAGATAGATCTTCCAAGTGCTAGACCAGATGAAATAAAGGAAGAGATTGAGGATATAATCGGAATTGATGCATCAGAGGCACCTTTAGTATCTGCAAAAGAAGGACTTAATATAGAAGATGTACTTGAGGCTATAGTTAAAAACATACCTGCTCCAACAGGTGATAAAGATGCTCCTTTAAAAGCATTAATATTTGATTCATATTATGATAGCTACAAAGGAGTTGTGGCATATATAAGAGTGTTTGAAGGAACTCTTAAAAAAGGTATGAAAATAAGAATGATGAACACTAAAAAAACTTTTGAAGTTACAGAAGTTGGAGTAATGGCACCTGGACAAGTACCTGTAGATGAATTATGCGCAGGGGATGTAGGTTATGTTGCTGCTAGTATAAAAGAGATAAGAAGCTGTCAAGTTGGAGATACTATAACAGATGATGAAAATCCAACAGATGAGCATATGCCTGGTTACAAGAAGGCAACACCTATGGTTTATTGTGGTATTTATCCAGCAGAAGGTGAAAAGTATGAAGATATAAGAGATGCACTTGAAAAATTACAAGTAAATGATGCTGCTCTTGAATTCGAAGCAGAAACATCAGCGGCTTTAGGATTTGGATTTAGATGTGGATTCTTAGGACTTCTTCATATGGAAATAATGCAAGAAAGACTAGATAGAGAGTTTAATCTTAACATAATAACTACTGCTCCATCTGTTATATATAGAGTTACTAAACATGATGGAGAAGTATTAATGATACAAAATCCAACGAATCTTCCTCCTGTTACTGAAATAGAAATGATGGAAGAGCCTATTGTTACATCTAATATAATAGTTCCTAATGATTACGTAGGAGTTGTTATGGAACTTGCACAAGAAAGACGTGGAGAAATGAAAAATATGGAGTATATAGATACAAGAAGAGTTATGCTTCATTATGAACTGCCACTGAACGAGGTTATATATGATTTCTTTGATGCTCTAAAATCTAGAACAAGAGGATATGGATCTTTAGATTATGAGTTTAAAGAATATAGAAAATCTAATCTAGTTAAATTAGATATACTTATAAATAAAGAACAAGTAGATGCCCTATCTTTTATAGTGCATGAAAGTACAGCATATAATAGAGGTAAGGTTATGTGTGAGAAATTAAAGGATGAAATACCAAGACATCAATTTGTAATTCCAATACAAGCTTCTGTAGGAAATAAGGTTATTTCAAGAGAAACTGTAAGAGCGCTTAGAAAAGACGTTTTAGCTAAGTGTTACGGTGGAGATATTTCTCGTAAGAAGAAATTACTTCAAAAGCAAAAAGAAGGTAAGAAGAGAATGAGACAAATAGGATCTGTAGAAGTTCCTCAAAAAGCATTTATGTCAGTACTAAAAATAGATTAACAATAAAAGTCCTAAAATACTATAAGCCAGTATTTTAGGACTTTAATATTCTATACGAAATTATATGATTTTGAATGTATGGATAACATTGGTTAAAGAACTATACTTGCAACTATTTTTAAGCAACGGAGCCCGTAGGGATCGTTGGCGACATGAGTCACCGCGGAGCGAGTAGACGAATTTTTTTATTAGGAGGAATTATATTGGAAAAAGGACTTTATGTACATGTACCCTTTTGTATAAAAAAGTGTAATTATTGTGATTTTAATTCTTTTAAATTAAATGAAGAAGATAAGAAAGAATATATTGAAGGAATAATAACTGAAATGAATCTTTACTCTAAAAAATTTGATAAAGATTGTTTTTCAACTGTATTCATAGGAGGGGGAACTCCGAGTATTTTAGAAAGTGAAGAGCTTAAGTTGTTAATAGATAATATACACAGTAACTTTAATATATCAGATGGTGCTGAAATAAGTATTGAAGCAAATCCTGGAACTTTAACTAAAGAAAAATTAGAGATTTTGTATTTAGCAGGTGTAAATAGACTTAGTATGGGTCTTCAATCTAGTAATAAAAAACATTTAGAGTCTCTTGGTAGAATACATTCATATGAAGAATTTAAAAAGAATTTTGAAATAGCAAGAGAAATTGGATTTGAGAATATAAATGTAGACTTGATGTTTTCTCTTCCTAATCAAACTTTTGATGAGTGGAAACAAACACTTGAAGATGTTGTTAAGCTAAATCCAACTCATATATCTGCATATTCTCTTATAATAGAGGATGGGACGGTATTTGGAAGATTATATGATGAAGGAAAATTAGAAATAATAGATGAAGAATTATATTTAAAAATGTATTATTATACAAGAGATTATTTAAAAGAAAATGGATATAATCAATATGAAATTTCAAATTATGCAAAAGATAAGAAGGAATGTAAGCATAATGTATTATATTGGAAATGTGGTCACTACTTAGGCCTTGGACCTGGATCACACTCTTATTTAAATGAAGAAAGATTTTCAAATTATAAGGATATAAAAACATATTGTGAAAAACTAAAAGAGTATGAATTGCCTGTAGAAAATATAGAGAAGCTTGATAAAAAAGATATGATGGAAGAAAAAATAATTATGGGGCTTAGAATGAATGAAGGCATAGATTTAGAAAAAATTAATGAAAAATTTGAAGTGGATTTTATGAAAATATATAAAAGTGAAGTAGAATCTTTAAAAAATAAAGGTCTTATAAAACTTGAAAACTCTAAAATGTGCTTGACGCATAAAGGAATAGATATAAGCAATAAAGTGTTTATAGAATTTTTGAAAAAGTAATCTTGACAAAATTGAATAATAGTGGTATTTTAAATGCATAAGGTTTTTAGCACTCGGATGTGGTGAGTGCTAACAGCAAAGAGGTGATTCTTGTGAGTTTAACTGAAAGAAAAAGAAAAATACTGGAGGCAATAATAAAGGATTATATTGAGAATGCTGAAGCTGTAGGATCTAGAACCATATCAAAAAAGTATGAATTAGGAGTGAGTGCAGCTACAATACGAAATGAGATGTCTGACTTAGAAGAAATGGGCTATTTAATTCAGCCACATACCTCTTCTGGTAGAGTGCCATCTGAAAAAGGATATAAACTATATGTAAATAGCTTGATGAGTGAAGATGATTTAACAGACCCAGAAAGACAAATTATAAAGCAATCTATAATAAAAAATATGGGTGAAGTTAAATATTTATTAGAAGATACTCTAAAGCTTCTTTCGAAATTTACTAATTGTACATCGCTGGCATTAACACCGAAGGCTAGTGAAATTAAAATAAAGCATTTACAAATAGTATATGTTAATGAAAATAGCATTTTACTCATTATAATAACTGATAAAGGTGTTGTTAAAAATACCTTAATAAAACATAAGATGCAAATGAATGAAGAAAAAATTAATATAATCTCTAAAATGTTAAGTGAGCATTTTACTGGTAAGACAATGAGAGATTTGGATGAAGAGTTTATAAAATATGTAAATTCTCAAATGTTAAATTATAATAACCTTTTGGATAATATATTAGATGGAATATATTATAATTTATCCCAAACCGATGATTTAGAGGTTTTATTAAATGGCGTAACCAATATATTCAATTTTCCAGAATTTAATGATATAGTAAAGGCCAAAGCTTTTCTAAATGTATTAGAGGAAAAGCAGATGGTTGCAAATATATTGAACACGAAAGGTATAACTAAAGAACATCTCAATATAGTTATAGGTAGTGATAATTATCACAATATAATAAAGGATTGCAGTGTTATAACAGCTACTTGTGATATAGATGGAATAGTTATAGGGAAAATAGGTATTATTGGACCTACTAGAATGGATTATTCTAAGATGTGTTCTATAGTCAATTGTGTAGGAGAAGTACTGAAAAAATCTATTGAGAAAAAGCTGTAATATAGTTTGTTAAGGGGTGAAAGCTTTGAAAGAAAAAGAAATACTTGAAAATGAAATGGACCAAGAGATTGAACAAGATGATGACCAATCACAAGAGACAGGAGAATCTTGTGAAAATATAGATTCTAAAGACAAAGAACTAGAAGAAGTTAAAGATTCATTACAAAGACTTCAAGCAGATTTTAACAATTATAGAAGAAGAGTAGAAAAAGAAAAAAGTGATATAAGCTTATTTGCAAATGAAAAGATAATAACAGAATTACTTCCAGTAATGGATAATATGCAAAGAGCTATTGATTCTTCAACTGAAGATGAAAAAGAAAGTGGTATTTACAAAGGTGTAGAGCTTGTATTAAAACAATTAGTAGATACTTTTAATAAGTTTGGGGTAGAAGAAATACAAACTGATGAGTGTGATTTTGACCCAAATTATCATTATGCTGTACTTCAAGATGAAATAGAAGGAGTAGAAGCTAATAAAGTTGTAGATGTATTACAAAGAGGATACAAATTTACAAACAAAGTTATAAGACCAGCAATGGTTAAAGTATCAAAATAGATAAATATAATATTGAATTTAAAAGGAGGATATAGATATGAGCAAAGTAATAGGAATCGATTTAGGAACAACTAATTCATGTGTATCAGTACTTGAGGGAGGAGAGCCAACTGTTATAACTAATGCAGAGGGATTAAGAACTACTCCATCTATAGTAGCTTTTGGAAAAGATGGTGAAATAATAGTAGGAGAGCCTGCAAAAAGACAAGCTGTTACTAATCCTGAAAAAACTATAATGTCTATAAAAAGACATATGGGAACTGATTATAAAGTTAATATAGATGGAAAAGATTATAGCCCACAAGAAATTTCAGCTATGGTACTTCAAAAGTTAAAATCTGATGCAGAAGCACACTTAGGAGAGACTGTTAAAGAAGCTGTTATAACTGTTCCAGCTTATTTTACAGATGCTCAAAGACAAGCAACTAAGGATGCTGGTAGAATAGCAGGACTTGAAGTTAAGAGAATTATAAATGAGCCAACTGCTGCAGCTTTAGCATATGGTCTTGATAAAGCTAATGAAGATCAAAAAATATTAGTATTTGACTTAGGTGGAGGAACTTTTGATATATCTATACTTGAAATTGGAGATGGAGCATTCGAAGTTCTAGCTACTAATGGAAACAACCACTTAGGTGGAGATGATTTTGATGAGGTTATAATAAACTATATAGCTGAGGACTTTAAAAATCAAGAAGGAGTAGATTTAAGAGCTGATAAGATGAGTCTTCAAAGATTAAAAGAAGCTGCTGAGAAGGCTAAAAAAGAGCTTTCAAGTGTTATGACTACAAACATAAATTTACCATTCATAACTGCAACAGCTACTGGACCAAAGCACTTAAATATGGATCTTTCAAGAGCTAAATTTGAAGAACTTTCAGCTAAATTAGTAGAAAATACTATGGAGCCAACAAGAAAAGCATTAGCAGATGCTGGTCTTAATCCATCAGAAATAGATAAGGTATTATTAGTTGGAGGATCAACTCGTATACCAGCTGTTCAAGAAGGTATTAAAAAGTTTATAGGTAAGGATTCTCATAAAGGAATAAACCCAGATGAGTGTGTATCTGTAGGAGCATCAATTCAAGGTGGAGTATTAACTGGAGAAGTTAAAGATTTATTACTTTTAGATGTTACTCCTTTATCTCTTGGAATTGAAACTTTAGGAGGAGTATTAACTAAGATAATAGAAAGAAATACTACTATACCAACTAAGAAGTCTCAAGTATTCTCTACAGCTGCTGATAATCAAACTGCTGTTGATATTCATGTTCTTCAAGGTGAAAGATCTATGGCAACTGACAATACTACACTTGGAAGATTCCAATTAACAGATATTCCACCAGCACCAAGAGGAGTACCTCAAGTAGAAGTTACTTTTGATATAGATGCAAATGGTATTGTTCATGTTTCAGCTAAGGATATGGGAACAGGTAAAGAGCAAAAAATAACTATTACATCTGATACAAATCTTTCAGAAGAAGAGATAGAAAGAAAAGTTAAAGAAGCAGAGATGAATGCTCAACAAGATAAAGAAAGAAAAGAAAAGATAGAAGCTGTTAATAATGCAGAATCTACTATATATCAAACAGAGAAGACTTTAAATGAATTAGGAGATAAAGTTTCTGCAAATGATAAAACAGAAATAGAAGCCGCTATTAAAAACCTAAAAGAGGTTAAAGAGAAGCAGGATGCAACTTCAGAAGAACTTAAGAAGGCTACTGAAGATGTAATGACTAAATTCCATAAAGTTTCTCAAGAGATGTATCAACAAGCAGCTGCAGATCAACAAGCACAAGGAGATGCAGGTCAAGAAGGTCCTAAGGACGATAATGTTGTTGATGCAGATTATGAAGTTGTTGATGACGAAAAATAATACAAATAGCTTGTGGCAAATAAAGTCACAAGCTATTATTATGATATGGGCGGTGATATAAGTTGAGTAAAAGGGATTATTATGAAGTGCTAGGTGTTGAAAAAGGTGCTTCAGACCAGGAATTGAAAAAGGCATACAGAAAGCTTGCTATGAAATATCATCCAGACAGAAATCCAGATAATAAAGAAGCTGAGGATAAATTTAAAGAAGCAAATGAAGCTTATGAAGTTCTTTCGGATGCTCAAAAAAGACAAAATTATGATCAGTTTGGTCATGCTGGAGCAAATGGAGGCCATGGCGGATTCGACTTTAATGGATCTGGATTCGGTGGATTTGAAGATATATTTGGAGATATGTTTGGGGACATATTTGGAGGCGGAAGATCAAGAAGAAGAAATGGACCAGAAAGAGGGTCTGACATTAGATATAGAATGACTATTTCTTTTGAGGACGCTGCATTTGGAATTGAAAAAGAAATAACTATAAATAGAAGTGAAAGCTGTGATGAATGCTCTGGAACAGGAGCAAAACCAGGAACATCTAAAAAAACTTGTCCTACTTGTGGCGGTTCAGGTGAGGTAAAACAAGCTCAGAGAACTCCTTTTGGAACTATGATGAACGTTAGACCTTGTCATGCTTGTTCAGGTAGTGGAAGTATAATAGAAACGCCTTGCTCTAAATGTTCTGGTAAAGGTGAAGTAAACAAGAAAAAACAAGTAAATATTAAGATACCTGCAGGAATAGATGATGGTTCTGCAATAAGACTTTCTGGAGAAGGTGAATTAGGCCTAAGAGGAGGTCCAAGAGGAGATTTATATGTTGTAATAGATGTATTACCTCATAAACTATTTGAAAGAGATGGAAATGATGTATACTGTGAAATGCCTATAACATTTGCACAAGCTGCTCTTGGAGATGAGGTTGAAGTACCTACTCTTGATGGTAAGGTTAAATATAAGATACCTGAGGGAACTCAAACAGGAACTGTATTTAGACTAAGAGAAAAAGGTATACCAAGACTTAGATCTAAAACAAGAGGAGATCAGTATGTAAAAGTTGTAGTAGAGGTTCCTAAAAAACTTTCAGAAAACCAAAAAGATCTTTTAAAACAATTTGCAAAAGAAAGTGGAGAAGAGGTTCATGAGCAACGTAAAAACTTCTTTGATAAAATGAAAGATTTACTTAAATAGAATATATTAAAAAGAAAACAGCTGGTGTTATATACCAGCTGTTTATTTTTTTTGATTTTCGCTATCTAAATAAGGATACTTTCCTCTAGGGGTAAAGGTTGTATGAAGATACTTATGAGATACATCAGATAGAGGTTTTCCTAGGAATTCTTTGTAAATTTGATGTATTCTTGGATTGTTGTGTGACTGTCTTATAATTTTACTTTTATCAATATTATATAAAGTGTCAGCTCTATTATGTCTGTAACTTAATGAGATATACTTATAATCTCTATTAGCGAGTATTGGTTGACCTCCACCGCCTACACATCCTCCGGGACAGGCCATAACTTCTAGGTAATCGAATTTTTTCTTACCTGATTTAAAATCTTCTATAGCTATTCTAGCGTTTTTTGTACCGTGGGCTATAGCAATTGTAATAGTTTTATCTCCAATTTTTACAGTTCCATATTTTAGACCGCTTTGCCCTCTGGCTTCTTCATAATCAGGAATTGACATCTCTTCTCCTGTAATCAATCTATGAGCACTTCTAACAGCAGCCTCTAATACTCCTCCTGTTGCTCCAAATATCATACCAGCACCGCTAAATTGATCAAAAGGCTCATCGTATTCGCTATCTGGTAAATTTGCAAAATCTATACCTACTTCTCTTATCATTTTAACTAATTCTCTAGTTGTAAGAACGTGGTCTACATTTCTAAATCCATCTGAAGTCATCTCTGGTCTTGAAGCTTCATACTTTTTAGCAGTACAAGGCATTATAGCTACTGTTACTATCTTACTTGGATCTATATTATATTTTTTTGCATACCAAGTCTTTGTTAATGCACCACACATTTCATGAGGAGATTTAGTAGATGATAGATGATCTAAAAGTTCTGGATAGAAGTTTTCTGCAAATTTGACCCAACCAGGGCAGCAAGATGATAAAAGAGGGAGTTTTTCAGGCTCGTTTACTAGTCTATCAACTAATTCACTACCTTCTTCCATTATTGTTAAATCAGCTGTAACATCAGTAGCAAATACTTTGTCAAATCCAAGTCGTTTAAGTGAGGTAACGAGTTGTTTTGTTACAAGCTTACCAATTGGCATATTAAAGGATTCTCCTATTGTTACCTGTATAGAAGGGGCAGTTTGAGCTATAACTATTTTGTGTGGGTCTGATATGGCTCTCCAAACATTGCTTATTTCTTCTTTTTCACTTAAAGAACCTGTAGGACATGCAAGTATGCATTGACCACACATTATGCAAGTTACATCAGCTAAATCTTTTTTAAAAGCAGGTGCTATTATAGTATCAAGACCTCTATTTAGAGGAGAATATACATTACAATCTTGTATAGTATTACATGCTGCCATACATCTTCTGCAATTTATACATTTATTGTAATCTCTTTGTATAGCAGGATTGTTGTCATTGAATCCATAATCTTGCATCTCTCCTGTATAGGGTATGTCTCTAATACCTAAATTATCTGCTAAATTTTGTAGCTCACAGTTTAAATTGCGAACACAGGTTAAACACTCTCTATGGTGATTTGAGAGAAGCAATGTAACTGCTGATTTTCTAGCTTTTCTAACCTTTTCTGTATTGGTCTTAATTCTTAAGCCTTCTCGCACTGGATATACACAAGAAGCTTGAAGGTTATTAATACCTTCTATTTCAACGACACATACTCTACAAGCGCCTATTTCATTGATGCCTTTTAGATAGCATAAACTAGGAATCTCAATGTGAACCATTCTAGCAGCTTCAAGAACAGAAATGCCCTCTGGAACCTGATAATCTATATCGTCTATGGTTATATTAACCATTACACTTTCACTATTTTCATTAGTATTTTTCATAAATTTCACCTGCCTTTATTTTTTATATATTGCATCTACTGGACATTTTGGAATACATGCCCCGCATTTAATACAAGTATCTTGATCTATAATGAAAGGCGGTTTTTTTACTTGACCTGAAATAGCGTTTACTGGACATATTTTAGCACAAATTCCACAAGCAACACATTTTTCATCTGAAATAACAACTTTCAATAGATTATTACAAACCCCAGAAGGGCAAGTTTTATCCTCTATATGGGATATAAACTCATCTTCGAAATATTTTAGTGTACTTAAAATAGGGTTAGGGGCAGTTTGACCAAGTCCGCATAAAGAGGCATTTTTTATATCGTATGAAAGTTCTTTTAATATATCTAAATCTTTCATTTCACCTTTTCCATCACTTATTTTAGTTAATATTTCTAAAAGTCGTTTGGTACCTATTCTGCATGGAATGCATTTTCCACATGATTCTTCTTGTGCAAACTCAAGATAGAATCTAGCAATATCAACCATACAGTCGGATTCATCCATTACTATCATACCTCCAGAACCCATCATAGATCCTATATCTGTTAAAGATTTAAAATCCATTTTTGTATCTAATAATTCAGCAGGTATACACCCTCCTGATGGGCCACCTGTTTGAACGGCTTTAAATTTTTTATTATGGTTGATTCCACCACCAATATCAAAAACTATTGTCTCAAGAGTTGTTCCCATTGGAACTTCTATAAGACCTGTATTATTTATTTGGCCAGCTAGAGCAAATACTTTTGTTCCTGCGCTATCTTCAGTTCCAATACCTGTATACCAAGAGGCACCCTTTAGAAGTATTATTGGGATATTTGAATAGGTTTCAACATTATTATTTAATGTAGGCTTACTCCAAAGTCCAGATTCAGCGGGAAATGGAGGGCGAGGTCTAGGTTCTCCTCTAAGACCCATAACTGATTGAATAAGAGCGGTTTCTTCACCACAAACAAAAGCTCCAGCACCTAGTCTTATATCCAAATCAAAACTAAATGAGGATCCCAATATATTTTGACCTAAAAGACCTACTTCTTTAGCTTGCTCTATAGCTATTTTTAGTCTTTCAACTGCTATTGGATACTCAGCTCTTACATATACATATCCTTGATTAGCACCTATACAATATCCTGCTATAGTCATTGCTTCTATTATACTGTGAGGATCTCCCTCTAGTATGGATCTATCCATAAATGCACCTGGATCGCCCTCATCAGCATTACATATTACGTATTTTGAATCATCTTTATAGGAGGCTGCGTATTCCCATTTGATTCCTGTTGGAAAACCACCACCACCACGACCTCTAAGTTTAGATTTTTTTATTTCCTCAATTATATCCTTAGGTGGTGTATTGTCTTTTAAAATATTTGCCAAAGCCATATAACCATCCATTGCTATATACTCATTTATATTTTCTGGATCTATAAGACCGCAGTTTCTAAGAGCTATTCGCATTTGGTGGTTGAAAAAATCTATTTCATCAATAGTTTTTTGAACTTCATCATTTTTAGGTGAGTGATATAAAAGTCTATCCACTAATTTCCCGTTTTGAATATGATCATTTATAATATCATCTACATCATCAGGAGATACTTGAACATAAAAGGTTCTATCTGGATGAACCACTAGTATTGGACCTAATTTACAAAACCCAAAACAACCTGTCTTAAATACCTTAACATCATTTTGTAAATTTCTTTTTTTTATCTCTTTTTCAAGTTTTCGTCTTACAAGATCACTTTTAGATGATGTGCAACCTGTTCCTGCGCAAATTAATATATGATATTTATTTATTTCTTTTTCTACACTTTCATCTTTAAATCTTATATTTATAGATTTAAGTTCGTGTTCTTTTAATTGTATTAAATCGTTAATACAATTTAATTTTTTAAAATTCAATAAAGTCACCTCCTAATTTAAAGTATTTGAATCTTTGTGCTCTTTGAGATACTTATATAATATAGAAGGGACATCAGCAGGAGATACTCTTCCATGCACCTCATCATTTATAGTTATAACTGGAGCCAGTCCACAAGCACCTATACATCGTGTTGATTTTAAAGTAAATAATTTATCCATACTGGTTTCATTTACATCTATATGTAGCTCTTCTTTTATTGCGTCTAAGATATCTTGGGCACCTTTTACATAACAAGCAGTTCCAAGGCAAACTCCTATAGTATATTTTCCTTGAGGTTCTTGTGAAAATAAAGAATAAAAGCTTACAACACCGTTAATAGTTGAAATTGGTATATCGAGTTCTTGGGATATATATGTTTGTACCTTTTCTGGTAAATATCCAAAATGCTCTTGTGATTTTTGCAAAATATTAATAAGCATACCTTTCTCATCTTTGTATTGGTTTATTATTTCGTCTAGTTTTTCAAAATCTTTTTTTTCATCTTCGTTTATTTTAATTTTCATGGTTTCACCTACCTTTTGCTTATAATGGAATTATTGTATAAATTCAAATGTATTATTTGTAAATATATACATAGTTATTCATTTTATTAAAAAAACAAAAAACAATTGATTGGCTTATATATCTTAATTGCTATATTGTATATACAAAGTTATTATTGTTGATAATAGGAATATATTTAGAAGAGAAAAGTTATGAAAAATAGGACACATGATATTTTGTGTAGATTCTTGTCTTGAATTGCTGTATAATAATTACTACAGTTAAATTGGAAAAAATAATTATATAAAAGGAAGGTATCGTTATGAAGTGGATTGAAGTTACAATAAAAACTACTACGGAAGCGGTTGAAGCGGTTACAAGTATTCTTTATGAGTGTGAAGTGGGCGGTGTAGTAATAGAAGATCCTAATGATTTTTTATTTCAAGATAAAGAAGAAATTGCTTGGGACTACATAGAAGAAAATGTATTTGATACAGGGTATGAAGGGGTTATAATAAAAGCCTATCTAAATGAACAAAAAAATATCGTTGGAGAAGTTGAAATGGTAAGAGAAAAGATCAAACTACTTCCAACGTATGGAATAAATATAGGAGAAGGTAGCGTTAATATAACTGAAGTTGATGAACAGGACTGGGCTAATTCGTGGAAACAATATTATAAGCCTGCTAAAGTTGGAGAAAAAATAGTTGTAAAACCTACATGGGAAGAGTATGAGAAAAACGAAGGTGATATAGTAATAGAGCTTGACCCAGGTATGGCATTTGGTACGGGAACTCATGAAACTACAACTATGTGTATAAGAGAATTAGAAAAAAGAGTAAATAAGGAAGATGCAGTATTTGATATAGGATGCGGAAGTGGTATATTATCTATTGCAGCGGCTAAGCTTGGAGCTAAAAAAACTATAGGTGTAGATCTTGACGAGGTTGCGGTTAAGGTTTCTAAAGAAAATGCAGAATTGAATAATGTAGATTCTTCTGTTGAAATAAGATATGGTAACTTAATGAATGTTGTTACTGAAAAAGCGGATATAGTAGTTGCTAATATTATAGCTGATATTATAGCTATACTTGCAAAGGATGTTTCTAATTTCTTAAATGAGGATGGATTATTCATATCATCAGGTATAATACTTGATAAAATAGAATTTGTTAAAGCTGCTCTTATAGAGAATAACTTTGAAATTTTAGAAGTTAATACTATGGGAGAATGGGCAGCTATTGTATCTAAAAAGGGTGAGTAAGAATGGATAGATTTTTTGTTGATTCTAATAATATAAATTTAGAACAAAAAGAATGCTTAATACAAGGTGATGATGTAAAGCATATATCAAAAGTTCTAAGATGTAATATTGGAGAAAAACTTGAAATATGTGATAAAAACAACAATGAATATATATGTGAAATAACAGATATAACAAAAAAAGAAGTATTTTTAAGTATAATAGAATCGGTAGATATTCAAAGAGAATGTGATATTAAAATAAAGTTGTATCAAGGGCTTCCAAAAGGGCAAAAGATGGATCTAATACTTCAAAAGTTAACAGAGATAGGGGTTAGTGAAATCATACCTGTTATAACAAAGAGAAGTGTTGCAAAACTTGAAGATAAAAAAGATAAGAAAATTCAAAGATGGGAAAGAATAGTTTATGAGGCGGCTAAGCAAAGTAAAAGAGGTATTATTCCAAAAATAAAAGGTCCTTTAAGTTTCAAAGAGGTTCTTTTAGATATGAAAGAAAATAGTATCAACATAGTTCCATACGAAAAAGAAAATTCAAAATCTATAAAGGACGCTATAAAAAAATCTAATATAAGTTCGGTAGGCATATTTATAGGTCCAGAGGGTGGATTTGATGAAGAAGAAATAAACATGCTTCAAGATATAGGAGCTACGTCTATAAGCTTAGGACCTAGAATACTAAGAACAGAGACTGCTTCAATAGTAGCATCTTCAATAGTTATTTATGAACTATCCCATCTAAAAGGAGAGGGTAGTATTGAATAAGGTAGCATTTTACACATTAGGATGTAAAGTAAATCAATATGAGACAGAGGCTATGACAGAACTGTTTAAAAAAGCTTCTTATGAAGTTGTAGACCATGAAGAATATGCAGATATATATGTGATAAATACGTGTACTGTAACTAATATGAGCGATAGAAAATCAAGACAATTCATAAGAAGGTCTAAAAAAATAAATCCTAATTCTATAATTGCAGTCGTAGGTTGTTATTCTCAAGTAGCTCCAGAGGAAATACTTGATATAGAAGAAGTGAATGTAGTTATGGGAACTAATGATAGAAATAAAATAGTAGAAATTATAGAGGGTATAAATGAACAGGATAAAATAAGTACGGTTGATGATATAATGAAGGTTAGGGAATTTGAAGAAATGCAAATAAAAGAGGTTAGAGGAAAGACTAGAGCATTTTTAAAGATACAAGAGGGATGCGATAGATTTTGTTCTTACTGTATAATTCCTTACGCAAGAGGACCAGTTAGAAGTAGATTGTTGGATAATATAGCAAGTGAAGTAAAAGATCTAGCTTCTAATGGGTTTAAAGAAATAGTATTAACAGGTATTCATGTAGCATCTTATGGAAAAGATTTAGGGGATGTTAATATACTTGATGTATTAAAAGAAATTCACAAAATAGATGGAATTGAAAGAATAAGATTAAGTTCTGTTGAGCCTCTTATGATGACTGATGAATTTATAGATGAGATATCTTCTATGGAAAAAATATGTCCGCATTTTCATTTGTCTCTTCAAAGTGGATGTGATGAAACTTTAAAAAGAATGAATAGAAAATACAATACGGAACAGTATAGAAATATTGTAAAGAATCTTAGAAAAAAAATAAAAAATGTAGCCATAACTACAGATGTAATTGTAGGATTTCCAGGAGAAACTGAGGATGAATTTGAGACAACATATAAGTTTTTAAAAGAAATACAGCTTTCTCAAATGCATGTATTTAAATATTCTCCTAGAAAAGGAACTCCAGCTGCTACTATGAAGGATCAAATTGATCCTAAGATTAAGCAAATAAGGAGTGAAAAACTTATGAGTTTATCTAATGAAAATAACAAGAAATTTATGGATGAATTTTTAAATAGTACTGTATCTGTATTATTTGAAGCCAAGCTTGAAAATGGATTTTATGAAGGTCTAACATCTAATTATATTAGAGTTTTGGCTAAATCTGATGATCATATAGAGGGAAAAATAGTGAATGTTAATTTAAATAATACAAAAGATGGATTCATAGAAGGAATTTTGGCTTAAAATAGAGTATATAATATTTAGATTACATTATGGAGGTGTACACTTTGGAAAATTGTATATTTTGTAAAATAATAAATGGAGAAATACCATCGAATAAAGTATATGAAGATGAAAAGGTATTAGCTTTTAAAGATATAAATCCTATAGCACCTGTGCATATATTAGTTATACCTAAGAAGCATTATGAATCTATAATTGATATACAAGATAATGAAATGGAGATAGTAGCTCATATTCATAAGATTATAAATAAAATTGCTGATGATATGAATTTTAAAGAAGATGGATTTAGAATAGTAAACAATTGTGGAGAAAATGCAGGTCAAGAAGTCAAGCATATTCATTATCACATAATTGGTGGAAAGACTTTAAATTGGCCATAAGTCGATTTAGTTAGATTTTAAATATTTAAGTGTTTAATATCATATATTAATTAAAAATTAATTCTCATAGTTGGTATATATGACTAAAAAGTACTTGAAAAAAATGAGGAAATGGTTTATAATGATTTGGTATGGTATTAAAACCCTGTAGTAAGCCAAGTTTATGATCGTAGCTATAGTTATAGCAGGATTGCTGGTATTGGAGGGAGGGAAGAAGAATGTCAGAAATAAAAGTAAGAGATAACGAAACTTTAGATAGTGCTCTTAAGAGATTTAAGCGTCAATGTGCTGTATCTGGAATATTATCTGAAGTTAGAAAAAGAGAGCATTACGATAAGCCAAGCGTAAAGCGTAAGAAAAAGTCTGAAGCTGCTAAGAGAAAAGCTAGCAAGAGAAGATAGTGAATAAGAGGTGGAGAGAATGTCTCTTAAGGCAAAGTTGATGGATGATTTGAAGCTTGCTATGAAGGAAAAGAATCAAGTGAAAAAATCTGTTATAACTCTTATAAGAGCTGCTGTTAAGCAGTATGAGGTAGATAATAGAGTTGAACTTGATGAGCAAGGTGTACTTGATATTGTTGTTAAGCAAATGAAACAAAGAAAAGATGCACTTGAAGAATTCACAAAAGCAGGTAGAGAAGATCTTATATCTCAAACACAAGAAGAAATGGAAATACTTAAAGATTACTTACCAGCTCAATTGAGTGAAGAAGAGATAGAAGTTATAGTAGTAGATACTATAAAGGAAATCGGAGCTTCTTCAATGAAAGAGATGGGAAAAGTAATGTCAGCCCTTATGCCTAAGGTAAAAGGAAAAGCTGACGGAAAAATTGTAAATGAATTAGTTAAAAAACACTTACAATAGATTTAAAAGACTAAAGCAGATGCTTTAGTCTTTTTATTTTGGAAAATTCCATGAAGCTAAAAAACAACGTATAAACGGTGTATACTATACATATAAATATATAAGAAAGGGTGGTGTATATGATAATAGACTTGAGAAATATAAAAAAGCTTATAATAAGTATATTAATACCTCTATTAGTAGGTGGTTTAAGTGGTTACATAACTATGGATTCTATGGAATTATATAAAGATTTAATTAAACCATCGTTTGCTCCTCCTGGTTATATATTTGGAATAATATGGCCTATTTTATATGTGCTTATGGGAATTGCTTCTTATAGAGTATGGAAATATGGAGATGATAGAAGGGAAGTTAAAAGTGCACTGAAATTTTATGCTATACAGCTTATATTGAATTTCTTATGGCCAATAATTTACTTCAATTTAGGACTTAGAGGATTTGCGTTAATATGGATTATATTACTTTTAATATTTGTTATTATAACTACTCTTAAGTTTTATAAAATAGATAAAGTTGCAGGAATTTTGATGATACCTTATGTATTATGGCTGATGTTTGCAACTGTTTTAAATTATTATACATGGATTTTAAATAAGTAAGAATCCCAATTTATTGGGATTCTTACTTATTTAAAAGGAATCATGTATACATTTGGAGAATTATTAATAAGGTAAACTTAAAAAAGGGGAGAGAGACCATTGATACATTCACAGTTTTTGATTGAGGATGCTATATATATGTTTTTGAATAATCAAAGGCAAAAACTAGACAAAACCATGATAATACTAATGAAATATAGGTTGAATAAAGGCTTAGAAGAGTATAAAAAAATATATCGTTTTTTTCATAATATAAAGGGGACTGCATCAATGTTCGAATTAAATGAATTATGCGATATAGCATCACATTATGAGTCGTATTTGGAAAACTATAAGGGTGATTTATGTAATGAGTATTTTGGAGAAATATTAAATGGATTAGCCTGTATTTACAAAGAAATTAATTGTATTAGAAATAAAAAATGTTTTAATAATTCCAATAATGATATACAGGAAAATATAAAAGAAGATAATAAAAATAAGACAATATTAATAGTGGATGATGATGTAGACTTATTGTCTTTATTAGAAAATATATTAAAAAAGCAGGGATATAATGTTATTAAATGTTTAGGCGCTAAAGATGTTATTTTCATACTAAATAATCAAAAAATTGATCTCATGATATTAGATATTATGATGCCGGATAAAAATGGGTTTGAATTATTAGACCAAGTTAAAAAAGAGAATATAAATGTTCCTATAATATTTTTAACAGCTAAAAATATAGTTAGAGATAGAATAAGAGCTTTAAAAGAGGGGGCAGAGGCTTATATAACTAAGCCCTTTCAAATTGAGGAATTAATTGTTAGGATAGAAAATATATTAAAAAAAGTTGATCATTATAATGGAAAAATAAGCAAAGATAATCTTACGGGAGCATACAATAAAGATTTTTTCAATGAAAAGATTAAAAGTATAGAAAACAGTATTGAATATAATGGAAGAATATCTATAGCATTTATAGATTTTGATTATTTTAAAAGTATAAATGATAAATATGGTCATTTAGCTGGAGATTATGCATTAAGTATACTTGTGAATGAGCTCAAAGAATCTCTCAGAGAAGAAGATGAGATATATCGTTTTGGAGGGGATGAGTTTTTAATTTTATTTAAGAATTTGCGAAAAGAACAAGTTTGTAATGTAATGCAGCGATGTTTAGATAATATAATGAAGAAAAATATTAATTACCGAGGAAATAATATAAAAATATCTTTTAGTGCTGGAATAACAACCACTTCTAAAAATGAACCTATAAATGAGGCTCTTGATCGTGCTGACAAAGCTTTGTATATTTCAAAAAATGAAGGAAGAGGAATGATAACTTATTTGGAAAAGGAATATACTAAGAAAAAAGTATTGTTAATAGATGACTCTAACATGATAGTTAGAATTATAAAGGATAGACTTGTGAATAATTATGATGTAGAATATAGTCACGATGGGAATGATGGAATAAAAATTTATGAAAGTTTCAAGCCTGATTTAGTTATAACAGACTATACGCTTCCTGGTATGGATGGTTGTGAGATCTGCGATTATATAAAGAATACTAAAAAAGATAAGCATACAAAGGTCTTTATATTGAGTTGCAATTGTAAACAGGAAGATATAGACGATTGCTATGAAAAGGGAGCAGACGATTATATAATAAAGCCATTCTGTCTATCCGATTTGGAAAAGAAAGTGGATAAAATACTTAATTGATAAGAAGGTGGGAATTTGAAAAAAATAGGGAAATTAGTATTAGTTTTATTTATGATGATTTTAATATTACCATATAAAGGATTTGCTGATTCGCAAAAAATAATATATAAAATTGATGTTGAGGGTGAAGTTAATAAGGGGATGTATCATTATATAAAAGAGTCGGTAGATGAAGCTAATAAAAAAAATGCAGATTATATACTCTTTGATATAGATACTTATGGAGGACGAGTAGATTCGGCTGTTGATATAAGTGATATAATAATAGAACAGGATACACCTACTATAGCTTATATAAATAAAAAGGCAGAATCGGCAGGGGTATTGATATCTATATCGTGTGATTATATATATATGAATGATTATTCTACCATAGGTTCAGCTGAAACAATACCTAATACGGAAAAAAACATATCATATTGGACATCGCAACTTAAAGCCGTAGCGGAACAAAAAGGAAGAGATCCTGAAGTTGTGGCAGCAATGGCGGACAAGGATATAAAGATAAAAGATTTAGTTAATAAAGGGAAGTTGCTGAATTTAACTACTAAAAAAGCAGATGAAATAAAATTTATAGATGGAGTAGCTTCCACAAATAAGGAAATTTACAATGACTTAAATATAGATAATTATGTTCAAAAAGATGCGACTATTAAGATGTCTGGGCTTTTTAGAAATATAATAACATCTACATATATTGCGCCTATTTTACTATCTTTAGGATTTATAGGTATGATATTAGAAATTTTAACACCAGGATTTGGATTTGGTGGTATAATAAGTATTATTGGATTTTCATTATTCTTTATGGGATCTATATATACAGGAAATTCCACAAGTACAACTGTATTTGTATTTGGAATAGGTATTGTTCTACTTATAATAGAGGCTATGGCTCCTGGGTTTGGAATATTTGGTACCATTGGAATAGGAAGTATTATATTTAGTATAATAATGGCTTCTAGTAATATGATGCAAGCTTTTGTTGTTATAATTATTTCGTTCACAGTAAGTATATTTGCTTTAATCTATATACTAAAAAAACTTCCTAAGAGAAAAATGTATAAGACTTTATTTCTAAGTACAACACTCAATGTTGAAAAAGGATATATTCCATCACAGGATAATAACATCTATTTAAACAAAGAAGGAATAACTATTTCAGATTTAAGACCATCTGGTAAAATTGAGATAGATGGTGAGATACTGGATGTAATAACTGAGGGAATATTTATTGAGGTTGGACAAAAGGTAAAGGTAGCGAAAGTTGAATCAAACAAAATAATAGTAAGACATATTAAGGAGGGTTAAAATTATGTTAGGACCGATAATAGGGATAGCTTTAATAGTTATACTTATAGTTTTATTTTTTAGTTTTATACCAGTTGGACTTTGGGTTACAGCTTTATTCTCAGGAGTTAAGATATCTATTTTAACACTTGTAGGAATGAGATTTAGAAGAGTTTCACCTGCTAGAATTGTAAATCCAATGATAAAGGCTACAAAAGCAGGGTTAAATCTTGGAATAGACAGTCTAGAGGCTCATTATCTAGCTGGAGGAGATGTCAATTCTGTTGTCGATGCTTTAATTGCAGCTCAAAGAGCTAATATAAATCTTGAGTTTGAACAAGCAGCAGCTATAGACCTTGCGGGTAGAGATGTACTTGAGGCTGTTCAAGTTAGTGTAAATCCTAAGGTTATAGAAACACCAAAGATTGCAGCTATGGCAAAGGATGGTATAGAAGTTATAGCAAGAGCAAGAGTTACTGTAAGAGCCAATATTGAAAGATTAGTTGGGGGAGCAGGAGAAGAAACTATAATAGCAAGAGTTGGAGAAGGTATAGTTACAACTGTAGGTTCATCTGTTAATCATAAGGCAGTTCTTGAGAATCCAGATTCTATATCACAAAGAGTATTAGAAAAAGGTCTTGATTCTGGAACGGCATTTGAAATACTATCTATAGATATAGCTGATGTTGATGTTGGAAGAAATATAGGAGCACAACTTCAAACTGATCAAGCTGAAGCCGATAAAAAGATAGCTCAAGCAAAAGCTGAGGAAAGAAGAGCAATGGCAATAGCAAAAGAGCAAGAAATGAAGGCTATGGTTGAGGAAATGAGAGCTAAGGTTGTTGAAGCAGAGGCTGAAGTTCCACTGGCTATATCAGAGGCATTCAAAAATGGAAATTTAGGTGTTATGGATTATTATAACCTTAAAAATGTTATGGCTGATACAGATATGAGAGAGTCTATATCTAAAGTAGGTTCTAATAAACCTAATACGAAGACTGATAAATAAGGTGTGATAATATGGAAGGCATATTAATACCGGCTATTATATATGTGTTGAGTATAGTATTCAAATCTTTCTTTAAAGAAGGGGAAGATGAAAATGCTGAAACTAAAAAAGAAGGTTCTTTATTAAAAAATGTAAATGATACATTTGAGAAAATAAAAACTAATTTGAATGAATCTAGTTATGATGAAAAAAAGCAAAAATATATGAAAAAATTTAAAAAAGAATATAAAGAACTTAATAAAAACACAGGTGAAACTATATCACCAATAGTTACAGAAGATATTGAAGATACACAAAATCTAAAAGATTTAAATAAAAATATTAATCAGGAAGAAACTATAGATACAGATTGTCAAAGAAATACTAAAAATATAAATTCAGATAAAGTGTTTGATCTTTTCTCAGATTCAGATGATTTGATTAGAGGAATTGTTATGTCTGAGATATTGAGTAAACCTAAAAGTATGAGAAGGTAATAGTAGCTATCTTAAAATAGAAA
The DNA here is from genome assembly GCF_029542625.1 of Tepidibacter hydrothermalis. Classification (GTDB taxonomy): domain Bacteria; phylum Bacillota; class Clostridia; order Peptostreptococcales; family Peptostreptococcaceae; genus Tepidibacter_A; species Tepidibacter_A hydrothermalis. The sequence continues at coordinate 1,317,333 of NZ_CP120733.1, forward strand.
GTAATTTCTATTTCAAGATAGCTTTTTTATATAATAAGGGATTATAAAAGTTTCATTCTGTGGATAACGTTGATTGAAGAACTGCACTTGCAATTATTTTTAAGCAACAGAGTCGTTAGACTTGTTGGCGCTATGAACGCAGTGAATTTTGAGAACGGAGCCTGGAAGGATCGTTGGCGACATGAGTCACCGCGTTATCGAGTAGACGAATTTTTTTTGTGATAATTAGCACATAAATTTATTTTCAATAATGATATAATAAACTTTAATTTTATAAAATATGGAGGAAAATAAGATGAAAAAGGTTGCTATATATGTATGTGGAGAAGTTTCTAAAAAATGCACTGCAAATGGATGTTTAAGAACATTTAATCAAAAGGAAGATTCTTTTAAAAGATATGAAGATATAGGGTGTCAATTGGTTGGCTTTAATAATTGTAATGGATGTGATGAAAATCCAGTAGAAAGTCTTAAAGTGAAAATAGAAAAACTTAAAAAAGCAGATGTAGACACAATACATTTATCTACATGTATAAGAGGTAGGTGTGACCACTACGAGGAATTTGCTAAAGAATTTGCTAAACATTTTGATGTTATTGGATATACACATGGTTCATCTAATGGAAAAAAGAATAATAATGTAAATATAGATAAATATACGCTCTAGAATTATATATTATATAAAAAACCTACCTAACAATGAATTGTAACCTAGCTGTAACTATTTGTTGCAATAAATACGTTATTATATAGTTAAGCAAACGGCGTAGGAAACAAAAAGAGTAGCGCTGTAAACTATATAATTTATAGGAGGGGTAAATAAAATGAAATTAAATAAATTATTATTATCATTAGTATTAGCAACTAGTATTACAGTTGTAGGATGTGGAGTTAAGGAAGAACCAATTGATAATGTACAGAAAGAAGAACAAACTCAAAATGAACAAGTTAGTTTAAGCTATGATACAACTAAAGAGGTATTGGAGGTAAAAGATAAAAATACAAAAGTATTTTATCCTCAGATAAAGGATTATCCAGGTGAGCTTTTAATGGATTATATCAACCAAAGTCTTAAAAAAACTGCTGATTTATATGCAAATGAAGATCCTTATACTGATGTTAAGGTAGATTATGAAATTACAAAAATGGATAATGATATATTAAGTGTATTATTTAAAGGTACAGGTAAAATAGAAGGCCATGGAGAAATAAACATTAAGCACAGTGTAAATATTGATATGAAATCTTCAAACGAAATTAACTATAATAATTTAGTTAAAGATAATGATGGATTAATGAAGATGTTAAATAAAAAGGCTAAAGAAAAAGGATTAGAATCAGTTGAAGCAGAAGGAATACGCGTATACTTTGAAGAAGAAAATGTAGTGTTCTATTATATGCCTTTAGATGATAGTGCAAAAGAATTTATCGAGTTAAGCATTCCAATGAATGAATTAAAAGGATTATTAAATACTGAATTTGGAGAAATTCCAGCAAGTTAAAATATGCAAGCATGAAAAATGGTGATTATTAATTTAATAATCACCATTTTTTTTAAATATCCCATATTTTTAGTTTTTTTAGGAAATAAAGAGCAATCAATTGACCGCTTCCTATAAAAAGTAAAAAGTAATTAAGTACCCTTTCATTTTTTATGAAAGTTAAAAAAATCATTAATAAGGTTGTACTTACTATTCTTCCTGTATTAAGAGCAATATCTCTATTTATAATATATTCAATTCTCATATTCTCTTCATTATGCTGTGATAGGACATTAAAAGTAGCAGATGTCATAGGTACATAAAAAAATGGTACAGCTATTGCATCTAGGACAATAAAGAATAATATGGAATAATAGTTAATTTTGAAAACTAGTCCTAAAACTGAAATAAACATTAATATTGTACCTATATGCAGGGCAAACATTCTTCGTTTAGGCTTTATAAATTTTTGTTCTAATATATAAGATGCTGATGAAATTAAGTAAGCAATAAAAAATAGTTTTCCTAGTTCCATTTCACTGCCTGTTGTTTTGTATATTAGTATATTGAGTAAAAATAGTATTACAACGTCTCTTAGTCCCCAAGCAGCTGTACTTTTTCTTAAATTATTCCAATCAAAATTATTACTACCTATTATTTTCTTGAAATTCAGTTTTTGTCCATAGTGTTGTGAGCGAAGCAATAAACTTATAAGTATTAAAATAACAAAAGATATTAATGAGAGTAAAAATACTATCATATATCCTGTAGTATTATTACCTCTATCAATAATATAAGCTGCTGCAAAAGGAGCAATGGCAGCGGGTATTCCTGCCATAAAACCATTATATCCATTAAAAGTATCTCGGTTGTTAGTAGATGTGAAATCAAAACTTAGTACATCAAAAGCAAGCCAGTAAAATCCTCCTGCTATTCCGAATAATATACCTAGAGGGTAAATGTATTTTATAATATTATCTTTTATTAAAATAATTAAAATAAAAAATAATATATAAAATACAATTCCGATTCTAAGAGCCCATACTCCGTTCTTTTTTTTTGACAGCCATCCTGCTATAGTAAAAGAAATTGGTAAAAATATATATTGAATTAGATTATACTGTGCAATCATGATAAAATCATTTGATTTTTTCCATAAGAATATATTAACAAAAACATTAGATAAACCTTTAGCAAGGGTAAATAATCCACTAATTATTAATAGGATTTTTGCTTCTTTTGACATTAATACCTCCCAAAATATAAGTATTTTAAATTTATTTATTACTTTATTGTTTTCAATTAATATGAAAATTATAATGGCAAAAAAACTCATTTTTATCTACAAAATAGCAAACACTAATTACAAGGAGGAATGAAAATGAAAGTATCAGTAGCAGAAAAAGAACTTAAAAAACTTAAAAATCATATAAAGCAGACTGAACAAATAATAAAGAATACAAAAATAAATGCACTGTGGGAGCATGAAGCAGCTCTTCGTAAAAAATTAAAACTTATAGCAGAAATACAGCAAATATTTAATAAAAAAAGAAATTCTACAAAACAAAAGGAAGCAAATAAATTATATGAAAAATATGAGGAACTACTGAATTATGTATCTGAGAGATTGCTTTTAGACTATAATCAAAAAAATAATGCAGATCATAAATTGGAAGAAATAATAAGTTCAGACTATAAAAGTTATAAAAGTTCAGGATTGATGAATGTTTTGATTACAAAATATATTCCAAAGTTGATAAATGAAAAAATGGATATAATATTTCCTCAAAATCCAAAGGATGAATATAAACAAGCAAGAAAAATAAAGAGAACTATTTATCTACATTTAGGAGAAACCAATACAGGTAAAACATACAATGCAATGCAAAGACTTAAAAAAAGTAGAAATGGAATATATCTTGCTCCTCTTAGAATACTTGCATTAGAAAACTATGAAAGATTAAATAATGAAGGGGTAACATGTAATTTATTTACGGGAGAAGAAGAGATAATCCATCAAAATGCAAATCATATTTCATGTACTATAGAAAAATTAAATATAAATGAAGAATTTGAAACAGCAGTAATTGATGAAATACAGATGATATTTGATGAAAAAAGAGGAGCAGCATGGACTAAAGCGCTATTAGGACTAAGATGCAGGGAAATACATATATGTGGAGCATTAAATGCAAAAAAATTATTGATTGATATTATAAAAGACATAGGTGATGATTATAAGATCAAAGAGTATAATCGAAATATTCCACTTGAAATAGAAGAAAAGTCGTTTAGATATAAAGATGTTAAGGATGGAGATGCACTAGTTGTGTTTTCTAAAAAAAGAGTTCTTGAACTTGCTTTGTTTTATTCGAATTTTGGAATTAAATGCAGCATAATATATGGTGACTTGCCGCCGGAAGTTAGAAAGAAGCAATATGCTCAATTTTTAAATAAAGAAACATCTATTTTAATTACAACAGATGCTATTGGTATGGGGGTTAATCTTCCTATTAAGAGAATAGTCTTTATGGAGATAAAAAAGTTTGATGGAAAAGAGTTCAGATTTTTAAATTCTCAAGAAGTTAAACAAATAGCAGGCAGAGCGGGGAGAAAAGGAATTTATGATATTGGGTATGTTGCTGCATATGGAGATAATTATGAATTTATAAATGAATCTATTAATAAGAAAGATAACGATATTGAATATGCGGTTTTAGGTCCAAGTGAAGACATATTGAATATAGAAAATGTTTCTTTGACAGAAAAATTGTCAGTTTGGAGTGAGAAAGAATGTAATTCGTTATTATATGAAAAAATGGATATAGGTGATTATTTAATTGTGCTACATAATATAAGAACATATAAGCTTTCGCAAATTGATCAATGGAAGCTTTTGAAGATACCATTTGATGTGGATAATAAAGAACTTATGGATACATTTATATCATATGTTGATGAAATATTTATCGCCAAAAGAAATGAACTCTTCAAACCTATGTATAAATTTGAATCTCTTGATGAACTAGAAATTTATTATCAAAAGATAAATTTGTATTATTCTTTTGGGAAAATTTTTAGACTTAATATTGATGAAGAATGGATATATGAAGAAAGGAAGAAGTTGAGTGAAAAAATAAATAATTTATTACTTAAGATATAATAAAAATAAGTATTAAAAAAGGTGAGATGAAAATTATCAACTACAGTTATAGAAGGTTAAAGAAAAAACTTTTGAATGCTAGTTCAACTAGGTGCTGTATTTAACTGTTATAATATCTTTTGGTGATCACATTAATATTATTCTCACACAATACATATGAGGAAATATTAAAAATAAACTAGAGATAACTTTAAAAACTGTAAATAAGTTTTAAAATAAGACATACAGATGTCATATTAACTTTATTATACTATATTTAGTTCGTAGAAATGAACAAATAAAATGATGAGGTGGAAAATATGAAATATGAAGTAGTAACATTAGATAAGAAAGTTGTTGTTGGAAAATCAATTAGAACAACGAATAAAAATGGACAATCAATGCAGGATATTGGATCAATGTGGAAAAAATTTATTAATGAATATATATATGAGAGTATTAAAAATAAGGTTGATGAAAAAGGAATAGGGTTGTATACAGAATATGAGGGAGATGCAACACAATCTTATACGTTTATGTGCTGTTGCGAAGTTACAGAAACTGATAATGGTGATGGGCTTGATATAAAAATAATTAATGAAGGGAAGTATGCAAAGTTTACTGTTAAAGGTAATATGGTTAAAGTAGTAGGTGAAGCATGGTGCAAGATATGGAATATGGATTTGGATAGAAAATATGATAGTGATTTTGAATTATATCACAATGATTCAGAAGATATAAATAACCAAACTATAGATATATTTATATCGTTAAATTAATTTTAGATAAAAAAGTGATGTAAATACAATATTTACATCACTTTTTTATTTAAAGTAATAGAGTGTATATCTCTACTGATGATTTGAATTTTTTTTTATTTCATCTAAATATGAATAGACTGTAACTCTTGAGATACCAAGTTTTTCTGCTACTTTATCAACAGAGCCTTTAGTAAGAAAAATTCCTTTATTGAACATAAATGTCAACATTCTAATGCTATCCTTTTTTTTAAGGTTATTTAAATCTGTATTACCTATTGTTTTATCAATTATGTTATCTATTACTTCGGTTACATTATCAAAAGGTTCTGCTTGAATTCCAGTATTATCGTTATTATATGGCTCTATTTCCTTGAAAAAATTATTTAAAAAACTTTTCATTTTCATTAAATCTTCGATTTCGAAATTTATGCAAAATGCTCCTATTACTTCTTCGTTTTCATCTCTTATAAGAGATGTGGAGGATTTTATTTGTTTTCCATTTTCGGCTTTAAAAATGTAATTAGCATTGTAATCATTTTTGAAATTTTTTGATAGGAGAACTTGTTTGACAAGATGGTCAAATGATTGTCCTGTTTGTCTACCTGTTACACATCCATTTGCAACATACACAACAGAACTTTGTGGTGTTGATAAATCATGTATTATTACTTCGCATTTATTTCCGAAAGAATCTGCTATCATATCAGCTAAAGCTTTATAAGGTGTTAATTTTTTCGATATCTTCATATTTTCACTCCGTATAAATTATTATATGATATATGATATCATATAATAATTTATTATACAAGTTAATATTATAATGAAGAATATTGAACTTATAATAGGTTGTTATTGAAAAAATACTCTTTTATTCTCAAAAAAATGTAAAAAAATATACTCGATTCGAGGTTTGTATAAAAAATTATTGACAATATATAAAAAAATATATAGCATGTAATTATAAATAAAATAGCTGTAACGTTGTAATAGAAAGAAAAGAGATTTTGTTTGCAAGAGTATTTTTTGCAAAAAAGTAAATGGTTTACATGGAAAAATGAATGATTTATATAAAAAATTATATGGAGGAGATTGTTATGAAATATGTATGTAAAAAATGTGAAAATATATATGCGCCTAATCCAGAAGTGATAAAGTGTGAATGTGGAGGCGCTCTATGGCTTGATTATGAAGGTAAGCTAAAAAAATCAGATATTCACCAAAATGATTTTACTATGTGGAGATATTCAGCAGCGTACCCTGTTAAAAGAGAAGATGTTAAAATTTCTTTTGGTGAAGGATTAACACCTTTTTCTACTATTGATTATAAAGAGTATGAGATTATAGTTAAACAAGATAATCTAATGCCAACGGGTTCGTTTAAAGATAGAGGAGTAGCAATGGTGACTAATTATCTTAATAATCTTGGTGTAACTAAATTTACAGAAGATTCAAGTGGCAATGGGGGCTCTGCATTTGCAGGTTATTGTGCTCTAGGACGAATTGATTGTAAAATATTTGTTCCAGCTGGAACTTCTGAAGGAAAAATAGCGCAAATGAAAGTTTATGGAGCGAATTTAGTTGAAGTAGAAGGAACACGAGCACATGTTGCAAGTGAAGCTATGAAAAGCATTGATGGAAGTATTTATGTTGGACATAATTGGCATCCCTTTTTTGTTCATGGAGTTAAATCTGTTGCTTATGAAATGTGGGAGCAAAATGGATTTAAGGCTCCTGATAATGTAATATGTGTTGCAGGGAATGGAAGTATGATAATTGGTGTTTATTTAGGATTCAAAGAATTATTAGATTCTGATGAAATTGATAGAATGCCAAAAATATATGGTATTCAAGCTGACAACTATAATACATTATATCGTGAGTTTGTAGGAGATGACATTGAGTTTAAACCATTACCAACAATTGCTGAAGGTATATCTATTTACAAATCGACTAAACATGAAGAGGTTGTAGAGTTTGTAAAAAAAACAAAGGGTAAGTTTATAAGCGTAACAGAAGATGAAATCAAAAATGCACTTCTAGAAATTGGTGAAAAAGGATTTTATATAGAACCAACATCTGCAGCAGCATTTGCAGGTCTTAATAGATTAATTGATGAAAAGATAATTGACAAAAGTGAACAGACGGCCATCATAATATCTGGGAACGGATTAAAAGCAACCGATAAAATAATGAAATTATTGTAGGTTAATAAGGAGGTAAATATGAAATCAATATCAACAAATAATGCATTGAAACCAGCTGGGCACTACTCACAAGCAATAGTTCATAACGATATAATATATATATCTGGACAATTTGCAATAAATCCTATAACGGGTGAGAAAGAGCATGGAACTATCAATGAACAAGTTGAAAGAGTGCTAAGTAACATTGAATTGATACTTAAGGAAGCCGGAAGTTGTAAGAATAAAATCATTAAGATGACGATATATATTTCAGATTTAGAATTATGGGATGAAGTTAATGATACTTACAGTAAGTTTTTTAAACATCATAAACCTGCGAGGGTAATAATTTCAAGTAGAGAACTGCACTTTGGATTTTCTGTTGAAATTGATGCTATAGGTTATATTTAATACTATATAATTTGAATTTCAGTATTACAGAACCAAGTTCCAAGTTTTGAAGAATTTACATTTGACTGTGATATACGCAAGATGATATCATGTGATTTATCCGAAAGCTAAAAGTTCTAATACTCCATCCTTTCAAGGTTGGAGATAAGAACTTAACAGCTTCTGGATTAGTTCAGCTAAAAATTCAGATGGAGTGAAAATTCCATCTGAATTAAGTTTCACTTTATCGACAGACAAACTAAATAATGAGTAAGTCGGATAGTCGCAGATGCCTTTATAGGCAGACGAGGAAAGTCCGAGCTCCGTAGAGCAGGGTGCTGGGTAATACCCAGTGGAGGCGACTCTAAGGATAGTGCAACAGAAATAAACCGCCACAATTAATTGTGGTAAGGATGGAAAGGTGAGGTAAGAGCTCACCAGCAGCTAGGTGACTAGTTGGCTATGTAAACCCCACCTGGAGCAAGACCAAGTAGGGACATGAAAAGAGGGCTGCTCGCTCTCGTCCCGTTGGTAGGTCGCTTGAGTCTACTGGCAACAGTAGGCCTAGATAGATGACTATTTAACACAAAACTCGGCTTATAGATTTACTCATTATATTCAAAAATTATTAAAACAATCTCGGGGGCGTAATGGTCTCGACGAGGGTTTGGAACTTGAAGTTGCGAGTCGTGTTTTACTGGTTCATGTAAAAATCAGTACTTAAATATAAACGCAAACAATAATTACGCATTAGCAGCTTAATTAATGCTGCTCGTTCTACTAAGCTTAACCCGCAATCTTAAGTAGGGCGCCATTTTAGCGGGGAACTGTCTTTAGGATGTCTTGACTAAAGATCGAATAACTAAGACTAGTCTTTTTTAAAGCCTGCTGCTAGGTGTTAAAAAGATGATATAAAAATTAGCAGCTACACTCGTAGAAGCTTTAAGGAAAAAACTTTCGGACAGGGGTTCAACTCCCCTCGTCTCCACCAGTCAAATCCGCGACAACTACTAAATAGTTGGGTGTGGATTTTTTTATTTATATTTTTCTAGCTTGGAGCTATATTCAAAGGGCATACTATAGATATTAATACTTAAAGAAAGGATAAAGTTATGAAAATTGGAATTATATCAGATACGCATGGCTTATTAAGGGACGAGGTTGTACAGCATCTTCAAGGATGTGAATATATTTTTCATGCAGGAGATATAGGAAGTGAAGAACTTTTATACGACTTACAAGAAATTGGGCATGTATATGCTGTTCGTGGTAATGTTGATAGAGAAAAATGGGGATATACTCTTCCTTTTAAAGTAAGTGGTGTTATAGATAACTTGAGGTTTTGTATGGTACATGATAAGAAAGACATTCCTAAAAATTTAGAGAATATTGACTTGATTATTTATGGTCATTCCCATAAATATGAGGATAAAGAGATACAAGGTGTACGTTATTTCAATCCTGGTAGTTGTGGAAAAAAGAGATTTTCGTTACCATTATCTATGGGAATAGGTGAGATAAATGGAGAAAGAATACTGTTTGAGAAGATAAATATTATGTAATGCGTTGGTTGATAAATTAAGGTTAGCACTCCAATGCATTACATAATATAATAGCTTAATTCTTATATTTTATAAATGTTTTATATAGTATCCAAATATATGAAACTATAAATATAGTCAATATTATTGAAAGGTGGTTTAAGAAAAATTGTGAAAAAGATGCGCCTAAAAGTATGCCTAATGATATAAGACAAATTTTAAGTAAACTATAATCCAAAATAGTATAATTTCTAGAAGCATTTAATATTTTGTTAATCAAATTTTTCATAATTGTTACCCCCTTCATATAAGATTAGAGTATTTGTATAAGTATTTTATACCCAATAATTATAATTGTTAACATCTGTTAAGTTTATATTTAGAATTATAATTAAAAAATTTCAAAATAAAATTTGGTTTTTACAAAGACAGATAATGGAAGAATTATTATAAAACTAAAAAGAACAAAGCATTATGCTTTGTTCTTTTTAGTTAATAATATCCAGTATCATCTTACCCGCTACTGCTAATGACATAGTTACAAATATAGGTTTTATGAGTTTTGATCCTTTGTCTAGAGCAAGTTTTGTACCAAATTTTGCACCCATAATCATACATAGTGCCACAGGAATACCGTAGTAATAGTTTATTTGAGAGTTAAAAGCGAATATTAATAAAGCTGTAATATTGCTTGTAAAGTTTAAAACTCTCGCATTTCCTGCAGCTTTTGTAAAATCAAATCCAAAAACACTTATAAGTCCGAATATTAAAAATGAACCAGTACCTGGACCGAAAAAACCATCGTAAAATCCAAGACACAAACAAAGTAATATTCCTAATATAAGATTTTTCTTATTAAGTCCAGTAAACTTATCTTCTTTTCCTATTGATTTTGAGAATAGACTATATAAACCTACGAATAATATCATTACTAAAACTAATGATTGTAGTTTGTTTTGGTCTATCATAAGAACTGTGTTAACTCCAAGTATAGCTCCTATTAAAGTGAATGGTATAAAATATTTCAATATGGAAAAATTAACTTTGCCAGATTTAGCAAAGCTTAAACTACTGGTAAATGATGCGGTTGTAGAACAAAACTTATTTGTTCCAAGTGCTAAGTGAGGGGGAATACCCGCTATTAAAAATGCAGGTATGCTTATAAGACCTCCTCCACCAGCTATTGAATCTACAAATGCAGCTAGAAAACCTGAGAAACATAAAAATAATAACTTAAAAATCATTTTATCACCTACTTAATTAATATCAATTAATTGTATCATAATATTAAAAATAATTGCATAGCTAAAGGGAAACTTAATCTAGAAGCTGTTAAGTTTCCCCTTAAGAGTATGAATTCTTATAACTTTTAGCTTTGGGATAAATATATTTAAATGTTTTCTTGTATTAGAAATTTAACTAAGCATAATATAGATGACAATATTACAAATATAAATGGAAAGGCTGCAACTATAGAAATAGTTTGAAGCATATTAAGGCCTCCTGATAAAAGTAAAGATAGTGCAAGTAATGATTGTAATATTCCCCAAGTTATCTTTGTTTTATTACTTGGATTTAAATTACCATTAGAAGACATCATACCTAGAACAAATGTCGCTGAATCTGCGGATGTAACAAAAAATGTACAAAGAAGTATTATTGCTACTATGGATATCAATGTTCCTAATGGATAGTTATTCATAATGATAAAAAATGCAGTTGAAGTTTTTAAAATAGCACTGTTTGCTGTATTTATTCCTAGATTTATAGCCATAGTTCCAAATGTTGAAAACCATAAAAATGAAACTATTGAAGGAGCTAATAAAACTCCTATTATAAATTCTCTTATTGTTCTTCCTTTTGAAATTCTAGCTATAAAAGTTCCTACAAATGGAGCCCATGATATCCACCAAGCCCAATAAAAAATAGTCCAAGATTTATACCAATCCGGTTTTTCGAATGGATTTAATTCTAGTACAAGATCGATAGAATAATCTTTTAAGCCTATGAAAAATGTATGTAGTATATCAAATGAAGGTCCTATCATTATAGATAATAAAAGTAAAACCATGGCCATTAATACATTTAAATTAGAGAGTATTTTTATGCCTTTATCAACTCCACCTACAGCTGATATTATGAATAGAATTGTAACTATTAATATGATAATAGTTTGTACTAGAGAACTTTCTGGTATATTGAATAAATAGTTAAGACCGCTGTTTATTTGAAGTGTTCCAAGACCTAGAGAAGTAGCAGCACCTCCTATAGTAGCAAAAATTGCTAAAATATCTATTGACTTACCAATTCCTTTATTAGAAACATCTTTTCCAAAGAAGGGAATAAAGATATTACTTATCAAACAAGGATATTTTTTTCTGAATTGTATATATGCAAGAGATAAACCTAATATACTGTATACAGCCCATGGGTGAAGACCCCAATGCATGAATGATTTTTTTATAGCAAAACTTTTGGCTAATTCTGATCCACCTTCAATTCCCATAGGATCTACATAATGATTAAGTGGTTCGGCAACTCCCCAAAATACAAGACCAATTCCCATACCGGCACTAAATAACATCGAAAACCAAGATATATAGCTGTATTCTGGTTTGGAGTTATTATCTCCTAATCTTATATTTCCGTATTTACTAAATGCTAGTATTATACTAAACATTAAAAATAAAGTCATACTTATTAAATAAACCCATCCGAATTCACCTACTAAAAAATCTAAAGCATTGTTTGCCATAATATTAAATGTATTAGGAGCTAAAAGGCACCATAAAACTATTGATAGTACTAAAAAAATTGAAATTATAAATACTTTGTTATCTTTTTTGTTTAAAATCAAATAACCACCTCTTTAATATTTTTTATGATTAATAAGAAATTATATTCCTATTTAAATTTTTGATAAGTACAATTTACGTTCCGGATTGAAAAAAAGACTATATTTAAAATTTTTGAAGAAAGAATTTTTTATAACGAATAGGAAATTATATTCATTTTTAATTTATGGATAAATATAATTTTCGTTATGAGTTTCAAAAAAGTTTACACTTAAGATTCTTCTAAAGAAGAACTTTTTTATTTACACAAAAAAATAAAAACAATTAATAAAACAAATTGTTTTTATAATGAAAAATTATATTTAATACTATATCTATAGACCTGAAAATAAGTTATAAAGTACTTCATGTAACAACTCGATTTTAATATAAAAGTTGTAACTTGTCAAATGAGGTAGTATTTTTCAAATATAAAAAAGAATTCAGATGTAAATCATCTGAATTCTTTTTTTGTTTGAACTATATGTTAATATTAAAAAAATTTTTATTTAACTTCTACACATTCACTGTTTTCCCAAAGACCATGTATATTACAGTAACTAAGAGCATGGATAGTTCCAGATTTATCAAGTTTAACGCTTGTAACTCCTACTGGTTGAGTAGAGTTGTTAGATTCTCCGTGAGCTGAAAAATTAAAATTAGCTATTTCAACAGGAAATTTATCATTTTCTCCTTTGAAGAATACTTTAACCCAAGCTATATGATGCTCTAAAGTGTTAGGATGTTTTATTTCATCTCCTATAGATACTCTTAAATCAAATTCTTTATCTTTTTCTATATTTTCAGGTACATGTATAACAGGTACGTGTTTTTCTCCTTTAAAATCTCCAGTTTGCAAAAATTCTTTTAAACTTTTCATTTATAAAACCTCCATTTTAAATTTATTAATTTATCATATTATATATATTCCCTCGATTAATAAAATTAAACACAAATAAGAGATTAAATATAAATAAAGACTTATGCATATAATTAAGAAAATTATTTTTAGAACGATAATAAAAAATATAAGTTAAAAATTAGGAATTAAATAATACGGCACTCATAAAATTATATAAGGGGAGGTGTGATAATGGTTAACTTGCCTAATGATTTACAAATCGATTTGCCAAGGGTTACTACCATTAGTAATAAATGTATTAATATAGAAAATTATATAAGCGTTATGGAATATTCTAAACAGATGATAAAAGTTAATACAAAGGTAAATGTATTAAAAATAGAAGGAGAAAACCTTATTATAAAATATATAACTGAGGATGATTTATGTATTGAGGGAAAAATATACTCTGTTGAATACTGGGTTTAAGGGGGCATAGAAGTTGTGGCAATATATTAAAGGATTTTGCGTTGTTACTATAGAAGGTTTGAATTTAGAAAAATTCATAAACAATTTGGCTAAAAATAAAATTTATATATTTAATATAAAAAGGATATCTGAAACAAAAATAGAAGCCTATGTATACAAAGAGGATGTTAAAGAGCTTATAAGTATTTATAGAAAATCTAACTATAATTTAAAGATTAAAAGATCAGTTGGACTTCCATTTTTTATGAAGAGAGTTTATAAAAGAAAAACTCTTCTATTTGGAGGAATTTTATCCATATTTATATTATTGTTTCTGACAACGTTTATAACGAATGTGTATATAGACTGTCCTGAGGGAATAGATAAAAAAGCACTGAGAAGTGAAATTTATAAATGTGGTCTTAAACCTGGTACTAATAAATACATAATAAATAAAAAAGATATAAGAGATAGTATACTTTATAAGTTTAATTCAGTTGCATATATATCTATAAACATACAGGGAACTAGTGCTTTTGTAGATATAGTAAAAAAAGCTGAAGAGCCTAAAGAAAATAGTAAAATAAATTGTAATATAATTGCCAAAAAAGATGGTATAATAGAGAAAGTAATACCAAGAAGTGGAGAATCATTGATTAAAAAAGGTGATATAGTTAAAACTGGAGATGTACTAATAGCTGGTGGAAATCTTATGGCTAAAGGCGAGGTATGGGCAAAAACATTTTATGAAATAACAGAAAAAGTAGAGTATACAAACAAAAGTAAATATAGAACTGGAAAAAATAAAAAAATATTTAAGATAAAGATATATGACAAGGAATTTATCACAAATAAAAATATAGATTATAAACAGTACGATGTTAAGACAAAGGACTTTAAAATAAACTATAAAAACTTTGAATTTCCAATACAAGTTCAAGTAGATACTTTTTATGAAGTTAATATAAAGAAAAATGATAAGGACTTAAATGCGATTAAAAACACTCTTAAATCAAAAGCTTTAAAAAAAATGGATTATTTATTGCCTGTACAGGCAAGGATAATAGATAAAAATGAAAACTATAATGTAGAGAAGAATATATTAAAATTTACGGTTATTATACAAACCCTAGAAGATATAGGCAAGTATGAACAAGTAGAAGGAGGAAATTATACTGATGATAAATTGCAAGATACAGATAGAGAATGATGAATTTTCAAAGCAATTATTTGGAAATCTTGATGAAAATATAAAAATTATAGAAAAACGCATTAATGTAGATATTGTCTTAAGAGATGGAAGTATAGTTCTAATAGGCGAAGAAAAAAATGTAGAATTGGGTAAAAGGCTTATTAAAGAGTTAGAAATTATGACTGAAAAGGGAAATCAATTAAATAATCAAAATATATCTTATTGTATAAACCTATTATTTGAGGGTAACGAAGAAAAAATGCAAGAATTATCTGATGATGTTATTGCTTTTACTATAAAGTCAAAGCCTATACAACCCAAAACTCTTGGGCAGAAAAAGTATATTAATTTAATAAAAGAAAATACTGTTACATTTGGAATTGGTCCTGCAGGTACTGGGAAAACTTATTTAGCTGTTGCCATGGCGGCAAGAGCACTCAAGAAAGATGAAGTGAATAGAATAGTTTTAACAAGACCTGCAGTTGAGGCTGGAGAGACCTTAGGTTTTTTACCAGGAGATTTAAAAGATAAAGTGGATCCATACTTAAGACCTTTGTATGATGCTTTATTTGAGATACTAGGATCTGAAAAGTTTGATAGATATATGGAAAGAGGGATAATAGAAGTAGCCCCGCTTGCATTTATGAGAGGAAGAACACTTGATAATGCCTTCATAATACTGGATGAAGCACAAAATACAACTCCAGAGCAGATGAAGATGTTTTTAACTAGGCTTGGATTTGGCTCAAAAGCTGTAGTAACAGGTGATATTACACAGACTGATATTCCAAGTAATAAAAAATCAGGACTTTTACATGCAAAAGAGATATTAAAAGGTGTAAAAGGAATATCTATTTGTGAACTGACAGAAAAGGATGTTGTAAGACATGAATTGGTCCAAAGAATAATAAAAGCTTACACTAAATACGAAGAAAAACAAGAGTATAAAAATACCAAAAAGAAAAATAAAAATTAGAAAGGAGAGGGAAAAATGAAATTTAGGAAGTTTTCCCTTGCTCTTTTGTTTTTTATAATTAACTTCATAGTATTATTTACATTTTTAGCTCCTCAAAAATACGAATTAAAAGTAGGACAAAGAGCCCAAGAGGATATAAAAGCCACAAAAGATATAGAAAACAAAATAGAAACACAAAAACTTATTGATAAGGCTGTTCAGCAAGTTCAACCTGTTTATAAAAACAATCTAACAGTTCAGGCTGAGATAAAATCGGATATAGAAAAGTTTTTTTCTGATATAAACTATATAAATAATTCTGTTATTAATAATGGTGAGAATGGAGAACCCTTAGATTCAAAGCAAAAACTAGAAAGTATACAGAAAAAGTATCCTACAATATCTAATAAATCTATAGAACTAGCTCTTAATATGTACAAAGCTAGACTTGAAAAATTAAAGAATTATATATTCGAGATAATAAACCAGATAATGAGTACTGGCATAACAAAAGAAGAAGTAGATTATCAAAAGAAAAATGTATCAGAGTTTTTTGAAGAAATAAAAACATTTAATCAAAATGAAAAGCTGTTAAGTATAGAAATAATAGATAATTATATAAGACCTAATAAGTTTTTGGACTTAGAAAAAACACAAGAAAAAACAGAGCAAGCAAAAGAGTCTGTTGAAAAGGTTGTAATACCAAAGGGTGAAAATATAATATCCAAGGGAGAAGTTATAACTGAAGAAAAATTGGAAATTTTACAGAGTATAGGACTTGTTCAAAAAAAGGGCAAAGAAGATTTCTTTGTTATAATAGGTTTAATACTGATAATACTTATACTTGAAGCTTTGGGAGCATTGTATATAAATGTTTTTGATAAAAAAATATTGAAAGATGAAAAGAAGCTATTACTAATAATATTGATTATCTCTATTACAATGTTAATTAGTATAAGCCTTAGTAAGATATCTTTATATATAATACCAGTTGCAGGAGCAAGTATGCTGATAAGTATACTTTTAAATACTAATATAGCTATAATATCAAACTTGATTATATCTATAATGCTTTATATAGCTACTGGTGATATAAATATATTATTAATATCATTAGTTTCTGGAACATTTGGGGCTTTTGCCAACCTAGAAATAGCTCAAAGAAGAAATGTAATAATTACAGGGTTTAAAATAGGACTTTTAAACTTATTGATTGTAATGGCAATGGGTTTTATAACTACAACAAACTTAAAAGAGCCTTTTATAAATTCATTACTGTCTTTATTATCAGGTATAATTTCGTCTATTTTCGTAGTTGGAAGCTTACCTCTTTGGGAACATTATTTTGATATACTGACAAGTCTTAAATTATTAGAACTATCAAGTGCTAATAATGAAATATTAAAAAGGATGTTAATAGAAACACCAGGTACATATCATCACAGTATAATAGTTGGAAATTTAGCAGAAAGAGCTTGTGATAAAATAGGAGCAAATTCGTTGTTTGCAAGAGTTGCTTCGTATTATCATGATATGGGAAAATTATCAAAACCGTATTTTTTCAAAGAAAATCAAATAACTACTGATAATCCTCATGATAAGATGTCTCCTATAGTAAGTACGAAGGTGATCAAAGAACATGTAAGCTATGGAGTAGAACTTGCTCAAAAACATAAATTGCCTAAAGAAATAATAAATATAATAAGAGAACATCATGGAACAACATCAGTTGCATATTTTTATTATAAGGCTAAAGAAATGGGAATGGATGTAAAGGAAGAGGACTTTAGATATAAAGGTCCAGAGCCTCAAAGTAAGGAAGCCGCTGTAATAATGATGGCAGATTCTGTAGAAGCTGCTATTAGAAGTATAAAAGAACCTAGTAAAGAAAAAATTGAAGACATGATAGGAAAAATAGTTAAAGGTAAATTAAATGATGGACAGTTCGATAAAAGTAACTTAACATTAAAAGAATTAGATTTGATAAAAGAAGCTTTTATAGAGGTTATCATGGGTATGTTTCATCAAAGAATAGAATACCCACAAGAAGGAGGAAATTAAATGCAGTTAATAATGGATAATAGACAAGATAAAATAGAAGTAAGAGATGAATTAATGAATACTATAAAGAATGTAACAAAAGAGTGCTTAAAGTATGAAGGTTTTGATGAGGATTATGAAATAAGCTTGTCATTTGTAGATAACGACGAAATACATAAGTTGAATAAATTGTATAGAGGAATAGATAGAGAAACAGATGTATTGTCATTTCCATTAATAGGAGATGATGAGTTTGACATAGAGCTTGAGGAAAAAGCTCTTGGAGATATTGTAATATCTATGGAAAAAGCTCTGGAACAAAGCAAGGAATACAATCATTCTTATGAAAGAGAAGTTGCTTTTTTGGTTTGTCATAGCATGTTTCATTTAATGGGGTATGATCATGATACAGAAGAAAACACAAAAATTATGAGATCAAAGGAAGAAGCTGTTTTAGTTAAACTTGGAATAGTGAGGATGTAATATGAGAGCTAAAAAGCTTATAAATGCTTTCAATTGTGCTATAGAGGGTATAATATATACGGTTAAAAATGAGAGAAATATGAAAATACACTATTTAATAGCTATAATAGTTTTGTTTTTAAGTTTATTCTTTGATTTGACTAAATATGAAATAATTATTTTGTTTTTTACTATATCCTTAGTTATAATATCTGAAATGATAAATACAGCAATAGAAAAATCTATAGACTTGTTCACCAGTGAATATCATGAACTTGCAAAAATTGCTAAAGATGTTTCGGCAGGAGCTGTTTTAATTGCTTCTTTAAATTCTATTGTAATAGGATACTTATTATTTTTTGATAGAATAAATCCACTATCAAATATTGTTTTAAATAAAATAAGAAAATCAGAAATGCATATAACTGTTATAGCAATAGTAATAGTTCTTATATTTGTAGTTATAGTTAAAGCCGTAACAAAAAAGGGAACTTACTTAAAAGGAGGCATGCCTAGCGGACATGCGGCACTTGCATTTTCAGTTGCAACTGCAGTAACATTTATTTCTGAGGAAATATTAGTATCAACTCTTACATATATATTAGCTTTACTAGTTGCACAAAGCAGAATAGAAGGGGAAATTCATAGTGGTATAGAAGTTGTATTTGGAGCTGGATTGGGAATACTAACAACTATATTAATATTTCAAATAAGCTTAGGATAAAGAATGGAAGAATTTCCATTCTTTTGACGACTCTGCATGTAATCTGTATTTTAAATAAATATTGGATAAAACTTAAATGTTTGATATAATTGAAAATGCTCTATATCTAGAGTTAAAGAGTTAAAGCGAAAGGATGATGGGTTTTGAAAAAAAATAGTTCTGATAAAACAGATATAAAAAGAGTGTTTATAAGCGGAATTTTTACCATTCTTCCAATTGCTGTTACTATATCATTAGTATTTTGGCTTTTTAATAAGGTAGATTATATATTTAGAGTACCCCTTGAAAAACTATTAGGAATTC
Organism: Tepidibacter hydrothermalis; assembly: GCF_029542625.1. Taxonomy (GTDB): domain Bacteria; phylum Bacillota; class Clostridia; order Peptostreptococcales; family Peptostreptococcaceae; genus Tepidibacter_A; species Tepidibacter_A hydrothermalis. Next base: position 1,336,653 of record NZ_CP120733.1, read on the forward strand.
ATCTTTATGGTGTTGGTATAGTAATAACACTTATATTGACATTTGCTGCAGGTATCTTTGCAACAGATGTTATAGGTAAAAGAATATTTAATGGATTTGAAAAGGTAATGCATAAAATTCCTTTAGTTGGAATGATATATTCTTCTGTAAAACAAGTAGTAGATGCTTTTGCTAGTAAAAAAGGAGAAGGCTTTAAAAATACTGTCTTAGTTCAATATCCTTCAAAGGGGATATATACAATAGGGTTCATAACTACGAATGCACCGGATTCTATAAATGGATACACAGGAGAGGAAAGTGTATTTGTATTCATACCTACAACTCCAAATCCTACATCTGGAATGCTTGTTGCAGTATCTAAAAAAGATATAGTCTATTTGGATGTATCTATTGATAATGCTCTTAAAATAATAGTTTCAGGCGGGATTGTAGGCTATAAAGAAAACTAAAGGAGGAATTTTAAATGGATAATAAGGAATTACTAAAAATAGCAGAAAAGGCTAAGGAAAATGCATATGTTCCATATTCTAAATTTCATGTAGGAGCAGCTCTTTTGACTAAATCAGGTAAGGTTTTTACTGGATGCAATGTAGAATGTGCATCTTATGGAGGCACTAATTGTGCAGAAAGAACAGCAATATTTAAGGCTGTATCAGAAGGTGAAAAAGAGTTTGAAAAAATAGCTATAACTAGTGACAATGCAGGGGAAACTTACCCGTGTGGAATATGCAGACAAGTTATATTAGAATTTGGAAGAGATATTAAAGTTGTATTAGGAGAGTCTGAAGGTGAGCATAGAGAAATGTCTATACAAGAGTTGATTCCACATGGTTTCACTGGAGCAGACCTTAAAAAATAAAGAGGTGACTAAAATGGGTTTTAAATCAGGATTTGCAAGTATAATAGGAAGACCAAATGTAGGTAAATCTACAATTATGAATAAAGTTGTTGGAGAAAAAATAGCTATAATGAGTGATAAGCCTCAAACGACTAGAAATAAAATTCAATCAGTTTTGACTACTAAAGATTTTCAAATAGTGTTCTTAGATACACCAGGAATACATAAACCTAAGAATAAATTAGGAGAGTATATGGTTAAAGTTGCATCTGATTCTCTTAATGAAGTAGATGTAGTTTTGTTTGTTGTTGATGATTCTAAAACTATAGGTCCTGGAGATAGAAGAATTATAGAGGATTTAAGAAATGTTAAAACACCTATAGTACTTGTTATAAATAAAATAGATAAGATGGAAAAAGAAGATCTAATTCTTCTTATGAAAAAATATGATGATGAAGGTATATTTGATGAAATAGTACCAATATCTGCATTAAAAGAAGGTCATTTAAATTCATTAATAAATACTATAAACAAGCATTTGCCTGAAGGACCTAAGTATTTTCCTGATGAAATGATAACTGATCAACCAGAAAGAGTATTGATTTCTGAGTTAATAAGAGAAAAGGTGCTACATTATGTTCATGAAGAAGTTCCTCATGGAGTTGCAGTTGAGGTTGAACAAATGAAATCAAGAGAAGGCGGAAATATAATAGATATATCTGCTGTTATCTACTGCGAGAGAGATTCACATAAGGGAATTATAATAGGGAAAAATGGAAGAAAATTAAAAGGAATAGGAAAGTCTGCAAGAGAAGATATTCAGAGACTTCTAGGTTCAAAAGTATATCTTCAAACTTGGGTTAAGGTTAAATCGAATTGGAGAAACTTAGAAAACTATATAAGTAGTTTTGGATATAATAATAAATAATTTGTATTATTGATTAGATGGGGGGGCGAATCTATGAATAAGAATGAAGTTTTATTTCAAGAGATAATAGTCCAAGTTAATGCATTAATAGACAGTGAAAAGATAGTAGACTTAAATGAATATATAGATGAACTTCATCCCCGAGATATATCGGAAATATTAGTAGATTTACAAGAAGAAAAACAAATAAGATTATTTGAGATACTTCCTCTAGAAGTTGCAGCTAAGGTTCTTGATGATTTAGATTCTGATATGTTCACAACTATATTATCAAAAATTAGCATAGATCATAAAAAGAGAATACTAGACCTTATGTCTCAAGATGATATGGTTGATATATTAAGTGATTTATCAGAGGAAAAAAGACATGAAATAATAAATCTTTTAGATAAGGAACTAGCTCAAGATATAAAGGAACTACTTGTATACGATGAAGACTCTGCTGGTGGAATAATGACTACAGACTTTGTTGTATTAAGCAAGGACATTACATGTTATGCAGCTATAGAGTATTTGAGAGAAAATGCTCCAGATGCAGAAACTATATACTATGTGTATGTAGTTGATAAAAATGATAAGCTTGTTGGAGTTATTTCTTTAAGAGAACTTATTGTTTCAAGACCTAATACTATTATAGAAGATGTAATGAGTGAAAAGGTAATTGATGTTAATGTAAATGACGACCAAGAAGAAGTTGCAAGAATTGTATCCAAATATGACCTTTTGGCAATTCCCGTAACAGATATAAACGGAAAAATAAGAGGTATAATAACTGTAGATGATATAATTGATGTTATACAAGAGGAAGCAACAGAAGATATATATAAATTTGCAGGAACATCTGAAGCTGAAAGTGAGTACTTAGAAGATATTAAATTTTTTCCAAAAGTAATTTCGGCTGTAAAAGCAAGACTTCCATGGTTACTTATAACATTAATTGGAGGTACTTTATCAGCGCGTATATTAGGAAAATATGAAACTACAATAAAGGCATATGCAGCGGTATCTTTTTTTATGCCACTTCTAACTGGAATGGGAGGGAATGTTGGAACTCAATCATCTACTCTTACCGTTAGAGGACTCGCAACGGGTCATATAGACCAAAAAAATGCTCTTAAGACAATAACTCAAGAAATGAGTATAGGGCTTACTGTTGGGCTTATATGTAGTCTTATAATATGTATAGTAGCCTACTTATGGATAGGAGACTTTAAATTAGGAATTGTTGTAGGAATAGCAATGGCAGCTAACATGCTAACTGCTGCTACAATAGGTACATTAGTACCTATTGTATTTAAAAGATTGGGCGTTGATCCAGCGGTTGCATCAGCTCCGTTTATTTCAACAACACTTGATATAACTGGTCTTACTATATACTTTACATTGACAACTGCACTTTTGCTAAAATTTTCTTAAAATAAAAAAAAATATTATGTATATTATCCCCCTTCTTACCCAAAAATAAATATAAATGGACAGAAGGGGGTTTTTTGAAATGAATAAATCAATATGGGAATATTTTAAAAAAACAGGAGACATAAATGCATACATGTATGTCAAGTCCTATGACAGCCTAAAGTGTAAATCGAATACAGTGAGGGAGATTGAAAATAATTATGTTCATAAATACAGATGGGATAGTACTGAAATCGATTAAGTATGAAGAATCAGATTCTATAATAGTTATATTTACTAGAAAGCTTGGAAAAATTTCAGTGCTTGCAAAAGGAGCTAGAAGATCAAAGAGCACATTCTTATCGGGTACTCAGGTTTTTTCATATTCTAATTTTGCTATTAGAAGAAATGGTAATATGTACAAATTAAATCAATGCGAAGTAAAACAAAATTTTTATAACTTATCTTATAATATAGATACCTTAGCTCATGCTAGCTATATTAGTTCATTAGTTGAACAAAATATATTTGAAAATCAAACTAACAATAGGTTGTTTGATTTATTATTAAAGACGTTGTACTTATATTCATATGATGATGCTAATTATGAATTAATAACAAATATATTTGAACTTAAACTTCTAGATTATATAGGATATAAACCGAGTGTTTTAAAATGTACCAATTGTGGTAATAATAACTTAAATAAAGGTAAGTTCAGTACAATAGAAGGCGGTATGCTATGTAATGAGTGTGTAGATGTAGATAGATATAGTATGAAAATTGATCCCACAACTTTAAAATTAATGGAATACATATTAAAAAATGACATAGTAATATGTAACAAGGTAAAGGTATCAAAATATATACTAAATCAACTAGATAATATTTTAAAAAAATATTTGATGACTCATATAGAAAATTTAAATTTAAAATCATTAAATTTTCTTGAAAATTTAAAAGGGTAAGGAGTGGATAGTATGGAAATAACACTTGAAAAGATCGATCAAATTATGGAGAGAATGAATGTGGGGTATGAAAAAGCTAAAGAAGCATTAGTTAATTCCAATGGAGATGTTATAGAGGCTTTAGTTTATCTTGAAAAAAGAGAAGGAAATGTATTTAAGGGCATAAATGAAAAAAGTAATGAAATGATAGAAAAATTAAAAGAGATTCTTAAAAAAGGAAATATAACTAGAGTTATGCTTGAAAAAGATGGAGATGTGATGCTTAACTTACCTGTAACAGCAGGAGCAATTGGATTAGTTTTAGGACCAGTGGCTGCAATAGTAGGTGTATCTGCTGCTGTTGTAGGAAAATATAAAATAAAAATAGTAAAAACAAATGGAGAAACTGTAGATATAAATGATATGACACAAGAATCATTTAATGATATAAAGGAGAAAACACAAGAATCATTTAATGATATAAAAGATAAAATGAATATTAATAAATCTGATAATAAAGATATTACAGATGATATAATGAAAGAAGAAAGCCAAGAAATGGGTAATGAACTTGACAAATAACCCTGATTTTGTTAAATTTAAAGTTAGAATTCTTTAGAATTTAGCCTTTCGCCAAAAGCGAAAGGCTAAATTTTTTATAAATGGTGACATTAGCCATTTGAAAGTATAAAGCAAATTTTTTTAATAAATATAGGAGGGAAAAAAATGAATTTTCAAAATATGATACTTTCTCTGCAAAATTATTGGGCGAAGCAAGGTTGTATAGTAATGAACCCATATGATGTAGAAAAGGGAGCAGGAACTATGAGCCCTTATACATTCTTGAAATCCCTTGGCCCTGAGCCTTGGAAGGTTTGTTATGTAGAACCTTCAAGAAGACCAACGGATGCAAGATATGGAGAAAATCCTAATAGATTATATCAACATCACCAATTTCAGGTAATACTTAAGCCATCTCCAGATAATGTACAAGAACTATACTTGGAGAGTTTAAAGGCTATAGGAATAAATCCACAAGAACATGATATAAGATTTGTAGAAGACAACTGGGAAGCAGCGGCTGTTGGAGCCTGGGGACTTGGTTGGGAAGTATGGCTTGATGGTATGGAAGTTACTCAATTTACATATTTTCAACAAGTTGGTAATATAGATTGTGAACTTGAATCAGCAGAACTTACTTATGGACTTGAAAGACTTGCTATGTATATTCAAGAAAAAGACGATGTATATGATCTTCAATGGAATGATGAACTAACTTATAGAGATATATTCCAAATGGCAGAATATGAACATTCAGTTTATAGTTTTGAAGAAGGAAATACTGATATGATGTTTGAACATTTCAATGCTTATGAAGAAGAAGCTAAAAAATTATTAGAAAAAGGTTTGGTTCAACCAGCATATGATTATATATTAAAATGTTCTCATACATTTAATGTATTAGATGCAAGAGGGGCTATTGGTGTAAGTGAAAGAGCATCATTTATAGCAAAAGTTAGAAATATGGCAAAAATGGTTGCGAGTACTTATGTTAATCAAAGAGAAGAAATGGGATACCCTCTTTTAAAGAAAGGAGGAAAATAATATGAATAAATATCTTTTATTTGAAATTGGATGTGAAGAAATTCCAGCAAGATTTATGGACAGTTCTTTAAAACAATTAAAAGAAAATTCGAAAAAATTCTTAAATGAAAATAGAATAAAATTTGAAGATATAAAAACTTATGGAACACCAAGAAGACTTACTTTAATAATAGAGGGACTAGGTGAGAAGCAGGATGACCTAGAAGAAGAAATAAAAGGACCTGCAAAGAGAATAGCTTTTGATGATAATAATGAACCTACAAAACCTCTTCAAGGTTTTATGAGAAGTAAGGGATTAAATGTAGAGGATCTATACTTTAAGGTTGCAGGTAAGGAAGAATATGTATTTGCTAAATTGAAAGAAGAAGGAAAAAATACAGAAGATGTATTAAAGGATATCCTTCCTAATTTGATAAAATCTATAAACTACCCAAAAACTATGAAATGGGGAGGCAAACAATTAAGATTTACAAGACCTATTAGATGGATAGTATCTATATACAATGGAGAAGTACTTGATTTTGAAATAGAAGGAATAAAATCATCTAATGTTACAAGAGGTCATAGATTCTTAGGAAAAGATAGCATTATTGTAAATTCAATTGATGAGTATTTAAATGAATTAAAAAGCAATTATGTAATACTTGATCAAGAAGAGAGAAAAGAAATTATAAGAAAACAATGTATAGAAGTAGCGAGTTCAATAAATGGACAAGTATTAATGGACGAAGAATTATTAAATGAGGTTACTTATTTACTTGAATATCCAACAGCTTTTTATGGAGAGTTTGAAGAAGATTATCTAAAGCTTCCAAAAGAAGTTATAATAACGCCAATGAAAGAGCATCAAAGATATTTCCCTGTATTAAAAGAAAATGGAGAGTTATTACCTAACTTTATAACAGTTAGAAACGGTACTGATTATAAAATAGAGAATGTTAAAAAAGGAAATGAAAAAGTTTTAGAGGCAAGACTTGCTGATGCACAGTTTTTCTATAAAGAAGATATTAAAATAGAGCTTGACAAATATATTGAGAAACTTAAAAATGTAGTATTCCAAGATCAATTAGGAACTATATATGATAAAACTTTAAGAATAGAAGGATTATCTGAAAAACTAGTTTCAGAATTTGGATATGAGCAAGAAAGAGATAATACTATAAGAGCTGCGAAAATTTGTAAAGCTGATTTGGTTACTAATATGGTATTTGAATTTACAGAACTTCAAGGTGTTATGGGAAGAGAATATGCTAAGGTATCTGGTGAGAATGATGTAGTAGCTAATGCTATATTCGAACATTACCTTCCTAGATTCTCAGGTGATATTCTACCTTCTACAAATGCTGGAACTGTTATAGCTATAGCAGATAAGATGGATTCAATAGCAGGATTTTTTGCAATAGGAATACAGCCTACGGGATCTCAAGATCCATATGCACTAAGAAGACAAGCTTTAGGTATAATAAATATATTAATGGATAAAAATATCAATGTAAGCTTAAGAAATATAATAGACTATTCTTTAAGCAATTACAACAACTTAAACTTTGATAAAGAAAAGGTTAGTATGGAAATATTAGATTTCTTTAATCAAAGAATAAAAAATATATTCAGCGAAATGGGAATAAGATATGATGTTATAGATGCTGTTATTAGCTCTGATATAGATGATGTATCTGATATGTATAATAGAGCAAAAGAGCTTAATATGTGGATAAACAAAGATGAAATAGTAGAAATACTAACTGCATTTAATAGAGTATCTACATTAGCTCAAAAGGCAGAGATAAACGAAATAAAAGAAGAATATCTTCAAGCTCATGAAGAAAAAGTTCTGTATGATGAATTTAAAAAAGTAAAAGATATTGTTAAGTCATCTATAGATAAAAAAGAATATTCTAAGGCTTTAGATGAGTTTACTGTACTTAAAAATCCTATTGATAATCTATTTGACACTGTAATGATTATGGATAAAGATGAAAATATTAAAAATAATAGATTAGCTTTATTAAAACAAGTATATGATACTATGCTTTTAATATGTGATTTGTCAAAAATAGTATATAAGTAAAAAAGGTCGGGATAAATTCCCGACTTTTTTACTCTAGAAGAAACTGTATAACTTTCCACTTGTAGATAACATTAATAAATGAACTAAAATGATCTATGCTGTAGCATAAAGAGAATTTTTTTCCTTAAATTCAATTTTGTTATTTACATACAACAAATATATATATATAATATACTATATAAGGAACGGGTGATAAAAAGTATATCACATTAAAAGAAAAGAGGTGTTTAATATACAATTTAGCGATAGACAAACTAAGATAATAGATATAGTTAAAGAACATCAGCCTATAACTAGTGAAAATATAGCAACAATGTTAAATGTTACAAGAGCAACTTTAAGACCAGATCTTGCAATACTTACTATGACGGGGATATTAGATGCAAGACCAAAGGTTGGTTATTTCTATGCTGGAATAAATAAAAATCATATAATATCAGAAGAATTAAAAAACAAAAAAGTTAGTGAAATAATGAGTATTCCAGTTATGTTAACAGAAGAAACGACAGTATATAACGCTATTGTTACTATGTTTTTAGAAGATGTAGGTAGTATATACATAATAAATAATGGTAACTTATCGGGGGTAGTATCTAGAAAAGACTTACTTAAAAGTACTATAGGTGGAATGGATATAAATAAAATACCTGTAGGTATGATTATGACTAGAATGCCAAATGTTATCATGGGAAAAGAAGAAGATAGTGTAATTAAGGTAGTAAAAAAGATAATAGAACATGAAGTGGATTCTGTACCTGTGGTAAAAAAAGAATTAAAAGATAATAAAGAATACTACAAAGTTATGGGTAGAGTATCTAAAACGAATATAACAAAATTATTTTTAGAGTTATTTGAAGAATAAAGGAGTGAATCATGGAAAATTTAGTCATATATATAATATCTGATTCTTTAGGAGAGACAGGAGAGCAAGTAGCCAAAGCTTCTATAGGTCAGTTTAACTTAAAAAACTATGAAATAAGAAAATATCCATATGTACTGGATAAGCAATTTTTAGATGAAATATTAAATGATGCAAAATTTCAAAATTCTATAATAGTTTACACACTTGTCGATTTAGAACTTGCAAATCGTACATCAAAGTTTTGCGAGGAGAATAATATACCAGGATTAGATTTAATAAATCCACTTATAGATTCTATAAGATCAAGAACTAATTTAAGTCCATTAAGAGAACCTGGAATAATAAGAAAACTTGATGAGAAATATTTTAAAAGAGTAGAGGCAATAGAGTTTGCTGTAAAATATGATGATGGAAAAGATTCAAGAGGTCTTGTAAAGTCAGACCTAGTATTAGTTGGAATATCTAGAACATCTAAAACTCCTCTTAGTATGTATCTTGCAAATAAAAATATAAAGGTAGCTAATGTACCGTTAGTTCCTGAAGTTCCAGTTCCTAAGGAATTATTTGAAATACCTAACAAAAAAATAATAGGTCTTACTAATACTCCAGAAAAGTTAAATCAAATAAGACAAGAAAGATTAAAGGCATTGGGTCTATCTGGTAATGCTAATTATGCAAACATGCAAAGAATATTAGAAGAGATTGAATATGCTGAAACTATAATGAAAAAGTTAGGATGTCCAATAATAGATGTATCAAATAAAGCTATAGAAGAAACAGCAGGACTTATTATAAACATAATGAAAGAGAATGGTCTTAGAGTGTATAAAGGATTTCTTAACAGCTAAAACAAAATGATAATTACTAAAATATAAGCTAATTAGATAATATTAAAGTCTATATTAAAGGGAGAGTGTAAAAAGTGGGAAAATTTGTGTACAGCTTTAAAGAAGGTTCAAAGGAAATGAAAAATCTATTAGGTGGAAAAGGAGCTAATTTAGCTGAAATGACTAAGATAGGTCTTCCGGTTCCTCCAGGATTTACAATTACAACAGATGCTTGTAATACTTACTACAAGAAAGATAAAAAGATTTGGGATGAACTTTTAGATGAAATAATGACAAATCTTTCTGAGTTAGAAAAAACTTTGGATAAAAAATTAGGGGATAATGAAAATCCACTTCTTCTTTCAGTAAGATCAGGTGCTGTTATATCTATGCCTGGAATGATGGATACTATACTTAACTTAGGACTTAATGATACAGCTGTACAAGCGCTTTCTAAAAAGACTAATAATGAAAGATTTGCTTATGATAGCTATAGAAGATTCATTCAAATGTTCTCAGATGTTGTTATGGGAATTCAAAAATATAAGTTTGAAAGAATATTAGATGATATAAAAGAATCAAAAGGATATAAATACGATACTGAACTTACTGTTGATGACTTAAAAAATATAGTTGTAGAATTCAAGAACATATACAAGAAGGAATTAAGACAAGAGTTTCCATCTGATCCTAAGGAACAATTGTTATTAGCTGTAAAGGCTGTATTTGACTCATGGAACAATCCTAGAGCCGATATATATAGAAAGCTTAATGATATACCTCATAAGCTAGGAACAGCTGTAAATATACAATCTATGGTATTTGGAAATATGGGGCAAACATCAGGTACAGGAGTTGCGTTTACAAGAAATCCATCTACTGGTGAAAATGTATTGTTTGGAGAATATTTGGTAGATGCTCAAGGTGAAGATGTTGTTGCAGGTATTAGAACACCTCAGCCAATAGCTAGCTTGAAAGAGATTATGCCTGATATATACAAGCAATTTGAAGATACAACTAGAATTCTTGAAGATCATTATAAGGATATGCAAGATATAGAATTTACTATAGAAAATGAAAATTTATATATTTTACAAACTAGAAATGGAAAACGTACAGCAAAAGCTGCTATAAATATAGCTGTTGATATGGTAAGTGAAAAATTAATAGATAAAAAACAAGCTATAATGAGAATAGATGCTAAACAATTAGATCAACTTTTACATCCTAATTTTGAAGAAAAAGCATTAAAACAAGCAACTCTTATATCAAAAGGACTTCCAGCATCACCTGGTGCAGCATCAGGAAAGGTATATTTTAATGCCAGTGATGTTGTTGCTGCAAATGAAAATGGAGAAAAAGCTATTCTTGTAAGACTTGAGACATCACCAGAAGATATAGAAGGAATGGTATCAAGTGAAGGTATACTTACTGCAAGAGGAGGAATGACATCTCATGCAGCTGTTGTAGCAAGAGGGATGGGTAAGTGCTGTGTAGCAGGTTGCTCAGATATAAAAGTTAGTGAGAGTAAAAAGGAACTTAGAGTTAAAGACCTTGTTATAAAAGAAGGGGAATATATATCTCTTGATGGATCAACAGGTAGTGTTTATACAGGAAATATAACTAAAAATGAGGTTGAACTTGTAGGAAAATTCGAAGAGTTTATGGATTGGGTAGACGAGGTAAGAGTTCTTAAGGTAAGAACTAATGCTGATACTCCAAATGATGCTAAGACTGCTGTTAAATTTGGAGCTGAGGGTATAGGACTTTGTAGAACTGAGCATATGTTCTTTGAAGAAGATAGAATACCTGTTGTTAGAAAGATGATTCTATCTAAAACTGTTGATGAAAGACAAGAAGCTTTAGAAAAATTACTTCCTATGCAAAGAAAAGATTTTTCAGAAATATTTGAGGCTATGGAAGGAAGAGATACTACTATAAGACTTTTAGATCCTCCTCTTCATGAATTCTTACCTAAAAAAGAGGAAGATATAAAGAACTTAGCAGATGATATGAATATATCATACGAAGATATATTAAAGAGAATTGAAGATTTAGAAGAGTTCAATCCTATGCTTGGACATAGAGGATGCCGTCTTGCAGTAACTTATCCTGAAATATATATAATGCAAGCAAGAGCTATAATGGAGGGTGCTATTGAGGCTAAAAACAATGGAGTTGATGTATCACCAGAAATAATGATTCCTCTTATCGGAGATGTGAATGAACTTAAATATATAAAAGAATTCGTTGTAAATGTAGTAGAAGATGTTTTAAAAGAATCAAAAGTAGATATGAAATATATGGTTGGAACTATGATAGAAGTTCCAAGAGCAGCACTTACTGCTGATGAAATAGCAAAAGAAGCTGAGTTCTTTAGTTTCGGAACAAATGATTTAACTCAAATGACATATGGATTCTCTAGAGATGATGCAAATAAATTCCTAGTAGAATATGAGTCTAAAGAGATATTTGAAAAAGATCCATTCCAAACACTAGACAAAAACGGTGTTGGAAAATTAGTTAAAATGGCATCAAAGCTTGGAAGAGAGACAAGAGAAGATATAAAACTTGGTATATGTGGAGAACATGGAGGAGAACCTGCTTCTGTAGAATTCTGCCACAATATAGGACTTAACTATGTATCTTGTTCTCCTTATAGAGTACCAATTGCTAGACTTGCAGCAGCTCAAGCAGCATTAAAAGAAAAATAGTAATAGTTTAATAAACTAAAAGGTTTTAATATCTTAGATATTAAGACCTTTTTTATTTTGTAAATAACGGGTTAAGAAAGAGATACTTGCAACTATTTTTGAGCAACGGAGATTGTAAGGATTGTTTGATAAAAAACATTATAGAAAAATTTAATAATTGGGTGATGGTGTATATAAATTTTATATAGTTAAATAATATTTATATATGATATACTTTATTTTGATATAGATAAATAAGGCTCTTCTTAATAATAGGAAGAGCCTTATTTATGGCGAAAGCTAAAAGTTCAGTCGAAGTAAAAATTCTATCTGGATTAAGTTTCGCTTTATCTGTAAAGTTATATTATTAGTACATACTAAATTTAAAGGGTGAATTGACTATGAAAAAAAGTAATATAGGTGTTAAATTACATCAATTATCCAGTTTTTCTAAATTATTTACTGCATCAAGTGATCATAATGAGAATAATGTAAGAGCTTTTATTCCAGGGTGTAGTTTAACCGATTATAGTCCAGAAATAGTAATGAAAACATATAAATATTTAAATGATAATCTAGGAGATACAGCTATTATTTTAAAATGCTGTGCTGCGCCTTCAAAAATATCGGGAGATAAAGACAGTTTTAAAGCGTATTATTCACAATTACAAGAAGAAATAGAGAAGATGAAAGTAAAAGAGGTAATAACAGCATGTCAAACCTGTTATAAGACTATAAAAGAAAATAGCCCTGATATTGAGGTTAAATCTATTTGGGAGTCCATAAAGGATATTGGGGTACCAAATGATATTAAGAATAAATATAAAGATTTAGATATAGTATTTGCTCTTCATGATCCGTGTCCTACAAGAAAAGAAAATATTATACATGAAAGTGTTAGAGATGTATTAAGTGAGATGGGTATCAAGATAGAAGAATTTAATAATTGTAGAGAAAAAACTTCGTGTTGTGGAGGAAAAATAAGCATACAAAATAAAGAATTAGCTTTAAAGCACATGAGAAAAAGAGCTTATGAGGCTGACTCTAATTATATATTGACGTATTGTGAGTCTTGTGTTAAATCTATGAAAACAGCAGGTAAAAATAGTGTTCATATATTAGATTTAGTATTTAACGATAATATAAATTCTAAATTTGACCAAATGAACGTCAATTATTTGAAAAAATGGATGAATAGATATAAGTGTAAAACATATATTGAACAATTAAAAAATACTAATAAAGGAGAATAACATATGAAAAAAATAATATCTATAGCACTTTTAATATTGATTAGTTTAAGTATATTATCTGGATGCACAAATCAAGATAATAAGGAATCATTAAATTTACTTGAAATGAAATGGGAAGTTATTTCTAATGAGGCTGAAGGTGAAACAGTTAATATATATATGTGGGCTGGAGATAAATCAGTAAATGAATATATGGATAATTGGGTTAAGCCATTGGTAAAAGAAGAACTAAATATTAATTTAAACAGAGTGGCTATAAATGATCCGAAAGATATGATAAATAAACTGATAACAGAAAAAGATGTAGAAAAATCAAATGGAAGTATAGATATAATATGGATGAATGGTGAGAATTTCAAACTAGCAAACGAAAATAATCTACTTTGGGGACCTTTTGCGGACAAACTTCCAAATTATAATAAATATGTTGACAAAGAAGCAGATGATATTAAGTATGATTTCGGAGAAGATACTATGGGAATGGAAGTTCCTTTTGGAAAATCTCAATTCGTATTTATATATGATTCTAATATTATAAAAAATCCACCAAAGGATATAAATGAACTTACTAATTGGATAAAACAAAATCCTGGAAAATTTACATATCCGTCAGTACCAGATTTCACAGGAAGTGCATTTATACGCCAAACATATATGGATTTATTCAAAAAAGATTATATAGAAGAGAAAGATTTAAGTAGTATGTGGGATTATATGAATGAAATAAAACCGTATCTATGGAGACAAGGAGAGACATATCCTGAGAGTAGTGCTAAGCTTGATATGTTGTATTCAAATTCAGAAGTATTGATGAGTATGTCTTATAATCCACTTCATGCATTTAATAAGGTTCAAAGTGGAGAGTTTAAAGAATCAACAGATGTATTTGTGTTAAAGGATGGAACTTTATCTAATACTCATTATTTGAGTGTACCGTTTAATGCTACTAATAAAGCTGGAGCTATGGCTGTTATAGATTTTTTATTATCACCTAAAGCTCAGACACAAAAATTAAATCCTAGTAATTGGGGAGATGGACTTGCTATATCATACGATAAGCTTTCTGATGAAGATAAATTGAAAATAGACGAGATTTATAAAAAAAATAAATTAGAATTTTTAAATGAGATTAGAAAATATAAAATTCCAGAAATGAAGGCTGAATATATAGATCAAATAGAAAAAGGCTGGAACAAGAATGTCTCAAAAAATTAAACCGTATTTATTAGTATTACCAGCTATAATAGTCACTGTTGTACTATTTATGTCTGGATTAATACAAGGGCTTATACAAAGCTTGGGAATTAAGTCTATTTGCAATATGGGTGATATTACGTTTAAATATTATAAGGAATTGTTTAGGTCTATAGAATTTTGGATGTCATTTTTTATTACATTCAAAATAGCTTTAATATCTACAGTATTATCTGCACTAGCAGGTACTTTCATAATATATTTATTGTATATAATGAAGACTGGAGTATTTTATAAGTTAGCATCAAAGTTTAAACTTTTAGTTCAAATACCTATGTTATTTCCTTATTTAGTGTATTCATACATTATATTACTTATATTTAATAGAAGCGGTTGGATAAGTTCTATTCTTTTTAAATTAGGAATAACAAGCAGTATTAATGAATTTCCTGTGATAGTAAATGATCAATTTGGTATAGGAATAATTCTTACTTATGTATTAAAAACTACTCCATTTATAGTTTTGATGTTATATCCTGCTATTTTAAAGTTAGAATCTTCTTGGTTGGAATTAACATATATGCTAGGTGGAAGTAGAAATGAATTATTTAAGAAAGTAGTACTAAAAATGTTGGTTAATCCTTTGAAAACAGCGTGCTTTATAATATTTGCATACACTTTTGCTGAATTTGAAATACCGTTTTTATTAGGTGTTACTTATCCTAAAATGGTTTCTGTTTACTCATATCAAATGTATATGAATTCAGATTTGGTTGAAAGACCTAAAGCTTTTGCTATAAATGTGGTTATAGTATTAGTTATAATTGGAGTTGGATATATTTCAAATCACTTAAGCATGGGAAAATGGAGGAAGATAAAGTGATTAAGGTTAAATATGGGGATAAGATATCGTTAATAATATTGTCCCTAATTATACTGATGTCTATAATTCAAATTATTTTTATATTTTTTATGAGTTTTTCTAATGGATGGGTCTGGCCTGATATAATTCCTAAAAAGCTAAGTTTTGAAGCTTGGAAGTATGTTTTATTAAATATTAACTCATTAAATGTAATATTTATCAGCTTAAAAATAGCTTTGATTGTAGTAATTATAAACTTAATAGTAGCGATTCCAGCAGCAGATGCAATAGCTAGATATGATTTTAAATACAAAAATATAATTGAGTTCTTATTGATTATGCCTATTGTTATACCTCCTATAATATCTACAATGGGAATACATAAGACTTTTATAAGAATGAATTTAACAGAAAGTATATGGGGAGTAGTTTTGGTACATATAATACCTACGTTACCATACATGATAAGAGCTATTAAAATTAGTTTTGAGAATTTTGGATTTGAGTGGGAGCATCAGTGTCAAATGCTTGGAGCAAATAAGTTAAATACTTTTATTAATGTTAAAATATATTTTTTACTTCCTGGAATTATAGCTGGTTCTACTTTAACTATATTAATATCTTTTAGTCAATATATAACCACTATTTTAATAGGAGGAGGACAAATACAAACTCTTTCAACTAGTATGGTTCCATATATTAATTCTGGAGAAAAAACTATCGGATGTGTATATGCTATAATATTTGCATTTATATGTTTAACTGCACTTGGTATTATGGAATATTACTTAAAAAGATACTATGATTCATTGTGATTATGACATGAGAGGAAGATTTGTTAATGACTAAGCTATGTTTGAAAAATATAAAGAAAACTTATGGGAAACATGATAAAAGATCAGAGTTTGATTTAAATATAGATGAACTTAAAATTGAGTATAGAGATTTTTTTGGAATAGTTGGAGGATCTGGATGTGGTAAAACAACTCTTTTGAAGATAATCGCAGGGCTTACTGATCTAGACTATGGAGAAATTTGCATGGATCAAAAAATAATTAATCAAATTTTACCTCAAAGAAGGAATATAGGTATGATATTTCAAGAAAATTTACTTTTTCCTCATATGAATGTTTATGAAAATATAGGTTTTGGACTTAAGATTAAAAAAGTTGGGAAAAAAGAAATTTCTAAATTGATAGATGATGTACTTCAATCTGTAGGGCTTAAAGGATTTGAAAAAAGATATCCAAATGAATTAAGCGGGGGGCAAAAGCAAAGAGTTTCTTTAGCTAGAGCGTTAGTATTAAAGCCTGAATTGTTACTTATGGACGAGCCTTTTAGTGCTCTTGATCCTAGGTTGAGGGAAGAAATGAGAAGTCTTATATTAAAAATTCATAAAGAATATAATATGACCATAGTGTTTGTAACTCATGATATAGAAGAAGCATTTAATTTATTTAATAATATGATTATAATGAAAGAAGGAAGGATAGTACAAAACGGATCTCCTATGCAAATATATGAAAATCCTATTAATACGTATGTAGCTAAATTTATGGGAATTAATAATATTTTATATGGAAATATTATTAATAAAATATTTATATCAAATGATTTAAATATAAACTTAGATAGATTTACTGAAGATAATCTAAGTGGGAATCTTATTTTAAAACCTGAATGTTTAAAAGTATTAAAATTTGATAATTGTTGTGAACACATAAATATTTTTGAAGGTATTATAAAAGAATGCTCGTTTAGGAAAGGTTTTATAGATTTTAAAGTAGATATTAATTCTACAGAATTTGAAATAATACAAGTGTATGAGTCGGATATAGAATTTAAAGTTGGTGAAAGAGTTTTAGTAAAATATGATGAAAAAGGACTTATATTTATAGCAGATGAGGGGGAAATACAATGTTAGATACTCATGCAAGAAAATATGTTAATCCTATGATAGATAAAGCTTCTACAGGATTTTTAAATCTGAAAATGACACCTAATCAAGTAACTGTATTAGCATTTATAACTGGAATAACAGCATCTTTTGCAGTGTATTTTGATTATAATGTAGTTGCATGTTTATTACTTTGGATATCGGGTTTTTTGGATGCTGTTGATGGAGCTATGGCAAGAAAAATCAATAATTCAACTCCTTGGGGTACTCTGCTTGATATTACTTTTGATAGAATTGTAGAAATATCTATTATAATAAGTTTGGCACTTAAATTTAATCAATTAGTATTTAACTATTTGATACTTACTTGCTGCATAATTTTTTCTATGACTATGTTTTTAACTGTAGGAGCCTTAAGTGAAAAAAATGGTATAAAGTCATTTTATTATCAAGCTGGTATAGCTGAAAGAACGGAAGGATTCATATTTTTTACGTGTATGATATTAATTCCAAGTAATATAGGTTTAATAACTAATATATTTTCTTTATTGATATTTATAACTGCAATTCAGCGTATGATGGAAGCAAAAAAAATATTTGCAAAAAAATAAAAGCTCGATATCGAGCTTTTATTTTTTTGTAGATAAATTAGAAAAATCCAGATTTTTAAACAGATGAATAAATATTTTGCAAGTATACTCAGCATCAATATCAGCTCTGTGCATATTTGTATCTTCTATTTGTATACCGCACAAAGCTAGTGCATTTGAAAGGCTGGCTGTTTTTCCTTTTTCCAGTTTGTTAATTTTAGAAAATTGCTTTTGTATATCCAAAAATTCATGAATCCAATTTGACTTTATATTATGGAGCTTACAATTTGTTTTTATATGGTAATAATCATCATATCCCCAAGAACACAATAAATAATCCTCACCTATCCATTCTTTAAAGGTTTTCATTGTTGATTTGAAGGGTTGGGCATCATCTATATCAACTTGTTTTATATTAGTTTTTTTCTTTATTAGTGAAAATAATTTGGAGAAATATTTTGGTTTTATAAAGGCTTGAAACCTGTCTATTATTTCTAAATTATTATTTAACTTAACTGCTCCTATTTCTATTATTTCGTTTGGTATCTTATGTTTAAACGGTTTACTATTTAATTCAAGATCAAAAATTATATAATTCAAAAAAATCACTCCTATTTATATTGCTGCGGATAAATCTATATGGGTTTTACTACATATTTACTTTTATATTCTATCAATAATTATAAAAAAAGAATAGTATATATAAAGAGTTTTTAATTAAATAGCTCTTTTACTATTATACGAGGTGAGATAAAGATGATAAGATGTCCTAAGTGCAATAAACAAATTTCAGATATACCGGGAAGCAGATGTCCTAGGTGTAAAAGAAAAATAACATCAAAGGATGTAGGGCATATAGTTTGTCCTGAACCCGGATGTAATGCTGTATTGCCTAAAAGCAGTGTTTATTGTCCAAAGTGCGGAGCTAAAATAAGAAGTGAGGGTATTGATGAGAAAGTTAATAAGGTAATGAGAAAAATTGAAAAAATATTGGAGTCGTTATAATAAAAAATAAACGAGGATATCCTCGTTTATTTTTTATGTTTAAGAAAACTATAATAGTGGAGACAACAGTCTTGAAATGGATTCTTTGAATTTTATTATTAAAGGTCTCTTGTTATACATTTCTATAGTAATCTGAGTACAATCATTAATATCATTTTCGAATATTAATTTGAATTCATTTGAAATTATGCTGTCATATATGAAAGCATTAACCTCAAAGTTTAGTTTGAAACTTCTAACATCCATATTAGCAGTTCCAACAGATGCTACTTTACCGTCTACAACTATTGTTTTTGCATGTATAAATCCTTTTTCATATATATAGCACTCAGCACCTGTTTTTAGTAATTCACTAGCATATGAAGATGAAGCCCAATATACAAACATATGATCTGGTTTATTTGGAATCATTATTTTAACATCTACTCCTGATAAAGAAGCAAGTTTTAAAGCATGAAGTATACTTTCGTCGGGTATAAAATAAGGTGTTTGTATATATATACTTTCTTTTGCTGAGTTAATCATTTTGATATAACCGTATTTTATTTGTTCCCATTCGGAGTCGGGACCACTTGATATTATTTGGACACCACTATTTCCATTTGAATTTATTTTAGGAAAATATTTAGGGCTTATTTCTAAATTTTTATTGTGAGCACTTCTCCAATCGAATAAAAATCTAGTCTGTAGCATATGAACAGCATCTCCTGTTATTTTGATGTGAGTATCTCTCCAATAGCCCATTTTTTTATTTAGGCTTATATATTCGTCTCCTATGTTAAATCCCCCTATAAAGCCTTCAGTACCGTCTATTACTGCTATTTTTCTGTGATTTCTATAATTTATATTAAGATTCAAAAAAGGAATTACTATAGGGAAAAAAGCTACAGCCTCTCCTCCGGCTTCTTTAAGGTCTTTAAAAAAATTCTTAGGTAGAGAATGACTTCCTATAGCATCGTATAGAAATCTTATTTCTACTCCTTGTTTAGCTTTTTTTGTAAGCTCATTCACTATTTTTTTTCCTAAAGAATCATTTTTTATTATAAAGTAAACCATGTGAATATGATCTTTAGCATTTTGAATACTATTTATCAATGATTCGAATTTATCGTTTCCGTCTATAAATATTTCAATATTATTGTTTTGTGTAAAAATAGATTCACTATGATTTAAATGCATATAAACCATATCTTTATAATCTTCAACACATATATCATTGAATTTTAAAGAGTTATTTTGAAGATCCAGTTTTTGATTTTTTAAAGCATTATTTATAATATCTGCTTCTTCTGGTCTTATTTCAAATATTTTTTTTCTGCTTAAATTTCTTCCAAACAATAAATAGATAATAAAACCGATATTAGGTATTAAAAGTAGAAGCATAAGCCAAGCTAGAGTAGCACTTGGCTTTTTTCTTTCTAAAAATATTATTGCAATTGCAAATAATATATTCAATATTAACACTACGGACAGTGTAGTTGAAATCATAAAAAAACCTCCTTTGATAATGTGTACAATTATGTATATAGTTTATTTAAAAATTGATGAAAATTCAATATCAATCTTTAATATATAGATTTCTAACAATTAAAATTTAATTGATTATAAAGTGAAACTTAATTATAGATAGAGTTTTTATTTTAGGCGAATTTTTAGTTGACTAAGTAATTAGGGGTAAACTAAATTACAAGCTGTTAAGTTCTTATTTATATCCTTAATAGTATACAGATTTAAAACTTTTAGCTTTTGGGTAAAATAATTGAATTATAAATGAGTTAATATGTATATTGTTAACTATTTATGTGAAAAATTATAGAGAATATATGAATAGGAGGAATTTTATATGAAAAGTAAGGTATTGATTTTTTTTGCCGTTATTTTGTCTATATTTATAATATCGGTTAATAAAAGCAAAACAATACAGACATCAAATGAGGTTTTGAGGCAGGAGGATAAGATTAAAGTTTACACTACAATTTATCCCATGTATGAATTTTCAAAGAATATAGGGAAAGATAAAATTGATTTAAGAATAATGGTTCCAAATTCAACAAAAATAAATCAATTTAAACCAAATGAAGAAATTATAGAAGATTTAAATGAAAGTGATGTATTAATATACAATGGATCAGAACCGTGGATTGATAATATTATAAATTCTATTTCAAATGATAAATTAATAATTGTAAAAGCATGTGATGGCATAAAAACTATAGAAAATGAAAAAAGAAATTTTAATATGTGTTTAAATCCTTTAAATGCAGTAGGACAATCAAACAATATAAAAAATGCTTTTATAAAAGCGGATAATAAAAATAAAAAATTTTATGAGAAAAATTATAATTTATTTAAACGAGAATTAATAAAATTAGACAATTTATATTCAAAAGAGATAAATAAATTAAGCAAAAAAAATATATTAGTTTCAAGTAATGCTTTTTCTTATATTGCAAATAGATATAATCTAAATCAAATAGATATTTCGGATATGTCTAAACAAGGTGATTTAGATAAATTCATAAATGACAATGAAATTAAATATATATTTTCAGAGAATAAAATAGATAAAAATTTAGAAAAAATATCAAAAAAACTAAACATTAATATTTTACATTTGGATTCTATTGATAGTTTGAACAATGAAATAAAGTCTGACTATATTGAAATTATGAGAGATAACTTAAAAAAATTGAAGATAGGCTTGAAATATTAATTTAATATTTATTCTATTTTAACAGTTAAACACATATAATTCCTTGAGTATATTTTAGGAGGTATAAATGTGTTTATCATAATGAATAAAAGAAAATTTATTATTAGCATTATATGTATACTAGCTTTAACTATATCTTTGAGTTCATTAGAAATTAAATCAAAGGTTATAACAGTTTTTACGGATAAAGAATGTGTTCAAATACTAGAAGAAATATTTGAAACAAGAAATAAAGCACTTTTAGATGGAGATGAGAGCAAACTAAATAACTTGTACGATAAAAGCACTAAATATGGAGTATGGGCATATGAACATGAGATGAAGAAAATGAAGTACTTACATATTTGGTCAAATAAACAAGGGATTACATTTAAAGATATAAAGACTAAAGTAAAGATAAATAGAATAAAACCTAAGGAAGGAGGATATTTGATAAATTTTACGGCATCAACTGAGTATGAATATGAGTATGATAATTCTAAAAATGAAACTAATATATTTAGAATAGGAACATATCATTCATTAAATACTATAAAAAATGAAGAAGGATGGTGTATAACTAAAGAATGGTATACAGATCCTTTTGCAGATTCTCTTAATTTAGAAAATATAAAATTTGATGATATTAAAAAACATATTTTAGAGCAAGAAAAAAGAGATAGTTCAAATATGAATGAGAGAAGAAAAAAAGCATTGGAATATGCAGATATGTTCTGTGGTGCAGCAGCAGATGAGGAGCATGATTATAAGTATAACAAGAAATATAGGAATTATAATCCATTAGGAGGAGATTGTGCTAATTTTGCATCTCAAATACTACATGAGGGAGGAAACTTTAGAAAAACAAGAGCGTGGAATTATGATTCTGGTGGAGCTACTAAAGCTTGGGTAAATGCACATGCATTCAAAAATTATATGATATATAGTGGAAGAGCTTCTTTAATAGCATATGGAGATTATGACAAGGTTTATAAGGCATCGTATAAACTTGAACCAGGTGATTTTGTAGCTTATGAAAAAAAAGGAAAGGTAACTCATATTTCGGTTGTGACAGGTTCTGATTCTAAGGGATATTCTTTTGTGAATTGCCATAATACTGATAGATATAGAGTGCCTTGGGATCTTGGTTGGAGTAATAAAAAAATAAAGTTTTGGCTTGTTAGGGTACATTATTGATAAGTTTGGCTATTATGTATTGACATTAGGGGTTAAATGTAGTATTTTAAATTATAATGTAACAAATAATATATTTGTTTCAAATTCGTTTTATTTAGGAGGATGTTTTAAATGAAAAAGGGAACTGTTAAATGGTTTAATGCAGAAAAAGGTTATGGATTTTTATCTATCGAAGGTGGAGAAGATGTATTCGTACATTTTTCAGCTATAGAAGGAGATGGATATAAGTCATTAGAAGAAGGACAACAAGTTGAGTTTGAAGTAGTTGATGGAGCTAGAGGTCCTCAAGCTGCTAATGTTGTTAAATTATAATATTTAATTTGTATATGATCTATATAGATTAACCATATTAAAAAGTCGCTTTTGCAAAAGCGACTTTTATTATACACAAGGAAACTACATGATTTTGAATTTGTGTATAACATTGATTGAAAAACTACACTTGCAACTATTTTTAAGCAACAGATTCGTGAGACTTATTGGCCCATGAGTCACCGTGTTAGCGAGTAGACGAATTTTTAGTTTGTATCATTTTTTGTATAAAATTTATTATCTACAAAGAATAATAAGGCAAATACATTTAAAACTCCTATAAGTGCTGCAAAAAATAACTTTTTAAAGTTATCTATCTGTGAAAATTGATATGATGATATTAAGCTTAAAACAATTCCGAACGAACTCATCAATAGACCTACAAATCTTATTATATTATTCAAAAAAATCCCCCCTCGAATAATTAAAGTTTTTAGTTAAAGTGAAATACTATATTTATAAGTATAACATGATATAAGTTGATTTTATTATGGGAATTTATACATTAGGTCAAGCTTGACATCTTTTTTAATCTCAAGTAACATATTAATTATACGGACTAAAATTTAAAAATAGGGGAGAAAACATATGAATATAGCTTTTTTTCTTACACCTAAAGTAGAGGTAGCTTATTTAACACCAGAATCGACAATGCGTCAAGCTTTAGAAAAAATGGAGTACCACAGATACACAGCTATTCCTATAATTAATGATGATGGAAGGTATGTAGGAACAATTACAGAAGGGGATTTGCTTTGGAAGTTAAAAAATACACCAGATTTAAATTTTAAAAATACTAGTAAAATTTTATTAAGGGAAATATCTAGAAAAATGGATAATAAACCTGTTTATATTGATTCAAATATAGAAGATTTGATTTCACTAAGTATAAATCAAAATTTTGTACCTGTTGTAGATGATCAAAAGGTTTTTATAGGGATAATAACTAGAAGTGATATAATAGATTATTGTTATAAATTTTTATTTAATAAAAAAAATTAAAAATGTGTTGACACTTTAAAATTATGTGTGTATAATACATATTAAGTTAAAAAAACAAACGAAATGACATCAAATCCAGAGAAGTGGATAGTAGATATGATGATTGTTAAAGCGAGCTAGAGTTGGTGTGAGTCTAGTAACATAGTTGTATTGAAGAGAGCCATGGAGGAGATTTTCTGAAATAGCAGTAGGAAAATACGGTACCTATCGTTAAAGGATAATGAGTGGATACATTTTTATTGTATCAACAAGAGTGGTAACACGGGCATATACCTCGTCTCTTATTTTTAAGAGACGAGTTTTTTATTATATAAAAATAAATATTTAAATCCAGAGAAGTGGATAGTAGGTATGATGATTGTTAAAGCGAGCTAGAGTTGGTGTGAGTCTAGTAACATAGTTGTATTGAAGAGAGCCATGGAGGAGATTTTCTGAAATAGTAGTACGAAAATACGGACCTATCGTTAAAGGATAATGAGTGGATACAGTTTTTATTGTATCAACAAGAGTGGTAACACGGGCATATACCTCGTCTCTTATTTTTAAGAGACGAGTTTTTTTTATATAAATTTATGTAGGGGGTGTTTAAAGAAAGAGTAAGTTAGTGCTTCACTTTAATGATTTAAATTGATAAAGTGGATTTAAATAAAAATATGAGAGGGGAAATTTGAAATGTTTAAAAAAATTGTTAATAAAATGATTGTTGTAGTTATGGTTTTATGTTTAGGAATGGTTTTCACAGGATGTGGGAAAAGTGATATTTCTCAATATGAAAAAATAAAAGAATCAGGAAAAATAGTAGTTGGTACTAGTGCGGACTATCCACCATATGAATTTCACACAGAAATAAATGGAAAAGATGAAATAGTTGGATTTGATATTGAAATTGCAAAAGAAATAGCTAAGGATATGGGCGTTGAACTTGAAATTAAGGATATGGATTTTGGAGGACTACTTGCAGCTTTAAATACAGGAACAGTTGATTTTGTAGTAGCTGGAATGACACCTACTGATGAGAGAAAAGAAAAAGTTGATTTTACTAATATATACTATAATGCAACTCAAGCTGTAGTTGTTAAAGTGGAAAATAAAGATAAAATAAAGTCAATGGATGATTTAAAAGGTAAAAAAATAGGAGTTCAAATGGGATCTATTCAAGAAGGTATAGCTAAAGATCAGGTAGAAGAAGCTGAAGTTAAGTCTCTTGGAAAAGTGTCTGACCTTATGCTTGAACTTAAAAATGATAAAGTGGATGCTCTAATAGTGGAACTTCCTGTAGCAAAAGCTTATGTAAATAAAAATAGTGATCTTGGACTTACAAATGTAACTGTAAAAGATGAAACAGGTGGATCTGCTATAGCTATAAAAAAAGGAAGTAAAGAACTTACAGATCAGATGAATAAGACGTTAGATAAATTAGTTAAAGAAAACAAAATAGAAGAATTTGTGGTTAAAGCGACAGATATGATTGATTAGGAGTTGAGTATAGTGGATTTTTCTTTTTTTAGTAAGTATTATATGTTCTTTTTAATAGGAACTAAAAACACAGTTTTACTTTCAATATGTTCAGTATTTATAGGTGTAATATTAGGTCTTTTTATATCTCTTATGAAATTATCTAAGAGTAAGGTATTAAATATAATATCTAGTGTATATATAGAGATTTTAAGGGGAACACCTATATTGGTTCAATTATTCATAGTATATTATGGACTGCCTACTTTAGGGATAGAACTACCTACTTTTGCAGCGGGTATAATGGCTTTATCAATTAATAGTTCAGCTTATGTTGCTGAAATAGTAAGAGCTGGAATACAAGCTGTTGATAAAGGACAAATGGAAGCTGCAAGATCTTTAGGAATGAGTAGTAATATGGCTATGAGATATATCATTATACCTCAGGGTCTTAAAAATATATTACCTGCTTTAGGTAATGAATTCATAGTTCTAATAAAAGAGTCTTCAATAGTTATGATGGTTGGTATACCAGATGTTATGTATAACACAAATATTGTAAGAGGAAATACATTCCAACCGTTTGAACCATTAATAGTTGCTGCTATTATATATTTTATATTAACATTTACACTTTCTAAATTTATGAACAAAATTGAAAGGGGGATGGCTGTAAGTGATTAAGATTAAGAATTTAAACAAAAAATTTGGAAGCAATCATGTTCTAAGAGGAATTGATGAACATATAGAAAAAGGTGAAGTAGTAGTTGTTATAGGTCCTAGTGGTTCTGGAAAAAGTACATTTTTAAGATGTCTTAATTTACTTGAGCACCCTACAAGTGGAGATATAATATTTGAAGGAAAATCTATAACTTGCAATACTAATAATATAAACAAACAAAGAGAAAAAATGGGAATGGTTTTTCAACAATTTAATTTATTCCCACATATGAGTGTATTAGATAATATTACTCTTGCACCTGAAAAACTTAAGAATATGAGTGAAGAAGAGTGCAAAAAAATAGCTATGGATTTATTAAAAACTGTAGGACTTGAGGATAAATCAAATAATTATCCTAAGCAATTATCAGGGGGTCAAAAGCAAAGAATAGCTATAGCAAGAGCACTTGCTATGTCTCCTGATGTAATGTTATTTGATGAGCCAACATCTGCACTTGATCCTGAAATGGTAGGAGAAGTGTTAGATGTTATGAAAAATCTTGCAGCAAATGGAATGACTATGGTTGTAGTGACTCATGAAATGGGATTTGCAAAAGAAGTTGGAGATAGAGTTATTTTTATGGATGGGGGAAAAATAGTAGAACAAGGAAGTCCTGAAGAAATATTTGAGAATCCTCAAAATGAAAGAACTAAGGATTTCTTAAGTAAAGTATTATAGTAAATTAATATAAAAATAATTCTTAAGATAACGCTTAATAGAATATATATTCTATTAAGCGTTATTTTTTATAATGAGTAGGAAATTAAATACCTATTTAAATTGAGGATAAGGTTGATGGAAGAATGGGAATTGCAATTATTTTGAGCAAAGGAGTGTCTGTTAAGATTTATTTGTGACACTATTTATGAATTAATATAAAGGAAATTTCTAGTATAGAGCGAATTTTTTATAATGAATAGGAAATTATAATCTTATAATATGTTAATAAAAAAATTAATCTATGTTGACTTTTAATATGATTTTTTATATACTTTGATTATCAAAAGGTTTGAATATCAAAATAAAAATGAAAGGAAGATGAATTTATGAAATTACCGTCTTTAAATATAGGGGAGTTAATAGCTAAGGTTCCAATTATTCAAGGAGGAATGGGAGTTGGTGTATCAGGTGCAAGACTTGCTGCAGCCGTTGCTAATGAAGGTGGAATTGGAGTTATATCAGGAGTACAGATAGGTTATAAGGAAGATGATTTTAGAGTTGATAATAAATCAGCAAATATAAGAGCTTTAAAAAGAGAAATAAAAAGAGCAAAAGATTTAAGCCCTAATGGAATAATAGGGGTCAATTTTTTAGTTGCAATGGAAAATTATAAAGAAATGGTAAAAGCTGCAGTAGAGGAAAAGGTAAACCTAATAATATCAGGAGCGGGTCTTCCTAAGTCACTACCAGATCTTATAAAGGGATCAAAGACTAAAATTGCTCCAATAGTATCATCTGCAAAAGCTGCAACATTAATATCAAAACTTTGGGATAG
Source organism: Tepidibacter hydrothermalis (assembly GCF_029542625.1). Classification (GTDB taxonomy): domain Bacteria; phylum Bacillota; class Clostridia; order Peptostreptococcales; family Peptostreptococcaceae; genus Tepidibacter_A; species Tepidibacter_A hydrothermalis. The sequence goes on from NZ_CP120733.1 coordinate 1,364,494, forward strand.
AAAATATAACTATGCTCCAGATATGGTCATAGTAGAAGGTCCTAAGGCTGGAGGACACTTAGGTTTTTCTATAAGCGAATTAGGAGCAATTCAGAACATAGATTTGGTTAAAATAATAAATGAAGTTAAAGAAAGTTTAAAGCCTTTTAAAGAAAAATATCAAAAGGATATACCTGTTGTTGTGGCTGGAGGTATATTTGATGGTGAGGATATAGCTAAATATATTAAAGCTGGTGCTGATGGAGTTCAAATGGGAACTAGATTTGTAGCTACTGATGAATGTGAAGCACATATAAACTTTAAAGAAGCTTATATAAACGCTGAAAAAGGTGATATTGAACTTATAAAAAGTCCTGTAGGTATGCCTGGAAGAGCGATTAATAATGATTTTGTTAAAAAAACTAAAATTGGAAGTATTCCAGTCAAGAAATGTTATAACTGTATCTCTGGATGTAGTCCAAAAGATATCCCATACTGTATAACAGATGCATTGGTTAGAGCTGTTAATGGAGACGTAGAAAACGGACTTATATTTAGTGGGAGTAATGCATACAAACTAGATAAAATAGTTTCTGTACACCAACTTATGAAGGAACTTGTAGAAGAATCTAGCGCAAAACTTAATACTATATAAATATAAAGTGGTGACAAATATGAATGAAAATGTTAAAACATTAAATAAATTAATAACAAGTATTTTTTATGATTTAACAGATATAGAAAAAAAAATATTTGCTCAAAGCCAGTTTAATGATATTTCAGTAAATGAAATTAGAACTATTCAAGCCATAGGAGTAAAAGAGCCTAGAAAAATGAGCGAAGTCGCTATGGATTTGAAAATTACAGTTGGAACTTTGACTATATCAATTAATAGACTTGTAAAAAAAGGTTATGTAAAAAGAGTTAAGACGGAAGAAGACCGACGTATAGTAATAGTTGACTTAACTGAAAAAGGAAAACTTGTTTATCAAACACATGAAAAATTTCATTATGAAATTATAGAAAATATAGTTTCTACATTGAATAAAAATGAACAGAAAATGCTTATACAATCGTTAGAAAATGTATGTGACTTTTTCAAATCTAAATACTATTAAAAGCTTATGCAATTTGCATAAGCTCTTTTTTATTCTTAAAGAAATTATATTATTTTTTGTTTTATGGATAACTTATTGAAAAGGCTAAATTTGCAAGTATTTTTGAGCAACGGAGCCTGTAAGGATCGTTGGCGACATGAGTCACCGCGTTAGCGAGTAGACGAATTTTTTTATAACGAATAGGAAATTATATTCATTTTTAATTTATGGATAAATATAATTTTCGTTATGAGTTTCAAAAAAGTTTACATTTAAGATTCTTCTAAAGAAGAACTTTTTTATGTATACTATTCTTAAATTTTTAGAGTATTAGGAGTTTTTCCGAATATGAATTAGGAAAGATCATAAAAAGCTAAATTTTGTATTTATAAGAAAATTATATTTATTGTAAATATAATTAAATTTTATAGAACGTTTGAAATATATAAGATTTTTAAGAGATATGAAGATAAATTGGATAAATCTAATCATTTAAGCTAGAAAGACAAAATATAGTAATATATGAAGTTTTTTAGTTTGTACCTTTTGATATATAATTGTTGAATCAGAATAACAGATATCATAAAGGAGGTTATGAAATTGGAAAATAGTACAGTGGTGGCAGTTAATGAAATACTGAGATTAACTGTTATAATATTGATTGTAGGAATGATTTTTTCAAAAATAAGTAAAATAGTTAAAGTACCAGATGTAGTATTATTTTTAATAGCGGGAATTATAATAGGTCCATCAGTTTTAAATATAGCTAGTATAGAGGCTTATCCTGTTGCTAATCAACTTATACTGACTTTTGGGTCAGCATATATATTATATGATGGAGGTAGAGAGGTAAAACTTAAGGTTTTAAATGATGTGAAAATGACAGTAGGATTATTGGCAAGTTTAGGAGTGCTAATTTCTGCTTTTTCAATTGGATTTATATCTATGAAGATATTCAATATTTCATTTATATCTGCTTTGTTGATAGGTTCAGTAATAGCATCTACAGATCCTGCAACATTAGTTCCAGTATTTAAATCCATAGCTATAAAAGATAGGTTAAAACAAACTGTAATAAGTGAATCTGCATTTAATGATGCAGTTGGAGCGATACTTGTTTTTTCAATACTTACAATAATAGATTCAGGAAAAATTTCATTAAGTCATAATATCGAAGAATTGTTGATAATGATTGCTGGAGGACTGATTGCTGGAGTGATTATTGGAATTTTGGCATCTATGTCTATATCAGAAGGTAAGTACGGATTTTTTTATGAATTTGCACCATTAGTTTCTATAGTTGCGGTTATAGCTTCTTATATGTTGGCTGAAACTATAGGGGGAAGTGGATATATGGCTACTTTTATAACAGGACTTTTATGTGGAAATAAAAAAACATTCAAACTATGGGTTCCTGAAAAACATTATCAAATACAAACTCATGTAAGAGAAACACTTGCAGTTATAATGAGAATTTCTATATTTGTTTTGCTTGGAACTCATGTTGACTTCATATCTTTAGGAATGTATTGGAAACAATCGCTTATAGTAATCGCTGCATTAGTTTTAGTTGTAAGACCTTTATCTGTAATAATATGTGTAATTTTTGATAGAAAAACAAAGTGGAGTATGAATGAAATATTATTTATGATGTGGGTAAGAGAAACTGGAGTAATACCAGCAGCACTATCTGGAATGATAATGAGTATGAATGTAGATAATAAAGGTGTTTTATCATCAGTAGTATTTATGGCAATCTTGATAACCTTAGGAATTCAAGCTAGTACAACAAAATGGGTGGCAAAAAAATTAAATGTATTAGAATAAATAAAAAATCCTCTTAAATTTAAGAGGATTTTTTATTTATTCGTTTATAGTAACACTATACTTAGATTTTAATTCTTCTACTTTTTCAAAGTATGTAACTTGTTGTTGTTTGTGGATTAATTGACCATATATATTGTCCTTAACTTCGTCAAAAGATTTTATTTCTGCATCTTTTTTATCAGTTAATTTGATTATATGATATCCAAATTGAGTTTTAACTGGCTCGCTAACTGCACCTTTCTCCATATTGAAAGCTGCGTTTTCAAACTCAGGAACCATTTGTCCCTTTGAGAAAAATCCTAAATCTCCACCTCTTTCGTTTGAAGGGCACTTAGAATATTTTTTAGCAGCATCTTCGAATGATAAACCGTTGTTTATTTCAGCTAATATGTCTTTAGCTTGAGATTCATCTTCTACAAGTATGTGGCTAGCTTGAACACCTTCAGCAGATTTGAATTGTTCTTTGTTGTTTTCGTAGAAGTCTTTAGCTTCTTTTTCTTCAACTTTTACACTGCTTAATAATTTGCCAATAGAGTATTGTTTTAAGAAGTTTTCTTTTATTTTTTTCATTTCATTTTTAAATTCTTCTTCTTCATCAGCATTATTTTCTATAGCATTTAAATAAAATAATTCTTGGTTAACTAAATCTTCTAAAAGTTTTTTTCTTCCTTCTTCTGATTGGAATTGCATAGCTCTTTGAGGACCTAGACTTTGAAGTGCAGAATCAACATCCATTGTAGTAATTTCTTTTGTGCCAACTACGGCTAAAACATCTTTTTTTTCCATAATTAAACTCTCCTTTAAAATCATATTCTCTCACATAATAACAAAAAAAATAAATTATGTCCAATTTAATTTAAGACATGAATTTTTAAAAAATATTACATAAAAATGTAAAAGTATGATATAATTGTAACGAGCAATTTAATTGGAAAATTAATGTAATAATTTTTCAAAAAAAATCATATAATAAATCAGGTATATTTTTTTGACTCATGAAACAACTTGGATATAAGACATAAGTTGTTTGGTCTAGCACAAATATTTGAAGGGGGAAGTTTAGATGAGTAGCAAATCGAAGGATTTTAATAGAGTATTGTCTAAAAAGGATGTTTTAGCATTGGCTTTCGGAGCTATGATAGGATGGGGATGGATTGTACTTGCAGGAGAATGGATAAAAAAAGCGGGATCATTAGGAGCTGCTATAGCTTTTATACTTGGGGGCATCATGGTTTTGTTTGTAGGATTAACTTATGCAGAATTAACATCGGCAATGCCTGAGTGTGGTGGTGAGCATGTATTTAGCCATAGAGCATTAGGAGAGAATATGTCATTTATATGCACGTGGTCTATTATATTAGGATACATATCAGTTGTGGCATTTGAGGCAGTGGCACTTCCTACTGTAGTAGAATATTTATTTCCTAACTATGTTAGGGGATATATGTATACTGTGATGGGTTATGATGTGAATTTTACATGGGTATTAGTAGGAGTTGTAAGTTCAATTCTTATAACTGCTATAAATTATATAGGTGTAAAGCCGGCAGCTTTTTTACAAGGGGTTTTGACTTTTATAGTTGTTGCTATAGGAATTTTGTTTTTTTTAGGATCTTTAGTTAACGGAGATCCTGTGAATGCAAAACCTTTAATAGTTGATGGACCTAAAGGTATATTGTCTGTTCTTATAATGACACCGTTCATGTTTGTTGGTTTTGATGTTATACCTCAATCTGCGGCAGAAATTAATTTGCCGTTTAAAAAAATTGGAAGAATACTTCTAATGTCAGTAGTTATGGCTATATTTTGGTATGTAATGATTATTTATGCTGTATCTTTAGCACTTAATCAAACTGAATTGAATGCATCTACTATGGTTACAGCAGATTCTATGAAAGCTGTATACTATAATAGTACTTTAGCTGGAAAACTTATGGTAATAGCTGGTATTGGTGGTATATTGACTAGTTGGAATTCATTTTATGTAGGTGGAAGTAGAGCTATTTATGCTATGGCAGATTCAAAAATGCTTCCTAAGTTTTTAGCTCGTGTACATCCAAAGTATAAAACACCGACTAATGCTGTTTTATTAGTAGGAATGTTCTCGTGCATAGCGCCTTTCTTTGGAAGACAAATGCTTAGCTGGCTTGTTAATGCTGGTGGAATTACAATCGTTATGGCATACTTAATTGTAACAATATCATTTTTAGTTTTAAGATATAAAGAGCCAAATATGAAAAGACCATATAAGATTAAGTGTGGTAAGTTAGTAGGAAGTATAGCTGTTTTATTAAGTTTAGGAATGTTAACTTTATACTTACCAGGTGCTCCAGCTGCTCTTAACTGGCCTTATGAGTGGGGAATTATAATAGGATGGTCTCTGATGGGTGCAATATTCTTTGCATGGGCTAAGTTATCTTATGTAGCTAATAAAGAAGATGAAGAAAAGTTACTAAAAGTTAAATAAAACATAGTAAAAATATATATAAATAAATAAATATATCGGCAAAAATATAGCATAGATAGTTTAATATATAAATATGTATGCTATATTTTTACATTAAATTTATAAAGTCCCAATTAAATATTGGGACTTTTTTTGTGTTTGAAAAATCACATTTATAAATTAACTAAATATAATGTATCAAGAAAATTTCAATAAATAATGACTTAAAAAAATATTGAAATTTAACTGAATTTAATAAGGAAAGGAGTATTTTATGAAAATTGCATTTATTTGTACAGAAATGCTTCCTGTTCCTCCTGTTTTAGGAGGAGCTATTCAAATATATATACAAGGTGTATTACCTATTTTATCTAAATATCATGAAATAACAGTTTTTAGTGTAGCAAATGATAAACTTCCTTCTAGAGAGAGCAAGGACAATGTAACTTATATTAGAGTACAAAGAGAAAATGCTGATGATTATATAAATAATGTTAAAAATGAAATTACTGACGAATTTGATTTGATCCATGTGTTTAATAGACCGCGTTGGATATCTATATTAAATGAAGTTGTACCTAATACTGCTTTAAGTCTTAGTCTTCACAATGAAATGCTGTTACCTAAAAAAATTGAACCTGAAATGGCTTTAGAATGTATAGATAGAGTTAAATTTATTACTACTGTAAGTAAATTTGTAGCAGATGAAGTAAAAAGTATATATCCAACTGCTGAAAGTAAATTAAATCCAGTATATTCAGCTGTAGATGGAAATAAAATAAAACCATTTTGGAGTGAAGATGTTGTACAAGATAGAATAAATATGAGAAAAGAATATGGGGTTGAAAATTCAAAGGTTATACTTTATGTAGGTAGACTATCTAAAAACAAAGGACCTCATGTTTTGTTTGAAGCAATGAAAGAAGTGATGAATTCTCATCCGAATGCTGTATTGATGTGTGTAGGAAGTAAATGGTATGGTCTTAATACACCTAGTAACTATACATTGTTATTACAACATATGGCTAAAGAATTAAAAAATCCAGTTATATTTACAGGTTTCTTAACACCAGATGAAATAAGTAAATACTATAATATGGGAGATGTATTTGTATGTACTTCTCAATGGAGAGAGCCACTTGCTAGAGTTCACTATGAAGCAATGGCGGCGGGCCTTCCGATTATAACTACTGCACGTGGTGGAAATGCTGAAGTTATAGAAGAAGGAGTTAATGGATTTGCAATTAAGGAGTATGATGATCCAAAGGCTTTTGAACAATATATTAAATATCTTTTAGATAATGAAGATCTGGCAATTGATATGGGGAAAACAGGAAGGGAATTTGTATTGGAAAAGTATAATTGGGAAATCACTGCAAATAAGCTTTTGAAAATTTTTGAAACTATTTAAAAATCACATAAATATATAATGAAAGGAGGTAGGTCCTATCAATAAAAATATAAAAAAAGCAGTAATACCAGCAGCTGGACTTGGAACTAGATTTTTACCAGCAACTAAGGCTCAGCCAAAAGAAATGCTTCCAATAGTGGATAAGCCAATTCTTCAATATATAATAGAGGAAGCTGTTCAATCTGGAATAGAAGAAATATTAATAATTACAGGTAGAAATAAAAAATCTATAGAAGATCATTTTGATAAATCGGTAGAGCTAGAACTTGAACTTGAAAATAGAGAAAAAAAAGAACTTCTTGAAATAGTAAGAAATATATCAAATATGATTAATATTCACTATATAAGACAAAAAGAACCTAAAGGATTAGGTCATGCTATTTATTGCGCAAAATATTTTATAGGTAATGAACCTTTTGCTGTACTGCTTGGAGATGATATTGTTGATTCTAAAACTCCTTGTTTAAAACAGCTTATAAGTGTTTATCAAAAGTATCAAACTACAATACTTGGAGTTCAAGATGTTCCTAAAGAAGATGTAAATAAATATGGAATAATTAAATCAGAACACATAGATGATAGAATATATAAGGTTGAGGACTTAGTAGAAAAACCAGATATAGATAAGACTCCTTCAAATATAGCTATTTTAGGAAGATATATCATAACTCCTAATATATTTAAAATATTAGAAAATTTACCTCCGGGTAAAGGTAAAGAAATACAGCTTACAGATGGGCTAAAGGAACTTTCTAAAATAGAAGCAATGCACGCTTACAATTTTGAAGGAAGAAGGTATGATGTTGGAGATAAGTTAGGATTTTTAAAAGCAACTGTAGATTTTGCTCTAAAACATGATGAATTAAAAGATGATCTTTTAGATTATTTAAATAAAGTAGTAAAAAATAATATAATAAAATAAAGGTACGAAAAAGCTATGCTTTTTCGTACCTTTTATTTATTTGAAAAAATTTAATTATAACTACTATTAATAATGGAAAAAATAATTAAATACTGTTATTAAAATATGTTAATTATATCTCACTTTATAAAAAAAAAAGAACCCACTGAAACAAATAAAAAAATAAATCATATAGCTTTAAATACCTTTTACAATAACTGTACACAGATAAAACATATTGATACAATTAAGGTAAATCAACGAAATGAGGTGGAATTATGAACGAATTAAAAGTAAATGAGACTGTACTAAGAGATGCTCAGCAGTCACTTATAGCTACCAGGCTTAAAATAGATGAGATAATTCCTGTATTAGAGAATATGGATAAAGTTGGATATAATGCTATAGAGGTTTGGGGAGGAGCAACTTTTGATTCTTGCCTTAGATTTTTAGATGAAGATCCATGGCAAAGATTAAGAGAAATAAGGAAAAAAGTAAAAAATACTAAATTACAAATGCTGCTTAGAGGGCAAAATATACTTGGATATAAGCATTATCCAGATGATATAGTAGAAAAGTTTATAAAAAAATCTATAGAAAATGGAATCGATATAATAAGGGTATTTGATGCTTTAAATGATGTAAGAAACCTTGAAACTTCGATAAGAAGTATAAAAAACGAAAATGCTCACTGTCAATGTGCTATATCTTATACGACAAGCAAAGTCCACACCACTGATTATTATATACAGAAAATAAAAGAGATGGAGAGCTTAGGGGCTGATTCTATATGTATTAAAGATATGGCGGGTATACTTACACCATACAATGCTTATGAACTTATAAAAAATATAAAAGAAAATACTAATTTAGAAATAAACCTCCATACTCACTGCACAAGTGGAGTAGCTTCTATGACGTATATGAAGGCCGTAGAAGCGGGAGTTGATATTATAGATACTTCGATATCTCCATTTTCAATGGGAACATCTCAACCACCTACAGAGTCTATGGCAATAACGTTTAAGGATAGCATTAGAGATCCTAAACTAAATATGAAAGCTTTGGAAGAAATAGCTGAATATTTTAAACCTATAAAGCAAAAATATATAGATGAAAAAATATTAAATACTAAAGTATTAGGAACAGAACCTAAGACTTTGACATATCAGGTTCCAGGAGGAATGCTTTCAAATCTTTTATCTCAGCTTCAAATGCAAAATGCACAGGATAAATATGAAGAGGTTTTAAAAGAAGTTCCAAAGGTAAGAGCCGATTTAGGATATCCTCCTCTTGTAACACCACTTAGTCAGATGGTTGGAACTCAAGCAGTATTTAATGTTTTAACTAAAGAAAGATATAAACTTGTACCAAAGGAAATAAAAGATTATGTAAAAGGATTTTATGGAAGATCACCCGCACCTATAGATGAAGATATAAAAAACAAAATAATAGGAAATGAAAAAATGATAACTGTAAGACCAGCAGATTTATTAAAGGATGGATTTGAAGTCATGAAAGAGGAAATCAAAGATTTAGCCAAATCTGAAGAAGATGTACTTTCTTACTCGCTTTTTCCTCAGGTTACAACAGAGTTTTTGAAAAAAAGAAAAGCTGTAAACTTAGAAGATGAAGTTTGTTATATAGAAGTATATGTATAGGAGGGATAATGTATGGGTATTATAGAAGCTTTAAAAGTAACATTTATAAGTATGTCAGTAGTATTTTTGAGTTTATATATTATTTCTTTAATATTAAATTTATTTAAAGTTGTATTTTATAAAGAAGAGAAAAAAAGTGATTCTCAAATAGCTATCACTAGTATTAAAAATGATGATTTAGTAGATATTAAAAACTTAAAGGATGAAAATGATTTGGTGGCGGCATTGATGGCATCTATTCTTGCAAGTAAAAACAAAGATTCTAAGTTTAGGGTTAAAAGTATTAGAAGAATAGTTTAATATAAGAATATTTAGGAGGCGATATTATGAAAAAATACAAAATAAAATTGAATGATAAAGTGTACGAAGTGGAAGTAGAAGAATTAGAAGAAGATCAAATTGTTGAAAAATCTACACCTAAGATTCAAGATTCTATTCAAAAACAACAACCTGATATACAAAAACAATCTAGTGCAGGTAATGAGAGTATAAAAGCTCCTATGCCAG